>QHUK01000019.1 GCA_003222085.1 Gemmatimonadota bacterium
AGAGCGGGCGACGGGGCTCGAACCCGCGACCCTCAGCTTGGAAGGCTGATGCTCTACCAACTGAGCTACGCCCGCGCGCCGAGTGGTGGGGGAAGGATTCGAACCTTCGTAGGCTGACGCCGGCAGATTTACAGTCTGCTCCCTTTGGCCACTCGGGCACCCCACCTCGCCGGCCGCGCTGCCGTTCCCCCAAGTCGGTTTTTCGCCCCCCCGCCCCCCCGCCCCCAGTGACAACGCACCCCGCGTTTCCCAAAGCGCGGGGTGTGTGTATCCCTCCGAACTCGAAAAGGGTCGGGGCAATGTTGTTCCTCTTCGGCAACGTGAGCTGACGAAGGGACTCGAACCCTTAACCTGCTGATTACAAATCAGCTGCTCTACCAGTTGAGCTACGTCAGCTGGTCGATGCTTGAACTTTCCAGACTCGAAGCTTAAACGGGGAGGGCCGCTAGTGCAAGGGTCGTGCCGTTAACGACTTAGACGAGTCGCCAGGTCGTCCCGGAGGGGGTGTCCTCGATCTCCACGCCCTTGGCCGTGAGCTCGGCGCGGATCCGGTCGGCTTCCTTGAAGTCCTTGGATCTGCGGGCTTTGTCGCGCGCCGCGATGCGGCCCGCGATCCAGCGCGCGAGCTCGGTGTCGACGGTCTTGGTGGTGGGCAACACGTCGAGCACCGCCATGGCCCGGTCGAGCACGCCGAGGGCCGCCGCGGCGCCGGACGCTCCGGCGTCCAGCGCGGCGTTCCCCTCGTGCACGAGCTCGAACAGCGCGGCGCAGGCGCGCGGCGCGTTGAGGTCGTCATCGAGCGCCGAGCGGAACTCGGTTTCGAACTTGGCAGCCAGGTCTGCGAGCCGCCCCTCACGTTTCCCGTTTCCCGTTTCCCGCTTCACGCGTTCGTAGAACTCTCCCAGGCGCTTCACTCCCGCCCCCGCCGCCGCGAGCGCTTCGTCGCTGAAGTCGAGCCCCTTGCGATAGTGCGTCTGCCAGAAGAGGAGCCGCACGGCCGCGGCGTCCACTCCCTGATCGCGCAGATCGCGCGCGGTGAGAAAATTCCCGAAGCGCTTCGACATCTTCGTGCCGCGCACGTTCAGAAACTCGCCGTGCAGCCAGAAGCGGGCGAACGGCTTGCCGGTGGCCGCTTCGGACTGCGCGATCTCGTCTTCGTGATGCGGGAAGATCAAGTCGACGCCGCCGGCATGAATGTCGAGCGTCTCGGTGCGGCAACACTTCCCGATCTGCTCGAGCGACATCGCGGAGCACTCGAGGTGCCATCCCGGCCGGCCCCGTCCGAACGGCGCGTCCCACGCCGCGCCGACCTGCTCGTCCGTCGGCTCGGCCTTCTTCCACAGCGCGAAATCGCGCGGGTCGTCCTTGGTGTACTCGTCGCTCGCGACCCGCGCGCCGAGCTTGAGCTCCCGCGTGTCGAGTCGCGACAACCGCCCATAGGTCGGGAACTTGGCGATGGCGAAGTACATCGAGCCGTCGTCGCCCTTGTAGGCCACGCCGCGCTCGAGCAGTCGCTCCACCAGGCGCACCATGGCGGGCACCGACTCGGTGGCGCGCGGGTAGACGTGCGCGGGCGTGATCCGCAGGTAGTCGCGATCCTCGAAGAACGCCTGCACGAACGGCGCCGTGTGCTCGTCGAGCCGCTTGCCCGCGGCCGCGGCGGCCTTGATGGTGCGATCGTCGACATCGGTGAGGTTCATGATGTGGAAGACGTCGTATCCCGAGTAGGCGAGGTGGCGGCGCAGCAGATCTTCGAACAGAAACGTCCGGAAGTTGCCGATGTGCGCGTGGTTCCAGACCGTCGGGCCGCAGGTGTAGAGCGTGACGCGTGGGGACGCGAGCGGCGCGAACGGCTCGACGCGACGGGTGAGGGTGTTGTAGAGCGCCAGGGTCATCGGTGCGGCTGAAACGTAGGAGCGGCCTCGAGAAGCGTCAACGCGCGCGCGGCCCGCGCGGGTGCAGCGCTACGTCGAGCGTCCACGCGCCGGGCGGCCGCTCACACACGACCGGGCCGCGGCGGAACACGAGCACCCGCGCCCCACGCCATCCACCGCGCGCCGCGTCACCCGGCGCGAGCAGCCCGCGGCGGACCAGGCGCGCCGCCACGTCCGTCACGACCAGCACCGGTGCGCCGTCATCGGGAAACACCCAGGCCGGGGACACGCGGGCGAGACTAGCCGCAACGGCGGCCGCAACCGGTATCGGATCGCCGCGAGCGAAACCGTAATAATCCGTGACCCGTGTGATCCCAGGCTGAAGCCTGGGCCCGGCACCACACTGTCCTTACAGGACAGCGACTCACCGGGCCCACCCTTCAGGGTGGGAACTATTTCGTGGCGAGCGCCTCTCTGACAATCGCGTCGACCAGCGGCGCCGAATCGAACCGCACCGGATCGGTCGCCGGCAGCCCGGTCGCTTCCGCCGCACGCGCGACCGCTTCCCGCGCCTGGGCCTCGCTCATGTCGAACGTGTTCAGGCAGATCCCGATCACTTTCGTCGGGTGGACCGGTGCGGCGGCGCGCTCGTAGATCTCCACGAGGTCCGGGAGCGTGGGGATCTTCACCCATGGCTCGCGGCCGTGGTAATCGCCGATGTAGTCGCGCGTCGCCTGATGGCACAGGATCAGCGCGTCGGGACACGAGCCGTGCAACAGCCCGAGCGTGACCCCGGAATACCCCGGATGGATCAGACTCCCCTGCCCTTCGACGAGGATGATGTCGGCGTCTTTCGCCGCCTCGAGCACCAGCCACTCCGACGCCCCGGCGATGAAGTCGGCCACCACCGCGTCCACCGCGATCCCCCACCCTTCGATGAAGATGCCCGTCTGCCCGGTGGCGACGAACCGCGTGCGGTGGCCGCGTTTGATCAGGGCGTTCCGCAGCTCGACTTGCGCCGTCATCTTCCCGACGTTGCAGTCGGATCCCACGGTGTGCACCACGTAGGCGTCGACCTCGGCCGCGAGCCCGTCCGCGACCGGGAGGTTCGCTGGGGGCTTGCGGGCGTCGAAGATGCGGACGCCGCGCTCCCGGGCGAGCCGCCCCAGCTCGGGGTCGTCCCCGATGAACGTGTGCAGGCCGCTCCAGATCTCGAGCCCATGCTCGATGGCGCGGCGCAGCCAGCCGCGCCACTCGGCCGGCAGCCGGCCGCCCATCGGCGCGATGCCGATCAACACCGCGGTGGCACCCAGGCCGAGGCCTCGCTCGAAATCCCCCACCACCGGGATCGTGCCGCCGAAGCCCAGCACGTCCTGGACGGTTTTCCCGGCGTGGCCGCGATCGAACACCCCGACGACCCGCTCGGGCATGTAGCGGATGCAGCAGTTGGCCGTCTTCGATGTCATCGGCTCGAACTGTCCGTCGGCGATGATGAGGAACCGGTGGTTGCTCCGCGCGACCATCAGACGGGGATCTGCTCCCTCGGCGCGCGGAACTCCGACGTCGTACGAAGCACCGCGGGCTCGAAGTGTTCGGAGTCGCCGTAGATCTCCCCTTGCACGATATGTCGCACGACCACCATGGTCACGGCGAGCACCGGCACCGCGACCACGAGGCCCACCACGCCGATCAGGGTCCCCATGGTCAACACGCTGGCGATCGTGAGGACCGGCGGCAGCGACACCTGGCGCTGCATGATACGGGGCACCACGACGTTCGCCTCGAGCACGTGCACCGCGACGCCGAGCGCGATCACCGCGAGCACGCGCAGCCAATCGCCCGTGCCCACGACAAACAGCGCGGGCAAGAGGGTCGACACGAGCGTTCCGAAGAACGGGACGACGGCGACGAGACCGGTGAAGATCCCGAACGCCAGCCAGTAGGGCACGCCGAGGGCCCACAGGCCGAGCGCGGTCAGGATGGCGAGCACCATCATGGCGAGCAGCTGGCCCACCACCCAGGCGCGCAGCGTGGCTCCCAGGTCATCGAGGATCCGCGCGGCAACGGGGCGGTGCTTCGGCGAAACGAGCGACCGGATCCCGTCGCGATACAGGCGCGGCTGGCGCGCGAGATAGAGGGCCATCACCACGACGCTCGCCCCCTCGACGAACAGCTTGCCCCCGGCGGTGACGTAGGGGAGGATCGACCCGCGCAGGAAGGCCGCGGCGTCGTCGATCAAGCGCACCACGATCCCGGAGGAGGGGTCCGCGAGCACGGTGCTCCGCAGGACGGGGTACTCCCGCGCCCAGCTCGCGAGCACGTTCTGGATATTCGTGAGCGTCTGGGGCAATCCCGACACCAGGGCCTGTGTCTGGTCGATGACGGGCGGGACGAGCAGGGCGCCGATGCCCACCACCGCCGCTAGCGTCGCCACCACCGCGGCGGTGAGCCCCATCCAGCGCACCAGGCGAAAGCGCCGTTCGAGCACGTCGGTAATGGCCGAGAGGTACACGGCGCACAGCACGGCGATGAAGACGAGGAGCAGCACCTCGACCACCCGGATGACGAACCAGATGGCCAGGGCGGCAACGAAGAGCGCCACGAACGTGGCGCCCGACAACCGCGACGAAGCGGACGGCTCAGTGTTCAGCGCTGGTGCTCGGGGCCGTCGTCATCCTCGACCAGCTCCGCCTCCGCCGCTCCCTTGCCCAGCTGCTTCGACTGCTCGGGAGATCCGGCCGGGAGCAGGCCCATCTTGCGCTTGAGCTCGATCAGCTGCTGATCGGCGTCCGCCCGCACTTCCAGGCTCTGGAACTGCTTCACGAGCGTATCGCCCGAGAGGTCTTCGTGCACCTCGGCCGCGGCGATCAGCTTGCGCTCCTCGTGCTCGATCTGCTCGGTCATGCGCTCGAACGTCTCGAACACGCTCTTGTCGCCGATCGACGACATCGTTTCCTGAATGCGCTTGTGCGCCTCGGCGCGTTTCTGCCGCGCGATCAGGATGTTCTTCTTGCGCTTCGCTTCCTCGATCCGGTCGTTCAGCTGGCGGAGGGAGAGCTTGAGCTTCTCGGTCTCCTCGCGGTGCTTGACCCACGTCTCGTGCAGCTGCACGGCGCCCTGCGCGTGCTCGTTATGGCGCAGCAGCGCCTGCTTCGCGAGGTCGTCCCGCCCCTCCTGCACCGCCAGCACCGCCCGGCGCTCCCAGTCCTCGGCGCTCTTCTTCTCCGTGTCCACCTGCGCCGAGAGGCGCTTCTCGTCCGCGATGGCCGCCGCCACCTGCTGCTTTGCCTTCGCCAGCTGACTGCGCATGTCGACGATCAGCTGGTTCAACATCTTTTCCGGGTCCTCGGCACGGTTGATCAGGTCGTTGATGTTCGACCGGATCAGCGTCGAGAGACGGTCAAAGATTCCCATGAGAGCCCTCGGTGTACTGGCGGGGCGTCACTGTCCCGCGCCCAACTTACGCTCCCGCCGCTCGGCGAGCATGCGCTCGGCGAAATCTAAGCGCTCGGCGAGCTCGGAGACCTGCCCCTGGAGGTGCGACACCTGCGCCTCCAGCTCCGCGACCCGCTGGGGATCGTCGCCCCCGGCGCCCCCGGCGCCTCCGCGGCGCTGCACCCGCGTCCTGATGCGCTCGGCGATCGCCTCCCCCACCGGTGTCCGCAAGATGCCGCGCAGCGCGACCGCCACCACCAGGATCACGACCACGGCGGCGATGATGGGCACCACCTCGTTGAACACGAGGTTCGGGTCCAACCCCGGGGGCATCGGGGGCATGGGGGTCTGCATCACGTAGACGCCGTACGCCTCTCGCCAGGGCCCAGTTTCCCCGCCTCTCCGTCCCGTCCCTTGGCCAGCAACCGCTCCGTAAAATCTACTCGCTCCGCGAGTTCCGCCACTTCGCGCCGCAGCTCTTCCACCGCCGCGAGCACGTCGCCCTGCCCTGTTACCCCACCTGCTTGGCTCTGCGCCTTGAGCTTTGCCAGGTAGGTCCTGCTGAGGATGAACGCGATCACGCTCCCGAAAAACCCCCCGAGCGCCACGATGGGTATCAAGACTTCCAGCTCACCCATCAGGTCCTCCCGTCCCCGCTCATTGGCTCGGTCCGATCCGCTGGCCCTCGCGGTTCTTCGCGAGCAGCCGCTCGGCGAAGTCCATGCGCTCGGCGAGCTCCGCCAGCTCGTGCCGCACGGCCTCGAGCTCCTGGTTGAGGGCGTCCTTGTGCTCGGCCAGCTCGGCTCGCAGCTCGCCGCCATCGGTCGACGGGCTCTTGCCGCGAATCCGGTCGGCCACCGCGCGGCCGATCGGCGAGAACGCGATCGCGATGCACGCGCCGCCTCCGAAAATGAGGATGATCGCGAGGACGCCTTCGATATCCATGGTCTAGTGCGGCCGCGCGATCCGCTGCGCGTCGCGGTCCTTCGCGAGCAGGCGCTCGGTGAAATCGAGCCGCTCCTCGGCTTCCGCCAGCCGACGCTTGAGCTCGTCGACCTCGGCGAGCAGCTGTGTCGTGTCGCTTCCGAGCACGACGCCATGCTTCGCGGCCTTCATGGCCATCCATTGCTCGTCCGTCTTCGACCACCCGCGGATCCACTCCGCGAGCGCCTTCCCCACAGGCCCCGTGAGGACGACCGTGGTACCGATGACGAGCGCGAGACCGATCATAGCGACTGCCGGGACCCACATTCCCATGCGACGGTTTCCTCCTCTTGGTGAACTTACCGACCTAGTCCCCCACCGCCAGCACCTTGCGCAAGTATTGGCCGGTGAACGACGCTTTCACCCGCGCCACGTCCTCCGGCGGCCCGGCGGCCACCACGGCGCCGCCGGCCGCACCCCCCTCGGGACCGAGATCGATCACCCAGTCGGCCGTCTTCACGACGTCCAGGTTGTGCTCGATCACCACGACCGTGTTCCCCTTGTCCACCAGCCGGTGCAAGACCTCGAGCAGCAGGCGCACGTCTTCGAAGTGCAGGCCCGTGGTCGGCTCGTCCAGGATGTAGAGGGTACGGCCCGTGTCGCGCTTGGCCAGCTCGGTGGCGAGCTTGACACGCTGCGCCTCGCCGCCGGACAGGGTGGTCGCCGACTGGCCGAGGTGGATATAGCCCAACCCTACGTCGTTCAAGAGCTCCAGTTTCGTGCGGATGCGCGGCTGATTCTCGAAGAAATCGAGCGCCTCCGCCACCGACATGTCGAGCACGTCGGCGATCGACTTTCCTTTATAACGCACCTCGAGCGTCTCCCGGTTGTAGCGTCGCCCCTTGCACACCTCGCACGGGACGTACACGTCGGGGAGAAAGTGCATCTCGACCTTCACGAGACCGTCCCCCTGGCACGCCTCGCAGCGCCCGCCCTTCACGTTGAAGGAAAACCGGCCCGGCCCGTAGCCGCGGATCTTGGATTCGGGCAGGTAGGTGTAGAGCTCGCGGATCGGCGTGAACAGGCCGGTGTAGGTCGCCGGGTTGGACCGCGGGGTGCGCCCGATGGGGCTCTGGTCGATGTCGATGACCTTGTCGATGTGGTCGAGCCCCTCGAGCCGCTCGTGCGCGCCGGGCATCACCTTGGCGCGGTAGAAGTGCCGGGCGAGGGCGCGGTACAGGATGTCGGTGACGAGCGTCGACTTCCCCGACCCCGAGACACCGGTGACCGCAACGAACAGGCCCAGCGGAAACTGCACGGTGAGGTCGCGGAGGTTGTGGTGTCGGGCGCCGACCACCGCCAGCAAGCGCTGGGCATCAGGAATGCGCCGCCGTGGCGGCACCGGGATGCGCAGCTCGCCGCGCAGGTAGCGGCCGGTGAGGGAGTCGGCGTGCTCGAGCACGGCCTGGACGGGGCCTTCGACGACGACTTCGCCGCCGTGCCGGCCGGCGCGGGGGCCCAGGTCCACCACGTGATCCGCGGACCGGATCGTCTCCTCGTCGTGCTCCACGACGAGCACCGTGTTGCCGAGGTCGCGGAGCTCCTTCAGGGTCGCGAGCAGCCGTGCGTTGTCGCGCTGGTGCAGGCCGATCGACGGCTCGTCCAGGATGTAGAGCACGCCGACGAGTCGGCTGCCGATTTGCGTGGCCAGCCGGATGCGCTGGGCCTCGCCGCCGGAGAGCGAGTCCGCGGAGCGGCCGAGGGTGAGGTAGTCGAGGCCGACGTTGCGCAGGAAGCGCAGGCGATCGTTCACCTCCTTGAGGATCGGCCGGGCGATGTCCGGGTCGAGGCCAGCCCGTCCGTTCCCGCGCAGCGGGATGCTCTCGAAGAACCCCAGCGCGTCCGTCACCGCGAGGTCCACCACGGCGCCGATGCTCTGACCGTGCAGCAGCACCGACAGGCTCTCCGGACGCAGCCGCTTGCCGCCGCACGTGGGGCACGGCTGCTCGATCATGTACTCCTCGAGCTGCTCGCGCACGCTGTCGGAGGCGGTCTCCCGGTAGCGCCGCTCGACGTGCTTCAGGACCCCATCCCAACCCGACTCGTACGCGCCGTGCCAGCGCTCGCTGTCGTACTGGAACGTGAGCGTCTTTCCAGGCGCCCCGGACAAGACGACCTTCTTCACGGCGGCGGGCAGCACCTGCCACGGCGTGTTCAAATCGAACTTGAATGCGCGGGCCAGACTCGGCAGGATGACCTTGCGCACGTAGCCGCTCGGCTCGCCCCACGGCAGGATCACCCCTTCCAGGATCGACAAGCTCGGGTCGCCCAGCACCAGGTCGGGGCTCACCTCGCGTCGGGTGCCGAGTCCCGAGCAGTCGGGGCACGCACCGAACGGCGAATTGAACGAGAACTGCCGCGGCTCGAGCTCGGGCAGCGACAGGCCGCACGTGGGGCAGGCATAGCGCTCGGAAAAGAGCGTGGACGTGCCGCCGCGCACCACCTCCACGGTCCCGTCCGCGGCCTTGAGCGCCGTCTCGATCGAGTCGGCGAGCCGCAAGCGGTCCGCCCGGCGGACCACGAGCCGGTCGACCACCACCGCGATATCGTGGTTCTGGCGACGGTTGAGCTTCGGGACCTGGGCCAGGTCGTAGGTCTCGCCGTCTACCCGAACCCGCACGAACCCCTGCTTCTTGGCGGCCTCGAACACGTCGCGGAACTCGCCTTTGCGGCCGCGCACCAGCGGGGCGAGGACCTCGAGCTTCGTCCCCTCCGGCCAGGCCAGCACCAGGTCCGTGATCTGCGAGGCGCTCTGGCGCTGGATCGGCGACCCGTCCTTGGGACAGTGCGGTGTGCCGAGCCGCGCCCACAGGAGGCGCAGGTAGTCGTAGACCTCGGTGATCGTCCCGACCGTGGAGCGCGGGTTATGGCCGGCGCTCTTCTGCTCGATCGAGATGGCCGGCGAGAGCCCTTCGATCGCGTCCACGTCGGGCTTCTCCATCAACCCGAGGAACTGGCGGGCGTAGGCGGAGAGCGATTCCACGTAACGGCGCTGCCCCTCGGCGTAGATCGTGTCGAACGCGAGGGACGACTTCCCCGATCCCGACAGCCCCGTGATGACGGTCAGACTGTCGCGCGGGATTTCGACCGTGATGTCTTTGAGGTTGTGCTCGCGGGCGCCTCTGACAACTAACGACTCACTGGACATAGACTCGTAGGCTAGAAGGCAGACGGGTTCCCGGTCAACTCTCCGAGCAGGTCGGGGGAGGTTGGGGAGGTTGGGGGAGGTTGGGGAGGCTGCTCCGCAGAGGTGCCAACCTCCTCTAACCTCCCACAACGTCCCGAGCCTTCCCCAACCTCCTTGCAACCTTGCTTAACCCCCTTCCGCTCCCTACGTTAGCCCTCCCCATGGCTCCGACCGCGCTCGTCGTGCTGACCACGCTCGCGAACGATGCCGACGCGCGGGCGCTCGTCACAGCCCTGGTCGCAGCACGCCTGGTAGCTTGTGGGACGCTCCTCCCGGGCGCCCGCTCGATCTACCGCTGGGAGGGACAGGTGACGGAGGAGGGCGAGGTCGTGGTCCTGCTGAAGACGGACGCGTCGAGGTGGGAGGCGCTGTGCGCCGCCGTGAGGGAACGGCATCCATACCAGGTGCCGGAACTGCTGGCGCTGCCGGTCGACCGGGGACTCGAGCGGTACCTGTCCTGGGTCACGCGCGAGGTGGTCGGATGATCCGCAAGCGCGAGCCGCGGTGGCAGTCGGCGGCCGAGCGGGCGCGCGTGGCAGCCGAGCTGATCGAGGAAGCGGAATCGCTCACCGAGACCAGCACCATCGCATCGCCGGCGGATGTAGCCCGCGCTGGGCTGCCTCCCCCGGTCACCGCGCAGCTGCCGTCGCCTCCACCACCCGCGGTGCCGGGAGACGTGCTGGCACCCGCCGGACCAAGGCCTGAGCCGACGCTCGACGACGCCATCGCGGCCGACCCGGACAACGTCTCGCTCTTGGTCGAACGGGCCGGCCTGCTGGCGGGCGCGGCCCACTACCGCGCGGCGCAGGCGGATTACGAGCGGGCGCTGCGCGTCGACCCGATCCAGGGGCAGGCGCTCACAGGCCTCGGCGTCGTGCTCTCGCGCCGCGGGTTGTGGAGCGAAGCCGTTCCCCACCTGCGGCGCGCGTCGGAGGTCGACCCCGGCCGGGCGGCCGCCTGGTTTTATCTGGGCGAGGCGCTCAATCACGTGGACGAGCTCGACGGGGCCCAGGCCGCGTACGAGCGCGCCGTCGAGCTCGAGCCGCGCAACGCGCGGGCGCTCTACGGCCTGGGGATTGTGCTCGACCGGCTCAATCGCCCGGACGATGCCACGCGGATGTATCGCCGCTCGCGGGAGGCCGCCGGCAGGTGATCCGCGTGGTCGTGGACGATCTCGCGTTCCTCGCGGCGGCGGCGGTCGTGCGTCCCGCCACGACCCGTCTCGATCCGACCACACCCGCCGTTCGCCGGCTGGAAACGGTGGGAGGCCCCAAGTTCACGCGCGGGTTGCAGGTGCAGAAGGAGCTCGCGGTGGGAGCGGCGGTGGTGACCGCGGGTGGAGGTGAGCTGCCGGCGGAGTTCGTCATCCACGCGATCATCCAAAGCGACACCGAGCCGGTGACTCGCGACGGTGTGGCGCGCGCGTGGCGCGCGACCCTGCATCAGGCGCAGGAGTGGGAGTTCACGAGCCTGGCGGTGCCGCCGATCGGCATCGGGGCCGGGAACCTCTCGGTCGAGGACACCGCCGCCATCATGATGCCGATCCTCAAGACACATCTCGCGAACGCCGCGTTTCCCGCGAGCGTATCCATCGTGGTGGAGACCCCCGAAGAGCGCGACGTGTTCGAGGCGGCCCTGCGCACGAGCGGGGCGGCCGAGTCATGACGCGCCGGTCATGGGCGGTCGCGATCCTGGGCGCGTGGGCCGCGTCGCTCGGGTGGCTCGTGAAGCGGGAGTTCTTCCGCCCCACGGGCACACGGCTGGCGGAAGCGGCGCTGAGCGTGCCGCCAGGCGCCGTCTACTATCGCCTGGACGTCGCAGGCCAGCAGGTCGGGTTCGCATCGTCCACGATCGACACCCAGGCGACGAGCATCGGCGTGACGGACATCCTCGTGCTCCGCATCCCGGCGCTCGGTGTGCTGCACCGGACCGCGGCCATGAGCCGCGCGAGCCTGTCCCGAACGCTGCGGCTCGAGCGGGTCGACGCCCGGTTCGACGGCGACCTCGGTCGCTTCGCCGCGCGCAGCCTCGTCGCGGGCGACACGCTGCTGACGGTGACCCTGCTCGCCGGCCCGGACTCCGAGACCAGCCACATCCCCCTGGCGCGCCCGATCGTGCTCCCGACCCTGTTGCCGCTGCGGCTGGCGTTTGGCGGCGAGCTGAAGGGCGGGAAGACCTATGCGAGCGTCGTGTTCGATCCGATCCTCCTCGCCGAGCACCCGGTGACGGTGCTCGTGGCGGCGGAGTCCACGCTCGTCGTCGCCGACAGCGCCGAGTACGACTCGACCGCCCTGGCATGGGTGCCCGCGCATTTCGACACCGTGCGGGCGTTCCGCATCGAGCAGCGCGAGGGGGAAGGGAGGGGGGGGATGACGACGCGCGCATGGATCGACGCGCAGGGCCATATCGTGCGCGCCGAGAACCCGGTCGGCTTCGTCATGGAGCGGACCGCGTTCGAGCTCGCGTACACGAATTTTCGACACCGGGATACGACCCGTCTGATTCGCGCGAGCGCCGCGCCGGGCCCGGGCGATGTGGTGGCGACGACCATGCTCGCCGCGCGGGCGCCGCTCCCGCGCGACACGCTGTCGGTGGTCCGCGTGCGGGTGCGGGGAGCGGCGCCCGAGGCGCTCGATGTCGGTGGCGGACGCCAGCAGCTGAGCGGTGACACCCTGGTGATCCGCCGCGAGGCCGGAGCGGCGCTCGTCGCCCGCTACCGTTTGCCGGTCCGCGACTCGAGCCTCGCCCGCTGGCTCGTCCCCGCGCCATTGATCCAGAGCAACGACCCCCGCCTCCAGGCGCAGGCTCGGCTGATCATCGGACCAGAGCAGGACGGAGCGACCGCCGTCCGGCGCCTCGCCACGTGGATGCACGCCCATGTGGAGCGACGGGTCACCGCCGCCGTGCCCAGCGCCCTCCAGGTGCTCGAAAAGCGGGTCGGAGACTGCAACGAGCACGCGGTCCTGTTCGTCGCGCTGGCGCGGGCAGCCGGTCTGCCCGCTCGGACCGTGGTGGGACTCGTGCCGGTGGACGGGCGCTTCTACTATCACGCGTGGGCCGAGGTGTACCTCGGTGACTGGGTAGCCGTGGACCCCATGCTGGACGAGGTCCCGGCCGGCGCCGCGCATGTGCGGTTCGGTGTCGGCGGTCTGGCGCGGCAGGCGGAGCTCGTGCGCCTGATCGGGCGCGTCAAGCTCGAGGTGCTATGATCCGACTGGAGAACGTGACCAAGCATTACGGCAGCTTCGTCGCCGTCGACGACATCTCGCTGGAGGTCCCGCGCGGCCTCCTCTACGGATTCCTCGGCCCGAATGGGGCCGGCAAGACCACGACGCTCCGCATCATCGCCGGCATCCTCCGGCCCACGAACGGGCGCGTGCTGCTGGGCGGCGACGACGTGCATCGGAATCCGATCCCGGCCAAGATGCGGCTCGGCTTCATTCCCGACCGGCCGTTCGTGTACGACAAGCTCACCGGAGTCGAGTTTCTGCGTTTCGTGGCCGGGCTGTACGGCCAGGACGGCGACGCGGTCGAGCGGCGCATCGCCGAGCTGCTCGAGGTATTCGAGCTGGTGAGCTGGAAGGACGAGCTGGTCGAAGCCTACAGTCACGGCATGCGCCAGAAGCTGATCATCTCGAGCGCGCTCATCCACCGGCCGCAGTGCATCGTGGTGGACGAGCCGATGGTGGGCCTCGACCCCAAAGCGGCCCGGCTGCTCAAGGACATCTTCCGCCAGTTCGTAGGCCGGGGCGGCACGGTGCTGATGAGCACCCACACGCTGGAGGTCGCCGACGCGATGTGCGACCGCATCGCGATCATCCAGCACGGCAAGATCGTCGCCGAGGGGACCGTGGACGACCTGCGCCGGCAGCATCGCGCCGGCGACGCGAGCCTCGAGGAGCTGTTCTTGAAGCTCACCGGAGGGGCGCAGGTCCGCGACCTGGTCGAGGTGCTGGGCGAAGGAGACGGGGGGCACGCGGCGTGAAACAGCCGTCGTTGTGGCGGGTGCTCGAGCCCAAGTGGCGCACGGCGCTGCAACGAATCCGCGAGGAGCGCTCGCGGGGCGGATCCGGGAAGCTGGTCACCCTGGTGATCGTCGGCGTTCTGTTCTGGCTTGCCGTCTACCTGCTGCTGTACCTGGTGCTGCGGCACTTCCGGGCCGACCCCGACCTGGGTTCTCTGCTGGCCGGGAAGGTGCTCGGCGTGGTGCTCCTTTCCTTCATTGCGATCCTCGTGTTGTCGAACGTCATCACGGCGCTGTCGAGCTTTTTTCTCGCGAAGGACCTCGATCTGCTCGTCTCGGCGCCCGTGGACTGGCTGCGCATCTATCTCGCGAAGCTGAGCGAAACGCTGCTGCACTCGTCGTGGATGGTCGCACTGATGGCGGTGCCGATCCTGACCGCGTACGGGGTGACCTACCGGGGCGGTCCCCTGTTCGTCCCCTACGCCGTGCTCACGATCTTTCCGATGCTCGTGCTCCCGGCCGTCGCGGGCTCGGCGCTCACGCTCGTGCTCGTGAACATTTTCCCGGCGCGCCGCACGCGCGATCTGCTCTCGATCGTCGCGCTCGGGGCGGCGGGCGTGGTGATCCTGCTGTTTCGGCTGATCCGACCGGAGCGGCTCGTCTCCCCGGAAGGGTTCCGCAACCTGCTCGACTTCATCGCGGTGCTGCGCACACCGACCTCGCCGCTCCTGCCGAGCGAGTGGGCGACGAAGGCGACCATGGGTTTCCTGCAGGGGGCCATCGACCCCCTGCCGCTGGTCTTACTGTGGACCACGGCCGCCGCGGCGGTCACGCTGGGCGCGCTGCTGCACCGCCAGCTGTACGCGACCGGGTTCACCAAAGCCCAGGAGGGGGCCGAGCGGTTCGTGCGCGGCGGGCTGTGGCGGTGGACGGTGGGCACGCTGCTCGCCTTTCTCCCGGTCGCCAAGCGAGAGTTCGTCCTCAAGGACATCAAGCTCTTCTTCCGCGACACGACGCAGTGGAGCCAGCTCATCCTGCTGGCGGTGCTCGTGGTGGTCTACCTGTTCAACATCAAGATGCTGCCGCTGCACCGGGGCGAGCAGGTGGGCTTCTTCTACGTCACCCTGGTATCGTTTCTCAACCTCGGGCTCGCGGGCTTCGTGTTGGCGGCCATCGCCGCGCGCTTCATCTTTCCCGCCGTGTCGCTCGAGGGCCGGCACATGTGGCTCCTGCGCTCGAGCCCGCTCGACCTGCGGGCGCTCCTCTGGTCCAAGTACTGGGTGGGAACGCTCCCCCTGCTCGCGCTGGCGCTGCTGCTCACCGGACTCACGAACGTGTTGCTTCAGGTCCGACCCTTCATGATGGTGGTGGGCCTGGTGACGATCTGCGGGCTCACGTTCGCGATCGCCGCGCTGGCGCTCGGCTTCGGCGCGTTGTACCCGCAGTTCGAGACCGAGAACGCAGCCCAGATCCCCACGTCGTTCGGCGGGCTGGTCTTCATGATGGCGACGATCGCGCTGCTCGGTGCCGTGATCTTCCTGCTGTGGCAGGCGGTGTACCAGTACGTCCGGGCCGTCTTCCTGGGGCAGCCGGTGGTGGTGGACGCGTGGATGATCGCGTGGTTTGCGGCGGCCGCCGCGCTGTGCGCAGCGGCCACGGCGGTCCCGCTCTGGGTCGGATTGCGGCGGATCGAGCGCTTCGAGTTCTAGCTAGAGGGGGAAGTTGAGCCCCGCCAGGACATTGAACGACGTGTTGTCGGCAAACACGAACTTGGCTTCGAGAAACGGCTTGAACGGGCGCGCTCGGCGGCCCTCCCAGCCCGCGAACAGGTTGGCGCCGGCGTCGCTCGCACCGCTGGCGTGCAGGTACGCGAACCCCGCGCCGAAATAGAACAGGCCGTACACGGTGGGCGGATGGTATTTCAGGTCGGCGTTCAACCGGAACAGGGAGCCGGTCTGGCCCGGATAAAACTCCGCCGACGGCACGAGCGCCCAGCGCCGCCCCACCGGCAGGTTGAGCTGGCCGCCGAGGAACAGGTGGTCGACGTTGAAGTCGTAGCCGACGCGCGGCCCCAGTCCGGGCCGATCGACCATCACGGCGCGCCCTCCCCGGATGCGCCGCTGTCCTTGTGCCGCCGTCGCCACGACGGCCAACCCCACGAGGACGATCCCGACGCGCGCTGAGAGTCTCGTCACACCGGCGCTCCCGGTTGAAGGTCGCACACTGATACGGGAGCGCGTCGCGAAAAGCAAGAGCCCACTAGGCGGCGACGCGCGCCCCACACGAATGGCAGTAATGGGCGTCGCGCTCGAGCGCCGTGCCGCACCGGGCGCAATAGCCGGGCGCGGTCGCGAGGCGGCGCCCGCACTCGGAGCAGAAGACGGCGTCCGCTTCGGGGCGAGGACCGTGGGTCGGACAGACGGGAAACGGGACACGGGAAACGGGAAACGGCGGTGCAGCCACGTTTCCCGTTTCCCTTTTCTCGCTTCCCGGCCGTTCGGCCCGTAGCGCGGTAAGAGCTTCGGCGGTGTATCGGTTCTTCAGCGCGTCGTAGTCTGCATCGGAGAGCTTGCCGGTCGCGCGATCGAACTCGATCTCTTTCAGCGCGCGGAGGGCGACGGCGCGCGGCGAGAAATCATCTTCGGGATCCTCCCCGTCACTCCCGTTTCCCGGTTCCCGATTCCCGTTTCCCGTTAGCTGGGGTCGAAAGATCGGCCGCAGCACGAAATACACGGCGCCCGCCGCGAGCAGGATCCCCGCGACCAGCTCGAGCACCGTGGTCAAACCGAGAGCCGATCGAGCTCGCCGCGCAGTCGCTCGAGCTCCTCGGGCGTGCCAGCGGCGGCGAGGGGTCGGGCGGGAACCGGGTCCGGCGCCGCCGTCCGCGCCCAGCGGCGCAGCACCAGGGTCAGGACCACGCCCGCCGCGATGATGGCCAAGGAGGGAACGAAGTAGCCGGCCAGGTTGAATCCGCGTTTGGGCGGCGCCATGAGGATCGCGACGCCATGCTGGCGCACGAACTGATCGATGATCTGGGGCCCTGTCATCCCCTGCGCTGCCAGGTCGACCACCTGCTCGTGCATCGCCGGGCTGACCGTGCAGGTGAAGTCCGTCGTCCGGCAGGTGTACACGTCGAGATTGCAGCCGCATGTGCAGTGGAGCTGCTTCTCGATCGCCCGGATGACGGCGTCATTATCGGCGGTGGTGACGGGCTCGAGGGGCCTGCCGGCGCGGGCCGGATCCCAGAGGCGGCCGGATGGTCCGGTGCCTGGGAGGGAGTCGGGGCTCTGAAGCGTTGCATGACGCCACGACGCCACGACGCCGAGGAAAGACCCGGCTCCGAGCGTCAGGAACGCACGGCGGTTCAGGTGTAGCTCGCCGTCGTGGCGTCGTGTAACGGTCATCGGTCCTCCCCCACCAGCCGCACCGCATACCCCGCCTGCGACCGTTTGGCGGCCGGCGAGCCTCCCGGCCACATCACGATCAGGCCCCCGAGGGCGATGATCATCCCGCCGTACCACACCCACCACACGAGCGGGTTGATCGTGAACCGGAACACCGCCTGCTCGGTGCCGTTGACCACGCCGCCGAGGACGACGTAGAGATCCTCGCGCAGATCGCTCCGGATGCCGACCTCGCTGGACGGCTGGAACGTCGGCCGACCGAGCCCGTCCACGTGCTGGCGTTTCTCGGGGGTGAGCACGCCGAGCCGTTTGCCGTCCCGGGTCACCTCGAGCGTCGCCGCGGTCACCTGGCGGTTGAGCGCGTCGTACTGCGAGATCCCGAGATGCGTGAGCCGGTAGGTCCAGCCGTACGGGCTCTTGATCGACGCGGACTCACCCGGCCGCAAGCTGGCCTCGGTCTCGGTCTTGAACGCCATGCCCGCGAACGCGACGAACAGGATGACGATGCCCGTGTGCACGATGTAGCCGCCGTACCGCCGGCGGTTGCGGGCCAGCAGGCGGCCGAGCGCCAGCGCATACCCCTCCCCGTACTGGCGATGCCGGGCGCGCGCCCCGCGGGCGAACTCCTGCACGACGGTGCCCGCGACAAACCCGCCCAGCGCCATCGCCATCAGCGCGTAGAAGTCCCGCATTCCCGCGACCAGCAGGATCAAGGCGGTGAACACGCCGACGGTGCCGGGCACGGCGAACTGACGCTGCAGGTTCGGGATCGAGGCTCGGCGCCAGGCGATGAGCGGCCCGATGCCGGTGAGCGCGAGCAGCGCGAGTCCGAGCGGGATGTTCACCTGGTTGAAGAACGGCGGTCCCACGGTCACCTTGGTCCCCTGGACCAGCTCGGACAGGATCGGGAACAGGGTGCCCCACAGCACGGAGAAGGCGATCCCGATGAAGAGCAGGTTGTTGAACAGGAAGCTCGCCTCGCGGCTCACCATCGACTCGAGGCGCGCCTCGGCCGCGAGCAACGGCAGCCGGCTCGTGTACAGCGCGAAGCTCGCCGTCCCCGCCACGATCAGGAACGCGAGGAAGAAATACCCGACGCTCGACTGCGTGAACGAGTGCACGCTCGAGATCACACCGGACCGCGTGATGAACGTGCCGAAGATCGACAGGAGCCACGACCCGATGATCAGGGCCAGGTTCCACTTTTTCAACATGCCGCGCTTTTCCTGGATCATCACCGAGTGGAGGAACGCGGTCATGGTGAGCCACGGCAGGAGCGATGCGTTCTCCACCGGGTCCCACGCCCAGTAGCCGCCCCACCCGAGCTCGACGTAGGCCCACCACATGCCGAGACAGATCCCGATCGAGAGAAACAGCCACGACAACAGCGTCCATTTGCGAATCGCGACCAGCCAGTCGGTGTCGAGCCGTCGGGAGAGCAGCGCGGCGATCGCGAACGCGAACGGGATGGTGATGGAGATGTAGCCGAGGTACAGCATCGGCGGGTGGAACACCATGCCGGGGTTCTGGAGCTGCGGGTTGAGGCCGTTTCCGTCCAGCGGCGTGTACGGCAGTCGCTGGAACGGGTTCGCGTGCCCGAACAGCATGACCGAAACGAAGAAGGCGGCGGCGAGCGACACGACGCCCGCCACGTAGGGGAGGAGCTCGCGATGGTGGCGCGGCGTGAGCACCAGCGCGAGCGACCCGAACACCGACAACACCGTGGCCCAGAAGAGGAGGCTGCCCTTTTGGCCTGCGTACAGGGCCGACCAGGTGTAGAAGATCGGCAGATTACGGCTCGTGTAGGCGGCAACGTACTCGACGTTGAAGTCGTGCTGGAACAGCGCCCACTCGAGCGAAACCACGGCCACGAGGAGTGCGCCGCACATCGCGAACACGGCGTGGCGGGCGCTGTGCGCGAGGTCGGCACGACCGTTGAGTCCCCCCACGAATCCCGCGAGCGCCCCCCAGACCCCCACGAGCAGGGCGAGCCACAGGGCCAACGTGCCGAGCAGAGTCATCTACGCTTTCGGCACCGCTTCGTAGCGCGACCCGCACTTGGCGAGCACGTTCGTCGCGTAAATCACGCCGTCCCGCTTGAGCCGACCCTCGACCACGACCTCCACACTGTCGGTGAACGTATCGGGCGGCAGGCCGTGAAACACGACCGGATAGCGGGCGCTACCGTCGGTCACCTGGAAGCGCAGCGTCTGGGTGGCGACGTCCCTGGACACGGTGCCCGGCACCACGCGGGCCCCGACCTTCATGCCGACTTCATAAAAGGAAGGGTCGACCGCGATCTTCTGCGTCAGCTCCGTCGGCGTCAGGAAGTACTGGCCCGTCTGCTTCACGCCCGATGCCATGAGGTAGCCGACCGAGCCGACGATCAGCACCGCGCCGACGGCGAACTTCGTTCCCGCGTTCATACGCTCAATTATACCTCCCGGCGCCGCGCCTGCTCCAACGCCCAGCGCACCGCCTCTTCCGGCCGCTCGACACGCGGAATGTCCACACTCGGCATGAAGGAATCATGCAGCCCCACCACGGGCGTCTCGATGCGGCGCGCCAGGGCGATTTCCGAGAGCGTGCCCCAACCGCCTCCGATGGCGATCAGGGCGCCCGCCGCACGCACGATCAGCGCGTTGCGCATCTCGCCCATTCCCGTCGCGAGCGCGACATCGATGTCCGGATTCGCTGCGGCCGGATCGCTGCCCGGGAGAATGCCGACGGTGAGCCCGCCGGCCTGCTTCGCGCCGCGCGCCGCCGCGGCCATCACGCCGCCGAGCCCGCCGCACAGCAGCACCGCTCCCTGCCCGGCCAGCAGCCGTCCGACGGCGGCCGCCCACTCGGCTTCCTGCGGCGTGCACGTGGCGCTTCCCACCACGGCGACGAGGGGGCCCCTCACCCGCGTCCCGCCGCGTCCCCGAACGGCGGCTGCTCGAGACCGCGGTCGGTCACGAACCCGCTGACGTAGCGCGCCGGCGTGACGTCGAAGGCGGGATTGAGCGCGGCGGCGGCGGCCGGCGCGACGGGCCGCCCCGCTACCGTCTTCACCTCCTCGGGGCCGCGCTGCTCGATCGGTATGCCGTCGCCGTCGGCGAGCGCAGGATCGATCGTCGTGGAGGGCGCGGCGCAGTAGAACGGCACACCGTGATGCCGGGCCAGCACGGCGAGCGAGTAGGTGCCGATCTTGTTGGCGAAGTCGCCGTTCGCCGCGATGCGGTCGGCGCCCACGATCACGAGGTCCACTCGCGCCTGGCGCATCAGCAACCCGGCGACGGCGTCCGCGATCACGGTGCAGGGGATCCCGGCATGCACGAGCTCCCAGGCGGTGAGCCGGGCGCCCTGGAGCACGGGCCGCGTTTCGTCGACGAAAACGTGCAGCCGTCGCCCCGCTTCGTGAGCGAGATAGATAGGCGCGAGCGCGGTCCCGATCCCGCCGGTGGCGAGCGCTCCGGCATTGCAATGGGTGAGCACCTTCGCGCCGTCCGGGAGGAGCGGCAACCCCGCCTCGCCGATCCGCCGGCACATGGCGCGGTCTTCCTCCCAGATGGCCGTCGCCTCGGCCTGGAGGCGCTCCCAGACCGCCGCCCCTCCCCACGTCCCAGGCGTCCCCCTCGCGACCCGCGCCATGCGGTCGAGCGCCCAGCGCAGGTTCACGGCGGTGGGCCGCGTGGCCCCAAGCAGCCGCACCAGCTCGTCGACCCGAGCCAGGAAGCGTTCGCGCGGCGCCGCCCGCAGCTCCCGCGTTCCCGCGACGAGGCCCATCGCGGCCGCGATCCCGATGAGAGGCGCGCCGCGCAGCTGCAGCGTGCGGATCGCTTCCGCCACCGCTTCCCCACTCTCCAGGTCGCGCTCGATCTTCGCCTCGGGCAACGCGCGCTGGTCCACGATGCGAACGGCGCCGGAGGGAGACCAGGCGATGGCTTGGACGGGCATGGGATCAACATAACGCGGAAGTGGGAACTCGGAACGCGGAACATCAAGGCGAGGGCCGGCCCGCCTGTTCCGCCTTCCGAGTTCCGACTTCCGCGTTTTCGTTGTACCATTTCGCCATGAGCTACCAAACTCTCCTCTTCGAGATCAAAGACGGCGTCGCGCTGATCACCATCAACCGCCCCGACAAGCTGAACGCCCTGAACAACCAGGTGGTGGACGAGCTGGCCGACGCGGCGGAGCGCGTGGCCACCGAGGACGCGATCAAGGGCGCGATCCTCACGGGTGCCGGGCCGAAGGCGTTCGTGGCGGGGGCGGACATTGGGGACCTCGCGAAGCAGGGCCCGTTCGACGGGAAGGCCCGGGCGCGGCGCGGCCAGGCGATGCTGCGGCGCTTCGAGACCGGCGGCAAGCCCGTCATCGCCGCGGTGAACGGCTACGCGCTGGGCGGCGGCTGCGAGCTCGCCATGGCCTGTCACCTGCGGATCGCGAGCGATGCCGCGAAGTTCGGCCAACCAGAGGTCAAGCTCGGCATCACCCCGGGGTATGGCGGCACGCAGCGACTGCCGCGGCTGGTCGGCAAGGGTAACGCCCTCCGCTTGATCCTCACCGGCGACATGATCGACGCCCACGAAGCCCACCGCATCGGCCTGGTGAACGAGGTGGTTCCGGCGGCGGACCTCCTGGCGACCGCGGAACGCACGCTGCGGGGTATCCTCGCGATGGGCCCGCTGGCGGTGCGCCTCGCCCTGGAGGCCGTGGACCAGGGGCTGGAGATGACGCTGGATGAGGGATTGCTGCTCGAAGCCAATCACTTCGGCCTCCTCGCGGCGACCGAGGACATGAAGGAAGGGTTGACGGCGTTCCTGGAGAAGCGGCCGCCGCGCTTCCGCGGGCGATGAGAGTAAGTCTTGCCACGACAATAACTTCTGGGTATTTTTAGTGGGTTATCTGGGGCACTCGCGGCGCCGCCGCGCGGCGCCACGGGGTACCCCGTGGCGCTTCTTGTAGGGGGGGACCCATGGCCGAACGGAGGCGCGGAGGGGGGAAGCCGACGGGGGTGGGAGAGGCATTGCGGGCCTATCTCACCAAGGCGGGGCTCGCTACGCGGCTCGCGCAGGCACAGGTGATTCCCGACTGGCCCGGGCTGGTCGGCCCGCAGATCGCCCGAGTCACGGCGCCCGAGAGCGTGACCCCCGACGGGACGCTGTTCGTGCGGGTCGCGACGAGCCCCTGGATGACCGAGCTGCAGCTCATGGGGCCGCAGATCATGGCGGCGATCAACGTCGGCCGCGGCGCCGGACGGATCAAGACGATCCGCTGGCTTCTCTCTCAGTAGAGGGTTATGGCGAAGGCAAAACCTCGCGCGTCGAAGGACAAGAAGGACAAGGGGAACGGCGACTACCAGGCCGACTCGATCCAGGTCCTGAAGGGCCTGGAGGCGGTGCGGCGCCGCCCCGCAATGTACATCGGATCGGTGTCCGGACGCGGGCTCCACCACCTCGTGTACGAAGTGGTGGACAACTCGGTGGACGAGGCGCTGGCCGGCTACTGTACACAGATCGACGTCACCATCCACGCCGACAATGCCATCACGGTGGTCGACAACGGCCGCGGCATCCCCATCGACATCCACAAGACCGAGAAGAAGCCCGGCGTCGAGGTGGCGCTCACGGTGCTCCACGCCGGGGGGAAGTTCGACAAGAGCACCTACAAGGTCTCGGGGGGCTTGCACGGCGTGGGCGTGTCGGTCGTGAACGCGCTGTCTGAGAAGCTCGAGGTATGGGTCGACCGCGACGGCAAGCGGCATTACATGGCGTTCGAGCGGGGCGAGACCAAGAAGAAGCTCGAGGTCATCGGGAAGGCGAAGGGCACCGGCACGACCGTTTGGTTCAAGCCCGACACGAAGATCTTCACGGAGACGCGGTTCGACTACGCCACGATCGCCACTCGGCTGCGCGAGCTCGCCTTCCTGAACAAGGCCCTCACGATCACGCTCAAGGACGAGCGCAAGGGGCAGCAGAAGGAGGAGACGTTCTTCTACAAGGGCGGCCTCGCCGAGTTCGTGAAGCACCTGCTCGGCAACCGCAAGTCGCTGCACCCCAAGCCGATCGTGTTCGAGACCACGCGAGAAGGGGTCGTCGTCGAAGGCGCGATTCAGTACGACGACGGCTACAACGACAACACCTTCTCATTCGTCAACAACATCAACACCCACGAAGGCGGCACGCACCTCACAGGCTTCCGCTCTGCGCTCACCCGCACCATCAACGAGTGGGCGAAGAAGGACGGCCTCCTCAAGAAGGAAGAGTTCACCCTTACGGGGGACGACGTTCGTGAAGGACTGACCGCGGTTCTGCACGTCAAGGTGAAAGACCCGCAGTTCGAGGGGCAGACCAAGACCAAGCTCGGCAACTCCGAGGTCGAGGGGATCGTGAAGAGCGTCGTGAACGACGCCCTGGGCGACTTTTTCGACAAGAGCCCGAGCGTGGCGCGCACCATCATCGCCAAGGCCGTGAGCGCAGCGCGGGCACGCGAAGCGGCGCGCAAAGCGCGCGAGCTCGTCCGCAAGAAGAGCGGGCTCGAGGGCGGACTGCTTCCTGGGAAGCTCGCCGACTGCTCGGTCTCCGATCCCAAGCTTACGGAGCTGTATCTCGTCGAGGGCGATTCCGCCGGCGGCTCGGCCAAGCAAGGCCGGGACCGCACCTTCCAGGCGATCCTCCCGCTGCGGGGCAAGATCCTGAACGTCCAGAAGGCGCGGATCGACAAGATTCTCTCGAACGAAGAGATCCGGACGATCATCACGGCAATCGGGACCGGCGTCGGCGAGGGCTTCACGCTCGACGACGCGCGCTACCACAAGATCATCATCATGACGGACGCCGACGTGGACGGCGCGCACATCCGGACCTTGCTGCTCACGTTCTTCTACAAAGAAATGAAGTTCCTGATCGACGCGGGCTACATCTACATCGCGCAGCCGCCGCTATACCGCGTCGCCAAGGGCAAGGAGGAGTTCTACGCCTACGAAGAGAAGGAACGGGACGCCTACGTGAAGCGCCTCAACAACGGCGAGGCGGGCCACGGCACCGTCCTGATCCAGCGCTACAAAGGGCTGGGGGAGATGAACCCCGACCAGCTGCGCAACACCACCATGGATCCCGCGCGCCGCACGCTCCTGAAAGTGACCATGGAGGATGCGTTCGAGGCGTCGCAGTTGTTCGAGACGCTGATGGGCGACGAAGTGGAGCCGCGGCGGAAATTCATCGAGGAAAACGCGAAGTTCGTGCGGAACCTGGACGTGTAAGAAGTGGAAACAGGATACGAGAAACGGGAAACGTGGCTTACGTGTCCCGTTTCCCCTTCCCCGTTTCCCGTGCCAGTTCCTCGGTGCCGTCTTTCGAGACGCGGTGCGACACGAGCGGCAACGGTTTCTCGGTGAGCTTGTCGCCGATCACGATTGCCTGCTCCAGCGCCTCGAAGCCGAGCTTGATCCCCGCCGGATCCCTGGCGAACACCGAGGCGATCGGCTCCCCCGCCGGGATTTTGTCGCCGGGCTTCACCGTGATGACGAACCCGACCGTGGGATCCACCGCATCGTCGACGGCGAGACGCCCGCCCCCCATCGCGACGACGGCCCGGCCGACGACCTTCGGCTCCACGCGCTGGACCACGCCGGTGCGGGGCGCGTTGTATACCTCCACCTCCTGCGCTTGCGGGAGCACCGAGGCATCCTCGACGACCTTGGGGTTGCCGCCCTGCGCCTCGATCACCCGCTCGAACGTCTCGGCGGCGAGCCCCGACCCGAGGGCGTTCGCGAGGCGCTGGCGCGCCTTCTTGGACGTCTTCTCCACACCGGCCGCGAGCAGCATCTCGACGCCCAGCGCGTAGGTCACCTCCATCAGATCCGCCGGCCCCTCGCCGCGCAGCGCGAGGATCGCCTCCTCGGTTTCGAGGGCGTTGCCGCAGGCGCGCCCGAGCGGGCGGTCCATGGCGCTGAGCAGCGCGACGGTGGGGCAGCCGCGATCCTCCCCGAGCGCGATCATCGTCTGCGCGAGCTCGAGACTCTGCTCGAGCGTCGGGAGGAACGCGCCGCTGCCGCGCTTCACGTCGAGGACGAGCGCGTTCAGCCCCTCGGCGAGCTTCTTGGACATGATGCTGGCGGCGATCAGCGGAATCGCGGCGACGGTGCCGGTCACGTCCCGCAGCGCGTACAACCGGCGGTCGGCGGGGGCAATCTCGGGCGTTTGCCCGATCATCGCGCAGCCGAGCCTCATCACCTGCGCCCTGGCCTCCGCGAGCGAGAGTCCCGTGCGGAACCCGGGGATCGCCTCGAGCTTGTCGAGGGTGCCGCCGGTGTGGCCGAGCCCGCGTCCCGACATCATCGGCACGGCCACACCACACGCGGCGACGAGCGGTGCGAGTACCAGCGAGACCTTGTCGCCCACGCCGCCCGTCGAGTGCTTGTCGACGCGCGGGGTCGCCCACGAGTCGAACGTGAGCCGCTGGCCCGAGGCGAGCATCGCGTCCGTCAGGGCCGCGAGCTCCTGGCGCTCGAGCCCGCGGAGCAGCACCGCCATGAGCAACGCCGACATCTGGTAGTCGGGGACGCGGTCGGCCGTGTAAGCCGCGACCAGAGCGGACCACTCCTCCGGCGTGAGCGCGCCGCCGTCGCGCTTGCGCTCGATGAGGGGCACGACCAACATTACCGCCCTCCCTTTTCGCGGAGCCTGCGATGCGCGGTCCCGGGTCCCTGCTGATCTGCCTCGCCGTTCCTGTGCTGCTCGCCGGCCAGGCGCAGCCCACGGTGGCGGAGCACATCGCGCTCGGCGACAGCGCGCACGCGGCGCTCGCGCCGCAGCAGGCCCTGGGACACTATCGCGCCGCGCTCGCCCGCGATTCGACCAACTACGCCGCGCTGTGGAAGGCGGGGCGCGAGGCCGTGGACATCGCGAAGCAGATCGCCGGCAAGGACGACTCCTCGAAACAGGTGCGGGACAGCCTCTACGCCGCGGCGCGCGCCTACGGGGAAGCGGCGGTGCGCGTGAACCCGAACGGGGCGGACGGGCATTTCACGGTCGGCCAGGCGCTGGGCCGGCTGTCGCGTACCAAGGGCGGCAAGGAGCGCGTCCGCTTTGCCAAGCTCATTTACGACGAGGGCATGAAAGCCCTCGAGCTCGACTCGACGCACGACGGCGCGAATCACCTGCTGGGAGCGTGGCATGCCGAGGTCAAGCGGCTGTCGGGGTTCCAGAAGTTCTTCGCCAAGGCGCTGTTCGGTGGCGGGTTTCTGGACAAGGGCAATTGGGAGGACGCCCAGCGGTACCTCGAGCGGGCCGTGGCCCTGAAGCCGCAGAATATTTTCCACCGCCTCGAGCTCGGGGAGGTGTACGTCGACGTCGGCAAGTACTCCAAGGCGCGCGAGCAGTTCACCGCGATCGACCCCCTGCCCATCGCCGACGTGCTCGACCACGAATACAAACGGGAAGCCAAGCAGATCCTCGACGACATCAAGGGCGAGAAAGACGAGACCTAGCGCCGGCCCATCAGGCGCTCGATCTCGGCCGTGGTCTTGGGCGCCTTGGCGGAGAGCCACTCCGCCCCGGTCACGGTCACCAGCACGTCGTCCTCGATCCGCACACCGAGTCCCTCCGGCGCCAGGTAGATGCCGGGCTCGATCGTGAAGACCATCCCCGGCTTGAGCGGCGTGCTGTAGTCGCCCACGTCGTGCACGTCCATGCCCAACCAATGTGACAGGCCGTGAATGAAATAGGCATCGCACGTCTGCGCGCCGCACAGCGTGCCCGAATGCGCGCGCATGTAGTCGCGCGCGATCCGGTTGAGCTGGGCGATGGTCGCGCCGGGACGGGTGGAATCGAATGCCGCCTGCTGGGTCGCCAGCACGAGGTCGTAGATCGCCTTCTGGCGCGGCGTGAACTTCCCGTTCACGGGGAATGTGCGCGTCACGTCGGCGGTGTACTGTCCCCATTCCGCTCCGGCGTCCACCACGATCAAGTCGCCGTCCCGCGTCTGGCGCCGGTTGACGTCGTAGTGGAGCGTGGTGCTGTTGGGACCGCTGCCCACGATCGACGGATAGCCGAGGCGATCCGCGCCGTTCCTGCGGAACTCGGCCTCGAGGGCGGCCTCGATCTCGTACTCCCAGGCGCCCGGCCGGGCCGCCTGCATCGCGGCGACGTGCCCGAGCCCCGAGATGTCGATCGCCTTTCGCATGCGGGCGAGCTCATCGGCGTCCTTCACCAGCCGCAGCGAGTCCACGACGGGACGCAGGTTGCGCACGTCGCGCCCGACGAAGACGAGGTCGCGAAGCCGCGGCTCGTCGCGGGTCGCCTGGTCGAGGGGCACGTAGAGGGGGCCGCGCACGCGGGCCAGGAGGGCCGAGAGCACCGGATCGAGCGAGTCCGTGGGGAGGACGCGCGCGATGCCCGTGAGGCGGGCCGCCGTGCTGTCCGGCCCGAGGCGGAGGCCGGTCCACCGCTCCTGGAACGGGTTGCGCGGCGGCAGGAACAGCACGGTCTCCGGGGCGCCGCCGCCGGCGATCAGGAGGAGCCACGCGTCCTGGGTCTCGAGCTCCGTGAGGTAGAAGAACGTGTTGCTCTGGCGGAAGTCGTTGTCCTGGAGGTAGTCGCGCTCGAGCTCGCGCTCGTGGGCAGCGGGCACCAGCACGACCCCGCGGCCGATGCGGGCCAGCAGCGCGCGCCGCCGGGCGGCTACGCTCGCCGTGTCGACGGGGCGGCCCATGCCCGGCAACTCCGGCACCGGCGTCCAGGCGCCGAGCGGCGGCGCGGGGCTCGCGCGCCCTTGCGCGGCGAGCGTGGGCACGACGACGCAAGCAACGAGGATGAGCATTCGCATGGGCTCCGAAGCTATCGCGCGCGCGCGCGCGCGGCAACTTGACGCCGCCTCCGCCGGGGACGCAAACTACGCCATGACTTTCCTCTCCGCTCTCGAGGCGCGCGTTGCCGAGCTCGAGCGCGAGCGCAAGCATCTGCTCGCCGTCATCGAGATCCTCAAGGAAGTCTCCACGTCGCTCCACTTCATCGACATCCTCCAGGCCATCGCCCGCAAGCTCGGGGAGGCGTTCGGGCTGGACCGCTGCTCGATCTTTCTCGCCGAGCGCGGGGGCCGGTCCGTGCGGCTGGTCGCCTCGTACGAGGACCCGACCATTCGGAACTACGTGGTGGACCTCGAGCGCTACCCGGAGCTGAAGCGCGCGATGCAAGGGGGCGAGACGGTGTTCATCCCCGACGCGGCCACCGATCCGAGCTTGAAGCACGTCAAGAGCGAGCTCCTCAGCCGTCGCGTGAAGTCCATCACGGTGGTGCCGATCACGTGGCGGGGGGTGGCGATCGGGGCGATTTTCCTGCGCACCTTCCGCGACGGCCCGACGTTCTCCGACGACGACGTGCGATTCGTGCAGGTGGTCGCCGCAATCACCGCGCAGGCGCTCCGCAACGCCCATCGCTACGAGCACCTGGCCCAGCGCCAGCAAGAGACCCGCGAGACGATGCGGCGCATGGAGCTCGAGCGGGTGGCGCTGCTGTCGTTCCTGCGCCGCCTGCTCGCGGCGTTCGGCGAGCGCGAGGGCGCCTGGGCCGAAGGGCTCCTGCCGCGGGCCTCGGCCGACGAGCTGGACCGGCTGGTCGGCGTCGCGATGGCCGTCATTCAAGAGGAAGCCAAAGGTCGGTGACGGGTCCTGCCGCACGAGCCGCCGAGCTGCGGCGGCTCCTCGAGCGCGCCAACTACGCCTATTACGTGCTCGACAAGCCGGAGCTGTCCGACGCCGAGTACGACCGCCTGTTCCGCGAGCTGCAGGAGCTCGAGGCCAAGCATCCCGCGCTCCGCACCCCCGACAGCCCTACGCAACGCGTCGGCGCGGAGCCCGCGACGGCGTTCCAGAAGCACCGCCACCTCGTGCCGATGCTGTCGCTCGCCAACGCCTTCAACGAGGCGGAGCTCGCCGAATGGGAGAATCGCAACGCCCGGCTCGTCCCGGAGGTCCGCACCGCGGGCTATACCCTCGAAGTCAAGATCGACGGCGCCGCGGTGAGTCTCACGTACGAGAAGGGGTTGCTCGTCGTCGGCGCGACGCGCGGGAACGGCCTGGTCGGCGAAGACGTCACCGCCAACCTCCGCACGGTGGTGGACGTTCCGCTGCGGCTCCGGGGCAAGGGCTGGCCCCAACGGATGGAGGTGCGCGGCGAGGTGTATTTCTCCAAGTCGCGTTTCGCGCAGCTCAACCACGAGCGCGAGCAGGCGAACGAGCCCACGTTCGCGAACCCGCGGAACGCCGCCGCGGGATCGCTGCGCCAGCTCGACCCCAAGATCACCCGCAGCCGCGGCCTGCGGATCTTCTGCTTTCACGTCGAAGCGCCGGGGCAGAAGCTCCCCGTCGCGACGCAGCACGAGCTGCTCGAGCAGCTCACCGCGTGGGGATTCCCAGTCGAAACGCATCACGCCCTCGTGCCCGATCTGCCGCGCGCCAACACGGCCATCGCCACGCTTGAGCAGGCCCTCCCCGCCCTGGACTACGGCGCCGACGGCGTCGTGGTGAAGGTCAACCCGCTGAAGCTGCACGCCGAGCTCGGCACCGTCGGCAACCGCGAGCCACGCTGGGCCGTCGCCCGCAAATTCGCGCCCGAAGTCCAAGTCACGAAGCTCAAAGAGATCCGGATCAACGTGGGACGCACCGGCGCGCTCAACCCGTACGCCGTGCTCGAGCCCGTGGAGATCGGAGGCGTCACCGTCACCACCGCCACGCTCCACAACTTCGACCTGATCGAGGCGAAGGACATTCGCGAGGGTGACTGGGTGGAAGTCACCCGGGCGGGGGAGGTCATCCCGCAAGTGCTCGGGCCCGTGCGCGACCGCCGCACCGGGAAGGAGCGAAAGTTCAAGCGCCCGGAGCGCTGCCCGGTGTGCCACTCCAAGGTCGAATACCCGTCGGACGAGGTGATGGCGTACTGCTCCAACGTCTCGTGCCCCGGACGGATCCTCGAGAGCATTGTCCACTTCGCCGCCGTGATGGACATTCGCGGCCTGGGGTACGAGCGGGTGCGCGCGCTGCTCGACGCCAAGCTCATCAAAGACGTCGCCGATCTGTACGAGCTGACGCCGATGCAGCTGCTCGCGCTGGAAGGGTTCGCGGAAAAGTCGGCCCAGCAGCTGGTGGACGCGATCCAGGCGTCCAAGAAGCAGCCGCTCTCGACGCTGCTGAACGCGCTGGGCCTCCGTCACGTGGGCGCGCAGGTGGCGAAGCTCCTCGCCCGCCACTTCGGCACCATGAAGGCGCTCCGTAACGCCTCGGTGGAAGAGATCAGCAACATCCGCGGCGTCGGGACGGCGATCGCCGAAGCCGTGGCGGGCTTCTTCGACGAGACCAAAAACCGCAAGCTGCTCGACCGCCTCGACAAGCTCGGGCTCACCTTCACCGAGCCAACCGCCGCCGAGCGGAAGGGCCCGCTCGCCGGACAGACCTACGTGGTGACGGGCACCCTCCCGTCACTCTCCCGCGCGAAGGCGGGCGAGCTGATCGAGGCCGCGGGCGGGCACGTGGCCGACAGCGTCTCGAAGAAAACCACGGCCCTGGTGGTCGGTGCGGACGCGGGGTCGAAGCTCGAGCGGGCCAAGGCGCTCGCCATCCCCATCATCGACGAGGCGGAACTCTTGCGCCGCGCACGGGCCAAACCCTAAGTTGGCGTCCCAGATGAGCGCCCCCCCATCCATCGCCGCCGCGACCGAAGCGCTCACGATCGGCCGCGCCGCCCTGCGGCAGCTCCACGACAGCCTGCTCCGCGACGCGCCCGACGCCGCCGTCTCCATCCTCCAGGAGGTCGGGTTCGCCGCCGGCGGGGGCGTATTTCAAGCGTTTTGCGGCTGGCTCCCCGCCGAGACGGGCGTCGCGCGGCCCGCCGACCTCGACGCCGGCCGGCTGAACGACGTCCTGTCGACGTTCTTCCGGACGACGGGGTGGGGCGCGGTCAGCGTCGCGCCGCTCGGCCACGCCGCGCTCGTCGTGGACTCGAGCGACTGGGTCGAGGCCGCTCCCGGGAGCGCGCAGGAGCCGATGTGCTTCTTCTCCGCGGGCATGCTGGCGGAGTTCTTCGGCCGGCTGTCGGGGGAGCCCGTCGCGGTGATGGAGGTCGAGTGCCGGTCTCGGAACGACGAGCGGTGTCGCTTCCTGTCGGCATCGCCGGATACCCTGAACGAGGTGTACGAGCAGATGAAAGAGGGGAGAGGCTACGAAGAGGCGCTTCGATAGTCTTCCGTCATCAGTCATCCGTTGAATCACCCCGAAGCCGAGATCCGCGAGATCGTCAACCGCGAGACGCGCGCCTGGGATACTCAGGACGCCGACCTGCTCGTCTCCTGCTTCCATCCGGCCATGGTCTGGCCCTGGCCCCCCACGGCACAATCGCACGATCCGATGACGTGGGTCATGGTGTGGGGTCGCTTCAACGCGGCGCGCTGGCGGCGGGGGTGGCAGGAGCTGTTCGACACCCACACCCTGGTCCACAATCGGCGCGACATCAAGAAGATCGTCGTCTCGGCGGAAGGCGACGGCGCATTTGCCGTCGTGGACATCGATACGCTGTGGCGACACACGCAGACGGGCGTGGAGCAGAACTGGCAGGGGCGGACCTGCAAGATCTACACGCAGGTCGGCACGCAGTGGAAGATGATCGCGCAAACGGGAGTGCTGCAATACTGAGGTTCGGGAGGTTGGCGGAGGTCGGTGGAGGTTGGTGGAGGTTGACCCCGCTCACCGCCGCGCCACGCTCACCCCGTCAAAGCGCACGGACGGCGCCCACCGGGACCCCGTCCAGCGCGCGTCGTTCCCGAAGCCGGCGACCTGCTTCCACAGCTCGTACGCGTTTCCCGCGACCGCGGCATCCTTCACGCGGCCCGTGATCTCGCCACGCTCGATGCGGTACGCCAGCGCGACGGGATGACTGAACGCCCCGCCGATCACATTCCCCTGCCCCACGCCGATCAGCTCGTCCACCAGTAGGCCATCCGGGATGTCTCCGAGGAGTCCGCCGCCTAACTGTAGGGGCGCAGCATGCTGCGCCCCTACAACGTTCGTGACCGCCCCTGTTTCGTTCATCACAATATTCGTGTATCCCGGCACCGGTTTCCCGAAGATCCCGCGAGTCCCGTGTCCCGTGCTTTCGGTCTTCGCGCGCGCCGCCGTCTCGAGGTCGTAGATGAACCGTTGCACGACGCCGCGTTCCACGAGACACACGGTCCGGGAGGGCACGCACTCGTCGTCCAGGGGACGAGACGCGGTGCGACCGACGCGCAGGGGATCGTCGGCGAGTGAGAGCCGGGCGTCGAACACCTGCGCGCCGACTTTGGCCCCCAGGGGGGAGATGCCCTGCAGCACCGCTTTGCCAGAGAGGGCCTGCGTCACGGGAAGCATCAGCGCGGAAAGGCCGGCGGGGGTGAAGACGACGGGGAGGGCGCCTTCGGGCGGCACGACCAGGCGCAGCGCATGATCGAGCCGCGCGTTGATCGAGGCGACCAGGGCCGCCAGCGCCTCGTCCGAGGGAAGATCCGCTCCCTCGAGCGCATCCGAGACCACGAGCACATCGTCGCCGGCGATGCGCCACACGTCGGCGCTCACGCCGCATGCCGTGCCGCCATACTCCCCCCCAGCCCCGGCGGTGTTGGCGACCCGCGTCGCCGTCGTTTCGCGCTCGATCGCGACGTTGACCCGGCATCCCTCGCGCTCCAGCCGGGCCAGGAGCGCGCGACCGATGCCGATCAGGTCGTCGAGGGACGCGTTCGCCGCGCGGTCGAAGAACGTCCCCACAGTGGGAAAGGAGGTCGATGGGGGGCCCGGAAACCCGAGCTCCAGTGCCTCGCCCAGTTCGGCCGACGCGAGCGCGCGTTCCAGTAGGGGCGCCGCATGCTGGGCCCCGACATCGCTTCCGCCCACCGCAGTCGTTCCCGCGACGCCCACCCGCCCGCGGTGACGGACCCGGAGATTCGCTCCGGCTTCTTCGGTGGTAGCGGCAGACTTGAGTCGCCCCCACTCGAACGCAACCGTCGTTCGCTCGAAGCGACGCCACAGCGCATCGGCGCCGCCGTCGACACGGCGCTGGGCCAGCTCGACGAGCGGCGCGATCACGCCTCCCCCACCCCCCCTACTTCGCCGCCGACCAGCGCCTCCTCGATGCGGACGTGTGGTGCCCCTTCGGTGACCGGGAGGGGGTACTGGCCCGCCTTCCCGCACCCGCCGCCCATCTGGTTCCAGCGAAAGTCGGCGGCGATATGATCAATGCGGTCGAGCGTCTGGAACAGGTTCCCTGCGAGGACGACGTCCTTCACCAGCTCCGCCACCCGCCCGTCGCGGATCATTCGACCGTAGGCCGCCGTGAACGAGAAGTTCTCGAGCATGGTCTGGCCGCCGAACGCGCCGCAGGCGTAGACCCCGAGTCTCACGTCGCCGATCAGATCCTCGAAGCTGCCGCCCCCCGGGACGCCCGCGATATAGGTGTTCGTCATGCGCACGATCGGCGCGTGGCGAAACGATGTCGCGCGCGCGTTGCCGGTCGGCCGCTCGCCCATCGCGGCGGCGGTCTCGCGCGAGTGCAGCCGCCCGACCAGGATGCCGTCCTTGATGAGGGTGGTGTCCTGGGTTGGTGTTCCCTCGTCGTCGAACGGGAGCGTCCCGCGCAGCCCGGGGGCCGCGCCGTTGTCTCCCACGGTGAGCACCGGCCTCCCGAAGCGGCGGCCCAAGGTCATCATCTCGCGCGCCTGGGGGTTCTCGTACACGAAGTCCGCTTCGGAGAGGTGCCCGAACGCCTCGTGGATGAACACGCCGGCCAGCTCGGGATCGAGGACCACGGGATACGTGCCGCCCTTCACCATGGGCGCGTCGAGCAACTCGACGGCCCGCTCCGCGACCTCGCGGAAGCCGGCCGCCTTGTCCTGCACCGAGTTCCAGCCCCGGCGCAGCCCGATGGACTCGAGTCCCTTTTCGATCGTGCCGTCACGGCGCGCCACTGCGGTCCCGGACAGCGTGATTTCGGGCCGCAGCTCGTGCAGGATGGTGCCCTGCGAGTTCACGTACCAATACTCGCGCACCTCGTCGCGGTACAGGGCGAGCGTGTCGACGATCCGGTCGCTCACGGCGAGCATGACGCCGTTGTACGCCTCGAGCAGCCGCTTCTTCTCAGCGATGGGCACGCCGCGCACGTCTCCGTCGAGATCGAGCAGGGCGTCGGCCTGGTGGGGGGAGACGTCGGCGAGACGGATGGGCGGCTCCACCGGCACGGCGCGCGACAGGTCGCCGGCGCGCGCCACCATCGCCGGGAGCCGATCGAGCGACGTGAAGGAGGCGACCCCCCAGCCGCCCCCGGCGTGCAGCGCGCGCACGAAGCCGCCCTGGTCTTCGCTCGCCGTGGCGGAGTCGAGCCGCCGGCCGCGGAAAGTCACGGCCGTGCTCCAGGTGCGTTCGACGCGGATTTCGGTGTAGTCGGCGCGAGAGCGGGCGAGCGCCGCGGTCAGCCGGTCGATCAACCGCCGAGTTCCTTGAGCTTCACGGCGTAGTCGGGCCGCATGACGATCTCCCCGTCGATGATGACCTCGCGGTCCCAGGGAAGAATGATGAAGTTCTCGGTCGCGAGCGCGTGGAAGTCCGGCCGGAACTCGCCGGTGCGGAACGAGACGGCGGTCTTCACGGCGGCGGGCTTGAGCTCGCGCACGGCGTTGAGGGCGAGCTTCATGGTGGCCCCGGTGTCGCAGGTCTCGTCCACGATCAGCACCCGCCGGCCCGTCACGAGGCGCGTCGGTCCCGCGATGACCACCGGTCGCCCCCCGGTCTCCGTGCGGGTGATGGCCATGGAGGCGAAGTCGCGCTGCAGGATGCTCGCCACCACCGCCCCGGGGATCACACCCGCCCGAGCGATACCGATCACCACCTCCGGGTCATATTCCCGAAAGATCTTGAGCGCCAGCGCCCGGCACATCTCGCCGAAGAACGGCCAATCCACCTCGAGGACGCCGTGCGGCTGCTTGCGCGCGGCGCGTGCGTCCCGGGGCCGCGAGGCCTGTGGGGGCTGCGCCGGCGGGGGCGCGCGGGGCGGGCGCGGGGGCGGGGGCGGGGGCGGGGGCGGGGCAGGCATGGGGTGTGAAGCTACATTGCACAGTCGCGCGGCCGCAAGCTATTTTCGGCCCATGGGTTTCTGGCGCCGCCTGTTCGGCGGCTCGGGCGCCGACGACATCAATCCCCAGCGCCTCGATTATCTGAACGAGGCGCTCGCCCTCGAACGCCAGGGCGACTACGACGCGGCCCTCACCTCGTACCGCCTGGCGCTGCGCGACCACCCCCACGACGCGCGCATCCTCCAGAACATGGCGATCGCATTCACGAAGACGCGGCGCATCGACGAGGCGATCCGCCACTACCGGCGCGCGCTGGAGCTCGACCGTGAGCTCGCCGGCGCCCACTACGGGCTCGCGTTCCTGCTCCTCAAGCGCGGCGACCCGGACGGCGCGGCGCAGCACCTGCGCGCGTTCCTCACGCACCCGCCCAAAGGGCCCGACGCGCAGAAGTGGATCGAGCACGCGACACAGGCCCTGCGCGACCTCGGCGCCTCCGGACCCACTCAAGCCGCCGCGGCGGAGGCGCCCTGACCAGCCGGCCCCCCCTCCCCCGGTCCCCGGGGAGGGGGAGGGGGGGGAGCTGGGTCGGCGGCGTCTTGGTGCTCGCGGCGGCGCTGGCCTGCGGTAAGTTCGGCCCCGGTGACTTGAGCCGCACGATTGCGATCGAGATCACCGCCCCGGACAGTCTCGAGGAGTACGACACCATCACCCCGCACGCTCGACTGCTCGACGGTCGCGGCGACCCGGTCGCCGCGACGATCGCCTGGTCCTTGCCCGACAGCGCGGACACCGTGGCGCTCACGCTCATCGACACGAACACCGGCACAATCACGGTGAACCACACCGGCCTGACCGGCCGGCTGCTCGCCCGCTCCGGCGGGTTCGTCGGCAACCCCGTCTCGATCCGCACATTGGCGGCGGCGGATACGCTGTTCGCGACGTCACTCTCGACCGTGGATACGGTCGCGCTGCCGGCCGACTCGGTCTCCGACTCGCTCAAGGTCGAGGTGGCGGACACCATCGAGTCGGCGAGCGGCGGGGGCTCGCTGACGGTCGGCCTCGCGGGCCGGCCCGTGCTGTACTCGATCACGGAGCCGGTGTCCCCAGGCCCCGTCACGCTGGTCACGAACGACTCGACCCACAGCCCGGTCACGACCGACACGGTGACGACAGGCGCGTCCGGAATTGCCTTCGTCAAGGTGCGACTCCTGGGTCCGCCCGTTCCCGACAGCGTCGTCGTGCAGGCGATTGCCCGGCGCGCCGGAGGAGACACGGTGCCGGGCTCGCCCGTCAGCTTCGTCGTGAGGTTCCGACCATGAGCGCCTCGCCTCGTACCCTGACGGAGCTGTTGTTCGACGCGGCGGAGCGCTACGCACACCATGCAGCCGCGTTCCGCTACAAGGCCGATGGCGCGTGGCACGACCTCACCCATACGGAAGCGGCGGCGCGGGTGCACGCGCTGTCCCTTGGCCTGCGCGAGCTGGGACTCGGGGTCGGCGAGAAGGTCGCGATCCTCGCGGAAACGCGCCTCGAGTGGGCCCTGACCGACTACGCCTGCCTGTGTGTCCGTGTCACCGACGTGCCCATCTACCCGACCCTCCCCGCCAATCAGGTGGAATACATTCTGCAGGACGCGGGGGTGGCGGCGGTGTTCTGCTCGACGGCGACCCAGGTGGACAAGATCCGCGCCGTGCGCGGCGCCGTGCCGTCGCTGCGCCACGTGATCGTGTTCGACCGAGCCCCGGGGGCGCCAGGCGACGGCGTGCTCACGCTCGCCGAGGTGGAAGCCCGTGGCCGGGCGGCCGCGGCCAAGTACCCTCGCTTCAAGGAGGAAGCGCTCGCCGTACGACCGGACGAGCTCGCGACCCTGATCTACACCTCGGGGACGACCGGCCAGCCCAAGGGGGTGATGCTGACGCACGACAACATCTGCTCCAACGTGCGGGGCGCCGTGGAAACGATCCGCGTCAGCGACGACGACAGCTGTCTCGCCCTCCTGCCGCTCTCGCACATTCTCGAGCGGATGGTGGACTACTACTTCCTCCACGTGGGCGTGACCATCAACTACGCCGAGTCCGTGGACGCGTTCGCGCAGAACCTTCGGGAGGTCCGGCCGACGGTTGTGGCCGCGGTGCCCCGCGTCTACGAAAAGGTCTACGCGCGGGTGCTCGAGAATGCGATGACGGGCGGTGCGGCGAAGCGCCGCATTTTTCAGTGGGCGAAGCGCGTGGGCGAGCGGTGGGCGGCGCATCGCTTGGCCGGCGTCGGCGTGCCCCTGGGGCTCAAGCTCACGCACCTGATCGCGGACCGACTGGTGTTCTCGAAGCTGCGGGCGCGCACCGGCGGACGGATCAAGCTGTTCGTCTCGGGAGGCGCACCGCTCTCGGCCGAGATCGGGCGGTTCTTTTACAGCGCGGGCCTGCCGGTCATCGAGGGGTATGGCCTGACGGAAACGTCGCCGGTGTTGACCCTGAATCCCCTCGCGCGGCCGAAATTCGGCTCGGTCGGCAAGGCGATCCCGGGAGTCCAGATCCGGATCGCGGCCGACGGCGAGATCCTCGCCAAGGGTGCGAACATCATGCAGGGCTACTACAACAAGCCGGCGGAGACTCGCGAAGCGATCGATGCGGAAGGGTGGTTCCACACGGGGGACATCGGTGAGCTCGATGCTGACGGCTACCTCAAGATCACCGACCGGAAAAAGGACCTGTTGAAGACCGCCGGCGGGAAGTATGTCGCGCCGCAACCGATCGAGAACACGGTGCGGCTGAACAAGTTCGTGGCGAGCGCCGTCGTGCTCGGCGACCAGCGCAAGTTCCCCATCATTCTCGTCGTGCCCAACCTGGAGCAGCTCGACCGGTGGGCCAAAGAGCGGAATCTCGCTTACACCTCCCCGGCCGAGCTCATCCGGCTCCCCGATGTCAAGGCCAAGATGGAGCGCGAGGTGATGGGGGGCTTGCGCGACCTCGCCAAGTTCGAGATGCCGAAGAAGGTGGTGCTCATTGCGCGGGACTTCACCATCGAGTCCGGCGAGCTCACCCCGTCCCTCAAGGTCAAGCGCCGTCAGGTCGAGAAAAACTACAAGGACCTGATCGATCGGGTGTACGCGGAGGCCGATCCCACCGCCGCCGCCGTGGAAGGCTGATCAGCGCCGCTCGCCAACGAACAGGCCATGCCCGAGGACCAACCGCGCGAGCCCGGCCGGCGCGGCGATCTGCTCGCTCTCGACCACCAGCCGCCGCCCCGGGAGTAACACTCGGCGCGCCTCGGCGAGCCACTCGGGGCCCAGGCGGTCGGGTCCGACGACCGCAGCCCGCACCACCGTCTGTCGCAGCGGAATCATCGTCTCGCAGGCGAGCAGGCTCAGCACCGGGAGCTCCTCCACATCGTCCGGTGCGTTGACACCCACAAAGTGGACGCCGCCGATGAGCGCCGCGAGCCCCACCGCGTGCCGGGCGGCGGAGCCGAGCAACAGGACATAGCCGCCGGGGCCGCTGAGATCCAGGAGCGCTTGGAGAGATGCGGCCTCGACGGCGGGAAACGGGAAACGGGAAACGGGAATGGTGGCTCGGTCGTCCTGCACGTTTCCCGTTTCCCCTTTCCCCTTTCCCGAGAAGTGCGCGATCCCTTTCACTATGGGGAATTCCCGCTGGCAAATCGGGCATCCGAGTGTCCCCGACCGCACCATCCGCCCGAGCATTTCGCCCGTGGACATCACGAGATACCCCTCCTCGTGCCGCTCCGGGCAACGGAGCATCTCCGTCAGCTCAATGTGCACTCGAGCCGAACTCCACCCACGTGACGCGGTCCGCCTCGACGCGGACGCGACGCGTCATCCGCCGGCCGCCCACCACGACCGCGAGCGTGTACTCGCCGGGCTCGACATCCGAGACGGCGAAGTGCTCCCGGTAGTCCGGGTCCGGGTGCGTGTGCTCGCCGTACGTTTCGGCGTAGGAGTAGGGCGTCTCCTGCGGCTCCGCCTTGACCAGCCCGTACACGCGCACCTGCGGCGCCGGCCGGCCTGGCGCGTCCCAGACCCGCCCCGCCACGATCCCCGTGCCGGGCAACGGACGGATCCAGAGCTCGGGATTGACGGTGTACTTCGGATAGCGCTCGTTCGGATCCACGATCAACGGGACGGAGTCGACCGGCGCGGCGTGGATCTCCAGATGCAGGTGATCGTTGGTCGCACGGCCGGTGTTGCCGACCAGCGCAATCACGTCACCGGCCTTGACGCGCTGGCCCACCGACACGAGGAGCCGCGCGTTGTGGTAGTAGGTGGAAAAGATGAACAGCCCCTTGAGCTTGCGGTCGTGACGGATGGCGATGGTGTTCGCCCCGCGCTCCGCCGGACCCGCGAACACGACCACACCATCGCCGATCGCCCGCACCGGCGTACCGTTGGGGTTGTTGAACTCGACCCCCTGATGCTCTTGGAAACTGCCGCCCATCGTGGAGCCGTAACGGTACGTCTGATCGATGTACGGCTGGTCGGTGAGGGCGATGGGACGAGCGAACCAGGTGTGTCGTGTGCCGTGGGCGTCCGTGTCGGGCCGCTCCTGGTAGGTGACGCCCACGAGAGTCAGCCGTTGATCGATGCGGCAGGTGCCCACACCGGTGGGTCTCCCGGCGGCGTAGACTCCGGGCGCGAGCAGCAACAGCGCGCTGACGCTGCGGGTCATGTCGCAGACGTTGAGCGCGTCGCCGTCCTCCGCGTACACACCGTCGCGCGTACCGGCAAACGCATGCGCCGGCCCCCCGCGGACGAGTGCCTCGACCGGGGGCAGATCCACACGGCAGCCTCTTACCACGGGGGCGATCGGGCAAGACGGATTCCCCCGCTTATCGAGCCATGCGCTGCGTGTGGGATCGAGCCGGTACAGCCCTCGTTCGGTCCCCACCCAGACGAGACTCCCGGTATCGGGAGCGAGCGCCCGCACGCGGTTGACACACCCGGCGCCGGGGGGAGGGCACTGCACGGGCGCGGGGTACTCCGTCCAGGTGCGCCCGCCGTCGGTCGAGCGCGCGAGCCCCCGCAGGTGGCCGGCCCAGACGCTGCCGTCGGCGCCGCGGGCGAGCGCCAGCACATAGGGGCTGCGCAACCGGCCCCACGGATGGGACGCCGTGACGTCCCCCCCCGAGTCGGTGACCTCCGCCCACGTCGTGCCGCGATCCCACGTCAGTCTGATGCCGTCGGCCGTGCCCACGTACACGGTGTCGCCGCGCGTGACGATGCCGTTGGGCGCGACATATTGCCACTCGGGCCCGAGCTGCTTGAACTCCCAGTTGGTCCAGGTCTTGCCCCCGTCGGTCGACAGGCCCCACCCATTCCCCACCGTGCCGTACCAGATCTCCCCGTTCGGTCCGAACCCGAAGGCGTGGACGAAATCGAAGGAAATCGTCCGCCCGGTCGTGTCGCTCGAGTGCTTGATCTGCTCCCAGCTCCCTGCTCCCTGCCGTAGGACGAAGATCCCCTGTCCATAGGTGCCGACCCAGACGGCATTGTCGGGCGCTCGGGCCAGGGCGAGTACGTGCACGCCGAAGCCGGTCGTGTCCGGGAGCGGGGGGAGGGTTTGGGCGCGGGCGAGGATGGGAGCGCAGACGACCACGAGGCTCGCCAAGAACGACTGCCGCATTTGCCTCAACCTCGCAGCGAATACACGGTGGGCAGCAACCGGATCTCCGTGACGTCGACGCGCGGGGCCCGCGTGACCGCGAACAGCACCGCCTCCGCTACGTCGCCCGCCTGCAGCATCGCGCTGCGCTTGGTGAATCCGGGCCGCGCGTCGGGGTCGATCGGGTCCCAGATCGGCGTGTCCACCGGTCCCGGCGAGACGATCGTCGTGCGCACGCCCGTGCGCGCCAACTCGGCCCGCAGCACCTCGTGCATGCCGCGCAGGCCGAACTTGCTCGCGGCGTAGGCGGTCGAGCCCGTGAACGCGACGTGGTCGGAGATGGAGCCGATGGTGACGAGGTGACCGGTGCCGCGCCGCACGAGGTGGGGGACGAGGGCGCGCGCCAGGAGAAACGGGGCCACGAGATTCACGGCGATGGTGCGGGAGAACTCGTCGGGCGTCGTCTCCGCGACCGGTTTGACGAAGAAGATGCCCGCGTTGTTCACCACGATGTCCGGGACGCCCCGGTCGGTCAGGACGCGGCCGACGACGCGCTCCACGGCCGCGGGATCGGTCACGTCACAACGCAGGTCCGTCCGACCGTCGGCCGTGGCGTCGACGAGGCTGCGGGCGAGCCGCACGACGTGCGCCCGCGCGGCGTGCAGCACCTCGGCCACGGCGAGTCCGATGCCGCGCGAGGCGCCGGTCACGAGGGCGAGCTTCCCGGCGAGGGCGGCGGGCGCAGCGTCGCTCACCCCGGGCCCCGGCCGCCGTGCACCAGCCGCAGGAATTCGTCCCGGGTCTTCGCGTCCTGGAGGAGCGCGCCCCGCAGGGCGCTCGTGACCGTCTTGGAGTTTTGCTTCTCGACGCCGCGCATCATCATGCAGAGGTGGTACGCCTCGATCACCACCCCCACGCCGCGCGGGTCGAGCACTTCCATGAGCGCGTCCGCCACCTGGTCGGTGAGTCGCTCCTGCACCTGAAGCCGGCGGGCGAACACCTCGAGCACACGCGGGATCTTGGAGAGACCGACCAACCGGCCGTTCGGCAGATACGCGACGTGCGCCCGGCCGAAGAAGGGCAGCAGGTGGTGCTCGCACAACGAGTAAATCTCGATGTCGCGGACGCAGACCAGGTTCTCATGGCGCTCGCTGTACAGCGCATCGCCGATCACGTCCGCCACCGACATGTGGTAGCCGCGGGTGAGCCACTTGAGGGACGCCTCGACGCGGGTCGGCGTCTGCCGGAGGCCCTCGCGGCTCGGGTCCTCGCCGAGCTGGTCGAGCATCTCGCGCACGAGAGTCTGGAACGGCGTCCGCGCCCCCGGCGCCGACGCGGGTGGCAGCGGCTCGGTGTGCTCGTCGTGGAAGCTGTGCAGGCTGGCGGACTTCATCTTGTCGCGTCCCATGCTTGTTGAGCCTCCGGGGCAGGACTATCTTCGGCGCACGTGAAACTAAAGGTACTCGCTTTCCTGTCCACGGCGGGAGGCTCCGCGCTGTCCGCGCTGTGGACGTTCCCCAGCATTCTCATGTCGGCGTTCCTCGTCGCCTGGGGTGCGGAAGCCGCCCAGTTCCTCATCTCCCAGGGCCTCGCCCTCGCGATCCTCGCCTGGTTACAGACGCTTCCCGAATTCGCCGTCGAAGCGGTGATCGCGTGGGACGCCGGGCGGGAGCCCGAGCGGGCGCACCTCGCGATCGCGAACCTCACCGGCGCCATCCGATTGCTGCTCGGGCTCGGGTGGCCGATGATCTACTTCGTGTTCGCGGTCGCCGGCCGCAGGCGGGCGACGGGAGGGGCGCCGCAGGCCGCGCCCCGACTCCCCGCGATCCGGCTCGAGCGCGAGCACGCGGTCGAGATCGTGGGGCTCGTCCCACCGCTCCTGTACTTCGGCGTGATCCTGTTCAAGCGAAGCCTCAGCTGGGTGGACGCGGTGGTGCTCGTCGGTCTGTACCTCGTCTACCTCGTGGTGCTGTTCCGCAACGCCCCGCACGGCGTCGATCACATCGCGGACGCCCCGGCGGTGTCGCGCTGGGCGTACCGCCAGTCCGGTTGGCGCCGGCCCGTCGCCGTCGCCGCGCTGTTCGGCGGGGGTGGGCTGCTGCTGTTCGTCACGGCACATCCATTCCTCGAATCGATGCTCGCCGTCGCGGGGTTGTTCGGCGTGAGTCAGTTCGTGCTGGTGCAGTGGGTGGCGCCGTTTCTGTCCGAGTTTCCGGAGAAGGTCTCGGCGTTCTATTGGGCCCGGCGCGTCACCCGCGCGCCGATGGCGCTCATGAACATGGTGTCGAGCAACATCAACCAGTGGACCGTGCTCGCCGCCATGATCCCGCTGGTGTACGGCTATTCCAGCCTCCGCCATCATGGGGTGTGGTCGGATTTCCATTTCGACGCGCCCCAGCGGCTCGAAATCCTGCTTACCCTGCTGCAGTCCGGCCTCGCGATGATGGTGCTCGCGAACATGGAGTTCGACTGGCGTGACGCGACGGTCTTGTTCGTGCTGTGGCTGGTGCAGTTCCTGCGGCCGGGCCTGCGCGAGGTCGTGGCGATCGCGTACGGCGCATGGATGGTGATTCTCGCCATCGAGTTCGTGGTGGGACGGAAGGCCCTGCTCGCGCCGAAGTATTTCTGGGAGATCATCCACCAGAAACGCGATCGGCCGGCACCGCAGTAACGCGGCCCGGCCGACCGGTACGACCGGAACGGAGAGGATTATTGAAGCCCGAAAGTAATGACTGGTCCCTCACCATGGCGTCTGCCTTCCCCCCGAGGGGGCCTGACATCGGTCACAGTATCTGGGTCCACGATCGAGCTGTTGGCTCAATAATTCTTCTCCCCGTCCCTGTCACTACAATACTACGTGGACCGCATACGTCAAGCGAAGACGTCGCGCGACATCGTCACGCGAAATCGTCACCGAGACTCGCGAGGTAGCGACATGAACCTGACCCTGATCGCCGCGGTGGTGCTGCTCCTGCTGTGGGGCATCCTCGTGTTCGTGATGCACCTCGGCAGCGGGCCGGTGCAGGTGCTGTACCCGCTGGCGGTGGTCCTGTTCGCCCGCCGCATCATCGTGGGGGCGCCGAAGTTCCTGTCGTGACTACTTCGCGCCGAACGTCACCCCCACCGTGACCGGGATGAACTTCGTCGACACGCCCGAGCTCTGAATGCTGACGTAGCGGCCCTCGACGAAAAAGCGCGCCGGACCGACGCCCACCTTGAGCCCGCCGCCGAAGGCGTACGCGAACTTCGATTCCGAGGTGTCCACTGGGGGCACGGCAGAAGGAAGCGTGATCTTGACGTTGTAGAACCCTCCGCCGACGAGCACGTACGGCTTCACCATCGGAGCCGGAATCGGGACGCTCCAGACGACGCTCGCCAGCCCGCCGATGAGTCTGGTCTTGCCGTCCACCGGACTGGTGCCGATGTCCTGGTGCTTCGTCTGGCCGTACAAGCCGTCCACGCGAACGCCGACGGGCGAGAGGGGAATTCCGAACTCGACATTCGCCGTCGCCTGCCACCCCGCCTTATCGGCGTCCTTATAGTCGCTCAAGGGAGCGACGAGCCCGCCGCCCACGCCGAAGCGGGCGCTTTGCGCTGAAACCAACGCGACGCTCGCGAGCGATGCGAGCGTCACCACGAGCATCCCCTGCACAACTCGGTTCATGAAGCCGCCTCCCTCCTTCGAAGAACGTTCGGGTTTGGGGCGCGCTCCATGATTGGGGATTCGTCTTCCCGGCGCAAGCACGAGGGGGGCCCGCTCGGTCGCGCGGGGCCCCCCGTCCAGTGGAACTGCGGAAGCGCTACAGCCCTGACTTGAACAACAGCAGGTTTGGCGTCCCGGACGGATTGCCCGTGATCACGCCCGACGTGGCGTTCGCGATGAGCCAATTCGAAACGGTCCCGGACGGTTGGTCGCCATTGGTCGCCTTGTAGAGCGCCGCGACCCCGACCACGTGCGGCGTCGCCATCGACGTGCCGCTGAGCGTCATGGTCGTCCCGGCGAGGAAGGTCGACTTGATGGCCGAGCCCGGTCCGTACGCTTCGACGCAGCGGCCCCAGTTCGAGTACGACGCCTTGGCGTCGGTTTTCTCCGATGCCGCAACGGTGAAGACGCTGGGAGCACCCGACGGCGACTCGGTGCAGGCGTCGACGTTATCGTTCCCGGCCGCGACCGCGAGGAACACCCCGGAGTTCCAGAGACTGGTGACCGCCTGGTCGAGCGCCGACGACTTGCCGCCCCCGAGCGACATGTTCGCCACGGCGGGGCTCACGTGGTTCGCGCTCACCCAGTCGACGCCGGCGATCACGTCGGAGTTCAGACCGATGCCGGCGCAGCTCAGGACCCGGACGCCGTGCAGCGAGACGCCCTTCGCCACCCCGTAGGTCGCGGAACCGATGGTCCCCGCAACGTGGGTGCCGTGGCCGTTGCAGTCCTCGCCGGTGGCGTGATAGGCATCGAACACGTTGTTCGCCCGACCGCCGAACTCCGGGTGCAGCGTCCAGATCCCGGTGTCGATGATGTAGGCGTGCACGCCGGTCCCGGTGGACGTGTACGTGTACGTCCGGGAGAGCGGGAGCGTGTTCTGATCGATGCGGTCGAGCCCCCACGGATCGCCGTTCGCGTCCATGGATTGCGTGACGTCCGCCCGCATGACCTGATCGGCTTCGACGTACGCGACGAGCGGGTTGCTCTGCAGCGCGACGGCCGCGGACGGGGACAGGCGCGCGGCGAAGCCTTTGAGCGCGCTGGTGTAGACGTGGAGCAGCGACCCACCGGCCGCGGTGACGAGAGCGGTCGCCACCGTCGTCGGATCGGCGACGCTGTTCTGCAGCACGACGATGTATTGCCCGGGCACGGACTCGACAGCCGCCGTGCGGTTGCCCGGGTCCGGCGTCTGCTGCGCCGGGTTCGACATGGAGTCGCAACCCGCGAGTGCGGCCAGGAATGCGAGAGCGACTACGCGCGCGGCTGATTGCATGGCTACCCCTCCGTGACGGTTGAAACGCCATTCGACGGTGGGGGGGGCAAAATTCGTTCCGAATCCGTCGCGCCCACGCCGCGCGGGTTGCAGTCAGCAACCGGGCGCGGTGGGGGGCGCAGGCAGCGTGCGGCGACGCAACGGTGTGGCGCAGGGGCGACGGCGCTCCACGGACGGAAGACAAGTGCCCCGGAGCGGCGTGAGGGGCGTCACCGGTGTGGGACGCGGGCAACGCGTAGTGATTGCGGAGCGTGCCACCGGTCTGAAAGCGGGGTGCTCAATGCCGGAAGTCACGAGCGGGAGGATCATCGGGCGCGGACTCGTGTGGGGTGCTCTGGTCCTGGCGGCAGCATGCAAGGAGTCGAACAGTCCACCGACGCCGCCGTCGGGAGCACAACGCCTCGCCGACCGCTACCCCTGTGATCAGGGGATCGCCGGCGATCCGGCGGTGGTCTGGGCCGAGAACTTCGAGGAGGGCTCGGTGTCCGCCGTGACGTCGCGCTACCACGACTACAAGAACCCAGGCGGCATGGCCCTGGTCCCCGACAAGCCGTCAGGAAGTTGTGGGTCGGCGTCGATGAAATTCACCGCGGACGGCGGCAACGCAGCCACGCAAGCCACGGACCTCTACCGGCGCTTCGACACCGGGCAGGACGAGCTGTACGTACGCTGGTACGCCAAGTACCAGGCGGGCGCTCCCTGGCACCACACGGGCGTGTGGTTCGGCGGCTACAACCCGCCCAGCGACTGGCCGAACCCGCAAGCGGGCATCAGACCTCTCGGAAACGACCGGGTCTCCTTCGCGATCGAGCCGGTGTGGGGCAGCGGCAGTCCCGATCCCGTTCTCGATTTCTACAATTACTGGATGAAGATGCATACCTGCTCGGGCTGCGGCGGCTCCTACTGGGGCAACGCGCTCATCAGCCGGACCGCGTTCACCGCATCCGACAACACGTGGGCGTGCCTCGAGGTTCACGCCAAACTCAATACGGACATGGCATCGGACGCGGGGGCGGTACTCGAAGTGTGGAACAACGACATCCTGATCCAGCGCTTCCCCGATCCCGTGGGGATCGGGTATTGGGTGCAGGACCACTTCTGTCCGGCGGGCGCCGACGGCGCGCAGTGCAATTACTCGCCGACCGCAGCGGGCCCGCCCGATGTCCAGTTCCGGACCACCGTGGATCTGAAGCTCAATGCCTTCTGGCCGCAGAACTATATCACGGACCCGGTCGCGGGCAGCGTCTGGTTCGACGACATGGTGATTGCCAAGCAGCGGATCGGGTGCCTCCGCCAAGCGGCACGTTAGCCCATCACAACCAGCACGACGATCCCCCACACGAGCGTCAGCAGCGTCACCGGCACCCCGATTCGCGCATACTCCGCGAACCCGATGCGCACGCCCCTGGTCTCCGCGCGCTCGGCGACGATCAGGTTCGCCATCGAGCCGATGAGGAGCAGGTTCCCGGCGAACGTGGAGCTCATCGCGAGCACCCGCCAAATGAGATCGGGGTGCGGGATGGTGGGCACGGTGTGGCGCCAGAGGATGACCGCGGGCACATTCGAGATCAGGTTGGACAGCGTCGCCATCACGCCGCTCACCACCACGGCGGCGCGCCAGGGAGGCGCGTCCTGCATGAGGGCGAGCGCGTGACGGTCGATCCACCCGACCGCTCCCGTCTGCTCGAATCCGCGCATGACGACGAACAACGCGGCGAAGAACAACAGCAGCGACCATTCGACGCGGTCGATCGCGTACGCCGGATCCCGTTGGGCGATCGCGACCATGGCGGCGCCCGCGGTGATCGCGACGAGGGGAAGCGATCCGCCCGCGAGCCACGCGACCACCGCGACGCCGAACAGCGTCAGCCCCTTCACCACCAGGGGGCGATCGAGTGCGACGGGCACCGTTTCGAGCCGCTCGCGGAATGGCTCGCGCAGCTCGGCGCGATATGCCCACCGGAGATAGAGGTGGGTGATCGCGAGACCGCCTCCACCCACCGGCAGCATGTGGGCGAGGAACCCGCCGAACGACGCGCCGCTCCAGATCCCGACGAGCATGTTCTGCGGGTTGCCGGTCACCGATAACACCGACCCCACGTTCGCGCCCATCGCGAGCCCGATCAGGTAGGGAGTGGGCTTGACGCGCAGCGGCCCGATCGCGGCGAGCAACACCGGCGTGACGACAAGGCAGACGGTGTCGTTCACGAACAGCGCGGAGAGGAGACCGCCGCCCACCACCACGCCCAGCAACAGCCGCTCGGGCGTTCCGGCCCGCCGCAGGATCCATTCGGCCGCCCACTCGAAGAACTTGCCCACCTCGAGATAGCCGACGATCAGCATGAGGCCGAGCAGGAACACCAGCACGTCGAAGTCAATCGCCGCGTAGGCGTCGCTCAGCGGCAGCACGCCCAGGACGACCATCGCGACCGCGCCGAGCAGGCTCGCCGCCGGCCTGTTCAGGTGGACGAAGGGCAGGCGTTGGACGGAGATCAGCAGATAGGTCGCGGCGAAGACGACGAGGCCGGTGGTCATGCGAACGCGGAACGTGGAACGCGGAACGCGGAATTGATCGAGCGACGGTCGAGCGAGATGGCCGGCATTCGGGATCGCGCGTGCCCTTTCAGTTCCGCGTTCCGACTTCCGCGTTCGGCGTTTTCTATATCTCCCAATTCGAGAACAGCACGCCGTTGGCCGGATGGGGCTCCGAATACCCCTCGTACGTCATCCGCAGGTCGGTCCAGCGGACGCGATAGCCGCGGGCGACGAGCCGGCGGAAGGCGTCGTCGAAGCGGGTCTGGCAGCGCACGGCTACGCGGCGGATCCCGGCCCGGGCGGCGGCGGCTTCGGTCGCCGCGATCGCGGCATCGAAAGTGCGCGGGTCGCGCGCGGCGAGCTTAAGCACGCGGACCTCGTCCTTCGGCCGGCCATCGGCGAGCGGCGCGGAGTGCCACAGCACCAGGGCGTCCAGCCCGTCGTCCCCGTCGACGAGCGAGGTGTCGCCGAGGCCGAGCTCCGCGGTGAGCAGGATCTCGCGCGTAAAGTCGTAGCCCGGGGCGAGCGCGGCGACGAGGTCGCGCGCCGCCTCGAGCGTGGGGCCGCTCGCCGCGCTCTTGCGCTGCGACAACAGCACCGGGGCCTGATGCCCGCGCGTGACGATATCGTTGGTCAGCGTCACGGTGAGATGGCCGGGGAAGAAACCGAGCCGGGCATAGAACCCGATGTTCTCCACGGTCCGGGGCATGGTCTCGAGGCCCAGCGTCGCCACGTCCTGCTCGAGCAGCCAGTCGAGCGCGGTCCGCACGATCGTCTTCCCCACGCCCGCGCCCTGGCGATCGGGCCGCACGGCGAGGGGACCCATCCACCCCTCGGCGCCCGAGCGGTGGGCGATATTGAAGGCGACGACATGCCCCGCCTCGTCGCGCCACAGCATGGCGCCCGGACCGGCGTCGAGCAGGGCGTAGCGCCACACCTGGGGATTGAGATGCGGCACGCGCACGCCCACCAGCCCGTCGCGGCGGTACCGGTCGGTGAACGCGTCCGCGAAGACGCGGTTCAGTCCCTCGGTGTCGCGCTCGGCCGCGGGCTCGGGCCCGTAGACCTGGCGCTCAGGCAGCCACGCCCGCATCGGCGGCTCCCAGGGTGGCGGTGTCGTCCCGGACGACGCTCGCGCCGCGCGCCGGGTCGAAGTCCACGCGGATCACGCGATCGAGACCCTCTCGCACCTGCTCAATGTGCGTAATCAGGATGACCTGGGGGAAGCGGTCGGCCAGCCGGCGCAGCAGGCCGACGACGTGCAGGCGCCGGGTCTCGTCGAGCGAGCCGAAGATCTCGTCGAGCACGAGCAACGACAGCGGCTGACCCGCCCGCTCGGCGATCATCTGCGAGATCGCGAGCCGCAGCACGAGACTCGCGATGTCCTCCTCGCCGCCCGAGATGACGGGCTTCGCGATCCCGCCTTCGAGGATCGTGAGCGTGTAGTCCTCCGTCAGCTCGAGCTCGTCGTAGCGGCCGTCGGTGAGATCCGAGAGGAAACCGGAGGCGAGCTCGGCAATGTCGGGGCGCATGCGCGCGTTCAGCTCGCCCCGGAGGTCCGAGAACGCCCGGTCCAGCTCGTTGTGGAGGCGCTGGCGCGCCCGCAGCGCCGCGATCTGGCGCTCCCGCTGCGCCCGCTCGGCTTCCCGGCGCTTCGCCGCCGCGACGTCTTCTTCGGCGCGGCTCAGCTCGCCGCGGGCCTCGACCACCGCGAGCTCGGCCTCGCGGAGCGCACCCACGGCCCGATCGTAGCGATCCTTGGCCTGCCGGTACTCGGCATCCGAGAAGCCCTCCGCGCGGACCGCCTCCGTGAGCTCCCGCACCCGGCGCTCGCCGACCGAGAGCTGGTGCTCGGCCTGCTCGGCCTCCTGTACCAGCCGCTCCGCGCGCCGGGCGCGCTCTTCGAGCGCGGCGGCCTCGAGCGCCACCGGCTCCAGTTTTGCGAGCTCGGCCCGCAGCGCGTCGTGTCGCGTCGCGTCGTACCCGGCGGGCCGCGCGGTGAGCCGGCGCTCGAGGTCGCCCGCCCGCCGCCGCGCGCCCCCGAGCTCCGCGCTCGCGCGATCGCGCTCTTCAGCCTGCGCCCGCAGCTCTCCGGCCCGCGCACTGGCGCGACGGCTCTCCTCGAGCACCCGGTCCCGCTCGGCTTCGGCATCGAGCAGCTTGGCGGGTGGCTGGGCGAGCTGCTCGAGCCGCTGCCGGAAATACTTCCCGTCTCCCGTGATCACCTCGAGCTGAGCATCGAGCAGCGCGAGCACACCCGCGTATTCCGGCCCGAGCGGACGCTTGCAGGTGGGACACGTCCCCTCCGGGCCCAGCGTCACGATCTGGTCGCGCTGCTCTTTGACCTCTTCGTACAGCTTGAGCAGCTCCGTGCGCTTCGTCTCGGCATACTGCCGGTCCCGCACCCACGCGGTGCGCTCCTCCTTCGCGGCCCCCTCGACCGCCTCGAGCCGCTCCTGCAGTCCCCGCGCCGCCGCGTCCGCCCGGACGACGGCCTCCGGCACGTCGCCGAGCTCGGTGAGCCGACGCTCGAGCATCCGTATGTTGCGGGCCAGCTCGGCCAACTGCGCCTCTTCCGTGCGCCGCGCCGCCGTCTCCCGCTGCAGTCGCTCGAGCGCCGCGACTTCCTCCTTCAAGCGCGCCACCGGGGCGAGCTCGGCGGCGAGCAGGCGGAGCTGCTCCCGGGCGCCGAGCGCGTTGGCGAGCTCCTTGTCGAGCCGCTGGAAGTCCTGGCGTGACGCCACCACGGCCTGCTCCGCCATGCGCCGCTCGCCGTCGAGCGACAGCGTGCGCTCGCGGCGGGCCATCCACTCGTTCCAGCGCGGCTCCTCGCGACCCAACGCGGCCTCCGCGGCGCGGCGCGCGGCGTCCACACGCTTCGCCGACCTCCGCGCCTCCGTCAGCCGCTGCTCGGCCGCCTGCCGCGCCCCGGCGAGCGCGGCGCCGTCGGGAAGGCCCGCCTCGAGACCTCGCACCTCCGCGGCCACCGCGTTGCGCACTTCGCGCACCCGCTCCTGCGCCTCGCGCAAGCGCTCGTAGCCGAGCACCCGCGACAGGAACCCCGCGCGCTCGGTCTTGCCGAGCGCCGCCATCACCGCCAACTCCTTTTGGCCCGTGAAGTAGGTGTTGAAGAACTCGTCGTGGGTCATCCCCAGCGTGCGCTCGAGCTTGTCGGTGACCGCCTTGAGGGAATTCGCGATCACCTGGCCGTCCTGGTGCAGCGCCGCGGTGGACAGCCCGCGCGTCACGCGGTACTCATGGGCGCCGAGCCGGAACTCGAGTTCCACGTCGACGCCCGCCCGGCCCTTGGCGCCCAGCCGCCGGATCGAGTCCTTGTCTCCACGCACCGCCTGCGCGCCGTACAGCGCCCAGGCGATCGCCTCGAGGATGGTCGTCTTGCCGGAGCCGTTGGGCCCGATGATCCCCATGATCCCCGGCCCGAACTCGAGCTCGGTATCGGCGTGCTGCCGAAAGTTCACGAGGCGGAGCCGCAGCAGCTGCATCAGGCCCCTCCCTCTCCCTCGCCCTCTTGACCCACCTGCGCGACGTACTCGACGCCGAGCCGGACGAACTCCGCGCGGTCCAAATCGGCGTCGAGCGGCCGGTGCTCGAGAAACTCCCGGACCGTCTCGGGGAGCGTCTGTCGGCGGCCGGGCGCGCCCGACGCCTCCACGCGGTGGACCTCGGGCCGGCGCAGGTCGAGCTGGAAGTGGAGCGCCCGGGCCTTGTAGGCGCGGATCGCGGCGTGATCCAGGTCCCGGGCGGTGGCCCGCGACACATCGAACACCAGCTGCCGGACGATCTGATCATCGATCGCCGGCTTCGCACCGGCGACGGCGGCGGCGATCCGCTCATCCAGCTCCTTGGGCGTCAGACCCTTGCCCTCGATCGGCGGGAGCTCGACGTGACGCCGCACCGGGGAGATCGACCGGAACGTTACCCGCGAACCCGGGAGCTCGGCGACGAGGTACCCCTTCCCGGCGCGCCCGCCGTCCTGCTCGTCTTGCAGCTGGCCCCAGGGGTTGGGACTGATGTACTCGAGGCTGCCCGCGTACCAGACGTTGGGCTCGACCTGGTGCGCGACGTGATAATGCCCGAGCGCGACGTAATCCCACTGCGCCGGCGCGAGCGTCTCTCGCGTCACCAGCGCGCCCCCGTATTCCATCGTGCCGCGCTCCTCGCCGAGGCCAGGAAGCTGTCCGTGCGTCGCCAGGACGTTGAACCGGGTGCCGCGCTCGGGGCGCAAGGCGGGCCGGTCGTCCCCAATGAGTGCCTGGTGGGGAACGGCGAGCACGGAGCAATCGAGCCGGGAGAACACGATGCGGCGCGGCTGCTCGACGGCGATCTCAACCCCGAGCGCCTCGTACAGGCGGAGAATGGTGCCCGTCTCGGTGGAGCGGGGAGTATCGTGGTTGCCCGCGACGACGACGATGGGCGCGTCGGGCAGCCCCACCCGCAGGCGCTGGAGCTCACGGAAGCAGAATAGGATCGCGGCATTGGTGGGCCGGACGGAGTGGAAGATGTCGCCTACGAGGAGGATCAGGTCCGGGCGTTGAGCCAACACGTCGTCCACCGCCCGGCGGAACGCTTCGGCGACGTCGGCCTCGCGCTGATTCCCTCCCCGTGGCGTCTGTCGGTCGTACTGGCGGAAGCCGAGGTGCAGGTCGGCGAGGTGCGCGAGCTTCACCGTGTCACTTGGCCTCGGTGAGCTGGAGCGAGGTCTGCTGCGTCATGGCCATCGTCATCTCGGGTTGACCGGTGGTCCCGGTCTTCATGGTGATCGTCCCGCCCATCATCGCGCGCACCTGCGCACTCCGCTGGAGCGAATACAACTGCTCTCCCGAGAGGTTGCCGGAGAGCCGCAGCGTGCCGGTCTGCTGCGCCCCGCCCTCGCCTCGCTGCATGAGCGTGATCGGGGCCTCCGGAAAGCTCGTCTCGATGCCGAGCAGCACGGAGGTGTCCGCGCCGGCTATTTGGATCTCCCTGACGGTAATCTTGGTGCGCGACTTCAGCGGACCGCTCGCGTTCAGCGCTTGGTGGCCGAGCGGCAGCTCGTGCTCCGCCACCCAGGAGTCGCCGACGCCCACCGGCCCCTCGGGCAACGGGAACGCCATCGATTTCATGCTGCTCCCCAGTTGCTCCGTCACCGGAGACGGGGCGCCGGTGAGCCCGGTAAAGGCGGCGCTGAGCACGTGCATGCGATCGTCGTAGACGACGTCGCTCCTCATCCCGCGCATCCGGTCGAGCGCCGGACGCATGGCGCCCGGACCCATCCCTGGGGCGTCGAGCGACGTGGAATCGAAGGTCACCGTCACGGCCACCCCACCCTGTGCGGGGCCCTTCACGACCTGGGTGTAATACATGCGCATCCTGAAGGTCTGCTCGGGCAGGGCGCTCATCGGTCCACCCACGATCCGCATCGCGTTCTGCTGATCGAGCGAGTAGTGGTAGGCCGCACCCGTCGGGGGGTGGTAGCGCAGGGTGATCTTGGCTCCGCTCGCCCCACCACGGCAGGCGCCGATCGTGACGAGCACCGTCGCGGCGCGGGCGAGTGAACGGGGAGCGACCATTCGGGGACTCCTATCGTCTCAGTACGGTTCGTCGGAGATCCGATTGAGCGGCGCCACGCTCTCGCGCGCGGCGGCCGGGACGGCGGCGACGCGACCGCCCAGATGCTTCTTGAAGTGGGCGAACGCATCCTGGGGCCGGGCCTGGCGGGTGTGTGCGAGGGCGCGGCGCACGTCCTCCTCCCGCCGGTCGGCGATGAGATCCTTCACCTGGTTCGGCCGCACCCGCCGGTCGAGCTTCACGAGCTGCCGCACCACGGCGTCCTCGAACGGCAGGTCCGCCGCGGGCGGGAACCGCTCCACGCCGTCCCGGCCGCGCAGCACTCCCGGCCGCGGGAAGCGCACGAAGATGGGTTGCGTGAAGTGCGGGTGACGCACCATCAGCTCGCCGATGGGGAGCGTGGCGAGCTTGATTTTGGTGGCGGGCGAGAGCACCTGGTACCCGGGCGTCGCGAGCTCATCCGAATCCATCCGGCCGAAGACGATCGTTCCCGCGTTCCCCACCACCCGCCGGTGCACCTGGGAGCGGAATTGCTCGGCGCCAAACAGCACCAGGCCAAGGTAACGCCCGCGCTCCGAGATATCGAGCAGCATTTTCTTCACGTACGTGTCCGGGCCGTCGCCGGGAGCGTACTTGTTCAGCTCGTCGACGAACACGACGACGGCGTCGACGCCCAAGTCGCGACGCTCCAGGTGCTCGCGCAGCTTCGACACGGCGCGGGCGAACACCAGATCCTGCCCGAGCGGATCGACGTTCGCCACGTCGACCACGTAGACGGCGCGATCCTCGAACCGGCCCCACGGCAGATCGCTCGACGGGCCGTCATCGGTCACCAGGCCCTTGCAGCGCGTGGAGATGTTCGACAAGCGATTGCGCACCTTGCGGATCGTCGCGATGTGGTGCGTCCGCCAGGTGTCCCCGCGCCCGGCGAGCTCCAAGCCGTCAAAGATCGACCGGAACAGGCGCTCCAGGTCGGCGAAGGTGACCACGCGATGGGCCCCGCCGAACCCGTCGTCGAACTCCTTGTCCACGACCCGATCCGCGAGGAAATCGATGAAGGCGTCCGCTTTGGCATCGATGTCGTCGCGGTTGAGCAGGACCTCGGCGTAGTCGAGCACCTCGCGCAGCCCCCAGACGAGCGGTTCCACGTCGCCGACCAGATCGGGGTGCGTGCGCAGCGTGTTCAGGTTCACCCCGTCCGCCTTGAAGGGGGCGTAGTAGCGCACTCGCTCGAACGGCTGCGCCTGGACGGCGAGCCGCTCGTAGCGACGGCGGTCTTCGTCCTCGAGGGCGCCGGGCTGGTCGAGGAAGCACAGGTCCGGACCCTTCACGTTGAAGCACACCGCGGCGACCCGCCCCTTGTGGGGCGGGAAGTGCTGGAAGATGGACGCCAGCAGGAACTCCACCGCGCTCGTCTTGGTGGCGAGCCCCGAGACACCGGAGATGTTCAAGTGCGCCGCTTCCGGTCCGAGGAGGAAATCGGCATCGAGGTACACCGGCGCCTCGAGCCCGCCCGACGTGTAGAGGCCGACGGGAATCGCCGTGGGCTGTTCCCCCCCGAGATACGCGTCCATGCGCAGCGCCTGCGCCACGTCGACGTCGCTGGCGACGTGCACCGCCCCGAGCGGGACGGGCTGCAACGGCTCCTCGGGCCGTTGACGCAGTACCGCCGCCGTCCAGAGGCGGATTTCCTGGCGTACCGTCGGGTGCTCCGCGGCACGCGCCGGATCTCCCTCCGCGCCGACCACGTCGTGCAGCGGCGTCGCCAAGTCGGAGTAAGCGAACCCGTCGGTGACCACACCGTATACGACCCGCCCCGAATCCCCAGCGCCGAACCCCTCGACCCTGACGATCGCCCCGATCCCGATGCTCGTCTCGTTCGCGGTCCAGAAGTGGAATTGGTGGGGCGTCGCCGGCTTCTGCTCCGTCGCGACGACGCGACCGATGGGGGGAGGCTGAAACGAGGCCTTGTCGATCACGTCCCGGTTCTCGGGAGCCGGGAGCCGGGAGCGGGGAGCAAGTCGCGCGGCGCGCGCGCTCTCAAGTAGGACTCCACGTCATAGATAGGGTAAAGTAACCGATCCCACCGGCGGTCGGGGGTCGCGAGCGGAGCGCGCTCGCCCACGAGCCACGCCGAGATTCGGGGCGCGAGCGCGACGGTGCCTGGATGAGCGCGCGCCTCCACCCGGAGCAGCCCGTACAGCAGGTCGTTTCCCTCCCAGGGCCACAGCCGCAGATACCAGGAATAAATCTCGCGGCGCGCGCCGCGGCGCTTCGGCCGGAACACGCTGGTGCGGTGCAGCACGGGCAGGGTGAGCGCGCGCTCGAGCTCCGGGCCCTCGAAGTACTCGGCCCCGTGACTCTTGACGACGCCCACCGCGCGCGGGTGCGCGGACAGTGCGGGGGAATCGGAGAGCACCCCGTCTACGACGAGCCATTCGTCGGAGCCGAGCCTCGCGAGCCGCCGCTCCGCGAGCCGCCGCTCGAGCGCGGCGCGGGCTTTCTGCACCTCAAGTCGCGCGGCCGGCAGGGCGCGGGCAGGCTGGCCGGCGTCATCGGCGGGGATCTCGACGACCCGGACCCCCGTTCCCGCGAGCGCCCCGCGCACCGCGTCCGGCAGGCGGTCGAGCCGGGTGATGGCGAGCTCGTCCGCGTTCTCGGCAACCGTGCGCAGGCGGCGATCGCCCTCCCGGAGGCGGATCGCGGCGGCGACGTGCGCCCGCACGATGGGCGTAACCCCCGCGTACCCCACGACCCGCCACTGCTCGATACCGTCGAGAAAGCCGACCGACGGGGGCGCGAGCGCGGGCGCGCCGACCAGCGAGCGCACCCGGAGCTCCGGATCCTCGACCGGGTCGGCCCCGGTGAACTCCTCGAGATCGACGCGCCCGACGCTCGCTTCGGGGACGTGAGAGGCCGGCACCACCCCCGCCGCGAGGATCGCGTCGACCCAGGAGCGCGACACGGTCAGCGTGTCCGAAGCGCCCAGCCGAGGTAGGTCACGCGCAGATCGTCGGTGAGCACCCGCCGCCCGGTTCCGTCGCCCGCGCGCTCGACGCCTTTCATCTCCTGTACCACCATATCATGGCGGGCGAGCGCCTCGGTCAGCTGCGGGGGCGTGATGAAGCGCGCGAAGTCGTGGAACCCCTCGGGCATGGTGTGTTGCACGTACTCTTCGTCCCACACGACCTGCAGGAAGCCGGCGATGGTGCGGTTGTGGGTGAGAACGCCGAGCCCGCCGCCGGGGGCGAGCACCCGGGCAATACCGGCGATCGTGCGCTCCAAGTCGTCGACGTGCTCCAGCACGTCGACGGCGAACACGAGGTCGAAGGTGCCCTCGAGGCCGGCGCCGCCCAGGTCCTCGGCCGTCCCGCGGCGGTAGTCGATGGTCACTCCCGAGCGCCGGGCGTGCTCGCGTGCCGCCGCGAGTGATTTCTCCGACGGGTCGATGCCGGTCACGGTCGCCCCCTCGGCGGCGAGTGTCTCGGCCAGGATGCCCCCACCACAGCCTACGTCGAGGACCCGCTTACCCCCGAACCCGCCGAACACGCGCCGGAAATATTCGACGCGCAGCGTGTTCAGCTCGTGGAGCCCGGCGAAGGGCCCGGCGTTGCTCCACCAGACGCCGGGGACCCGCTCCACCAGGCGCTCGTACTTCTCGGGCTCGGAAAGGCCGCCGAGGCGGGGGAGCTGGTCGGACATGGCGATGAAATCTACGGCGTGGGGGAGGTTGGGGGAGGTTGGGGAGGTTAGGGGAGGTTGTTACCGACCCAGGGCTTGGTACAGCTGCCATGTGAGAAAGCGGGCGCGGCTTTGGAGGTCGCTCAGGCCAGGCCAGTCCTCCTCGCTCAGTATGCCGGCTTCGTGGGCGAATCGCAGCGCGTACCCGACCTCGCTCAGCGATGAAAGGGAGATGTCGAGGAATCGACGGAATTCCTTAGTGCTGCGGCGTGCGGATCCTTCGACGATGTTCACGGCGGCGGAGAACGCAGCGCGGCGCGTTTGCGAAGTGAGCCCGTAGCGCTCGTCATCTGGGAATTTTCTTGTCACCCGGTAGACCGCCAGGGCGAGCTCGTGGCATTCGCGCCAAGCGTGAAGCCTTTCGTACCGCGACATGCGCTCGAAAATACGGGGCGCGGGCAGGAAGCTGGGACCATTCTGGCGCGTGGAGAGTCATTACACCGCGATCAACCTCCCCCGACCTCCCCCGACCTCCCCCAACCTCCCGATAGGCTCAGGCTGTCGCCTCGACATTCGGGAACGGCGGCACGTCCAGGAACCACAGCCCCGCGAGCCGCGAGTTCTTATCCACCTCGACGAGCAGCAGGTCGGCGACGCGCACGACGGTGGCGGCCCGCTGGCGCCCCACGCGGATGTGGAGCACCGATTCGGTTTGGTTCTTCTCGACCGTGAGCGCCGTGTCCACCTCCACCGCCGCCACCCGCGGCTGCGATTTGCGTCCTGGGAACACGACCCGTCCGTCCTTGGCGGGCTCTGGGACCGCGAGGTCGTCGCGAGTGCGGATGTCGTCCGGCCACGTGACGACATCGACGCCGTGGATGGCCCCGCCGGCGACGTCGATCACCACGAACGAGCCATCGCCGCCCTCGAGGTCCACGGTCCCGTTGAGCCCCGTGGTCTTGCCGGTGCCTTTGCACGCGACGGAGAGGATGTCGGTTTCCGGGTCCCAACGATAGCTCACCTTGGGCAGCTTGCCCGTCAGTGGCTCGATCCGTGCCTCGAATTGCATCGGGAACCCGCCTTCCAGCCTCCGCGGAGGGCGGGTAATATAGGCCGCACCTTCGGGAGGAGCTAGGACGATGGAGCGGCGGGAGTTTGTCGCGGTGGCGGGGGCGATCGCGGGGCAGTACCAAACGCGGAACGCGGAACGCGGAACGCGGAACAGAATGCCCGAACACCTGTTCCGCGTTCCGACTTCCGACTTCCGCGTTATCCCGAGCCAGGAGCCTTCCCTTCCCCCAGAGGTCTTCGCCCGCCGCCTGGAGCGGGCCCGGAGCGAGCTCAAGGGCCGCGGGCTCGACCTCCTCATCGCGACGCCCGGCACCAACTACGAGTACCTGGCCGGTTACAATCCCGGGCGGAGCGAACGCCTGATCGCCCTGCTCCTGCCGGTCGCGGGCCCGCCGGCGATCGTTTGCCCATCGTTCGAGGTCGAGCGGATCAGGCGCCACGGCGTCATCACCGAGCTGCACGGCTGGGAGGAGCAGGAGGATCCCCACGCCCTGGTGCGCGACACGGTCCACCGGCTCAGCCCGGGATCGGGGGGCGGCACCATCGCGCTCGAATCCTCCACGGCGTACCAAACGTTCCTCGGGCTGAGGCGCGCGCTGCCGGGCTGGAAGTTCGTCGACGCAGCGCCGGTGACGGAGCGATTGCGCGTCATCAAGTCACCCGAGGAGGTGGCGCTCCTGCGCCGCGCGATCGCGATCACGCAGGACGCCATGGCGGCGACGTTCGCCCAGCTCGCGGTCGGCACCACCGAGGTCGCGGTCGCGCACGCGTTGTCGCGGGAAATGGAGCAGCGTGGCGCACCCGGTGGCGGGCTGGTGCAGTTCGGCCCCTCGAGCGCGTTGCCGCATGGCGGCCCTGCCGGCCCCAAGCTGGAGCGCGAGACGGTGGTGCTGATCGACTGCGGCTGCCGCGTGGGGGGCTACACCTCGGACATCACCCGCACCATCTGGTTCGGCGATCGTCCCTCGGATGAGTTCCGGCGCGTGTTCAACGTGGTGCATGACGCCCAGACCGCCGCGATGGAGCTGGGGCGCCCGGGCACGCCCGGCGAGGAGATGGACCGCGCCGCGCGCCACGTCATCACCGCCGCACACTACGGTCCCTTCTTCACCCACCGCCTGGGCCATGGGCTCGGCATGGACGGCCACGAGCCCGAGTACCTCGTCGAAGGCAACAAGACCCACCTCGAGCCCGGCATGGTGTTCACGATCGAGCCCGGGATCTATCAGCTCGGCAAGTTCGGAGTCAGGATCGAAGATGACTGCGTGATGACGGAGAGCGGAGTCGAGGTCTTGAGTCAGCGAGCATCCAAGCTCTAGCTACCGAGATAAGCCACGTTCAGTCCGCGAGCTTTTTCCCGAACCCGATGATCCGATCGAGCGCCTTCTGGACGTTGTCCAACGAGGCCGCGTACGATAACCGCACGTAGCGATCGTCGCCGAACGCCGCGCCCGGTACGAGCGCCACGCCGCTGGCGGTCACGAGCCGAGTGCAGAACTCCGTCCCACTGACCCCGCCGAAGGAGTCCACCCGGAAGAAGAAATAAAACGCGCCGAGCGGCTCCACGAACTCGACGCCGGGGAGCTCCTGTCGGAAGCGCGCCACCACCACATCCCGCCGCTTGCGGAACTCCGCTACCATCCGGGCCACGTCCCGTTCCACCTGGTCGTCGCCGAGCGCGGCGGCGGCGGCGAACTGGGCGGGATGATTCGCCCCCGTCGTGGTGTGCGACTGCAGCGCCGCCATCGCCTTCGCCACCGGGCCGGGCGCGAGCGCGAGCCCGATCCGCCATCCGGTCATCGCGTAGGCCTTGCTGACGCCGTAAATCACCACGACGCGCTCGAGCAGCTCGTCCGGCAGATCGAGGAAGGAGGGTGCGGGGCCGGTCCCGTAGTGGATGCGGCGATAGATCTCATCCGCGACGATCCACACCTTGCGGTCGCGCGCCCAGTGCGCGATCGCCTTGATCTCGGCCTGCGTATACACCGCCCCCGTAGGATTGCACGGTGAGCAGAGGATCAGACCCCGCGCTCCGGGGACCACGCGATCGAGATCCCGCACGCTCACTTTGAGGCTCCACTCGGGCTCGCCGGGGACGAGCACGGGCCGGGCGCGGGAGAGGTACACGATCTGGGGATAGGACACCCACGCCGGAGCGGGAATCGCCACCACGTCGCCGGGGCCAAACAGGGTGAAGCACGCGTTGAACAGCGACTGCTTCGATCCGTTCGACACCACGATGTTGTCGGCGTTCACGGGACGGCCGCCGGAGAGCAGCGACAGGTGTTTCGCCGCGGCGGCCCGCAGCTCCAGGATCCCTTCGTTCGCCGGGTAGTGGGTCTTGCCCTCGCGAATGGCGCGAACGCCGGCGTCTGACGGGAGGGCCGGCGTCGGGAAATCGGGCTCCCCCGCTCCGAGGTCGATCACGTCCTCGCCCGCCGCCTTGCGCCGCTTCGCCTCTTGCGAGATGGCGATCGTCGCGGACGTCTCGAGGTGCTGCAGGTTGGGGGAGAGGCCGGAGCCCGGAGTCATGCGCGGGACGATAGCCCTGTTCGGTCACGCCACGCAACCGGGTTCCCCGGGCTGAAGCCTGGGCCCGGCGCAACGCTGCCCTTAGGGTGGGAACCAGGCGGTGCAGTTGCCTTTCCACGTAGCGCACGGTACGATCCTGCCGCTGGCTCGCCCTTTGACAACCGAGGACGGTGTGACGGGAGCGGATGCGAAGGCGGCGCTGGAGCGCGGCAGGCCGGTGGTGCTGGTGTGCCCCCCGGCCCCGGAGCAGGCGCACGCCTTGTGGGACCTGTTGGGTCCGACGCTGGGGCTCGGCCCCGGGGTCGGACCGCCCGTGCTCATCGTCTGCGCCGACGACGCGGCCGCGGCCGGGTGGCCCTCTCTCGCCCCCGCGGGGCTCCGGATCCACGCCGTCACCGGGCTCGCCCGCAGCGCCCGCCGGCTCAAGGAGCGCTCGCCCCAGGTCCTGACCGGGGCCGTGAAGGACCTGGCCGCCCTGGTCCAGCGCGCCGTGCTCAAGCTCGATCAGGTCGCGTCACTCGTGGTGGCGTGGCCCGAGGCGCTCATCGCCGGGGAGCATGCCGGCGCGCTCGACACGCTGCTGGGCGAGGCGCGCGAGGCGCGCCGCCTGGTGCTCAGCTGGAATCCCGCCCGGTTGACCGATTTTCTCGAGCGGCATGCCCGCAGGCCGCTGGTGGTAGGGACGCTGCCCGTGGACGAGAGCGGCGCCCCGCTCCCTTCCGTCGGGCGGGTGCGCTACTGCATCGTGCCACCGGGCCGCCGACCGGCGGTCGTGCGGGACGTCCTCGACTCCCTGGACGCCCGGGAGCCCCTGATCTGGCGCGGCGGTCCGGTTTCCGTGCCCGAGGACCGGCCCGACGCCGTGATCTGCACGGCCCTGCCGTCGCGCGAAGAGCTCGCGGCGCTCATCCGGTTGGCCGAGCCGGTGGTCTTCATCAGCGCGGCTCAGCTGCCGTACCTGCGCTCCATCGCCACCGTGGCGCCCCTGGCCCTCCCCGGCACGGCCGACCGCGCACGTGATCGCGCCGAGGAGCTGCGCGAGCGCGTGGCTCGCGTGCTCGAGACCGGTGTCGACCAGGAGCTCGCCCTGCTCGATCCGCTGTTCGAGCGGTTCGATCCTGCGGAAGTCGCGGCGGCGTTGCTGGCGCTACAACGGGAAACGGGAAGCGGGAAACGGGATGCGGTCGTCGCCGCGACTGGCGAGGGCGCGCGTGTGAAAGTCTTCGTCAGCCTGGGAAAGAAAGACCGCGCGAGCGCCAAGGATCTCGTCGGGGCCCTCATCCGCGAAGCCGGCGTGGCGAAAGACGACATCGGCCGCATCGACGTGCGCGAGACGTTCAGCCTGGTCGAAGTGGCAGCTGGGGCGGCGGATCGGGCCGTGCGGGGCCTCACGGGGACGACGATCCGCGGGCGCCGGGTGATCGCACGGCTGGACCGGGAGCGGTAGGCTGTCGGAACGCGGACGGCGATATGCCGGTACCATGCCCGTGCACACGACATCCAGCGAGCCCACGTCACCTGCCGCCGCACGAACGCAGCAGGTCCTCTTACGGGGTTACCACGGCCAGCCCAGCTCCGGTACCGTCACGATCCGCCACTTCAGCCGCGACGAGCGTGTGCGTCGCGCGTTCGCCGGGCTCGGCAGGTGGTGGGGCGTCGCGGTCGTGTCCGTGCTGATCCCCGTGGCGCACTTCGTCCTCGTCCCATCGTTCCTCGCCTACGGCGCCTGGCAGTTCTTCCAGCGGCTCGGCACCGTCGAGCTGGTGATCGACGCGCGCGGCATCTGCCCCGACTGCGGCGCCGAGCAGCCGCTCGACTTGGCGCAGCGGTGGCGGGCGCCCCAGCCTGTGACCTGCCGCCAGTGTCACCGCGGGCTGCAGCTCGTCCTTCCTTCTCCCTAGCGCGCGATTCGGTCGGCGAGCCAGCGGTAGCTCTCGCCCACGTGTGCATGCCAGTACTTCCAGTCGTGCCTCCCGGGCCACTCCGCATACGTACTGGCGATGCCCAGCGCCGCGAGCTCGGCGTGGAACGCACGCGCCTGGTCCGCGAGCCTGTCCTGGGTACCCACGTCGATGAACAGCGCGGGCATCGGGCCGCGCGCGGCCGCAAGGCGTCGCGCCAGCTGCGCCGGATCGCGCGCGGTCCATGATGCGATCGTCCGCCCGAACGCCGGGGCGATCGCCTCCCAGATCCCTCGCCAGTCGGCGGCGAGCGAATCGATCGACCTGTGGTAGTGCGCCGGCGCCGCGAACGGATGCGGCCCGGCGTAGAGCGGCGACAGCACGCCCGAATGACTCGCGGCCGCCGAGAATACGTCGGGATGCTCGAGGGCGATCGTGACGGCGCCGAACCCCCCCATGCTCAGGCCCGCGATGCCGCGATGCCGGCGGTCGCCGAGCGTGCGGTAGGTCGAATCGACGTGACGGACGAGGTCGCGCGCGATGTAGTCTTCGTACCGAGCCTGGACCACACACAGCGCCGGCGCCGCGCGATTCAACAGCGTGTCGACCAGGCACGCGCCGTAGGGCTGAGGCGCTTCCTCCCAGTTGGTGTACCAGCCGTCGTCGCCGTCCGGCATCACGACGATCATCTCGGGGCTGCCGCCGGCGATGAGCGAGTCCGCCACCACGTCGATGCTGGCCAGCGATACCCAGTCGGCTTCGTTCCCCGTCAAGCCATGGAGGTAGAAAGCCACCGGGTAGCGCCGGGCCGGCGCCGTCGCGTACGACGGCGGCAGGTACACGACGTAATGCTTCTCGACGCCGAGTGCCGGGGAGAAGAACCGCTCCACGCGCACCGCGCCGCGGGGCGGGGCGAGCAGCAGGGCGACGCCGGCAAGCGTCGCGCAGGACCGAGCGAGCACGACGAGCCTCCTCTCTTAAAAGCCGACGGGCCGCCCAGCGGGGCGACCCGTGAACTGAGAACCCCGACGCCTACGCGCCGGGCTATTTCCGATTATTCACCGCCTGCTTCAGCTGCTTGCCGGCGCGGAACGCGGGGGCGATCGACGCCTTGATCTGAATCACGCCGCCCGTCTTGGGATTGCGGCCCATGCGCGCCGCGCGCTTGCGGGCTTCGAAGTTCCCGAAGCCGGTGATCTGAACCTTCGCGCCCTTCTTGAGCTCGGCGGCGATGATCCCCTTGTCGTCAAACAGGGCCTCGATCGCCCGGCCGGCGTCGGCCTTGGACATCTTGGTCCGCATGGCCAGTGCCGCGGTCAGCTCGGCTTTGTTCACGGCGTCTCCTTGTGAGGGTCTAGGGCAGTGAAACCCTTGGAATTCCGCCCGTTTTTGCGGGGTAGCCCGAGAAAACCCGCATAAAACCGCCACAATATGGGGTACCACCCCGCAAATCCGCAAGATATCTAGGTTTCCTTGACCCATGCGCCCCTCCTCGCTACCCTTTCCCCGCCCCGTTCCCAGACGCCACGACGCCAAGCCGTAAGGACGGCAATGTTTCACGGCACCCGCCCCGGCTGGATCGAAGTGATCGCCGGCGTGATGTTCTCCGGCAAGAGCGAAGAGCTGGTCCGTCGGTTACGACGGGCAGTGATCGCTCGCAAGCACGTCCAGGTCTTCAAGTCGCACCTCGATGCCCGGTACGCCGGGCTCTACACCGTCAGCACGCACGACGGCGGCACCGTGGAAGCCGAGCCCGTGGATTCCTCGGACGGCGTGCTCCGGGCCGTGCGGCCCGACACCGAAGTGGTCGCGGTCGACGAAGTACAGTTCCTGGACGACGGCATCGTGACGGCCGCCAACGGGCTCGCCGACCGCGGTGTCAGAGTCGTGCTGGCCGGGATCGATATGGATTTCCGCGGCCTCCCGTTCGGCCCGATGCCCACCCTCCTTGCCGTCGCCGAGATCGTCGACAAGCTCCAGGCGATCTGTGTCGTGTGCGGCGGGCCGGCAAGCCGCAACCAGCGGCTCGTGAACGGGCGGCCGGCGCTGTGGGAAAGCCCGACCATCATGGTCGGGGGGCGGGAGTCGTACGAAGCGAGGTGCCGGCATTGTCACAAAGTCCCCAGGGCCGATGAAGATCAGACGGCGCTCCTTTGAACGCGGAAGTGGGAACGCGGAACGCGGACCAGAGGCCCTGCCCGCGCACCCGTTCCGCGTTCCGCCTTCCGCGTTCCGCGTTCCGTGTTAAACGTCGCCCTCACCGGCAATATCGCCGCCGGCAAATCGACCGTCGTCGATCTCTTCCAGCGCTGGGGTGCGACGATCATCGACGCGGACGTCCTCGCCCGCGAAGCCCAGGCACCTGGCGGCGAGGTGCTGGCGGCGATCGCGGGCCGGTTCGGCGCGGACGTCCTGGCGGCCGACGGCAGCCTCGACCGGGCGGCACTGCGGGGCAAGGTGATGGGCGACCAAGCGGCGCTCGACGCGCTCAACCAGATCGTCCACCCCGCCGTGCGCCGCCGCCGCGATGAGCTGCTGCGCGAGGCCCGGGCGGGCGGCGACTTGCTCGTGGTCAACGACATCCCCCTGCTCTTCGAGGCCCTCGACCCTACCCAGTTCGATGCGGTGGTCCTGGTGGACGCGAGCCCGGCGCTGCGACGCACGCGGCTGCGCTCCATGCGCGGACTCTCGAATGACGAGGCCGACCGGATGATCGCGGCGCAGATGCCCGCCGAGCGCAAGCGGGCCAAGAGCGACTTTGTGATCGAGAACGAGGGGTCCCTCAAAAAGCTCGAGCAGCGGGCCCGTGCGGCGTTCGACGAGCTGCGCCATCGCGCGGCGGTGGCCGCGTTGGGTGGGCGAGTCGCGCGCGTGCTGCTGCTCGCCGCGGCGGAGGCGCGCGAGCAGCCAACCCTCAACCCGATCGCCGCCCGCTATGCGGACGCGGGGCTCGCGGTGCGGCGGGTCACGGGCGACGCCGCCGCGGTCGAGAAGGCGCTGGGCCGGCCCGCGCCGCCCGATGCGATCGTCGCGACCGCGGCGGCCGCGCCGGCCGCGCAGCAGGCGTGGACGCGCGGGGGCCGTCGCGGCGTGCTCACGTCCCTCTCCGCTGACCCCGACCCCGTCGCGGTGCGCCTCGATCTCCGGCCCTGGGGCGCCGGTCGGTTGCTCCTAGTCGAGCCCGATGCCACGGGGCTGGCGCCGCGGTCCGACCTGTTTCCGACCGCCAACCCGTTGCCTTGACAGCGGTTCGGTGCCCCGGGTAACCTTCGCCGCGACCTCCCACGCCCACGAGCGAGCGACCCCCGCATGGCGAACATTCCGGCCGATCTGCGCTACACAACAGAGCACGAGTACGTGAAGCAGACCGGCGCCGACGCCATCATGCAGATCGGGATCACCGACTACGCGCAGGGCGAGCTCGGGGACGTGGTGTACGTGGACCTGCCCAAGGTCGGCGCCGTCTTCGGGCGGGGCGACGTGTTCGGCACGATCGAGGCCGTGAAGGCCGTGTCGGAGCTGTACGCGCCCCTCGCGGGCACCGTGACCGACGTGAACAACGCGCTCGAGGGCGATCCGGCCCTCGTGAATCGCGACCCCTACGGCGCGGGCTGGATGGTCAAGCTCCGCGTGAAAAACGCCGCGGAGCTCGAGCAGCTGCTGAACAGTGAGGCGTACAAGAAACACATCGGGCAATAGCGTCATGCCGACCGTACGCGCTTCGCTCGCCCCCGCCGACCGCTTCGTGACGCGTCATATCGGACCGAGTCCCGACGAGACGCGCGGCATGCTGGCCACGCTGGGATACGAGTCGCTCGACGCGTTCATCGATGCCGTCGTGCCGGAAGAGATCCGACTGCGGCGCCCGCTGGCGCTGCCGCCGGGGCGGACCGAGCGCGAGGTCCTCCAGGCGCTGCGCGGCCTCGCCGCGCAGAACCAGCTGTACCACTCCTACATCGGGATGGGTTACCACCACACCTTTACGCCCCAGGTCATCCAACGCAACATCGTCGAGAACCCGGGCTGGTACACCGCCTACACGCCCTACCAGCCGGAGATTGCGCAGGGCCGGCTCGAGGCGCTGCTCAACTTCCAGACGATGGTCGCCGACCTCACCGCCTTGCCGATCGCCAACGCCTCCCTCCTCGATGAAGCCACCGCCGCCGCCGAGGCGATGCACCTGACCGAGGCGGTCGCGGATGTCCCCGCCGGCACGACGCCGATGTTCATGATCACCGACGGATGTCACCCGCAGACGATTGCGGTCGTGCGCACCCGGGCGGAGGCGCGCGGCGTGCAAACCGTGATCGCGGATCCCGCGAGCTTCGAGTTCCGCCCCGGCGTGATCGGGGCGCTGTTGCAGTATCCCACGACGGACGGAAAGATCGAAGACTACCGGGCATTCTGCGACAAGGCGCACGCCGCAGGGGCGCTCGTGACCGTCGCGACCGACCTGCTCGCCCTCACCCTGCTGGCGCCGCCGGGGGAGTGGGGCGCGGACATCGCCGTCGGGAACTCACAGCGCTTCGGCGTGCCGATGGGCTACGGCGGCCCGCATGCGGCGTTCTTCGCGACGCATGAGACCCACCGACGCCATGTACCCGGGCGCATCATCGGAGTATCCCGGGATGCCGCCGGCCGCCCCGCGCTGCGCATGGCCCTGCAGACGCGCGAGCAGCACATCCGCCGCGAGAAGGCCACCAGCAACATCTGCACCGCGCAGGTGCTGCTCGCCGTGATGGCGAGCATGTACGCGGTGTATCACGGCCCCGAGGGGCTGCGCCGCATCGCCGAGCGGGTGCACACCCTCGCGGTCCTGCTCGCACAGGCCCTCACGCGGCTCGGCTACCGCGTCGTGCACGCCTCGTTCTTCGACACCCTGTGCGTGGAGGTGGAGTCCTGGGCGCTGCCCCGCCTGCTCGACGCGGCCCGGGCGCGCCGCATCAACCTGCGGATCATCTCCCCCACGCGCATCGGCGTGTCGCTCGACGAGGCCACGACGCTCGGCGATCTCGCGGATCTCGTCACGGCGTTCTCGCTCAACGAAGTACTCCCCTTCATGGTCGAAGATCTCGGCAAGACCGCCGACCCCTCGATCCCCGAATCGCTCCACCGCACCTCGTCCTACCTCACCCATCCAGTGTTCCACCGTTACCGGTCCGAGACGGAAATGCTGCGCTATATCAAGCGGCTCGAGGCACGCGACCTGTCGCTCACGTCGGCGATGATCCCGCTCGGCTCGTGCACCATGAAGCTCAACGCCACCACCGAGATGGTCCCACTGTCGTGGCGCGAGTTCAACCGGCTGCACCCGTTCGCCCCGCGCGAGCAGGCCACCGGCTACCGCACGCTGTTCCGCCAGCTCGAGGACATGCTGGCCGAGATCACCGGCTTCCCGAAAATCTCGTTGCAGCCGAACTCCGGGGCGCAGGGCGAGTTCACCGGACTGCTGGTGATCCGGGCCTATCACCGCTCCCGTGGTGAAGGACACCGCACCACCTGCCTGATCCCCACGTCGGCGCATGGAACGAACCCCGCCAGCGCGGTGATGGCCGGTCTCCACGTCGTGCCCGTGCAGTCGGACGCCCGCGGCAACATCGACGTGGCGGACCTGCGCGCCAAGGCGGCCGAGCACAAGGACACGCTCGCGGCGCTCATGGTCACGTACCCGTCGACCCACGGCGTCTTCGAGGCGTCCATCCGGCAGGTGTGCGAGATCATCCACGCGCACGGGGGGCAGGTGTACATGGACGGTGCCAACATGAATGCGCAGGTGGGCCTGGTCCGCCCCGCCGACGTGGGCGCCGACGTGTGCCATTTGAACCTGCACAAGACCTTCTGCATTCCTCATGGCGGGGGGGGACCCGGGATGGGGCCGATCTGCGTGGCGGCGCACCTCGGACCCTTCCTGCCGGACCACCCGGTGGTGCCACTGCGCCAGCAGCAGCCGTGCGGGACGGTGTCGGCGGCGCCGTGGGGCAGCGCGTGGATCCTGCCCATCTCCTGGGCCTATATCGCGCTCATGGGACGGGAGGGGCTGGTGGAGGCGACCAAGCTCGCGATCCTCAACGCCAATTACGTCGCGCGCCGGCTCGCGGCGCACTATCCGCTCCTCTATACCGCGCAGAACGGCCTGATCGCGCACGAGTGCATCATCGATTGCCGGCCCTTCAAGACGTCGGCCGGGATCGAGGTGGACGACATCGCGAAGCGCATCATCGACTACGGCTTCCATCCCCCGACGGTCTCGTTCCCGGTCGCGGGCACCCTGATGATCGAGCCCACCGAGAGCGAGTCGAAGGAGGAGCTGGACCGCTTCTGCGACGCGCTGATCTCGATCCGCCAGGAGATCCGCGACGTCGAGGACGGGACGCAGCCCCGCGGCAACAACCTGCTGACGAACGCGCCGCACACGCTGGAAGACGTCATCGCCGATACGTGGGACCGCCCCTACGCGCGCGAGCGCGCCGCGTTCCCCGCCGTCTCGACGCGGTCGCACAAAGTATGGCCGTCGGTGAGCCGCGTGGACGGCGCCTTCGGCGACCGGAACCTGGTCTGCGTCTGTCCGCCGATGGAGGCGTACGCGCTTGCTGCTGACTGAACAGCGGCTCGAATGGGAGCTGACGCTCGAGCCGGCCGGCCGGAGCGGGGCCGCCAACATGACCATCGACGCCGACCTCCTCGCCGAGACCGCCCGGACCGGCCGGGCCTTCCTGCGGCTCTATCGGTTCGACCCACCGTGTCTCTCGCTGGGCCGGAACGAGCCGGCCGCGGCCCGCTACGACCGCGCGGCCATCGCGCGGCGCGGGCTCGATGTCGTGCGACGTCCCACCGGCGGCGGCGCCGTGTGGCACGAGCATGAAGTGACCTACGCGGTGGCGGCGCCCGTGGCGACCTTCGGCTCGTTGCGGAACGCGTACCGGACCATCCACGAGCGCGTCGTCGCAGCGCTCCGGTCCCTCGGTGTCGAGGCCACGCTGGCGCCCCACCGACCTCCACCATCCTCCAGGATCCTCGACCACCCTGCGTCTTGCTTCGCGACTCCCGTCGGCGGCGAGGTACTCGTCGCCGGTCGCAAGCTGGTGGGCTCGGCGCAGGTCCGGAAGGGAAGCGCATTCCTGCAGCATGGCTCGATCCTGCTCGCGGGATCGCAGCAGGTCGTCACAGCTGTAAGCCGCAAGCCGCAAGCCGCAAATACTGAAACCACGCTCGCTCGAGTACTCGGCCGGCCCGTGACCTTTGAGGAGGTCGCGGACGCGATCGTCGCTGCGTGGGGCGACGAGGTCACCTCCCCCAACCTTCACCAACCTCCTCCAACCTCCACAACCTTGCTTTCGGACCTGGCGCCGCTAGGCGTCGCGTGAAATCTTAGGCGCCATGCCGACCACCCGACTGGCTCGTGCGCTGGCCACCGTCGCTGGGCTCACCGGCCTGATGGTCGTCGCCGGGTGCGAGCGCCCGACCGGCTGCAGCGGCGAGTACTGCGGCACCCTCGTGATCGCGTCCGGAGGGGAGCCGGACATCCTGCTCCCGCCCGTCAGCGAGTTCGCGATCACGCGCGACGTGACGGATCAGCTGTTCTTGAAGCTCGCGGACCTCGGGCTGTCGGGAAATACGATCGGGGACGAGGATTTCCAGCCGCAGCTGGCCGAGCGCTGGGAATGGGACGCCCCGACGACGCTCGTGTTTCACCTCGACCCGCGGGCTCGGTGGCAGGATGGCCACGCGGTCACCTCGGCCGACGTGGCATTCACGTACGACGCATACACGGATTCGCTCGTCAACTCCTCGGCCCGCTCCACCCTGCGCCACATCGCGGCGGTCACGACGCGCGATTCGCTCACCGTGGTGTTCCGGTTCCGGCAGCGCTATCCCGAGATGTTCTACGACGCGGTGTACCAGATGCGCATCCTGCCGGCGCATCTCCTGCGCGAGGTCCCGCGCAATCAGTGGCGCAGCGCGGCGTTCGGGCGCGCGCCCGTCGGCGACGGACCGTACCGCTTCGTTGCCTGGAAGGCCGGTGAGAGCATCGAGCTGGCCGCCGACTCGACCTTCTTCCTCGGCCGCCCGCACCTCCGGCGGGTGATCTGGCGCTTCACGCCCGACCAGTTCGTGGCGGTGACCCAGCTGATCGCAGGCGACGCGGACGCCGTGGAGGTGCTGGTCACGCCCGACAACGTGCAGCGCGCGCGCGCCGACACCGAGCTCGCCACCTATCCCTACAAGGGGTCGCAATACGGGTACGTGGGATTCAACCTGGCCGCGCCCGGCGACACGACAAAGCCGCACCCCTTGTTCGGGGATCGCGACCTGCGGCGGGCGCTCGTCATGGCCACGGATCGTGAGCGGCTGCTGCGCAACGTGCTCGGCGAGTTCGCCAAGGTTCCACCGGGGCCGCTGTCGCAACTGTGGTGGATCTGGGACCCGGAGATCCGCGAGCTGCCCTACGACAGCGGCCAGGCGGCGCGGCTCCTCACCCGCACCGGCTGGACCGACTCGGACGGCGACGGCATCCGCGACAAGGACGGCCGCCCGCTCGCCTTCCGGCTGCTGCTCCCGACGACCAGCGCCATCCGCCGCCAGTACGCGCGGCTCCTGCAGGAGCAGTTCCGGATCGCCGGCGTGGACGTGCAGCTCGACGAGGTCGACTTCAGCCTGTACAACGAGCGCGCCCGCGCGGGCCGGTTCGACGCCCTCCTCAACACGTGGAACACGGACGCGACGCCCTCCTCGGGCTTTCCCCAGACCTGGACGCCGGCGGGGTTCGGGCGCTCCAACTACGGCCACTACGACAACCCGGACGTCGACCGGCTGGTGGACCGGGCCGTGGCGTCCGCCGCGAACCGCGACCAGGCCCGTCGCGCCTGGCGGGCGGCCGTCGAGACCTTGAACCGGGACGCGCCCGGCATTTTCCTGTACGCCACCTCCAACGTCGCGGCCATACACAAACGGGTCGTGGACGTCACCATCCGGCCCGATTCCTGGCTCGCCCTGCTCCGCACGTGGCGCATCCCCGCTGATCGACTGACGGATCGAGACCGCGTGGAGCGCTAGGTGGCGGCGTGGTTGGTGCGGCGGCTCGTCGCGTCGATCGCCATCGTCTTCGCGGTCGTCACCATCACGTTCTTCGTCGTTCGTCTCGCCCACGGCACGCCCTGCGGGCCCGCTGGCGAACGACCGCTGCCGCCCGACGTCTGCGAGCGACAGCGCGTCCAGTTCGGGTACGACCAGCCGCTGCTGGTGCAGTACGGGAAGTATCTGGTCGCGTTGCGACACGGGGAGCTGGGCGAGTCCTTCGGGCTGCACCGGCCCGTGGCCGACGCGCTCGCCGACGCGATCCCCAACACGTTTACTCTCGCGCTCGCGGCGCTGCTCGTCGACTTCGCGCTCGGCCTCGCGCTCGGGATCTATCAGGCCGTGCGGGCGGGCCGGTTCGGCGACGTCGCGGTCGGGAACGTCGCGCTGCTCGTCAACTCGATGCCGGTGTTCTGGCTGGGACTGGTCCTGCTGCTCGTGTTCGCGCAGTGGCTTCGCTGGTTCCCTGCGGGCGGGATCCACAATCCGATCCTGTGTCCCCGGCTCCTCTCGCCGTACTGCCTCCTCGATTTCCTCTGGCACCTCGTACTCCCCGCCCTCACGCTCGGTCTGGTGGGCGCCGCGGGCACGGCGCGCTACCAGCGCGCGGCGATGCTCGAGGTCATCCGCCAGGAGTACGTGCGCACGGCGCGCGCCAAGGGCCTGCGCGAACGACGAGTGCTGCTGGTACACGCGCTCCGCAACGCGCTCCTCCCGATCATCACGCTGTTTGGGCTGGCCTTCCCCTTCCTCTTCACCGGGGCGGTTCTCATCGAGACGGTGTTCGCCTGGCCCGGCATGGGCCGGCTCGCCGTGAATGCCATCTTCCAGCGCGACTACCCCGTGGTGACCGGTGCGGCGGTGCTCACGACCACGATGGTCGTGCTGGGCAACCTGATCGCCGACGTGCTGTACGCGGTGGTCGACCCGCGAATCCGCGTACAGCGAGGGGGCCGAGGGGGGGGCGGGGGGAGCGTATGAGTGTCTGGACGTGGCTTACGTTGGGCGGGGCCGCGGTCCTCGCGCTCGCCGTCGTCGCGGAGCTGCGACGACGCTTGCAGACCAGCGCGCCGGGGCGGCGCTTTTTCCGGCACCCGACCGCCGCGCTGGGGTTGTTCGTGCTCGCGTTCTTCGTCACGATCGCGCTCGCCGCGCCCGTCGTGGCGCCCTATCCACCCTACTATCAGATCGATATCGGGCACCCCAACCGCCCACCGTCCGCCCAGTTCCTGCTCGGCACCGACCCGTTCAGCCGGGATGTGTGGAGTCGGCTCGTGTATGGAGCCCGCGTCTCGCTCGGCATCGGGACCCTGGCGATGCTCGTCGCCGCAACGGTTGGAACGGCGGTGGGGGCCGTGTCGGGCTATTTCCGACGCTGGGTGGACGCGACGCTCATGCGCCTCGTCGACGTGGGCCTCGCCATGCCGCGCATTTTCGTGCTGCTCATGGCTGTAGCGCTGTGGGAGCACATCGCGCTGTGGGCGCTCGTGCTGCTGATCGGGCTCACCGGATGGTTCGGCACCAGCCGGCTGGTGCGCGCGGAGGTGCTCAGCCTGCGCGAGCGCGAATTCGTCGCGGCGGCGCGCGCGCTCGGCGCGGGGGCCGGGCGCGTGATCTTTCGCCACGTTCTGCCCAACGCGGCGGCCCCGATCATCGTCTCCGGGGCGCTCGGCATCGGCAACATGATGCTGCTCGAAGCGGGGCTCTCGTTCCTCGGATTGGGCGTCCCCTCCCCGGCACCGAGCTGGGGCAACATGATTGCCGACGGCTGGCACAAGATGGCGGTCGCCTGGTGGTCGTCGACCTTCCCCGGGCTGGCGATCTCGCTCGTCGTGATGGCGCTGAACGCGGTGGGCGATGCGCTCCGCGACGCACTCGACCCCCGCAGGGAGGCAGCGTGACGGAGCCCCTGCTGCGCGTGCGCGACCTCAAGACGTACTTCGTCACCGAGCAGGGCAGCGGCACCGCGCGCGCCGTGGACGGCGTCTCCTTCGAGGTGCAGCCGGGTGAGACGCTCGGTATCGTGGGGGAGTCGGGGTGCGGCAAGACCGTCACGTCGCTCTCCATCCTGCGGCTCATCCCCGAGCCCCCCGGCCACATCCGCCCCGGGAGCGTCATCGAGTTCGAAGGGCGTAACCTGCTGACCCTCGAGCCCCGCGAGCTGCGGGCGATCCGTGGGAACCAGATCGCCATGATTTTCCAGGAGCCGATGACGTCGCTCAATCCGGTGTTCACGGTGGGCGATCAGATCGCCGAGGCGGCCATCGTCCACCAGGGGCTGTCGCGCCGGGTCGCGCGAACCCGCGCCATCGATATGCTCAGGCTCGTCGGTATCGCCGACCCGGAGGAGCGCGTGGATCACTACCCCCACCAGATGAGTGGAGGCATGCGCCAGCGCGTGATGATCGGGATGGCGCTGGTGTGCCACCCGAAGCTGCTCATCGCCGACGAGCCCACCACGGCGCTCGACGTGACGATCCAGGCGCAGATCCTCGAGCTGCTCGACCGGCTGCAAGCGGAGCTCGGCATGGCGGTCATGCTGATCACCCACGACCTGGGGGTCGTGGCGGGTAGCGCCGACCGTGTCGCGGTCATGTACGCGGGCCAGGTCGTGGAGCAGGCGCCGACGGCGGCCTTGTTCGCGCGCCCGCTGCACCCGTACACCGAGGGGCTCCTCGCTTCGGTGCCGCGGCTCGACGCACCGCCAGCCCGGGAGCACGGCCGCCTGCACAGCATCCCGGGACAGGTGCCCGCCGCGACCGCGTGGCCGGATGGGTGTCGGTTCCATCCCCGCTGCCCCTACGCCTGGGAGCGCTGTCGCGCGGAAATGCCGCCCCTGCTCGACGCGGGCGGCGAGGGAGAGCCCGGCACCCACACCGTGCGCTGCTGGCTCCTCACCGAGCCGCGGCGCCGTACGCCACACCCGTGATGCCCGCGCTCGTCGACGTGCAGGGACTCGTCAAGCACTTCCCGGGCGAACGCGCGCTGCTCGGGCTCGGCCGGCCGCGCGCCGTGGTGCGCGCCGTCGACGACGTCTCGTTCGCGATCGCGCCAGGCGAGACGCTGGGGCTCGTGGGCGAGTCGGGGTGCGGCAAGTCCACCGTCGGGCGCGCCATCCTCCGGTTGATCGAGCCCGACGCGGGGCGCGTCACGATCGACGGTCAGGACGTGGTCGCCCTCGGGGCGCGGCCCCTGCGCGCCCTGCGACGCCGAATGCAGATCGTGTTTCAAGACCCCTACGGCTCCCTCAACCCGCGGATGACGGTGCGCCAGATGCTCGCTGAGCCGCTGGCGATCCATCGGATCGCGAGCGGGGCCGACGCCCAGCGACGCATCGCGGCCCTGCTCGAGGAGGTGGGCCTCGATCCGAGCTTCGCGCAGAGCTACGCGCACGAGCTCTCGGGCGGCCAGCGGCAGCGTGTGGGGATCGCCCGCGCCCTGTCCGTCGAGCCGCACTTCCTCGTGCTCGACGAGCCGGTGAGCGCGCTCGACGTGTCCATTCAGGCCCAGGTCCTGAACCTGCTCGCCGAGCTGCAACGGGGGCGCCGGCTCACCTACCTGTTCATCGCCCACGATCTCGCGGTCGTGAGACACATCGCGGATCACGTGGCGGTCATGTACCTCGGCAAGATCGTGGAGCGCGCGCCCGCGCCCGCGTTGTACGCCGGGCCCCGCCACCCCTATACCACATCGCTGCTCTCCGCGGTGCCGGTGCCGGATCCCAAGGCCCAGCGGCAGCGCATCGTGCTGGCAGGCGACGTGCCGTCCCCCGCGCACCCGCCGCCCGGCTGCCCATTCCATCCGCGCTGCCCACACCCGAAGAAGGACGCGCGCTGCCGCACCGAGCCCCCGGCGTTGCGCGAGGTCGCACCCGGGCAGCTCGCCGCCTGCCACTTCGCCGAGCAGCCGCTGTGACCGCGCGACTCGCCGCCATGCTCCGCGACGCCCAACTCTGGGTGCCCATCGGCGTTCTCCTCGCGGGCCTGCTGGTCCTGTGGTGGATCCGCTAGCGCCGGCCCCACCGGTCGACGACCGCCGGCTGCGTCGCCTGCAGCTCGCCGGCATTGCCAGCGGCTTCACCGCCGGTGCCTGGCTGGGCGCCGCCGAAGCGCCCACCAAGATGGTGACCCTCGGCCTCTCGCCCGTCGTGATCTCGCTGACCATGGTGCTGGGAGTGTTCCTCGCGCGCTGGAGCCTGCCCGCCCTGCTCCGCGGCACGGCCGCGATCGGGGCCGACGTGCGGCAGGCGCCTCACCTCATTGTGTGGGCCGTGCTCGCCGGCTGTCTCTGGTCCGTCGCCAACACGCTCACCATCTACGCCATCCGCGACATCGGCCTCAGCATCGCGTTTCCCCTATGGAACGCGAACAGTCTGCTGGGAATCGTGTGGGGGGCCGTGTTCTTCAACGAGCTCCACGGAACCGGTTGGCGACGCCGCCTCGGTGTGCTCGGCGGGGCCGCCCTGATGTTCGCGGGCGCGACGCTGCTCGCGGTCGCGTCGGCGGCCGGGGCACCTGCGGGCCATGCCGCACGAGGTGTCGCCGCCGCGCTCGCGGCCGGCGCCCTGTGGGGCACGATGTACATCCCTTACCGGAAGGCCTACCTCACCGGCATGAACCCGCTGGCCTTCGTCACGTTCTTCACGGTGGGCGAGGTCGTGATGATGCTGGCGCTTGCCCTGGCCGACCGCGGCGGCGGCGCGGCGCTCGCCGCGGAGCTCGCCGGCGCGCGCGACGTGCTGTTCTGGCTCCTGCTGGGCGGGTTCGTGTGGGTCGTAGGCGATCTGTTCCAGCAATACGCAGCCAAGTACGTCGGCATCAGCCGGGGGATTCCGCTGTCCAACACGAACCAGCTGTGGGGCCTCGTGTGGGGGCTGCTGGTGTTCGGGGAACTGCGCGGCGGTCCGGCGACGACGTACGGACAGGTAGTGGGAGGGTCGCTGCTGATGGCCCTCGGCGCGGTGGCGATCGCGCTGGCCGCTGCGACGGGCGCCGAGCACCGCCGCTGGCAGGAGGCGGCGGCGCGCGAAGGCGCGCGCTACAGCATCGACCCGGCATACGTCCGGGCCGCCCTCGCCGGCGAGAGCGCCGGCGCGGCCCCCGGCCGCCGCACCTGGCTCGATTGGCTTCTCGTCGGCGGTGCCACCGCGACGTTCGTCGGCTTCGGGATAGTGGCCCGCGTGCCCCAATTGACCATCGGCTGGGGATGGGTCGTGGGTCTCACCGCGACCATGCTCGCGCTGCTTTCCGGAACGGGCTGGTGGCTCTGGCGAACGACGCGGTTCAACTGAGGGGCGGCGCTGTCATCCTGAGCGAGCGCGCGGCACGCGCGCGAGCGAAGGATCTGTTTGAAGACCTTTGTCCGCGGTAGCTTCTTGCCCCATGACAACGCCCCGTCGCCTTGTTGCATCGATCTCGCTCGCCCTGGTCTTTCCCGCTCCGCTCGCCACGCAGCAATCGCCCTTCACCATCGAGCAGGTGATGGGCGCGCCGTTCCCCGACGAGCTCACCGCCGCGCCCACGGGCGGGGCGGTGGCCTGGGTCTTCAACACCCGCGGCGCGCGGAACATCTGGGTCGCCGCGCCGCCCGACTACGCCGGCCGGGTCGTGACGGCGTACGCCGAGGACGACGGGCAGGAGGTGGGCGACCTGCGCTGGACGCCCGACACCCGCGCCATCGTATTCGTGCGCGGTGGGAGCCCGAACGAGAAAGGTGAGTACCCCAACCCCCACAGCCTGGTCGCGGGCGTCGAGCAGGCGGTGTGGGTCGTGCCGGTCGCGGGCGGGAGTCCGCGGCGCATCGGCGAGGGGCACGCGCCGGCGGTCTCCCCCAAGGGCGACCACGTGGCGCTCCTGAGACGGGGCCAGGTCTGGTGGGCGTCGCTCGCGGACACGTTGCCCGCCGAGCAGCTGATTCACGCGCGGGGGACGGCCCGCTCGCTGCGCTGGTCGCCCGATGGCTCGAAGCTCGCGTTCGTGAGCGACCGCGGCGACCACGCGTTCGTCGCCGTCTACGACGTCGCGACGAAGACGCTGCGCTTTCTGGATCCGAGCGTCGACTCGGACGCGGACCCGGTCTGGTCGCCCGACGGCCGCCGCATCGCCTTTCTTCGAAACCCGGCGGGTGCGGAGGGACTGCCCTTCACGCCCCAGCGGGCGGGCCAGCCGTGGTCCATCCGCGTCGCCGAAGTGGCGAGCGGCGCGGGACGCCAGGTCTGGATCGCCGACTCGGGGCCCGGCAGCGTGTTCCGCGAGGTGGTCGCGGACAATCAGATCCGCTGGGGAGCCGGTAACCGCATCGTGTTCCCGTGGGAGAAGGACGGCTGGACCCATCTATACGCGGTCCCGGTCGACGGCGGTCGGGCGGCGCTCCTCACGCCGGGAGGGTTCGAAGTCGAGCACGTACGCATGAGTCCCGACGGGGCGACGATGGTGTTCAGCTCGAATCAGGACGACATCGAGAGGCGCCATATCTGGAAAGTGTCGGTGTCGGGGGGCCCGCCGACGGCGCTGACCCGCGGGGCCGACCTCGAGTGGACGCCCGTGATGACCGGCGACGGTCGCGGGGTCGCGTTCATCCGAGCCGGCCCCCGCATGCCGCCTCGGCCGGTCATCCTGCTCGGCCCGGGCGGGGGCACGCCGCGCGACCTCGCGCCGGGTGCGATTCCGTCCGACTTCCCGGAGGCTGCGCTCGTCGACCCGCAGCCCGTGCTCTTCCCCGCCGCGGATGGGATGACGATCCATGGTCAGCTGTTCGTGCCGCGCGGCATCAAGACAGGGGACCGGCGGCCCGCCGTGATCTTCTTCCACGGCGGCTCGCGACGTCAGATGCTCCTGGGATGGCACTACTTCTACTATTATCGCAACGCGTACGCGCTGAACCAGTACCTCGCGAGCCGCGGCTACGTCGTCCTGTCCGTCAACTACCGCAGCGGGATCGCGTACGGGATGGAATTCCGTGAGGCACTCCACTACGGCGCCCAGGGCGCGAGCGAGTTCAACGACGTGCTGGGCGCGGGCCTATACCTGCGCAACCGTCCGGACGTGGATCCCAAGCGAATCGGCTTGTGGGGCGGCTCGTACGGCGGCTTTCTCACGGCCCTGGGTTTGGCGCGTGCGTCGGACCTGTTTGCGGCGGGTGTGGACCTGCACGGGGTGCACGACTGGAATATCGAGATCCAGAACTGGGTCCCGGCCTACGACCCGGCCAAACAGGCGGAAGCGGCGAAGCTCGCCTACGAGTCGTCCCCGCTCGCGTACGTAAAGGATTGGCGCTCGCCCGTGCTGCTGGTCCACGGCGACGACGACCGCAACGTGCAGTTCAGCCAGACCGTGCAGCTCACCGCGGCGTTGCGCACTCAGCGGGTGGACGTCGAGCAGCTGATCTTCCCGGACGACATCCACGACTTTCTGACGCACGCGCACTGGGTCGCGGCCTACGAGGCGGCGGCGGCGTTTTTCCAGCGGCGGCTGGGACGCACGCCGTAGGCTACGGTTTTCGCGCTCGAGCCTGCACGATCGCCTGCTCGAGCCGCGCCCGGTTCCGCTCGGTCAGCTGCTCAATGCCCGCCCGAAAACGAGCGTCGTCGCGCACCCGGTCGAACACGCCGCTACGGAGGAAGCGGGTCTGGACCGCCCTGTACGCCGCTCCATACCAGTGGAGGGACGCTTCCACGTCCCCGAGCCACGCGTAATACATCCCCAATCCTTCGGGCGCCGCCCAGGTGGCATGGCCAGCCCGGACCGCGGCGGCGAGCGAGTCGACGATGGCCGCTGCCTCGCGATGGCGCCTGAGCGCCTCGAGACACATGGCCTTAAGGTACTGTTGGTCGCCCAGATTGAGCGCCAGGCATTCCGCGGGGCGGCCGAGCAGCAGCAGTGCGAGCCCTTCGAAGCGAATCCGCACCGGCAGGGGGGCCGTCTCGAGGACCCCGGCCCGTCGGGCCTCTCGCAGGGCGACGTCGTAGCGGCGAGCCCCAAGCTCCGCTGAGCTGAGCGCGATATGGAATGCCGGCGCCAAGGGGTCGAGCTCTGTAGCCGTCTGAGCTTCCGCGACCGCATCTTCGTAGCGGCCGGCGTCGCCCAGAGCCGCCACATAAAAACTGTGCGCCTGTCCGGAATTCGGCCGGAGAGCGACGGCCCGCGCGAGGTCCCGGATCGCCGTATCGACCGAGACTCCTGCATTCGTAAGCGCCCAGCCTCGAGCGGCGAACCCCTCGGCGAGACTTGAGTCCAGCGCGATCGCGCGGTCAGCAAGTACGATGGCGCGCGCGAGCGCGGTGACAGGCTCCGGGCCACCGGAGTACTGGTACAGGACGAAGAGACTCAAGGCGCTGGACAAGCCTGCGAAGGCGGGCGCGTAGAGGGAGTCGACGGCCAGCGCTTCCTGGAACGCCTGCATCGCGCGCAACAGGCCATCGCGCGTGCGCTGCTGACGCCAATAGGTGCCCCGGAGATAGGCATCGTACGCGGCGGGCTGTTCGGTCCGCGATCCAGGACTCAGCGGACGCAGACCCTGGACGCTCGCCAGCAGAGCCCTGCTCACGTCCCCGGCGATCTCTTCCTGCACCCGGAAGACGTCCTTGAGATCTCGCTCGTATGTCCGCGCCCATAGGTGCGCGTCCGTCTTGGCGGCGATGAGCTGCGCGTTGACCCGAACCCGACCTCCCGCCCGGCGGGCGGACCCCTCGAGCACGTGGTCGACCCCCAGCGTGTCGGCGATGCGCGACAACGTCAGGTGGCTGCCCTTGAGCGCCACGACCGATGTACGGGAGATGACCTTGAGATCGCGGATCTGGGCGAGCTGCGTGATGATCTCGTCGGTCATACCGTCGCTGAAATACTCGTCTTGCGGCCCCCCGCCGATCGTCTCAAACGGCAGCACGGCCACCGAGGCGGCATACGCCGGCGCGCCCACGGCCGCTGTCCGCGCGTGTCGCCACGGCTTCCATACGGCGAGACCACCACCGAGCGCGACCAAGGCGAGGCCAGCGCCCAGCGCGGCGCGCAGCCGTCGGAACCCTCCGCTCGGGGGCGACACGACGGAGCGCCCCGAGCCGCCCAACGCTTCGGCGAACTGCAGGGCCGTGGCATAGCGGTCGGCTGGTGCCTTCGCGAGCGCGCGGTCGAGCGCCTCCGCGACCGCTCCTGATACCGTCCCCCGGGCGGTGCGCAAGCGCGGGACGGGGTCTAGCGCGTGACGAGCGAGGATCGCCTGCGCGGTGCCGCCGGAGAACGGCGGATGCCCGGCGAGCATTTCGTAGAGGACGCATCCCAGGCTGTACACGTCGCTCCGGCCGTCGAGCGCCCCGACCCCCGTTGCTTGCTCCGGGCTCATGTACAGCGGCGTCCCGATGGCGATGCCGGTGTGCGTCAGCTTATCGCCGCCCGCCGCCGAAATCGCCCGCGCAATGCCGAAGTCCGCGACGACGGCCTCGCCGCTCTCGAGCAGGATGTTCTCCGGCTTGATGTCACGGTGGACGACATCGTGCTGGTGCGCGTAGGCGAGGGCGCCCGCGACCTGCCGCGTGATCGTCAGCGCGTCGTCCAACGGCAGCTGGGTTTCATGGTCGAGGCGCTCCCGCAGGGACTTTCCCTCGACGTACGGCATGACGTAATACAGCAGGTCGGCAGCGGTGCCAGAGTCATACAGCGGCAGGATGTGGGGATGGTGGAGCTTTGCGGCGATCTGGATCTCTCGCAGGAACCTTTCTGCGCCGAGCGCGGCGGCGACCTCCTGGCGGAGTACCTTGATGGCGACGACACGGTCATGGCGCGAGTCGTGGGCCAGAAACACCACCGCCATGCCGCCGCGGCCGAGCTCCCGCTCGAGCGCGTAGCGGCCCGCCAGGGCGATCCGGAGGCGCTCCTCAAGCTCGAGCATAGGCGCTAAGATAGGACCTTCAGCGCACTCCGCCCATCAGCCGCTGGACGGGCTTGATGAGCACAAACATGACCGCCGCCGCGCCCAGCGTTACCGCCGCCGTCACGCCGAACAGGGTCGGGAGCGGCGTCGTGCTGATGAACCCCGCCGACCACCCGGCCAGCTTGTTGCCCAGGGCGTTCGAGAGGAAGAACACGCCCATCATCAGCCCGACCACCTGCTTGGGCGCGAGCTTGGTCACGACCGACAGCCCGACGGGGCTCAAGCACAGCTCACCGAGCTCTTCGATGAAATAGACCGCGACGAGCCAGAGCGGGCTGATCTTCACGCCGCCCTGCGCGATCGCCCCGGCCGGCATGAGCAGCACAAAAGCCAGTCCCACGAACAGCAGCGCGAGCGCGAATTTCGCCGGTGACGACGGCTGCCGGGGCCCGAGCTTCACCCACAGCCAGGCAAAGAGGGGGGAGAGGAGGATCACGAACGCGGCCTGGATGGATACGAACCACGATGCGTACAGCGTGATGCCCAGCAGCTCGAGGTGGACGTAGCGGTCGGCAAACAGGTTCAGCGTGGACCCCGCCTGCTCATAGGCGCCCCAGAAGAGGGACGCGAACGCGAAGAAGACCACCACCGCCGTCATGCGCTTCCAGTCCTCGGGAGTGAAGCCCCCGGCCGGTCCGGTGACGGCGGCCGTCGCGGGCGGCCCGGGTCGCCTGGCGAGACGGTCCATCGCCGGCTGGAGACGCCGGCGACCGAGGCCGTACTGCAGCAGTCCGAGCGTCATCCCGACACCCGCGCAGGCGAATCCGAGATGCCAATCCACGCCTTCGGCGAGCTTGCCGGCGACGAGGGGCCCGAGGAGCGCGCCAAGGTTGATCCCCATATAGAAGATCGAGAAGCCGGCGTCACGCCGCTCGTCCCCCTGTTCGTACAGCGACCCGACGAGCGTCGAGACGTTCGGCTTGAGTAACCCGGTCCCGACGACGATCAAGGAGAGCCCCGCGTAGAAGAACGGCAGCGCGTGGAGCGCAAGCGTGAAGTGGCCGAGCGCAATGACGATCCCGCCGAGCAGGACGCTCCGGTAGTGACCCAACCAGCGATCGGCGATGACGCCGCCGAAGATCGCGGCGAGCCACACGCTGCCGACGTAGTTGCCGTACACGGCGCCCGCGTGGGGGTCGGTGAAGCCGAGTACCTTCGTCATGTACAGGATGAGGAACCCCCGCATCCCGTAGTAGCTGAACCGCTCCCACATCTCGGTGAAGAACAGCGTGGACAGGCCGCGCGGGTGGCCGAACCACGACGAGCCGGGTGGGGGACTCGTCACTCGAACAGGTCGTTCTGCTCGACGGGCTCCGACGGCAGCGGGGTCCGGAGGATGTCGCCCAGCCGCCGCTCCCACTGCTCGACGTCGAAGTGGTGCTCGTCTGGAAGGGCACGGCGCAACCCAGGAGAGAACTCGTGGAACGCGGCGAGCAGCTCCGTGATGGCCTCCCGCAGGGCCTGGACCTGGAAGCCGCCCTCGGTGGCACCCATGTCTTCGAGGATGCTCTGCTCGGTGCGCGACGCGATGATCGGCTCCGCGCGTCCCTGCACGAAGACGTTGGTCCGCCGCTTGGGACCGCGCTCCTCCTCGATCGGCATCAACCCGATGATGGCGTCGGAGCGCCAGTACTTGCCGTAGCCGAGAAAGACCATGCGGTCGCGTTTGATGTCCATGCTGCCTCCGGAGCGCCGCCCGTCCGCGGTGCGCGGCCCGGGGCCGAAGGCGTCACGGAACCAGGACAGCACGCCGCCGATCACGCTCATGGTTAGTCCTTCTTCATCTTCTTCTTGAGCTCCCGGAGCTGCCGGTCGGCCGCCGCCTCGCGGGCGGCCCGGTCGAGCTGCGACTTGAGCAGCTCGTCTCCCGGGTCCACGCCGGGACGCGGTCCCCCCGCCGCCTGGAGGTCGCGCCACGCGCGTTCGGCCGAGCGCTCCGCCTCGGTGAGGGGCCGGTCGCGCTCGGCGCGAACCAGCTGCCCTTGCATGTCGCCCAGCTCGCGCTCGTACAACGCGAGCTCGTCCCGCAGCGCCGCCAGCTTCTTCTCGAGCACGGCCGTGCGCTCGCGGTGCTTCGCCGCGAACCGCCGGGCGACCTCCACCGTCTCCCGATCTTGGATCTCGGACGCGAGCCGGCCCCGACGCTCGGCATCCGCCAGCCGCTGGCGCTCCTGCGCGAGCGCACGCTCGGTGCGCGCGACCGCCTCGCGCGTCTCGCCGACGGCCAGCTTGGCCTCGACCACCGCCTCCCGCATCTGCCGGGCCAGGTCGCGCAAATCCCCCGCCGGCGTCGCCGCGTCCAGAGCGGCGCGCAACGCGTCACGCAGGCGCTCGAACACCGGAGGCTAGCTTTTCCGGACCGTTTTCGCGAAGAACGGCGAGAACACCTGCTCCACCGCCCGCGACTTGCACTTGGGGCAGGCCGGCCGCTTGCGCCCGTGCTCCTCGATTCCCTCTTGCTGGCTGAAGCGCGTGTCGCACTCCGTGCAGCGATACTCATAGATCGGCATGGCGGGGTTTACGTTATTCCCCGCCGAAACCAGGGTCAAGTTGACGCCCCGAGCAGCCCCCCGAAGATTGCTCGCATGGCGAACCGCCTCTCGCGCGCAGCCCTCGCCGCCCTCGGCACCATCATCCCCCTGGTGGGCGCCGCGGCGTGCAATGAGGGCCTCCAGCCGACCCCCCTCTGTCCCGAGCGCTTCGTCGGGATCTGCGGCAGGGTGACGTTCCAGGGGACCGAGCCCGACAGCACGGAGGGCGTCTTGGTCGTCGCGTACCCGCGCTTCCCCCAGAGCCGCAATGACCTCCTCACGTTCCAGCCGTTCCCGCCCCCGCCGTCGCTCGCCCGTCCCTTCCGGGGATCGCAGATCTACGCCCTTCCCCTGAGCACCGGACGGTACGAATGGGTGGTGGCCGTCTGGAAGAAGGTCGGGGCCTTCGCGCCGGGGTTCAGCAATGCCGACTCGCTGCTCAAGGAGGCAGGCTTCTACCGGGACCAGACCGACCCCACGGCGCCCGGAGTGGTCGTCGTCCACGACTCCAGCACCGACTCGGTCAACTTTGTGATCGACTTCGGTAATCTGCATCCCATCTGCACCTACTTCCCGCCGTGCCCGTGAGGGCCCTCCTGCTGGCGGCGCTCGCGACCGTGCCGCTCCGCGCCGTGAGCGCTCAGGGAACCGCCGCCCTCTACGGGTCGGTACGGGACAGTTCAGGCCAGCCGTTACGCGCCACCGTTCGAGTCGTCAACGGCGACGGCGTGGGCGTGGCGGATGCCCAGGGGCGCTACCGGCTGAGCGTACCGGGTGGGCTCGTCATCGTCCGGGTAGGTCTCCTCGGCTTCCAGTCTCTCGTCGACACGCTGACCCTCGCAGCAGGGGATTCGGTCGAGCGCGACTACCGGCTCGGTCCCGCGGTCGTACCGCTGGAGCCCGTCATCGTCACCGCCGCCAAGCACTCACAGCTCTTGAGCCAGGCGGTGACGAGCGTCGCGCTCGTCAGCGATACCGACGTCGCCCGCCGGGCCGTCACGACCGTGGACGAAGCCGTAGACAAGGCTCCCGGAGTGCAGTTCCTCAACGGTCAGGTGAACATCCGCGGCTCGTCGGGCTACGTGCAGGGGCTCGGCAGCCGCGTGCTGATGCTCGTGGACGGCGTGCCCGCGAATCAAGGCGACCGGGGTGGGATCAATTGGGACCTCATCCCGCTCGAGGACGTCGCGCGGGTCGAGGTGGTGAAGGGCGCGGGCTCCGCGCTCTACGGCTCGGCGGCGCTGGGCGGCGTGGTCAACGTGATCACGCGGGAGATCCCGAGCGGCTTCCACGCCCGGGTACGCGCCCTCGGTGGCGCGTACGCCAACCCACCTTTCGACGTCTGGAGGTTCCGCGACTATACGGGCGCTCTGGAGGGCCTCGATGTCACGACGTCGTACGGAACCGCCGCGGCGCGCGGCAGCTACACGGCCGGCGGGTGGCACTCGGACGGCTACCGCGAGCAGGACCGGCGCAACCACTGGCAGACCGCGGCCAAAGCGCAGTGGATCCCGACCCCCGAGACTCGCGTGACGACGTCCGGCTCGTGGGCGAGCGATCAGTACGAGACGCCGCTCATCTGGTGCACCCACGGTAGCTGCGATGACCGCGGCCAGGATTTCCAGCCATTCATGATCGAAGCGTCCGGCCGCGGCGCCTTCACCCGCTCGGACAAGGGGCAGCTCGCCGCGACGGTCGAGCACCACGCCTCGGAGCGCTTCGCGTGGCAGGCACGGGGTTCCTGGGGCCGCACCGACTTCACGGATTTCCAGCCTACCGGCGATGACTGGGGCGTGGCCAATCGATACGGCGTCGAATTCCGCGGCGAAGTGCACCCGACGGGCGACCGCGTCGTGACGCTGGGCGCGGAGGGCAGCTTCTCCGACGTGCGCACCAATATCTTCACCGGCGACGCTAATCCCACGAGCAACGTGGTCCGCACGCACGATCAACGCGAGTTCGCCGCCTATGCCGAGGGCGAGCGTCAGCTCGGGAGGCTGCGGCTCGTGGCCGGCGCACGGATCGATCACCTCGACGTGGACGGAGGCTCGCTCGCGACCGTCCTGAGCCCGCGTCTCGGCGTCGTGCTGCCGACGGCCCGCGCCGGCGTGTGGCGCGCCTCCGCCGGCCGCGGCTTTCGCGCCCCGTCGCTCGCCGAGCGGTTCGTCTCGACCTTCGTGCAGGGTATCCCCGTCGTCCCGAACCCCGATCTGGACCCCGAGACGGCGTGGTCGTTCGAGCTCGGCAACGCGGCGACGCTCTCGTCCGCGGTGCGGACGGACGCGGCGCTCTTCTGGACCGAAGCGTACGACCTGATCGAGCCTACGGTGGACAGCGGGCGGATCCAATTCAAGAACGTGACGCATGCCCGCCTCGCGGGACTCGACCTGGCCGTCACCGCCACTCCCCCGGTCGCGGGTCTCACGACGACCTTGTCGTACACGTTTCTGCACGCCCGGGCCCTCGCGCACGACAGCGTCTCGGAGCGCCCGCTCGCCTTCCGGCCGAGGCATCTGCTCACGCTCGGCGCCGACTACCAGCGCGGCGTGATCGGCGTCGGGGGCGACTTCCGCTACACGAGCCGCCTGGACCGGGTAGAGATCTACGAGACCGACCCGCGCGTGGCGGAGAAAGTCCTCGATCTGCGGGTGAGCGCCGTGTGGGGCGCATGGACGCTACGCGCCCAGCTCGCCAACGCGCTCAACTACATCTACAGTCAGGTGCCCCGCACACTCGCTCCAGTCCGGACCTTCGCCGCCACCATCACCTGGACGTATTAGATTCGTACGATGCTCGACGGCGCGCTGATGCTGACCCTGCTGCTCACGGGGTTTCAGGCGTCCCCGCTCAACGGCACCTGGGAGCTGACCCGCATCTTCCGGGCGGGCCCCGTACCCGCCACTCGCGCCGTGCCGATCGACTCCACCGTCTACCTTCGCATCACGCTTGAGACTCACGTGGGCGACTGGATTTCAGGCCGTCTGTACCGCCGTTATCGGGGCGAGCCCGACCGCAGCAAGGTCGAAGCCGGCCCGCTCCGCGGGGAAGGCCGTTTCATCATCGGGGTCGAGATCGAGAAACCGGCCTGGGCACGGGCCCGCACCGCGGCCTGGCTGGTGGGCGACACCCTGCGCTTCGGCACGTCGCTCGTTCCCGACGCCGACAGCCTGGAGCTCCGGCGGGTGAGCCCCGACGCCCCGTATCCGGCAACCCTGCTGGAGGTCGTGACGCCTCCATGAGACGGTTCCGTGCGACACCTTTTTGCGTGCCGTTCTTCGGCTTGCCGTTGTTCCTGTCTTGTGGCGGCGACCGCACACGCTCGCCGACCTGCGGCATGGCGCAGCTCATCGGGCCGTCCCTGATCCAAGACCGGCTGCGGCATCTACCCTTCGTGCTCACGGACGCGCCACGCGGGCTCCCCGGCACGCTTCCCGTCCGGGTGGTCGGCGTAACCCAGCAGAGCGCGGTGGCAGTCAGCTACACCAAGGGGGCGCTGACGATGGAGTTTCAGGGAGCCGGCTTCCCCGCCACTTCGATCAGCGACTCCACCGCCTACGCTATCCTCGTGGTGGACGATTCCACGCAACGAGCGCAGGGCCTGCTGATCTACGAGTCGCGGCGCCCGCCGGAGGGATACCCGAGCATCGGCGCCCTGACCGGCGCCGACCGGACGATCCCGTTGTACGGCGTGCGCGTCGACTGGCCGAACGTCTCGAACCCGAAGTGCCCGCTGCTCGGCGCCCCGGCGGGCCCCCCAAGCTCGGCGCTGTGACGCGCCTCGTCGCCGTGAGCGCGACGCGCCGCACCGACGCGGGGCGGGAGCGCGTCGCCCTGAACACCGCCTACGTGTATGCCCTGATGCGCGTCGGGCTCGTGCCCCTCCTCGTGCCCCCCGTCCTCGAGCCCGCGGCGGCGGGGGCGGCGCTCGACGGCGTGCACGGTCTCGTCCTCACGGGGGGCGAGGATGTAGAGCCGTGCCGCTACGGGGCGTCCCCCCATTCCAGGCTGGGTGAGATCGATCGGGCACGCGACGCGGTGGAGCTGGCGCTCATCGCGGGCGCCGAGCGACGCCGCCTCCCGGTCCTCGCCATCTGCCGCGGGATCCAGATCCTGAACGTCGCCCTGGGCGGCACGTTGTACCAAGACCTGGCGAGCGAGCGCCCCGGCTCCGTCGACCACGCCGATACGCGCTCCCGCCACGGCCTGCGCATCGAGTCCGGAACGCTGCTCCACCACACGCTGGAGACCGTGCACGCCAGCGTGAACACCCGGCATCACCAGGCAATCCGGGACGTGGCGCCGCCGCTCTGTGCGAACGCCTGGGCGGAGGACGGCGTGATCGAGGGGGCCGAGCGAAGGGACCCCGGAGCACCCTGGACGCTCGCCGTCCAGTGGCATCCGGAGGACGACGTGGAGGGCGCGCTGTTCCGCGGCTTCGCGGACGCGATCGCGTGAGCATCGCATTTCCGTCGGCCGAATGGGTGAGCGCGTACGGCGTGGCGATCAACGCGAGCGACGGGTATCGCGCCGCCTCGCTCGAGTGGACGCACGGTCCGGTCGCTCTCGTGGTGAATCGTCAGCCCGAGATCGGGATCGGCGAGCCGGTGGGGATCTGGCTCGACCTCGAGCGAGGCGTCTGCCGCGAAGCGAAGGTCGTGTCCCACGGGGAGGCGGACCACGCGGCGTTCGTGATCTCGGGCGACTACCAGCACTGGAAGCGCGTGATTCGGAAAGAGCTCGGGCCCATCGCGGGGATCATGCAGCGCAAGCTCACGCTCAAGGGGTCGCTGCCGATCGTGGTGCGCTTCGTGAAATCCGCGGAGCAGCTGGTCGAGGCGGCGACGACGGTGCCGACGCGGTTTCTGGACGAGTGAGGGGTAAGCGGTGAGCGGTTGGGCCGCCCCGCTGACCGCTCACCGCTTACGCTACAGATTTCGGAGTATCTTCTCCGGTGTGCTAACGTTCGGAAAGAAGACCCGGTCGCTCAGCCGGTTGAAGGCCACCCGCAGCGTGGGGAACCGCTCGGCGGCGGCGCGGTAGATGGTGGCGACGCCCAGATGTTCGGCGAGCCGGTGCTGGGCGGCCAGGCGAAAGCCCTGTCGGCCCAGCTCGTCGTAATACGGCAGGTCGGGCCCGCCCTTGCGGGAGCGCCGGGCAGCGATGTAGTCCGGAAACAGTCCGGCGAGCCAGAGACTGTAGTTGCCGAGATGCGCGCGAAGCAGAAAGGCCCGTTCCCCGGCGTCGTCGAGTCCCGTGAGGTCCTCCACCATGTCGATCAAGTAGTGGTAGGTCTCGTCGTCGGTGCGGCGGATGCGGACGTGCCGGTCATGATCGCCGAATTCGAGCAGCAGCGCGGCCAGGTAGTCGGCCAGGACGCGGTCGTCGACGCCGGCTGCGCGCAGGGTATGGCGCACCGCCACATACGTAAAGAGCGCCGGCGACGGGACCACGAGCGTGCGCAGGGCCAGCAGGGCGGCGAGCAGGTCGGGGTCGTCGAGCAGCTCGTCGGGTCCCTCCTCGAGGAGCAGCCGCTCGTACCGCGCGCGGCGCGGCGCGTCCCCACGCGCCAGGGCGAGCGCGACGAGCAGAAAGTCCTGCGCCCGCAGGCGACCACGGACGTTGGCCAGTATCATGCCCAAACCTCCCTCTAGCGCTGCTACCCCCCGACCCGCGCCGGAGTTGCTGGTGCGCCTGACGACGCTCGCCCAGGAGCTCGCGGGGGCGTTCCGGCCGACCACCGTGGTCGAGGTGGTGGCGCGCGCGCTCGCCGAGCTGCTCCGGCCCGATCGGCTCTCGGTCATACTACTTGACGCCGAGTCGAACCGGCTGGCGGTGACCTACGACACGCACCCCGTTCCGGCCCGCACCGACGACCCCCTGCTGCAGCTCGCGTTGCGGCACGGGCCGCTCGCGTTCCCCAAGAACGTACGCGAAGAGGCGCGGCGCCGCGGGGCGGAGCTGCCCGCCGACGCGCCCCCCCCCGGCTCCTGGCTCGGCGCACCGCTCATCGCCGCCAGTCGCACGATGGGCGCGGTCTCCCTCTCGAGCGAGCGGCCCGGCGTGCTGGGGAAGGCCGAGCTGACGCTCGTCTGCGCGGTGCTCGCGCAGGCGGCGATCGCGCTCGAGAATGCCCGCCTGGTGGAGCTCCTCTCCTCCGCCAAGCGCGAGTGGGAGAAGACGGTCGACGCCATCTCCCAGGCGATCTGCATCGTGGACGCCCACGGCACCGTGCGTCGCGCCAACCGCGTGTTCGCCGACCTGATCCAGACCGCGGTCACCGCGATTCCCGGCCGGCCGTGGCTCGGGCTCCTCCCGCCCGCCTGGTCGGACCCCGTGGCGCGCGCCCTCGCCGAGCCGTCGGCGAGCACGGCGGAGATCCGCGCGGGCGAGCGCACGCTGCTCCTGACCGCCATCCCGATGGCCGAGCCGGGCTCCGCGGTCCTCGTCTTCGAGGACCAGACCGAACGGCGCCGGTTGCAGGAGCAACTCATACAGTCTGAGAAAATGTCGGCGATCGGTCAACTGATCGCCGGGGTGGCGCACGACCTGAACAACCCCCTCGCCTCCGTCGTGGGCTTCAGCGACTTCCTCGCCGAGGCGGGCGACGTCCCGGCCTCGCTGCGGGAGCCGCTCCAGGTGATCCGCCAGGAGGCGGAACGGGCCGCGACGATCGTCAAGAACCTGCTGTCCTTCGCGCGCAGCCAGCAGGGAGAGCGCACGCGCCAGCCGATCCGGGCGCTGCTCGACTCGACCCTTGCCCTGCTCCGCAATCAGCTGATGGCGCACAAGGTCGAGGCCACGCTGGAAGTCGAGCCCGGGCTGCCCGACGTCGAAGTCAATGCGAACCAGCTCAAGCAGGTGTTCGTGAACGTGATCAACAACGCGTGCCAGGCGATCGCGAGCGACGCGCCGTCCGGCCGAATCTGGATCACGGCGCGTCGCGTGCACGACAGCGTCGCGGTGAGTGTCACGGACTCGGGCCCCGGCATAGTCGAAGAGGTCGCGGCCCGCGTGTTCGAGCCGTTCTTCACGACCAAGCGGGAGGGCGAGGGCACGGGCCTCGGGCTCTCCATCTCCCAGGGGATCATGAAGGAGCACGGGGGCCACATCACCCTCGACACGCGGCCGGGCGGCGGAGCGACCTTCACCCTGGAGCTGCCGATCGGCGCGCGCGCCGCGCGCGCCGAGGTCGCGCCCGTGCCGCCCGGCGAGTCGAAGCCGCTCAGCATCCTGGTCGTGGACGACGAACCGCACATCCTGCATTACATGCGGGCCACGCTCGAGAGTTGGGGCCACACCGTCGAGGTGGCGAGCGACGGCACGTACGCGCTGGAGCGCGCCCTCGCCGGCGCATTCGACGTGATCATCTGTGATCTGCGGATGCCGCACCTCTCCGGGCGCGAGATGTACACGAAGCTCGCCCGGCAGGACCCGCGGGTCGCCGAGCGGATCATTTTCGCCACCGGCGACACCGTGCGCGGCGACACCCTGCAGTTCCTCGAAGCGCTCGGTCGGCCCTACCTGCACAAGCCGTTTACGCTGGCCGAGCTGCGCGCCGCCCTCGGCCATGCCGCGAAGCAGCCGGCCTGAGGGGGGGCGTGCGCGTCCTCCACGTCGACTCCGGCCGGGAATTCCGGGGCGGTCAGAACCAGGTCCGGCTGTTGGCCCGCGAGCTGGCCCGCGAGCCCGGCGTCGAGCAACGGCTCGTCACGCGGCGAGGCAGCGAGCTCGCGCGCCGGGCCACGGCCGACGGCGTCGCCGTCCGTGAGGTGCCCTGGACCCTCGGGGTCGACCCGCGGGCCGGGTGGCGGCTCGTCGTCGAAGCCCTGACCTGGCCACCTGATCTCATCCACGCTCACAACAACCATGCCGTCACGGTCGCGGTCTGGGCGCGCCGCTTCCTCACCTATGCGCGCACGGCGGCGCCGCGTCTCGTCGCGACGCGCCGAGTCGTGTTTCCCGTGCGCCGCCGCAGCGCGTTGCGCCACGCCGACGCCGTCGTAGCGATCTCCGAAGCCGTACGGGCAACGCTCCTGGCCGCCGGGTTCCCCGCGGGAGAAGTCAAGACGGTTCCCTCCGGCGTCGATCCCGACGAAGTGCGCCGCGCGGCCGCGGTGCCGCTCAACCTCCGGGCGATGCTGGGGCTTCCCCCCCGCGCGCCGATTGCCGCCAACGTCGCCGCGCTCGAGCCGGCCAAGGATCAGCGCACCTTGATTCGCGCGGCTCATCGGGCGCGGGCCGACCGCCCCGATCTGCATTGGGTGATCGCGGGCGACGGCCCCGAGCGCCATGCCCTCGCAGCCGAAGTCCGCCGGCTCGACCTCGCCGATCGTGTCCACCTGATCGGCCACGCCGCTCAGGCGGATGCGTTGCTGCGCGAGAGCGATGTCGTCGTCATGTCCTCGCGGGCCGAAGGTCTCGGCACCGTGGTGCTGCACGCGCTGGCGCTGGGCAAACCGGTGGTGGCGACGGCAGGGGGCGGGCTGTCCGAGATCGTGCCACCCGAGGGGCTCGTGCCGGTAGGGGACGCCGACGCCCTCGCACGCCGAGTGATTGAAGCGCTGGCGCACCCCTCCCCCGTCCCCCTGCCCGTGCGCTACACCGCTTCCGCCATGGCGACCGGCGTCTTGGCCGTGTATCGCTCGCTCCTCTAGATTGCAGGGCCATGATCTACGTCTGCGTCCCGGTGCACAATGAGGCCCGCACCGCGGGGCTGGTGCTGTGGAAGGTGCGCCAGGTGTTCACGGCGTTCCCACGTGAATACCAGCTGCTGGTGCTGGACGACGCGTCGACGGATGACACCCGCGAGGTGTTGGCGTCGTACGCCAAGGTCCTACCGATGACGATCGTGACGCACCGCGAGCGGCTGGGGTACGCGCGCAGTCTCGAGGAGCTGTTGCGCCTCGCGCTCCAGCGGACCGACCGGCCGAAGCGGGACTGCGCCATCACCCTCCACGCGGACTTCGTCCATTCTCCCGAGAGCATGGAGGATCTGGTGAAGCATCTGGAATCGGGGGCGGACCTGGTGGTCGCGGAGCTGCTGCAGCAGCGGGGGCGAGTCTCTCGGGCCCTGGGGCTGGCACGCCGCTGGACCCCTCGACTGCTGCGCGTCGCCGGGCTGCGCGACACCGTGTCGGGGTTCCTCGCGCTGCGGTTGATCGTGCTGCGGCAGGCGCTGCGTCACGACACGACCCGGTTCCTCCGGACCGAAGGCTGGTGTGCGAGCGCGGAGCTGGTCGCACGACTGGCGCCGCACGCCCGCCGGCTGGACGCCGTCCCCGCGGCGGCGCGGTACGACCTAGTGCAGCGTCCGTCGCGCATCAGACCGTGGCGCCAGCTGCTCGACGCGTGGCGGGCCCGTTCCGTCATCCGCGCCGCTCGCACCGTGGTGGCGCTGGTCCTCATGGCGGTCGGCCTGCACGCCCAGTCGGACACCGCCTCCCGACCGGATTCCCCCTCCCTGTCCGCCATGGCGATCGTCACGCCCCCCGCCCCCGTGGCGGTGCCGTTCCCTGTCGGTGAGCGGCTGGTCTACGGGGCGCGGTACGGGCCCTTCAGCGTCGGCACCGCCACGATGCAGGTCGCGGGGATCGACACCATCCGCGGCGTCGAGACGGTTCACTTCGTGTTCCTGATCGATGGCGGCGCGTTGTGGTACCACATCCACCAGAACCTCGAGTCGTGGGTGGGACGTCACGACTTCCGCTCGCGCCGCTTCCTGAATCAGACCGAGGAAAAAGGCAAATCGTGGGAGCGGAAATTCGACATCTACCCGGACTCGGGGTTTTACCGTGAAGCCGGGCGCGACACGACGGTGCCGACCGTGGCAGACCCGCTCGACGACGCCGCGTTCCTCTACTGGATCCGCACCGTGCCGCTCGAAATCGGGAAGCGCTACGAGTTCCGCCGCTATTTCCGCCCCGAGCGCAATCCGGTGATCGTCGAGGTCTTGAAGCGCGAGCGCGTGGGCGTGGCCGGGAAGAAATGGGACGCGATCGTCGTCCGCCCGCGCATCCCGAATGGCGGCGGCATCTTCGCCGAGAAAGCCGACGCGCGAATGTGGCTGTCGGACGACAGCCTGCACATCATGCTGGCGCTGCAGTCGAAATTCTCGTTCGGCCAGGTGACGCTCAAGCTCAAGGAGATCGCCTCGCCCAAGGAGAACGCCGACTCCCGTCCGGAGCACCCATGACCGACTACCGCGAGGCGGACCTGTCCCGGCTGAAGACGGTCCCCATCGCGCAGCGCCCCAACAAAGTCGACGCCTCCCTGCTCGCGCATCCCCCCGGCGGCGATCCGAGCTTCACCGCCTTCTGGGATTCGCTCCCCGACATCCTCGCCGCAAAGGACCTCCGCGCGGTCGTCCGGCAGGTGGCGAGCGCCGCGGGCCGGCGTGGTGTCGTGGCCATGCTCGGCGGGCACGTCATCAAGGTCGGCCTGGGACCCCTGCTCCGCGAGCTGATCCACCGCGGCGTGATCACCCACCTGGCGCTCAACGGGAGCGCCGCCATCCACGACTTCGAGCTCGCGGCATACGGAGGGACGAGCGAGGACGTCGCCGCCGGTCTGGCGGACGGTACGTTCGGCATGGCGGAGGAAACCGGCCGCGAGATGAACGCCGCCATCGGCGACGGCGCGCGCGCCGGCATGGGCATGGGCGAGGCGCTCGTCACGTACCTCGCCCGCCGACCGCAGCTCGCGGCCCGCGAGGTCTCCGTCCTCGTCGCCGCGGGCGAGTGGGCCGTCCCCGTCACCGTGCATGCCACGCTCGGCGCCGACATCATCCATCAGCACCCCGCGGCGGACGGCGCCGCGCTCGGCACCACGAGCCACCGTGACTTCAAGCGACTCGCCGCGTCGCTCCCGACTCTCCACGACGGCGGCGTCGTCCTCAATCTCGGCAGCGCGGTGGTGATGCCCGAGGTGTTCCTCAAGGCCCTCACCGTGGCGCGCAACCTGGGCGGCGGCAAGCCGACCGGTTTCACGGCCTGCGACTGCGACATGCAGCGCCACTACCGGCCGCGGGTAAACGTCGTCGAGCGCCCGACGCTCGCCGGCGGTCGCGGGATTCAGCTCACCGGCCACCACGAGATCCTGATCCCGCTGCTCGCCTGGGCGGTGCTGCGCGCGCTCGATGCGCGCTAGCGCGCGCCGGGTGCTGCTGCTCGCCGCGACGCTCGGCGCGGCCTGCGTGACCCGATCTCGCCGCCTCGCCCCGAGCGGCGCGACGGCGGCGGTGGGAACGCCGGACATGGTGCAGGAGATGGCGCGGCAGGCGGTGCTGTTGGACGCGAAGGGGGACCGGGCCGCGGACACGCTGTATGCGCCCGACGCACTCGTCGTCGCGAATGCGCGCGTGCGGCTGGGGACGCCGCGCTTCGCCGGGGTCGGCCTGGGCGGCCGGGCCACCGTCGCCGCGGCGGCGGTGACGCTGGAAGGCCGATTTGCGTGGGTGCTGGTGGACTACCGGTGGCTCAATTCAGAGCGCAACCAAGCCGAGGCCGGTCGCGCCACCTTCGTGTGCGAGCAGAAGCCGAAGGGCTGGAGGATCGTTCACGTACACTCCAGCCAACTCCTCCAGTGAGCGCGTTAGGCGTCCGCCGGGCGTCCCTTGATCATGTCGCGGATTTTCTCCGCTGTGGTGGGGCTGACGACCCGCAACACGAGGTAGATGATGAACCCGATGGCGGCGAGCCATAACACCGTCATGGCCAGCCCGATGAGGCCGCCGAGCACGCTGAAGACGACCTTCAAGCCGAGCCAAGCGAGCACGGCGACAACGGCGAATCCGAGGACGCTGCGGAACATGGGGTATACCTCCGTGAAACCCCGACGGCGGGGCCGTACGTCGCAATGTAGCAGCGAGTTTCAGGGGGGCGCCAGCCGGTGAAGGCGGTCGATGTCGCGATCGTGGGTGGCGGTGCGGTGGGGGCGGCGTGCGCCCGGGCCGCCGCCCTGCGGGGGCTGGAAATCGCCATCTTCGAGCCGGGCCCCGACCCCGCCGCCGCGTCGCCGGCGTCCGCCGGGATGCTGGCCGCGCAAATCGAGCCCGGTGACGACGTGCTGGTCGCCCTGTCGGTGCGCGCCCGGGATCTGTACGAGCCGCTCGCCCCCGCCCTGCGGGAAACCACCGGCATCGACATCGGGTTCTGGCGCTCGGGAATCGCCGCCGTCGCGTTCGACGAGCCGGCCGCCGAGCGCCTCAAGGAGGAGGTGGCCCGGCAGCGCCAGGCCGGCCTCCGTTGCGACTGGCTGGACGGCGACGAAGTGCGCGAGCGCTGGCCCGGCGCCGCGCCCGACTGCCAGGGCGCGCTCTTCGCTCCCGAGGACGGCGCGCTGGACCCGCAGGGGCTGACGCGCGCGTGCCTCGCGGACGCGCGCCGTCTGGGTGCCACCCTCCACGCCGAGAGAGTCGAAGCGCTCGCCATCGGACAGGGCCGCGTGACGGGAGTCGTCACCGGCCACGGCACCACGCCGGTCGAGCACGCCGTGCTCGCCGCCGGCGTGTGGTCTCCGCAAGTCCGCGGCCTGCCGCGCCCCCTGCCCGTCGAGCCGCTGCGCGGCCAGATGGCCGCGACCGCGTGGCCCGACGGCTGCCCGCCCGCGATTCTCTTCCACGACCACGGCTACGTCCTGGCCCGCGGCGCCGACGCCGTGCTCGGCAGCACGATGGAGCGGGCCGGGTACGATGCGCGCGTCACGAACGAGGGGCTTGCCCAGATCTTCCGTGGCGCCGTCCGGTTGCTCCCGGCCCTCATGACGCAATCGGTGCAGCGCATGTGGGCCGGCCTCCGTCCGGCAACTCCCGACGGGCGACCCATCCTCGGCCGGGACCCCGAGGTGGACCGATTGTGGTACGCGACGGGGCACGGACGCACCGGCATCCTGCTCGCGGCGCTAACGGGCGAGATCACGGCGGATCTCCTCACCACGGGTGAGACCGACTCGGACATCGCCGCGTTGCGCTTGGATAGATTCCATTGAGGGAGCAGGGAGCAGGGAGCAGTACCGACCAACGAACGCTCCTGCTCCCTGCTCCCGGTTATGTACCGCACCTGCGCCTTCTGCAACGGCACGCTCGACGGCGACGGCGGCCCCTCGGGGCTCGGGGTCGGACGGCGGCTCGCGTTCGACGAGTGGAAGGGTCGCCTCTGGGTGATCTGCCCGAAGTGCTCGCGCTGGAACCTCGCTCCGCTGGACGATCGCCTGGAACTGATCGAGGCGCTGGCGCGCGCCGCCGGCGAAGGCCGCGTGGCCGCCGCCACCGAGCAGGTCGCCTTGATCCGGTGGCAAAGCTACGACCTCGTGCGAGTCGGGAAGCCGCGGCGCATCGAGTTCGCGACGTGGCGCTACGGCGAGCGGCTCAGAGCGCGGCGCCGCGAGCAGCTCAAGTTCGTCGTGCCGGTCACGGTCGCCGCCGTTGGGCTCGCGGTCGCCGTCAATGTGGCGGCGGGCGGCTCGCTGGGCGTGTTCGTGTGGAACATGCCCAACCTCGCGCGGATGATGTACACCGGCATCATTGGCCGGCGCCGGGTGAGTCTGGTCGAGCCGCCGATTTGCGAGCGCTGCGGGAGCGTGCTGCACCTGCGGGCCAAGCACGTGGCCCACGCGCGGGTGGTGCGGCAGGCGCAGGCCGACGTCGCGCTGATCTTGAGCTGCCCCACCTGCCGCACCGAAGGGGCCATGCTCGTGGGCCACGACGCGCATGCCGCACTCCGTCAAGGACTCACCTATCTGGCGCTCGCGCGCGGCACCCGGCAACGCGTCGAGGACGCCGCTCGGCTGGTCGAAAACGCCGGCGGGCCGGACCAGCTCATCAGCGACGTGGCTCGCCGCGAGCTCACGCTGCGCAGTCTTGGCGTGGAGCGGCGCCTGGCCCTCGAAATGGCCGTGGACGAGCGCGCGGAGGTCGAAGAGCTGGAGCGCCACTGGCGCGAGGCGGAGGAAATCGCCGAGATCGCCGACGGCACGCTCAGCTCGGACCCCCAGCTCGACGAAGAGCTGGAGCGCATCAGGAAAAAACTCGGTGGCGAGCAGCAATCCGGCTGAGTGGTGCGCCGACGCGACGTCGCAAGAGGAGTCATCGAAGGACCTCAACGTCCCCAGCGACGTATGACCACGCAACGCAAGCCTCGGAGTACATCGATGGTCCGTCGCACGACGTGGATCCTCGCGACAGTCTTCCTGGCAACCGGTCCACCTGCCTCCGCACAGTGGCTCGATCCGGATCGATGCATCACCTGCCCCGACAAGGTGCAGCATTTCGTCGCGGGTGTCGGCCTCGACCTCCTGGCCCGCGGGCCGTGGGTGGCGAGGCCGTTCCGCGACCACGCGTGGAAACGCGTCGCGATCACGGCCGTGGTGGCTGCGAGCTGGGAAATGCTCGAAGCCCTGGACGCGCGCCGCCAAGGGAAAGCGGGACAGCCGGGGTACGGCTTCGGACCGTTGGACCTCGTCACGACGGTCGGCGGCGCGGCTGCCGTGGAAGCGATCCAAGGAGTCGGCCGAAGGCTGACCAAGCGACGAGCCCGGGGGGTTCACTAGCTCGGCCGAATCAACCGCACGGTTGAATTTTTGACCCTGCGGCTACCCCGCCCCTCGTGAACCCGCTATTTTGGCGATAGTTATGGCCAGCCCTCCTCTCGTCCAACTGAACCGCCAGCGTCCTATCCGCCCCATCGAGCGTAAGCCATCCTGGCTCAAGGTTCCGGCGCCGGGCGGTCCCAACTACGTGGCGCTGCAGCATCTGATGCGAGACCTGAAGCTTCACACGGTGTGCGAGGAAGCTCATTGTCCCAACATCGGGGAGTGTTGGGAGCACCGGGCCGCCACCTTCATGATCCTGGGCGAGGTGTGCACGCGGAACTGCGCCTACTGCGCGGTCGCCCATGGGACACCGGCTCCGCTCGACAGCGACGAGCCCGCGCGCCTCGCGGCGGCCGTGGAACAAATGGAGCTCCGGCACGTCGTCATCACGAGCGTCGACCGCGACGATCTGGCGAACGGTGGCGCCGAGATGTTCGCGGCGGCCATCGCCGAAATCCGACGGCGCCGGCCCGGGACCTCGGTCGAGGTGCTGATCCCGGACTTCAAGGGGAGCGAGCGGGCACTGCGCATCGTGGTCGACGCCACGCCCGACATCCTGAACCACAACCTCGAGACCATCGAGCGCCTGTACCGGCTGGCGCGACCGGGGGGCCGTTATCCGCGGGCGCTCGAGCTGCTGCGACGCGCCAAAAGCATGAACCCCGGCATGCTCACGAAGTCGGGGATCATCTGCGGATTGGGTGAGGAGTGGGACGAGCTGCTCGTGGCCATGCGGGACCTGCGCGCGCAGGACGTGGACATCCTGACCATCGGTCAGTACCTCCGACCCTCGAGCGAGCATCTCCCGATCGCGCGGTACTACACGCCCGACGAGTTCGCCGAACTGCGCCGCCGCGGCGTCGAGATGGGCTATCGTCATGTCGAAGCCGGCCCGCTGGTGCGCTCGAGCTACCACGCGTGGGAACAGGTAACGCGAGCGACCGCCGCCCGCTAGAACCCTCACCGATCGCCATGGCCACCGCAACCGCCCAGACCACCCACGCGCCCGCCCAGCACGAGCTGGAACATCGCATGCTGCGCCAGATGCTGTTGATCCGGCGCTTCGAAGAGAAGGCCGCCGAAGCGTACGCCCTGGGCAAGATCGGCGGGTTCTGTCACCTCTACATCGGCCAGGAGGCGGTGGCGGTCGGCTCGCTCGCCGCACTGCGCGAGGACGACTACGTGATCTCCTCCTATCGCGAGCACGGGCAGGCGCTCGCGCGCGGCCTGCCGGCGAACGTGGTCATGGCCGAGCTGTTCGGCAAGGCGACGGGGTGCTCGAAGGGGAAAGGCGGCTCGATGCACCTGTTCGACGCGGGGAGGCGGTTCATGGGCGGCCACGGGATCGTCGGCGGCCACGTCCCGCTCGCCGCGGGCCTAGGGTTCGCGATCCGCTACAGGGGCGGCGACCAGGTCTGCCTCTGCTACTTCGGCGAGGCGGCGGTCAACATCGGCGCCTTCCACGAGACGCTGAACATGGCCTCCGTGTACAAGCTGCCCGTGATCTTCCTGTGCGAGAACAACCGCTACGGGATGGGCACGGCGTTCGAGCGCGTGGCAGCGGTCACCGATGTGGTGGAGCACGCCTGCAGCTACGACATGGCGGCGGAGCTGGTGAACGGCATGGACGTGCTCGCGGTAAACGAGGCGACCCGGCGCGCCGCCGAGCGCGCGCGCAAGGGCGGCCGCCCGACCCTGCTCGAGGTTCGGACCTACCGCTTCATGGGCCACTCGATGTCCGACCCCTTACACGGCGTGTACCGCACCAAGGAAGAAGTGGAGGAGCAGCGCAAGCGCGATCCGATCTCGCAGCTCGCCGGGAAGCTCAAGGAGGAAGGCGTGCTGGATGAGGCGGGGCTGAACGCCCTCGACGCGGAGGCGCGCGCGGCGGCCGAGGACGCGGTGCGCTTCGCCGATCAGAGCCCCGATCCCGACCCCACCGAGCTCACCACCCACGTGCTGGCCGATTGATGGCGACGCTCACGTACCGCGATGCCCTGAACCAGGCGCTGCGCGAGGAGATGCAGCGTGACCCCGACGTGTTCCTCATGGGAGAGGAAGTCGGGGTCTACCAGGGCGCCTACAAGGTCAGCCGTGGTCTGTTGGAGGAGTTCGGGCCGATGCGGATCGTGGACACGCCGATCGCCGAGCTGGGGTTCGCCGGGATCGGGGTGGGCGCCGCCATGGCGGGCCTGCGCCCGGTGATCGAGTTCATGACGTGGAATTTCGCCGTGCTGGCGCTCGATCAGATCGTCAACTCCGCCGCGAAGATCTTGTACGAGTCGGGCGGCCAGATTCCCATCCCCATCGTGTTTCGCGGGCCGAACGGCGCGGCGCTGCAGCTGGCGGCGCAGCACTCGCAGGCGTGGGACGCCTGGGTGTCACACATCCCGGGCTTGAAGGTCGTGGCGCCCGCGACCCCGGCGGATGCGAAGGGTCTCCTCAAGGCGGCGATCCGGGACAACAACCCGGTGATCGTGCTCGAGGGTGAGATGTTGTACAACGTCAAGGGAGAGGTGCCGGAGGGGGAGCACATCGTCCCGATCGGGCAGGCGGACGTCAAACGGCCCGGGCGCGACGTGACGTTCATCTGCCACTCGAAGACCGTCGCCGTGGCCCTCAAAGCCGCCGAGCAGATGGCCGAGCACGAAGGGGTATCGGCCGAAGTGCTCGACCTGCGCTCGCTGCGTCCGCTCGACGAGGAGGCGATCCTCGGCTCGGTGGCGCGCACCAACCGGGCGGTCGTGATCGAAGAAGGCTGGCCCCACGCCGGGATCGGCGCGCAGGTGGTGGACGTCATCCAGCGCGAAGCCTTCGATCAGCTGGACGCGCCGGTCCTGCGGGTCACCCAGGCCGACGTGCCGATGCCCTACAACAAGCAGCTCGAGCGGCTCGCGAAGCCCTCTCCCGAGCGCGTGGTCGCCGCGGCGCGCCGCGTCCTCTACCTCGACTGAACCCCCGTGGCCACGAACGTCTATATGGAAGCGCTCTCGCCCACGATGGAAGAAGGGCGCGTGGTGAAGTGGCACAAGCGGGACGGGGACCCGGTGAAGGCGGGCGAGACGCTGGCCGAGGTCGAGACCGACAAGGCCGTGATGGATCTGGTGGCGCGCGCGGACGGCGAGCTGCGCCAGGTCGCCGCCGCCGAGGGCCAGACCGTCGCGGTCGGGAGCGTGGTCGCGGTGATCGTCTCGCCTGCCGAGGCCGTCGGTGCCGCGCCAGCCGCCGCAGCGCCAGCGACGCCTTCGGGAAGCGGGGAACGGGAAACGGGAAACGTGGCGACGGTGACGGCGCCTGCTCCGGTAGCTGTCAGCCCGCTGCCGGTGGCCGCTGCGGCAGATGCCACCCGCGTGAAAGCTTCCCCACTCGCACGGCGGATGGCGAAGGAGGCGGGAGTGGACCTCAAGCTCTTGACGGGCTCAGGGCCGGGCGGCCGAGTCGTTAAGAAGGATCTCGAGCGTGCGCCTAGCCCAGCCGCGTCAGCCGGGCCGACCGCAGCGGCCGCAGCAACGTTTCCCGTTTCCCGTTTCCCGTTTCCCGAGCGCACTGGAGCCGCGTACGATGACGTTCCGCTCACCCAGATCCGCAAGACGATCGCGAAGCGGCTCGCGACGTCGCTCGGCCCCATTCCTCATTTCTTCCTGACGACCGAAGTGGACATGGAGCGGGCGAGCGAGGCGCGCGAGGCGCTCAACCAGCAGCTCGGCGATCAGGGCAAAGTCTCGTTCAACGACATCATCATCAAGGCGACGGCGCACGCGCTCACCAAGCATCCGGCCTGCAACGCCTGGTTCCAGGACGACCACATCCGCTACTGGCACGAGGTGCATATGGGGATGGCGGTGGCGGTAGCGGACGGGCTCATCACCCCCGTGATCCGGAACGCGGAGCTCAAAGCGCTCGCGGAGATCGGGCGCGAGGCCAAGGAGCTGGCCGAGCGGGCCCGCAACCGCCGGCTGCAGCCCAACGAGTACACCGGGGCGACGTTCTCCGTCTCGAACCTCGGCATGTTCGACATCGACCAGTTCACGGCGGTGATCAATCCGCCGGAGGCCGGGATCATCGCCGTCGGCTCGATTGTTCAGAAGCCGGTGGTCGTGGAGGGACAACTCACGGCGCGCCGCCGCATGCGGATCACCATGAGCTGCGACCACCGGGTGATCGACGGCGCGACGGGAGCGGCGTTCCTGCGCACCCTGAAACAGATGCTGGAGAACCCGCTGGCGATGCTGCTATGAACTCGGAACGCGGAACTCGGAACGCGGAACAGCCGCACGAGCCTCGGGCCACCTGTTCCGCGTTCCGCGTTCCGACTTCCGCGTTGGGGAAGGGGGGCTTTTGGCGAGTCAATTTGACGTAATCATCCTGGGCGGGGGGCCGGCCGGCTACGTCGCCGCCATCCGGGCCGCCCAGCTGGGCATGAGCACCGCGGTGATCGAGAAGGAGAAGCTCGGCGGGGTATGCGTCAACATCGGCTGCATTCCCACCAAGGCGCTGCTCCACTCCGCCTATATCGCGAGGCTCTTGCGTGACGCGAAAGAGTTCGGCATCGAAGCGGGTGCCGTCAAAACCGACTACGGCGTCGCGATGCAGCGTTCCCGCAAAGTGAGCGACCAGAACTCGAAGGGCGTCGAGTTCCTGATGAAGAAGAACAAGGTCACGGTCGTGAAAGGCGCCGGCGTGCTCCAGCCCGGCCGCAAGGTGAAGGTCGGGAACGACGGGTACGAGGCGAAGAAAGCGGTGCTGATCGCGACCGGATCGCGGGTGAAGGGCCTGCCGCAGATCGGACTGGAGATCAACAAGACGACCGTGATCTCGTCCGATGAGGCGTTGTTCCTCGAGAAGGCACCGGCGTCGATGGCGATCATCGGTGCGGGCGCCGTGGGGATGGAGTTCGCCGACATCTTCCACGCCTTCGGCACCAAGGTGACCCTGATCGAAGCGCTCCCCCGCATCCTGCCGCTCGAGGACGCCGAGGCCTCGGACGCCCTCGCGAAGAGCTACAAGAAGCGAGGCATCGAGGTGATTCCCGGAGCGAAAGTGAAGAAGGGTACCGCGGGAAAGGACAAGGTGACCATCGAGGTCGACGCGAACGGCGCGACGCAGAAGATCGAGGTCGCGACGGTGCTGATGGCCGCGGGTCGCGCGGTGAACACGGAGAACATCGGCCTCGCGGAATGCGGCGTGCAAGTGACCGACCGCGGCTTCATCAAGGTCGATCAGAGCCTGCAGACCACCGCGCCGGGCTACTACGCCATCGGCGACGTGGCCGGGCCGCCCATGCTCGCCCACAAGGGCATGCGGGAGGGCGTGAATGTCACCGAGCTCGTCGCGGGCAAGAAGCCCCACGCGATCAAGTACGATAACGTGCCCAGCGTGACGTACTGCCACCCCGAGGTGGCCAGCATCGGGCTCACCGAGGATCAGTGCAAAGAGCGCAAGCTCGAGTACGTAGCCGGGCGGTTCCCGTTCTCGGCGAACGGCCGGGCGCGGGGAACCGGGGAGACCGAAGGGTTCGTGAAGATCCTGCGCGATAAGAAGTACGGTGAGATCCTGGGCGCCCACATCGTGGGCGAGCACGCGTCTGAGATCATCCACGAGCTGACGGTGGCGCGGGAGAACGAATACACCGTAGAAGAGGTCGAGCTGGCGATTCACGCGCACCCCACCATGTCCGAGGCGGTGGCCCAAGCCGCGCTCGATTCCCTCGGCCGGGTCGTGGACATGTGACCGAGATCCGACGAGACCCCCTCGCCATCGGGCTCGGCGCCCTCGCCTGCGGGGCGGGGCTCGGGGGCGCGACGATCACACTCGCGCAGCTGGTCGTGAAGCTGCTGCAGGGCCGGCTGGATCCCGACCACTACCGCGAGGCGGCGGGCGACCCGCTGCTCGCCGGGCTGCTCGCGGGAGTCGCCGTGGCCGGCATGTTCGGCTGGCGCCGCAGCCGGCCGCTGGAGAACCTGTGGCAGAGCGGCGTCATCGGCGTGCTCGCCGCCGTGGGCGCGTTGCTCGTCGGATTCCTCGCCGCCGTCGCGGACCGGCTGCTCGGCTTCCCCGGCCTGATCGCCTGGGGTGTGCTGAGCGCCGTGGTCGGCACGGCCGCAAGCCGCTGGTCGATCGCAGGAGCGACGGCGGGGGACGAGGGACGGGCGATGGGGGACGGGTCGTGACGGCGCGTCTGCTGGAGGTCGTGCAGGCCGGCGTCGTCCCATACGCCGAGGCGCTCGAGTGGCAGCGCTCGCTCGCCCAGGCCCGAATCGACGGCCGCCTGCCGAACGACCTGCTGCTCCTGCTCGAGCACCCCGCGGTGGTGACGCTCGGCCGCAACTCCCAACCGGACCATCTCATCAGCCGCGACGGCGTCGAGGTCTTCGAGATCGAGCGCGGCGGTGACGTCACCTTCCACGGCCCCGGCCAGCTCGTGGGTTATCCGATTTTCAACCTGACCGGTCATAAGCCCGACTTGCACTGGTACCTTCGCACGCTGGAGCGGGCCCTGATCGAAGCGCTGGCCCAGCTCGAGATCGCGGCTGAGCGCAACCCGGGCTATACCGGTGTGTGGACTCGAGGGCGCAAGATCGCCAGCATCGGCATCCACGTGAAGCAGTGGGTGACGTGGCATGGCTTCGCCCTGAACGTCGCGAACGACCTCGCCCAGTTCGGGCGCATCGTGCCGTGCGGGATCGCTGGAGTCGAGATGACCTCCGTAGCGCGGGAAACGGGAAACGGGAAACGGGAAACGGGGCTTTGGGACAAAGCCATCGCCGCGGTGATACGGGGCTTCGAGGCAGCATTTAAGGTTACCGCCAAGATGATTCCTCGTGACCGCCTTCCTCGAGAAGCTGCGCCGACGCTCTCCGGTGGCTGAGGACCGCCTGCCACCAGGCCAGGTCCTGACCACCAAATGGCCGGTGCTCCACTACGGCGATGTGCCGAAGGTGGACACCGGCACCTGGACCTTCGAAGTCTCCGGGTTGGTGGACCGGCCGTTCACCCTGACGTACGCCGAGCTGCTGGCGCTGCCGCGGAAGGTGGTGCATTGCGACATCCACTGCGTCACGCGGTGGAGCCGGCTCGACAACACTTTTGAAGGCGTGGCGGTGCAGCTCCTGCTGGAGCGCGCGGGGGTGAAGCCCGACGCGCAGTACTGCCTCGTCAGCGCCGAGCAGGGGTTCACCACCAACCTGCCGCTCGCGGATCTGGATCGGCCGGACAACCTGATCGCGTTCAAGTGGAGCGGGGAGTGGCTCATGCCGGAGCACGGCGGGCCCGTCCGGCTGCTGGTGCCGCACCTGTACTTCTGGAAGAGCGCGAAGTGGGTGCGGGGGTTCACGCTGGTCGATCAGGACGTTCCCGGGTTCTGGGAGCAGAACGGCTACCACATGCGGGGCGATCCGTGGACGGAAGAGCGCTATGGGGGACGGGGGCTCACGCAACACGATATCAACCGGCTACGGAGTCTCAGCAAGAAGCGCCTCTAAGGGAGGCCCTGTGCACCTACCTTCTGCGCTCGTGATCCTGGCGGGGCTCGCCGGCCCGCCCCGCGACTCGGTTCCCCTCTACACCGACCTGGGCGAGCATCACGTCCCCATCACCACCCCGGATTCCCTGGCTCAGCGGTACTTCGACCAGGGGATGCGATTGCTGTACGGGTTCAACCACGGTGAGGCCATCCGCTCGTTCACCCGTGCCGCACAGCTGGACTCGAGCTGCGCCATGTGCTACTGGGGCATCGCCTACGCGTACGGCCCACACGTGAATGCCGGGATGGACTCGGCGGCAGGGGTTGCGGCATACACGGCCCTGCGCCAGGCGCTGGCGCGTATGCAGCACGCGAGCCCCCGCGAGCAAGCCTACATCACCGCGCTCGCGCACCGGTACGCGGCCCCTCCGATCCGATCCGCCGATCGCGCGGCGCTCGACTCGGCCTATGCGGCGAGCATGGGCGAGGTGGTGCGGCGGTATCCCACGGACCTCGACGCTGCGACGCTGTACGCCGAAGCGCTCATGGATAAGCGTCCGTGGAACTATTGGGATAAGAAGACGGGGGAGCCGTATCCCGGGACGCGCGAGATCGTGCGCCAGCTCGAGCGCGTGCTGCGGTCCGATCCCCGGCACCCCGGCGCATGCCACTACTACATCCACGCCGTCGAGGCCGTGGCACCGGAGAAAGCCGTGCCGTGCGCCGAGCGGCTGGCGGCACTGATGCCGGGCGCAGGGCACGTCGTCCACATGCCCGCCCACATCTACATCCGGGTGGGACGCTACACCGACGCGATCGCGGCCAACGAGCACGCGGTTCACGCCGATCAAGTCTTCATCGAGGGGCAAAAGCCGCAGGGGCTGTACCCGCTCGCCTATTACCCCCACAACCACCACTTCCTGGCGTTCGCCGCGACGCTCGCCGGCAGGAGCGCGCTGGCCATCGAGGCCGCGCAGCACACCGCTGCGACGACGACGGTGGAGGCGGCGACGCAGGTGCCGTTCCTGGAACCCTATCTGCACTACACGTACCTGACCCTCGTGACGTTCGGCCGCTGGGACGACCTGCTCGCCATGGCGCTGCCGCCGGCGAACCTCGCATACTCGCGGGGCATGGCCCAATACGCGCGCGGGGTCGCGCTGGCGGCGACTGGCCGCTTCGCCGAGGCCCAGGCGGCGCTCGACACGCTCGAGCAGATCGCGGCCGGCGGGACGCGCGGCTACGCCTCCGCCGGGTGGACGACCCCGAGCACGAACTTGCAGATCGCGACTCATGCGCTGTTGGGCGAGATCGCCGCACGCCGGGGTGCGCTCGAGGAGGGCGTCTCGCACTTCCGCGAGGCGATGAAAATCGAGGACGACCAGCTCTACACCGAGCCGCCCGACTGGTATTACCCGATTCGCCACTCGCTGGGCGCGGTGCTGCTCCGGGCGGGCCGCGCGGCGGAGGCCGAGCAGCTGTATCGCGAGGACTTGAAGCGGTTCCCGGAAAACGGCTGGTCGCTGTTCGGACTGGCACAGGCGCTGCGCGCGCAGGGGAAGAGCGCCGGGGCGGCGGATGTGGACGCCCGCTTTGGGCGAGCGTGGGCCGGGGCGGACGTGACGCTCACGGCGTCCCGCTTCTAGGCCGAGCGAATCCGCCGCTGGCTCACTCCCAGGCCGCCCAGGAGCTCGTAAAACCGGCCAAACACCCGGATGCCGTCCCACAACTGCTTCAGGTCGAGCTTCTCGTTCGGCGCGTGCAGCCGATCGTCGGGGAGGCCGATGCCGGTGAGGATGACGGGCGCGCCGCCCTTCCCCAGCGCGGGGACCACCGGGATGGAGCCGCCGGCCCGCGCGGGGACGGTCCCCCGCCCCACCACCTCGCGGAAGGCCTGATCGAGCAGCTGGAACGCCCGGTGCGTCACCTTCACGGTGGCCGGGTCCGCGCCGTGCAGGAACTTCACGCTCGCCTGGACGTGCTTGGGCGCGAACCGCCGGACCGCCGCCGCGAGCTGGCGCTCCACCACCTTGAGCTTCTGGGCCGGCACGAGCCGCAGGCTGACTTTGGCCGTCGCCTCGGCGGGAATGACGGTCTTGGCGCCGTCACCCGTGAACCCCCCCGTGATGCCGTGGATCTCGAACGTGGGCAGCGCCCACAGCCGCTCCAGCACGGAATGGGACTTCAGCCCGGTGAGCGCCTGCGCCTGCACGCGGTGCTTGAGAAACTCTCCTTCCTTGAAAGGAAGGCGCTTCCAGGTAGCAAGCTCGGCTTTGGAAGGACGCCTCACCGACGCGTAGAGACCCGGGACGTGGACCTTCCCGTCGGGCGTCTTCAGCCGACCCAGGAGCCGGGCGAGCTCCTCGTGCGCGTTGGGGGCCGCGCCGCCGAACTCGCCCGAGTGCAGGTCCGACTTCGCCGTGCGCACGGTGATCTCCGCATAGCACAGGCCGCGCAGTGTCGTGTAGACCGCGGGCCAGCGCGGCGCAATGTAGGCCATGTCGGCGATGAGCACGGCGTCGGCCCGGGTGCGCTCGGGCTCGCGGCGCAACAGCTCGAACAATACGCGGCTGCCGTACTCCTCCTCTCCTTCGATGAGGAAGCGGAAATTCACGGGGAGCCCGCCCCGGCCGCCCGTCGCCTCGATCGCCTTGAGTAGGCAGAACACTTGCCCTTTGTCGTCCGCGGCGCCGCGCGCGAACAGCTTGCCGTCGCGCACCGTCGGCTCGAACGGGGGCGTGGTCCATTCGTCGAGCGGCTCGGGCGGCTGCACGTCGTAGTGCCCGTAGATGAGCAGCGTCGGCGCGCCGGGCACGTCGGGCCCGACGCCCCACACGACGGGGTGCGTGTCGCTCGCGAGGAAACGGACCTCGCGACACCCGAGACGACGCAGCTCGCCGGCGACCCACTCCGCGGCCGCTCGACAGTCCGCGTTGTGGGACGCGCTCGTCGAGACGGACGGGATGCGCAAGAAATCGGTGAGTTCGCGAAGCAACCGGTCGGTGTCCATCGCGCCGAGAATCTAGAACCGGATCACCGTCGAGGAAAGACGTGGAGCCGCTCGATGTCGTCCCGAAACGTCGCCTAGCCGTTCACCGCCAAGGGGCTATATTCGCGCCATGCGGACGACCGCGTCATACGAGTTGTTCCCGGACGCGCCGAGCGAGCGTGCGATGGCTCGCGCCCGGTATCTCGTCCGCGAAGGGCGCGTCGCCGACGCTGAAAAGGCCTACCGCGACCTGCTGGCAGCGCATCCCGACCTGAAGCCCGGCTGGGCCGAGTGCTTCGAGCTGTTGCGGGGTCAGGGGCGGGGCGACGACGCGCTGCGGCTCGCGGAGGCCGCACGGGCCCAGTTCGGCGATTCGGCGTTCTCGCTGGCGCTCAAGGGCGCGGCGCTGACCGACCTGGAGCGCTACCGCGAAGCCCTCGCGACGCTGGAGCAGGCGGTCGAGTTTGATCCCGACCTCGGGCTCGTGTGGCACGAGCTGGGCTACGCGGCGTACCGACTGGGCGACCCAAACCGCGCCCTGCTCGCCCTCGACCGGGCGTTCGCCCTCGAGCCCCACACCGAGACGCTGCGGCTGCGTGGCCGGATCCTGCGAGACGCCGGGCGCTACCAGGCCGCGGAAGTGGCGTACGAGGGGGCCGCCCAGGCGGCGGAGCACCGGGAGCAGCGCGTCGCCGCGGAGCGCGAGATCGCCGCCACGCGGCGCTACGCGTTCTACGCCCCGCGCCGCCCGGACGGACTGACTCCCGCCGAGCGCTGGTTCGCCGAGACCGGCACCGTGGTGCTCGCCTCCGACGACGCCACGGCGGTCCCCGACGATGCGAGTCTCGCCGTCGCCTTCGTCGACCTGGCGCGGGATTCCGGGTGGCGGTTCGGCCAGATCGTCGCGCTCGGGCCCACTCTGCCGGTCTGGCGCACCCTGGCGGACGCACTGGGCGCACCGCTCGTCACCCGTACCGAGTTCGATCCGGCCGCCTGCCCCTTGGTCGTCGCCCAGCGACCTCAGCCGGCGGATCCGGCATGGTCCACCCTGACCAGCGCCGTGGCCGAGCATGCCACCGGTCTCGTATTCGTCCTCGAGCACGTCCCCGAGCCCGCCGGCGGGGGGGGAGCCGACGTGATCGGCGTGCTCGCCGACGCGGCCGGCCGCCGCCCGCGCGGGGTGAACGTTCCTCACGCGTTGTCCGCAGCGCAGCACCCGGCCGGCCGCCTCGCCGGTCGCCGACTCGTCCGCGAGTAGGGGCGCAGCATGCTGTGCCCCTACACCACGGAGCGTCCCTACACCCCGGAGGTCCACTGACCGCACCCGGCCGACCGTCGCGCACCACGATGTCGGGGAAGTCCATCGTCGAGAGTCAATTCGAGCGCGCTGCCGATCTCGTCAATCTCGACGCGTACATGCGGCGCATCCTCATGAGCCCGTTCCGCGAGGTCCAGGTGGAAGTGCCCGTTCGCATGGATGACGGCCGGATCGAGGTGTTCACCGGGTACCGCATCCAGCACAACGGGGCGCGCGGTCCCTGCAAAGGCGGCATCCGGTACCACCCGGACGCCGACCACGATGAGGTGCTGGGCCTCGCGACCATCATGACATGGAAAACGGCGCTCATGGACATCCCCTTCGGCGGTGCCAAAGGCGGGGTCACCGTGGACCCGAAAAAGCTGTCCAAGCTCGAGCTCGAGCGCCTGACTCGCCGCTTTACCCAGCGGATCTCCATCGTCCTCGGCCCCTACCGCGACGTCCCGGCGCCGGATGTCAACACCAACGCGCAGGTGATGGCCTGGATTCTCGACGAGTATTCGAGCCGCCACGGCTACACGCCCGCCGCGGTGACCGGGAAGCCGGTCTCGCTCGGCGGCTCGCTGGGGCGCGAGGAGGCCACGGGTCGTGGCATCATGTATGTGATGACGGAATACGCGCGCGACTTCGGCATCCCGCTCAAAGGAAGCCGCGTCGTCATCCAGGGATTCGGCAACGTCGGAGGACACCTCGCGCGGTTGCTGCAGGGAGAGGCCGGCGCGAAGGTCATCGCCGTGTCCGACGTGGCCGGCGGGATCGTGAACGAGAGCGGTCTCGACATCCCGGGGCTCTTGGCCCACACCGCCGCCCGGAAACCCGTGTCGGAGTGGAAGGCCGGAAAGGCGATCGGTAACGAGCAGCTCTGGACCATCCCCTGTGACTGGCTCGTCCCCGCCGCGCTCGGCGGCGTGATCACCAAAGAGTCCAACGCGCGCGTCATCGACTGCAAGGTCGTGGTGGAGGGCGCGAACGAGCCCACCACGCCGACGGCCGACCTCATCCTCGAAGAGCGCGGCATCCCCGTGATTCCCGATTTTCTCGCGAACGCCGGCGGCGTGACCGTCAGCTACTACGAATGGGCCCAGAATCTCCAGCAGTACCGCTGGACGCATGAGCAGGTGAATCGCGAGCTGCAGGCGACCATCACGAAAGCCTACACCGGAGTGCGCGACCTCGCGAAGCAGAAGGGCGTGACGTTCCGCACGGCGGCGTATGCCATCGCACTACAGAGAGTGGCTGAGGCCGAACGGCTACGGGGCAACTGAACGCGGAACGCGGAAGTGGGAACGCGGAACATCAGCACGAGCATCGACCGACCTGTTCCGCGTTCCGAGTTCCGACTTCCGCGTTTCGTCGGTCCGTCGTCATCCCCCGCCCCTCGAATACAACGCCTCATACGGATCCTGCCCCGGCTGCGTGAACACGCGGACCTGAATCGCGCGGATGGTTTCCTTGAGGTCCGCCTTCGAATGCACGTAGACATCTTCGAACAGGTTCAGATTCATGCGATACAGGCGCTGGGCGATCACGACCGCATTGTTGAGCGGCGCCCGGGCGAACCAGCGCCAATCGTACGTCTCGAGGGATTGCCCCACCGCACCTGTGAGTTGCGCCCGCGCCCACGCGAACAGCGTGGCGCGCGCCCGCTCGAGCGCCGCCCCGGTCGGGCCGTCCGCGTACGCCGAGTCGAGACGGCGCGCCAGCTCCGCGTAGAGCTGGTCGAGGGTGCGCTCGTCCAGCCAGCGCGCGGCGGCGCGCTTCGCATCGACCGTGTCCCGCCGCGACCGAAAAAACGCCTGGGCCCCGCGGTACCCCACGAAGCTCGCGAAGCTCTCGTTGAAGGCCGTCTGGCTCTTCAGATACAGGGTGCTGTGGGCCAGCTCGTGGATCACCGTGGCCACGAGCTCCATCGTATCGCGCTCCATGATGGTGGACAGCAGCGGGTCCGAAAAGTACCCGAGCGTCGAAAACGCGCCGGCGGGTCGGAGATAGGTGTCGAGCCCGTCTCGCTCCAGCTCGGCGGCGGCGCGACGCGCCGCCGCGAAGTCGAAAAAGCCCTTGTACGGCACGGCACCCACGATCGGGAAGCGCCAGACATACTCGCGCAACCGGTCGCGACGGGACGCGGAGAGCACGAGGAGCAGCGTGTCCCGGCCGACGTTCACGTAGCTGGTGTATGTCTCGCCCACCACCAGGCCCAGCGAGTCTGCCGCATACGCGCGCGCCGCGAGCACGAGCTGCAGGCGCTGGCGCAGGGCCGGGTCGGCAGTCGGATCGGCGACGAGCTTTGCGATCGCCCGCCGCTTGAGGAGGATGCGCGCCTCCTCGACGCCGGCGCGGGCCAGGTAGCGCGCGTCGGCGCTCGCCACGAGCGCGACCGCGAGGACGACGGGAACCCCGATCAGCACCCACCGCAGCAGCCGGCGCCCCACCCGGCCCCAGTTCGGGGGGCGGCGCTCGATCACGGCATCCATCGCAGCCCCATGCGGTGTCTCGCGCCGAGCGCGTCGTCCGCCCGGTACGCGTAGTCGAGATGCAGACGCCCGCCCCCGAGCTCCACGCTCGCGCCCGCGGTGAACGGCGACGCGCTCGTCACGGCCGAGTGCCCGACGTATCCGACCCGGCCCAGCACCCCCACCCCCAGGTCGCGAGCCACGATGCCGCTCTCGAGCCCCAGGACGACGAAGGCGCTTCCCCCCGCCGGCCATTGGCCCTCGACGGTCGTGAGCAGCCGCAGCGTGCCCTGGGGATCGACGTAGTTGAGCGTGAACCCCGCGCGCGTGCGGCGTGGGAGATGCAACCCCCCGGCCGCCGGACCGAAGTCGCCGCCGATGTTCTGGACGCTCACTCCCAGCGCCATCAGATCGAAGACCGCGATGGCGAGCCCCGCATCGCCGGCCCACGCGTCGACCCGGGCGCCCCCGACCGTCTCGCGCGCGTACTTGGCGGTCGCGCCCAGTGCCACCATGCCCGTACGAAGCACCAGCGATGAGACGCCGAGCAGGTCGGCGGACGTGTAGCTCGGCCCGAGCGCCGCGGCGCCGGCCCCCCAGGTGAATCGCCCGACGCGCAGCGCCAGCGCTCCCGTTGAGAGAGTCACGCCGGACGGGTACGATTCGTATTCGCCTTCGACGGCCAGGTGGTGCACGGTAGCGAGCCCCGCGGGGTTCGCGAAGATGGAGCCGGCGTCGCCGACGATCGCCGCCCCTGCCCCGCCCATGCCCGCCGCGCGGGCGGAGCCGGGAAGCACCCCGACGCCTCCCGTCTGGGCGGACAGGCGGACCGGCGGGCATGCGGTCAGGAGCGCCACGGCCACGCCGACCGCCCGGCCGCCCGATCGCCCCGCTGCCGCCGTCACTGCAGGCGAATCACGTTGAGCCGCGGGACGACGCTGGCCCCCAGCAACGTCGAATACGGGGCGAAGACGAGACGATCGAAGCCGTTCACCTGCAGGATGAATTCGGGCTCGCCGGGCGCCTGCTGGGCGATGTAGTAGCCGGCGGAACCGGCGCGCAACACCCCGCTGGCGCTGATCGAGCTCGCCGGGTACGCGTGCGCCGCCGTGTCGAGCGGGAACGCCGCCGGAATTCTGTTGCTACACCTGGTGTTGAGCACCGGAAACGCGGTTCGGAACCGCCATTTCGTGTACCGGAGCTTGGGGGGAGCGGCGAACCCCGGCAGGTCGGACACGTAGTTCGCAAACGCCCACTGTTTGAGCAGCGTGTCGAACGGAGTCGCCGTCGCAGCGCTCACGTTGTCCGCGCCGATCCGGGCGGTCTGCTCGAGCGAGCGGGTGACGACGTTCGCGGCCACCGTGGACGTATCCGTGGAGAACCGATCCACCAGGTAGCGGACGAACAGCCAGTACGCGCCGCGCTCCGCCAGCCCGCCGATCCCCGCCGTGTCCACCAGGAAGTAATTCTGCGGTGCGCCGAAGTACTGGCCGGCGTTGAACACGTCCCCG
>QHUK01000004.1 GCA_003222085.1 Gemmatimonadota bacterium
TCGCCGTGGTTGAAGCGCACCGTTTCGCCGTAGGACATCTTGGCGCCGTCGACGATCGAGGCGTGGTCCAGCTTGTCCAGGAAGACGACGTCCCCGCGGCCCACCAGTCCCGACACGATTCCCAGGTTCGCCTGGTAGCCGGTCGAAAACACGAGGCACGCCTCTTTGCCGAAAAATTGCGCCAGCTCGGCTTCCAGCTGCTGGTGGAGATCGAGCGTGCCGTTCAAGAGGCGGCTCCCCGTGCAGCCCGAGCCGTAGCGATCGAGCGCCGCCTTCGCGGCACCGAGGACTTCCGGATGATGCGTGAGCCCCAGGTAGTTATTGGAGCCCATCATGATCCGCTCTTTGCCCTCGATCACGACCACCGTGTCCTCAGACCGGGAAATCGGTTTGTACCAGGCGTGGAGTCCGGACGCCTGCACCTCGCGCGGCTTGGGAAGGAAGGTCTTGCACTTCTCGAACAACGCGATGTTCTGCAGGGTCTCGGTACTCACGGGGCCCCCAGGGCGGTGGACGGAAAAATTCAGCCCCAAGGGTAACGGCGAGGGGCTAAAACCGCAAGGCCACGAGAGATGCGACATCGGGCGCGGGTCGCCTCGACC
>QHUK01000005.1 GCA_003222085.1 Gemmatimonadota bacterium
GGCGCAGCGCCGCGGGCACGTCGCGGTATTCGCCAACTCGCTCGCCTGGACGCTCGCTGCCACCGACTGGATGAAGGTACTGGTGCGCCGTAAGCGACCCGTGCTGTACACGGCGGACGCGGCGGCGGCGAAGGACGATCCCAACAGCCAGCGTTCCTTCCCGTCCGGGCACGCGTCGATCGCGTTCGCGGCGGCGACGAGTTATCTCGTGATGGCCGAGCGCGAGCACCTGCCGCACCGGGGCCGCAACGCCGCGCTGCTCTATGTCGGGGCCCTCGGCGTGGCCGCCCTGCGCGTTGCCGCCGGGAAGCACTTCCCGACGGACGTCCTCGGCGGGGCGGCGCTCGGCACGGGCATCGGCTGGCTGGCAGCAAAGGTGCATCCGACCGAGCCGTGACGGGGCTGAATCAGCTCCCGCGGGTCATGCGGCTGCGCGACGTGGTGCTGTTCAACATCAGCGCCATCGTCGGGCTCCGCTGGCTCACCACGGCCGCGAGCCAGTTCGGGCTCGCGAGCCTGGGATTGTGGCTGCTCGCGATGGTGGTCTTCTTCCTGCCGTCGGCGGTGGCCGTGCGCGAGCTCGCCGCCATCGATCCCCGCGCGGGCGGGATCTATCGCTGGGTGCGGCGCGCCTTCGGGCCGCTGCATGGCTTCGTGGCGGGGTGGGGCTACTGGGTCAACAACCTGTTCTACTTTCCGTCGCTCCTCGTCGCCACGGCAGCCATTGCGGCGTACGCCGCCGGCCCCCGCTTCGTGCACCTCGGTGACGACAACGTATTCATTGCTCTCGTGTCGCTCACGGGGCTGTGGCTCGCGGTGGGTATGAACGTCGTGGGCCTCCGCGTGGGGAAGCGGCTGCAGAATCTGGGCGGGCACGGCACCTGGCTGCCGGGGCTCGTGTTCGTGCTGCTCGCGCTCTGGTCGCTCGCGACGCACGGCAGCGCGACGCCGGTCACCGCCCGCGGCCTCCTGCCCGCGACCCTCGACCTGCAGTCCATCAACCTGTTCGCCACGATGACGTTCGCCTTCGCGGGGCTCGAGCTGGCGCCGACGCTGGGCGATGAGATCCACGATCCGGCACGCACGTTGCGCCGCGGCATCGCGGTGTCCGGGCTCGCGATCGTCGCCATGTACGTCCTCGGGACGGCGGCCATGCTCGTCGCGCTGCCGCAGGAGACGGTGAGCATCACGAACGGCATGCCGCAAGCGACGGCCGCCCTCGTCGAGCGACTCGGCGCGGGCTGGCTTGCCCCGGTGGCGGCGATCGTCGCCATCCTGCTGGTCCTGGGGAACCTGGGGGGCGTCGGCGCGTGGCTCGCGGGCTCGGCGCGGCTGCCGTACGTGGCGGGTGTGGATGGTGCGCTCCCCGTCGCGTTCGCTCGGATCCATCCGCGGTGGCAGACGCCGTACGTCGGGTTGCTCGTCCAAGGCGCGATTGCGACCGTCTTCGTCATCGCGAGCCTCGTCGGTACGACCGTGAAGAACGCCTATCTGGTGCTCACGCAGACGACGCTGATCCTGTTTTTCATCCCCTATCTGTACCTGTTCCTGGCGTACCTGCGATTGCGGCGCGAGCGCAGTGTCGCCACCGCCCTCGCCGGGCTGGTCGGGTTCGCCGCCGTCCTCTTCTCCATCGTACTCGGCTTCGTCGCGCCGGCCGATGAAACGCACCCGTGGCTCTACGAAGCGAAAGTCGTCGGCGGTGTGGTCGGATTCATGCTCCTCGGTGTACTACTCGCGGGTCGCCGTGTGACACATGACACGGCCCCTCCGGCGTCGCCGGCTTAGGGTAAATCGTCGTAACCGCCGATTCCCGCTTACGATCCGAGGGGTTTCCGTGACGTCCCGTTCACTGGTGCTAGTGACCGTCGTCTCCGCGCTGACCGTGCCCGGGGTAAGTCGAGCCCAGCAGGCACCTCCGCCTCGGGTCCGCCGCGAGATTCGGGGCTTCGACTTCCGCAAAGACGGCGTGTGGCGCCGCCAGGCCCGGGCGGTGCGTGCCCTGCGGGCGCGGCTCCTGTCGCGCCGGAACTTCGGCGCCCTGAATGCCCCGATGGCGGTCGCCGGGGCGCCGCTCGCCTCCGGCGCGGCTGTGTCAGGGGTGCTCCGCGTCCCGGCGCTGCTCTTCAAGTTCAAGAACACGCCCGCAGGGGAGCTCCGCACCACGACCCAGTACGACCAGGTGCTGTTCGCGGCGTCTCCCACCGGCGCCTCGGCGGGGCGTCCGTACACGTACCGCTCCTTCTACGAGCAAATGTCGAACGGCCTCCTGAGTGTGCAGGGGAAGAGCTACGGGTACGCCGCGCTCGACTCGAACGAAGTCACCTACACCGGGGTGGCGGGCACGTGCACGGGGAATCCATACAACAACACGAACTGCAACGGGCTGTTCAGCACGCAGGCCGTGGCGCGGATGCAAGCCGGCCTACGGGAAACGCTGCGCAAGCTCGACAACCAGGTCGATTGGGCGCAATACGACTTCGACGGCGACGGTTTCGTCGATCTCGTGGCCTTCATCCATCCGCCCGTCGACGGCGCCTGCGGTGGCGCGACGAACAACCACCTCTGGTCGCACCGCGACAAGCTCGTCGACGCTTTTGGCCGGGTCAGCCCGTACGCGACCCATTCTGTTAACGCCCAGGGCCAGCGCATCTGGGTCGCGGACTACATCCTCGAGAGCGGGGTGGGCGGCCTGGACGGATGCGACAGCACGCAGATCATGCCAGTGGGAACGGTGGCGCACGAAACGGGTCACGGGTTCGGGCTGCCGGACCTGTACGACACCGACAACACGAGCGAAGGCGTGGCGGAGTGGAGCCTCATGGGCAGCGGCAACTACACGTCCCCCTTCAGCCCGTCGCGTATGGATGCCTGGTCGCTGAGCCAGCTGGGGTGGGTGACCGTGGTGCCGCTCCGGACCGACGGCACGTTCGGCTTGGGCGCGGCACCGACGTCGGACACGGCGTTCTACCTGCCGGTTGGGGGCGCGAACCCGCGCGGGGAGTACTTCCTGTTGGAAAATCGCCAACAGGTACAATCTGACAGCGCGATGGTTCACTACCACTGCCAGGTGTGGTTCAACACGGGCTCGCCGCCTCCCTGCGGCGGTGGGCTGTTGATCTATCACGTGGACTCGGCGCAGATCGCGCAACACGGCATCGACCAGGATAACCGCGTCAACACCGCCCCGATTCACGGCCTCGAAGTCGTGCAAGCGGACGCTCGCGGCAACCTCGATGCCGACCCAAACACCGCCTGCTCCGGTGCGGCACCAACGTGCTCCGACCGCGGCGATGCCGGCGACCTCTATCCCGGACCCACCGGGAACACGGCATTCACCCCATCGACGGCGCCGGCCGCCGTGCGCAACGTGGATGGCATGCCCGCGGGCGTGGTGCTCGATCAGATCACGCAGTTGGTCCCGAACGGCACGATGCGGTTCCGCTTGAGCTACCCGGTCTGGGTGGTGCGTGCCACCGATTCGGCCGCCGTGATCCAGTTCGACGGCGTGACGTATCACCTGTTCCGCGATATCCTCACGCCGAACTCAGTGCACAGCGTGAGCGTGGCGGATACGCAGTACACGGCCGGGGGTCGCACGCGTCAGGTCTTCGTCTCCTGGTCCGGCGGGCAGTCGCGTAGCTTCAGCTACACGGCGGGCACCACGCCGGACACCCTCACCGTGACGCTGGCCCGGTCGCAGCAGGTGCACTACTCGACGACCAGCGGCGGCACGATCTCGGGCTCTGTGCCGAGCGACACGTTCGTGACCGAGGGCGCGCGGGTCACACTCACGGCCACCGACACGAGCGCCCTGCGGACATTCCAAGGGTGGGCGGGCGACACCGTCACGAAGAACTTGAGCATCACGCTCACGATGGGTCGACCGTACTCGGTGCGCGCGGTGTTCCTGGAGACCTTCAGCACCGCCCAGGTCGTGGCCCAATTGCTCGACGGCTCGAGCACGCTCACGCCGGCGCAGCTCGGGGACCTCGACAAGTTGGGCAACAACAGCGGCGGCTTCGATCTGGGCGATTTTCTCGCCTGGGTGCGGGCGACGGGGGCGCCGCTCACGACCGAGCAACGGACGCTCCTGAGTGCGCTCAGGCGGAAAGGAGCGTCGCGATGAAGCGGCTCAGGGGATGGCTGTTGGTCACGTTGGCACTGTGGGGAGGGGCAGGGAGCTGCAGCAGCATCGGTCCGGTAGCCGGCGTGGTTACGGTTTCGCTGACGACTCCCAACGCCGGCGCGGACGGGGCGATTCTGTTCACCGTGTCAGGGCCGCAGGCGCTCACGAGCGTCACGGCCGGTCCGGGACTTCGAGTGTTCGCGCAGCCCCTCTCGACGGTGACGCGCCTTGCCGTCACCGGAACGCTGACGAACGGTGCCGTCGTCACGATCGGCGTCGCGGACACGCGGCACGTGGACCAGTACACCGCAACGGTTCAGGCCGTGGCGGCGTCGGACTACCAGCTGCGGTCGCCCGCGGGGTACTCCCTCACGGTTTCGCCATAGCGTAGCACTCGCCCGGTTGCCGCACGAACGCCGGCGTGCCGTCGGGGAGCCGCAACGCCAGCAGTCCCTCCCGCCCGGCGTGCGTCGCCCACGTCGCGAAGTCCCGGACGGCGGGATGCGGCTCCGGACGGCGCACCACGTACAACGTATAGGGATTGGTGAGCGCGGTATCGGCGGCGGACAAGATGCGAGACGCCAGCCCGCCGAGCTTCGCGTATGTCGGGAGGTCGGCGAGGGCGTAGGCCCGGCGTTCGTCGGCGAGGTGGAGCGTCGTAGCCTGGTCGGTCCCCGATTCTAAGTACCAGCGCGGCGCCGGGGTCACGCCCGTGGCGCGCCACAGGGCGAGCTCCTTGACGTGCGTGCCGGACGAGTCGCCGCGCGACACGAACGGACCGCCTGCACTCGCGATCCGTCGGAACGCCTCCGCCGCGGTGGCGGCGGTTGCGACATGGGCGGGGTCGGCCGCCGGCCCGACGATGGCGAAGCGGCTGGCGGCAAGCGGACAGCGCAGCAGGGCGTGTCCGGGCCCGACGAGCAGTCGCTGTTCGAGCGATGGCGCGTGGGTGATGACGACGTCCAGGTCGCCGTTGGCGGCCGCCCGCAGGATCTGCCCCGACGGCGCGACCACGGTCGTGAGGGGAGGGGGGCCGGTCCAGAGCGAGTCGAGCACGGCGAGCGCGCCGGACTGCTCGACCGTGTAGGTCGTCCCGAGCCGCAAGGGGCGCTCGCCGCTGGTACACGCGACGAGTCCCGCGCACATCACCGCCGCCCGAACCCCGCGGCGAGACGATCGGCCGGTGAGCGCACTCACGCCTTGCTGGCTTCTCCGCGCACCGGTACGTTGCGCGTGATCGGTGGCACCGGGACCTTGCACGCGGGACGCCATGACCTTCCGAAGGGATGCAATGCGGACGACCCTCGTCGCGTTACTCGCGCTCGCGCTGGCTCGGTGTGGCGGAGACACCGGCCCAACGGGGTGGATTCCCCGGGACGGGACCGTCAGCGGGGTCATCACGGCGTCCGAAGCGTTCTCCCCGGGTGTGAGTCCTGTGGCAGCCGCGACGCTGGCGCACGCCGTCGTCGGTGCAAGAGTTCCGGCCCTCGCGCGGTCGAAACTTGCGAGTCGTCCGAGATGGCGCGCAACCCCGGCGTCGCAGCCGGCGGCTACGGCGAACGAGCTGATCGTGACCTTGCGACATACCGCGCTCGGTGCGCCGCGTCCGGGGTCCGCCGCCCTGGCAACGACTGCGGGCGCGCGGGCGTGGGCAAGAGCGATCCGATCGCACCTGGCCACGACGGTGCCCGCTGGCGCCGCGGTCGTGGGTGTTTCCCCGACGATCCTCGCAGCGAAGATCCGCGTCGCGGATACCGCGCAGCGGGAGGCGATCTCGGCGGCACTGCGCCAAGATCCCGCGATCGCCGCGGTGACGCGCAATCACCTCCTGTGGTTGGATGAGACGGCGCGTGCCTTCAGGGCGACGGCCGCCGCGGCCGCAGCCGCGGTGCGCACCATACCGAACGATCCGGCCTATCCATTTCAGGCCTGGCACTATGCCCTGATCGACCTCCCGCGCGCCTGGTCCATCACCAAGGGGAGTTCTGCGGTGCTCGTCGCGGTGGTGGACGACGGCATCCGATTCGACCATCCGGGCATCGCCGCGAACCTGGCATCCGATGGATACGACTTCGTCAGTTCCGCCGACTCGGTGCCGCTGTGCTCTGGTGGCATGCTCAGCAACGCGGCGGACGGCGACGGCCCCGATCCCGACCCGACGATTCCGGCGTCATACTCGCTCGACAGCACGCGGACGTGCTTCGCGCCCGACTCGCTCGGGGCCCACGGCCTGCACGTCGCGGGCACGATCGGCGCAGTCGGCAACGACGGCATCGGGGTGACCGGAGTGAATTGGAGCGTGCGAATCCGTCCGGTTCGCGCCCTCGGCGCCGCCGGATTCGGAACCTTGTACGACGTCGCGCAAGGCATTCTCTATGCGGCGGGTTTGCCGGCGGACGATGGGGCGGGGGGTACGGTGCAGGCGACCACCGGGGCCAGGATCATCAATGTGAGTCTCGGAGGCTACTTCAACGACCCGACGCTGCACAGCGCGATCGTCAGCGCCGCAAACACGGGCGCCCTCATCGTGGCGGCAGCGGGAAACGACGCTACTTCGGCGCCGCACTATCCGTCCGCCTACCCGGAAGTCTTGGGCGTCGCCGCCGTCGGCCCCGATGGAGCTCCCACCGTGTACTCCAACTTCGGTCCTCAGGTCGGCATCCGAGCTCCGGGGGGGAACTTCGGGTTTGGCGATGCGACCGATGGGGTCTATTCCACGGTGTGGGACTTTCCGAGGGCCTCGCCCGACTACGACTTTTTCGAGGGCACGTCGATGGCGACGCCGCATGTCGCGGGCGTGGCGGCTTTGGTCTTAGCCCAGACGCCGTCGCTGACGGCGGCCGAGTTGCGGTCCCGGCTCACGAGCTACGCCACCGGCCCGCAGAGTCCGTACGGCGCTGGGCTCGTCAATGCGTATAACAGCCTGACCCAGAGCTTCGGTCCGCCCACGCAGCGGCTTGCACGTCTGTATACCGCGACGACGGGAGGGATTGCGCAGACCGTCCTTGCCGAAGCGGGCGGCGCCTTCACGTTCAGCCATGTGGAAGACGGGACCTACTTTCTCTACGGGGGGACCATCGACGGTGATCAGTCGTTGGGCGCTCCCGGCAGCCTGTGGGGACCCTTCGGGGAGTTGGCTATCCCGACTCCCTTGACGGTGCTGGGAGCGGGGCCGTACCGCGTCTCCTTCTCGATCGGCGTCCCGATGCAGGTCCGGCCCAACCACACGATCCAGACCGCGAGCGGGTTGGCGCTCGACGGCTACGTGCAAGCGGCCATCGTCGATTCCCGGACGCTCGACGTGTACCGGGTGCAGATCGCGCAGCCCGGGTCCTATACGTTCGAGACCTCGCCTTGGGTCGGGGCGTGCGGCTTCGCGCTCGAGGATGCGACGCAAATCGGCCTGTTCGACGCGGCGGGCACGTTCCTGACGAGCGCCAGTTTTCTCGACCCGAGACGCTACAACTTCTGCTCGCGACTCACACGGACACTCAGTCCGGGCACCTATAACGTCGCGGTCGCAGGAGTGTTCGGCGGCGGAGTATTCGGCGGCCGGTATCGACTCCAGGCGCGGGTCGGGCCGTAGCAGGGGGCCAGCGGTGGCCTACCCGCCTCCCAACCGTATGCCGGCGGCGATCGGCAGGAAGGCTGTCTTGGGAAAGTCCGAAACGGCTGCGACGTGGATGTAGCGGGCTTCCAGGAACAACTCCGCGCCTCGTATACGGTAGAGAATCCCCCCACCCAGGTTCCAGGCGACCTTGGTCTCGGAGCTGCTCGCCGTGGACCCGCCCGAGGTGACGGAGATCGTGGTGTGGTAGGCTCCAATCCCGCCGAGGACGTACGGCTGTACGCGAGAGGTCGATCCCACCGGGTATGTCAGATCCACGTTCGCGCCCACCAGCTTGGTTTCCTCGTCGCTCGGTTGGCCCACCGAGGTCGTCAGGTCGGCTTTGAGACGGTCGTTCGCGCCGTTCGTGCCGTAGGTTCCGTCCACGCGCAGCCCCACGGGCCACGCTGGCTTCGTGAACGCGACGAGGGCCACGCCCTGCCACCCCGGGGTGAACCCCTCGCCGCTCGCCGCGGCGTGATAGTCGCCGGTGGGGACTGCCATTCCCACCGCCACGCCGAACCGTGCCCGGATGCCCTGAGCCGCCGCGCTCGCCGTGAACAGGAAGCAGACGACAGCCAGAGCACCGGTTGCTCTCGTCGACCAGGACACACGCGCCTCCCAGGTGGGCGCACGAACGGGACCGGAAATAGTGCCGCGGTCGGCATTGTCCGGCAACACCGCAGGGCACTGCGTACTGCCCTACGGCCGGAATTGCGTCAGCTTGAGCCCGTAGCTGAAATTCCCTGAGCCGCTCCCGTAGGCAGTCGTGACCGCCAAGGGGAGGCCGACGTTGGGCGAGACGCACAAGTCCATGACGACCTGGTTGCTCCGCATCACCCCGCGCAGCCCCTGCACGCCGGCGTACTGACACGTCGACTCCGTCTTGAACGAGAAGCTCCGACCCCCCCACCCCTCGCCCACTTGCCACTGGTGTCCCGTGAACATCTGTTCGTAGTCCGAGAACAGGGCAATTCCGGTCGGACCGAGCTTCGCCATCTGCGCTAGGGGGATGGCTTCGTTCGGCGCCAGTGTCGTGGTCATAGAGAACGCATCCTTGCCCATCCGGCCCTGAATCCGCAGCTGGACGCGACCGTTTCCGGCCGGCGTCGCGTCGACCTCGTAGAACCCCGACTGCGCCTGGCCTCCGAAGTTTGCGAACGCGTCGTAGCGGAAGTGCTCCGTGCCTGTGAACGAGTACCCAGTCCACGTGAACGGTCCGGCGGCCGGACCCGTATAGAGTGCGGGGTGCACGCCGACGCCCTCCCCGGATGGGGTCGACGGGGCGGGAGCCGGATCCAGTCCCTGCTTCTGCGCGGGCGGCCCGGCGGCTGGGGCGAGCGGACAGGCGCCCACACAGTCGCCGATGTGCGCGGGGTCGCCGTTGAGCGTCCCGGTCGCGGAGCTCTCATCCGCTGAGGTGATCTTGATCTTCCCCACAGGCGTCGTCGCGCGGCGCAGCACGCTCCCGGTCGCGGGATCTTTGATCTCCCGCCCCGGGCGCACCACGGTGTACTCGGTACCGATCCGTACCCCGCCTGCCGTCCCGACGTTGATGATCAGCTCGCTCCCGGTCACGTCGGCGACGAGCGCCGTGATCGCGGCGATGGTCTCCGGAATCTTGGGCGCCGCCGCTGCCAACGCGGTGACGAGGTCGGTCACCGCCGCTCGCGTCGCTTCGCCGAGGATCGTACTCCCGAAGTCTGAGCTGGACATGTCGAGGACGCCGCCCAACACGCCGCCGCCGCCGCCCCCTGCGCCGGCGAGCGTCAGCCCGGAGCGCTTCGACTCACCCTTCCCCTGCGCCACGGCCAGAATCTCCCCGGTCCCGATGTTCACGATCCGGGCGTCGATCGCCACGGTGGCCTTGGACGATTTCTTGCCGAGGCCGCCGAGCCCGATCCCATGGAAACCGATCTTCCCACCTCCCACGTTGAGCTTCTTGTCGTCGCGCCCGAATTGGGTGATGGACCCGATGATGATCGCGTCTACGCCGAGCAGCCGGCCGAGCTTGGCCGCGGTCGAGGCATCCGCTCGCCCCTCCTGCTGGAGATTCTGCTCGTTCAGGATGCGGTCGACCTGCGTACGCTCGATGAGTGTGTAGGTGCCGTTTTGCACCAGCTCAGTCAGAAGCATGTTGGCGATGCCCTTGCCGATGTCCACGTCCGACCCCCAGATGTCGGTCACGTAGCTGTGCACCGTGCCATAGTCGAAGTCGAGCACCGCCACCCGCCTCCGGGCGGAGGTGGTGGCAGGGGCGGGCGCCTCTTGGGCGTCCAGCGCCGGCGCCGCCAGGGCAGCGAGGCAGAAGAGCAGAGTGAGGCGTCTCATGGGGCAGCTCCTTTTGCGAGTCCGAGGAATGTTCGGCACTGGAACGGGCGCCCTCACCGCCTTCGGAAAGAAAAAAAGCCGGCCGCGTGGGTGTCCCCACTCAGCCGGTTTCGCGATTTGCTCCCCCCGGGGCATTGGCGAGCCGCACGACATCGCGCCCCGGGGATCACAGCACCTGAGTCGGTTGCAATATGCACCCCGGACGGGGGCCCGCTAGCCCACCCTATGGCGTCTCGCTCACTAGCTCTTCCGTTGTCGCGGTCGCACGGGCGCTTCCCACGTGATGCTCTTGCAGCTTCAGGGGTTGCGATCGCGGAACCACCGCCGCTGGAGCGGGCGTGGGATCGTATATCGTCTATGATCGTTGCGCGAGTCCGCGGAAACTCCGTCAGGCGTTTCCAGGTTATCCGAACGGAGCACGGTCCAGCGGGCGGCGGATCCCTACCACCTCGCTCCTCATGTCAACCCGGCGTCTCGGCACCTTGGCGTCTACTGCTCACTACCCGGCTATCACCTCCATCCCTATTTTCGCTGAGGGGGCGGTAGCTCAGTTGGGAGAGCACCTGGTTTGCAACCAGGGGGTCGTGGGTTCGAATCCCATCCGCTCCATTCAACTTCCGACTCCATGTCCCCCGCTCACTGGCTCCCCTTTCTCACCGAGCTCGCTGATCGCGCTGACGAGCTCGCGCTGCGGTGGTTTCGTGCTGCCGGCCTCCGCGTCGCTGACAAGGCGGATCGCAGCCCCGTCACCGAAGCGGACCAGGCGATCGAGGCGATGGCCCGGAAGCTGGTGCACGAGCACCACCCGCAACTCGGCGTGCTGGGCGAGGAAGAGGGGGAAGCGGTGGGAACCGCCCCGACGCGGCTCATCATCGATCCGATCGACGGCACCCGAAACTTCGTGCGGGGCATTCCGGTGTTCGCGACGCTTGTGGCGATCGAGACCGGCGGCGAGGTGGTGGCGGGCGTCGCGAGCGCACCGGCCTTGCGGGCCCGCTGGCACGCGGCGCGCGGCAGCGGCGCGTTCCGCGGCGGGCAGCGGATCCGGGTGTCGCGCGTCGAGTCGCTCGAGCGCGCGATGCTGTTCCATGGCAACCTCGGGCCTGGCGAGGCGGGGCCGCCGTCCGGGCTTGACGGACTCATCGACCGGGTCGAGCGCACGCGGGGTTTCGGCGACTTTTATCAGCACATGCTGGTGGCGGAAGGGGCGGGGGAGATCGCCGTCGATCCCGTGATGCACCCCTGGGATATCGCGGCCCTGCAGGTGATCGTCGAGGAGGCCGGGGGGAGGGCCACGAGTCTTGGTGGCGAGCGCTCCATCTACGCCACCAGCCTCGTGACTTCCAATGGCCTGCTCCAAGACGCGATATTGCAGGCTCTCAGACCCTCATGATCGCCGATCCGTCCGACCTCGACCCGCTGGACGACGAGGACTTTCCCCTCGGCGACGGGACCACCGAGACCGAAGTGGTCGTCGTCTGTCCCCATTGCGGCGAGGCGAACGAGCTCGCCCTCGACCCGGGCGGGGGCTCGCTCCAGGAGTACGTGGAAGATTGCCAGGTGTGCTGCCGCCCGTGGCGCGTGACGGTCCGCTATGGCCCCGACGGCAGCGCCGACGTGTTCACGGAGCCGCTCGACGGTTGAATCTATTTTCTCGCCGCCTCGTACCGCTTGGCCACTTCGGCCCAGTTGACGACGTTCCACCACGCCGCGACGTAGTCCGGCCGCCGGTTCTGATACTTGAGGTAGTAGGCGTGCTCCCACACGTCGAGCCCGAGCACCGGAATCTTCCCGTCCATGAGAGGGCTGTCCTGGTTCGCCGTGCTCAAGACCTCGAGCTTGGCGCTCGCGACAGCGAGCCACGCCCAGCCGCTCCCGAACCGGCCGGTGGCGGCGGCGGACAGTTGCTCCTTGAACGCGACGAAGCCGCCGAACGCCTTCTTGATCGCGTCGGCCAGCGCGCCGCTCGGCTCGCCGCCCCCGCCCTTGCCGGCCGGCGCCATGATCGTCCAGAACAGCGAGTGGTTGTGGTGGCCGCCGCCGTTGTTGCGCACCGTCGTACGGATGTCTTCCGGAACGCTGTTGATTCCGCGGAGCAGCTCTTCGAGGGACTTCTGATACAGCTCGGGATGCTTGTCCAGCGCCGCGTTGAGGTTGTTCACGTAGGCCTGATGGTGCTTGCCGTGGTGAATCTGCATCGTTTGGGCGTCGATGTGTGGCTCGAGGGCGCCGAAGTCATACGGCAGTTGAGGCAGCGAGTGCTTGGTGAGGCGCTGGGTGGGTGCGGTGGTGCCGGACATGGTTGTCTCCTCGTTGGGTGTCTTCCCGTTCCAGTCAACCCGCGACCCGGGACGAAGGTTCCCGCTTGATTCCAATTGAAGCGCCGATATCTTCCCGAACCGGCAGGTCACGTCTCCGTCGCGGTCCCTTACTGGGAGGCGCACGATGGCGCTGTTCTCCGACGCGGGAATCCAGTTTCTGTTCCGCTGGATTCATTTCCTCTCCGGCATCACCTGGATCGGTCTCCTCTACTACTTCAACTTCGTTCAAGGGCCGTTCATGGCGGAGGCGGACGCCGCGACCAAGAGCGGCGCGACGCAAAAGCTCGTGCCGCGCGCGCTGTGGTGGTTCCGTTGGAGCGCGGCCCTCACGTTCCTGTCCGGTGTGGTCGTCCTGGCTCTGCGGCGCGCCAGCTGGAGCGATCCCTGGGGTCTCACCATCCTCACCGGTGCGGCGTTCGGCACGGTGATGCTCGCCAACGTCTGGCGCGTGATCTGGCCGAATCAGCGAATTGTGATCGCCAACGCCGTCGCCACCGCGGGCGGTGGCCAGGCAAATCCCGCGGCGGCCGGCGCGGCGCGGCGGGCGTTCCTCGCCTCCCGCACCAACGTCGTGCTCTCGTTCCCGATGCTGTTCTTCATGGGCGCGGCGTCCCATTTCACGCTCCCTGCAGGCGGGCACCGGGGCCTCTGGGCCGTGGTGCTGCTCGTGATCATCGCGCTGCTCGAGATCAATGCGCTGGTGGGTACGACGGGGCCGGCCAAGAAGCCGATCGAGACCGTCCGCGGGGTGATCGTGACCGGATTCGTGACGGCGGCGCTCGTGTATCTCATCGCTCAAGCCGTGTTGAGCCCGTCCGCCGGGCGCATGATGTGACGGCCGCGGCCGCGGCGCTCTGAGCGGCCCCCAATGCGACGCGCGGCGCTCATCGGTGTAGTGCTCGCGACCGGGTGCGCGCCGACGCCGTTCGTGCCACCGCCACCCTCGCCGCAGCGCGTCTACGGCGTGAGCGAAGTGGACGAGCGGCCCGAAATCGTGATGATGCCGCCGCTCCCGTATCCCGCCGGAGGGGGCGACGGCGTGATCGTCATACGCGTGGTGATCGACAGCGCGGGGAACCCCGAGCCGGCGACGGCGGTCATCGAGCAGGGGACCGATTCGCTGCTCGTCGCAGCCGCCCGGGCGCTCGTGGCGAGCACCCTGTTCCGGCCGGGCCGGGTGCGAGGGCGGGTTGTGCAAACGCTGGTCGAAGTGCCCGTGGAGTTCTCCGCCGCGTCGATGCCCCCCGTGACCCTGCACATCGCCGGCGACGTGTACCGCGAGGCGGAGGTGCGGGAGCGACCGCACCGGACTTCGGGTCCGGCGCTCGCGTACCCCGCGCCCTTGCTCCTCTCCCGGACCAGCGGGCGGGTCATCGTCGAGGCCGTGATCGACACGACCGGCCGCGTTGAAGACGGCACGGTGCGCGTGATCGAGAGCAGCGACGCGCGGTTCAATCAGGCGGCCAAGGACTACATCCGGGCGGCGCGCTTTACCCCGGGGCGGTTCGCGGGGCGCCCGGTGCGTGTGCGGTTCGAGATGCCGGTCGAGTTCAAGCCCCCGACGCGGAACTAGCCCTCCGTGGCGTCGGTCACCCTCCGCCGCCTCGCCAAGCGGTACGATCCCCACGGCCGGCCGGCGCTCGAGGAGCTGTCGCTCGCCGTGAACGACGGCGAGTTCTTCGTCCTGCTCGGGCCCTCGGGCTGCGGCAAGACCACGGCGCTCCGCTGCATCGCCGGGCTCGACGAGCCCAGCGCCGGGGAAGTCTTGATCGGCGAGCGCGACGTCACCCGTCTTGACCCCGCCGCGCGCGACGTCGCGATGGTGTTCCAGACGCACGCGCTGTACCCGCATCTCACCGTGCGGCGCAACATCGCCTTCGGACTCGAAGTGCGGCGCGTGCCGGCCGCCGAAATCGCCCGTCGGGTGCAGCAGGCCGCCGACCGGCTGGGGCTCGGCACGCTGCTCGACCGCCGGCCGGGGGAGCTCTCGGGCGGCGAGCGCCAGCGAGTGGCGCTGGGTCGCGCCCTGGTGCGCGAACCCCAGGTCTTCCTGCTCGACGAGCCGTTGTCGCACCTCGAGCCCACGCTGCGCGCCGAGCTACGGGCCGAGCTGCTCGAGCTGCACCGCGCCCTCCATACGACCGTCGTGTACGTGACCCACGATCAGATCGAGGCCATGACCATGGGCCAGCGGATCGCGGTCCTCGAGAGGGGGCGGCTCCGCCAGGTGGGCACGCCCGCCGAGCTGTACGGGCGCCCGGCCGACGTCTTCGTCGCGCGCTTCATCGGGAGCCCGGGCATGAACATCCTCCGCGGCAGGGGACGAGGGACGGGGGATGATGGAGGGGTGGTGGACTGCGGCGCCTTTTCCATTCCCGTGTCCCTCGAGCGCTACGAAGGCGAGATCTACCTCGGCGTGCGGCCCGAGCACGTGAGTCTCGTCGCCCCCGATCAGGGCATCGGAGCAGCCGACGTCCGCGGCGTCGAGCCACTCGGTCCAGACACGCTCGTGCGATTGGACGGGGGCGGCGAGCCGCTCGTGGCCCGCTTGCATGGCATCCCGGACCTCCGTCCCGGCGACCGGGTGGGCGTGAAGCTCGACCGCCGGCAGCTGCACCTGTTCGACGCGGCGGGAGCGCGGCTCGGGTGAGCCGCATGCTGGCTTGCTCTCTCGCGTGCTCGCTTGCCTGCTGGGGGTGCGGCGCAGCCCCGGGCCCGGGGGTCGAGCTCCTCCACCGGGCCGACGACGCTGCCGCACGGCTCGAAGACCTGCTGCTCACACCCTATCGCGCCCGGCACCCGGGGCTGCAGGTGGTGCAGCACAACGTCGCGCTCTCTCAGGCGGAGTATCGCCGCCTCCTGCTCACGGCGACGGCGGACGATGCCCTCCCCGATGTGTTCCAGCTGGACGACGTGGACGTCCCCGCGCTGGTGGACCGAGGGGAAGCCCTCGATCTCGCACCCTACCTCTCCCGCGTCGGTGTCGACCTCGCCCGCTACAACCCGGAGGTCCTCGCGGTCTTCCGTCGCGGTGCGGCGCTGTACGCCCTCCCCCGGGGCTACACGCCGGTGATGGTCGCATACAATCGGGACCTGTTGGACCGCGCGGCGGTCGCGTATCCGCCCGACGACTGGACGTGGGACGACTTCCTGCGGATGGCGCAGCAGCTCACACGCGACCGCGATGGCGACGGCCGGGTCGACCAGTGGGGCGTCGCCTTCGACCGGCGGCCCGCGTTCTGGCTGTCGTGGATCTGGGCAGGGGGCGGCGACGTGTTGTGTGCCGACGGCCGACGCGCCTCGGGGTGCCTCGATGCGCCCGCCACGATCGCGGCGCTCCGCTGGTACCGGGACCTGGTGACGCGCTGGGGCGTCGCACCGCCCCCTCATGACCAGGGCACCGCGGGCGTGGAGATCGCCCGGCTGTTCGCCGCCGGCCGCGTAGCGTTCATGACCGTGGGCCACGACGCGGTTCGCGAGCTCCGAGCCGCGGTCGCGGCGGGCCGGCTGCGCGTGGGATTCGCGCCCATCCCGCATCGCGCCGGGGTCCCGCCCGCTACCGTGCTGTGGGCGTGGGGATATGCGGTTCCCGCGCGGGCGCTGCGGCGTCGGGCTGCGGTCGAGCTCGCGGCGGATCTCACCGACTCGCTGCCCGATGCCGCGCGCGGCGATGCGGGGCTCGAGCTGCCGGCGGTGACGACGGCCGCGCAGGACGTGGCGTCGGCCGACACGCTCGGCTGGGAGGCGGCGTTCCTGCGCGCGGCCGCGCACGGTCGGCCGGCGTGGGCGGCGCGCGTCGCTCAGTGGCGTGAGGTGGAGGCCGAGCTCGCCGCCCTGATGGACCGCGTCACCGTGGGCGGCGCTGATCCTCCGCGGGCGGCGCGCGCCGCCGCACGCGAGCTCGACCGGCTCCTCGGAACCACGCGATGACTGCGTTCACACGGTGGCGTGCGGGGGCGCTCGTGGCGATGGCCGCCGGCGCCCTCCTACCGCTCGGCCTCGCGCAGCGGGTGCGGGGCCGCTATGAGCGCGCCCTCGCCGCGCGCGAGGCGACGGCCGCGGCCGGGTACCTCACGATCGTAACGCCCCTCGCCCGGGGCGGCACCGGGTACGATCTCCCGCAGCTCCTCATCCGGGCCCGGGCGCTGGAGGAGTTGCCGGGGTTCTCCGGCCGGTTCGAGATCTATCACGCCACCGCCCCCCTGGTGCGCGCGACCGCGCCTCCCCTGGCCGCGGCGACGCTGCAGCGATTGCGTCGCGAGGTCGCCGTTCGCTGGACCGGCGAGGCGGCGCTCGCGCCGCTGCTCGATCGCGAGGGGTGGGACGTCGTCGGTGCGGTCGCGGCCCGGCCCGCCGCGGGAATCTGGCCCCTCTCGCCGTGGTCGCTCGGTGCGCTGCTGCTCCTGCTCGTGGCCGGGACGCAAACCGTGGGCGCGATCGGCAAGCCCCGCGACGTGTGGCGCCAGACCGTCAGGCCGTACGGCCTCGTGGCGGTGCTGTTCGGCGTCGCGGTGTTCGCCGACCTGCGCGGCGCCGCGGGGGACGCGACCGATCGCTGGTTGTACGACACGCGGCTCCTGATGCAGGAAGCCGCGGCGCGCAGCCCCGAGATTCGCAGCGCACCCGCGGGTCTCTCGCCCCTCGCCCGGGGCGCCGAAATCGTGCCGGGGGACTCGAGCCCCTCGACCGCATGGCGCCGCGCCGCCGGCGGTGTTCTGAAAGCCGCCGTGGCCGTGCGTCTCGCACCGGGGCGCTGGGTGGAGCTGCGGACGCCGCCCGCGGAGGCCGGCACCGACGTTTGGCTGCCGGTCATGCTCGGCCTGGCCGCGCTCGGCCCGCTGGGCGCGCTGCTCGCCGCCTGGAGCACCGGGACCGCGCCCCGGCCGCGGCGCGAAACGGTGGCCGCCTGGGGGTTCCTCGCGCCGTCGGTGCTCCACCTCGCCGCGTTCTCCTTCGTCCCGCTGCTCGTGGTGCTGTACGTCTCGGTGCACCACTGGAGTCCGATCGAGCCGACCCGAGCCTTCGTTGCGCTCGCGAACTACGGCCACGTGGTCCGTGATCCCGTGGTGTGGTCGGCGCTCGGCCGCACACTGCTCTACGCCCTCTACGTGCCGGTGTCGATGGCGCTCGCGCTCGGCCTGGCGGTCATGATCGGTGGACGACGCCGGTCCGGTGCGGCGATGTCCGTGCTGCGCGCGCTGTTCCTGTTGCCGTACGCCTCCTCAGTGGTGGCGGTCGCGCTCGTGTGGCAGTGGATGTACCACCCCGATTTCGGGCTGATCAATCAGCTGCTCACGCGGGCACGTCTCGGGCCGGTGAACTGGCTCGGGGATCCCAGAACGGCCCTCGGCGCGGTGATGCTCGTGTCCGTGTGGATGCAGCTGGGGTACCAGCTGACCGTTTTCCTCGCCGGGCTCCGAGCCATCCCCCAGCCATACCTGGACGCCGCCCGCGTGGACGGGGCGAGTGCCTGGCAGCGCTTCTGGCGGGTGACGTTCCCGCTGCTCTCGCCCGTGACGCTGTTCGTCCTGGTGACCGGGATCATCGGCGCGTTCCAGGTGTTCGCGCTCGTCATGGTGTTGACGGGCGGGGGCCCGCTCGGCGCGACGGACGTGATCGTGTCTCGGATCTACCGGATCGGCTGGGAGCTGCTGCAGTTCGGCGATGCGAGCGCACTCGCCCTGCTGCTCGTCGCGGTGCTCTTTGGGGCGACGTGGGCCCAGCTCAAGCTGCTCGATGGGCGAGTGGAGCATGCGTAAGCCCGATGGGAGCCGGGGGAGCCGCGGGAGCTGGGGCGCGTGGCTCACGTACGCCCTCGCGCTGCCGCTCGCGATCCTCATGATCGCCCCTTTCCTCTATATGGTGGTGAGCGCGCTCATGAGCGAGCCGGACTCGCTGCGCCACCCGGTCCCCGACAACTTCACCGGGGCCCTCGTAGCGCTGCCGTTCGGGCGCTTCCTGTTGAACAGTCTGATCTTCTCGCTCGCGGTGGTCGCGGGGCAGGTGCTGACGAGCGCGACCGCGGCGTACGCATTCGCGCGGCTCCGTTTCCCTGGCCGCGACCGTTTGTTCCTCGCGTATCTGTGTGCGCTGATGGCTCCGGCGATTGTGCTCGTGATCCCGCGGTTTCTCCTCATCGACGCATTCGGATGGGTGGACAGCTACCAGGGCCTGATCTCGACCGAGCTGGTGTCGGTCAGCGGGATATTTCTCCTGCGCCAGTTCTTCCGCACGATTCCGCGCGACCTGGAGGACGCCGCGCGACTCGAAGGTGCGGGAGAGTGGACGATCTTCTGGCGCGTGATCGTGCCGCTGGCGCGGCCCGCCCTGGCGACGCTCGCCGTGCTCGCGTTCGCCGATCAGTGGAGGAGCTTTATGTGGCCGCTCGTAGCCACCCGCTCGAGCGGGATGCAGCCGCTCGAGGTCGGCATCGCGAACCTCGAGGGGGTGTACCATGTGAGCTGGTCGTACCAGATGGCGGCAGCGGTGGCGGCCGTGATCCCGCTGATGGTGCTCTACTTCGTGGCGCACAGGTACTTCATTCGCGGCATTGAGCAAACAGCACGCGTCTAGTCTTTGCCTTTCCTAGTTGCCGTTGTTCCCTTAAAACTCAACTCCCATGCGATATCCCGCCCGTCTCCGCCCGCCGCCCACTCCAGCACCGCATGCCCCGACTCGAGCCTACGAACCGTGCACGGGACGGCTGCCTTGCACGGCCCTGGCCGCAGCCCCTTCGGGACCGCAATCGTGACCGTGTAGGCCCGGCCATCGAGGTTCGTGGATCTGGCCTTGAGAGTACGAGTGGTCGGGTCCCAGGTCTCCTCGGCGACGTCCACGGCTCCTTGCACGACATGACGCGTTGTTCCGATCACCTGCGGCCGGGCGGTGGCGGAGCGGATCGCAACGGTGCGTGCGGTGCGCGGCTCGAGCGTGAGGGTCAGGCTGCCCTTCACGTCGGCCACGGGGGCGTCCCGCCACACATCGTAGGTGTCGAACGTCGCTCCCTGCACGCCGAGCGCGGCGAGCGGGAGGGACACGTCCAGCGGCTCGTCCTCCCAGTTGACCACCACGATCGTCCACCACCGGGGTGCGCCCTCGGCCACCCAGACACGCGGCGGGCGGTTGCGGCGCACGCTCCAGATGCCGCCGCTCCCCAGCACGCGCACCGCGAGCACGTTTTCCCCCCCCCAGTTCAGGATCTCGGGCGGGACGCGATACCGGCGGAAGGCCTGCGCGTCGCCCGGGCCGCCCGGGGACAGCTCGCCCGTCTGGCCGACCTTCAGTCCGTTCACGAACGTCTCGTCGGCGTCCGCGATCTTGCCGAGCTCCAGGAACAGGTTTCGTCGTTCCGTCGCTCCGTCGCTCGGCTTGGGGAGCTGAAACCTGGTGCGGTACCAGGCGAACCCTGCGTAGTCGCGGTGGCCCGCCGCGTCCCAGCGCTGCGGCACGGGGATCGTCTCCCACGCCTCTTCGTCGAACCCACGCGTGCCGTAGCTGGGATCGTCGCCGGTGCGGAAGCGCCATGGCCCGCCGATCGGGTAGCGGTCGTCGCCGGCCACGACCGCCGGCGCGATGTCGCGCTCGGCGCCGCCCGTCTCGATTGCGCGGCCCGTCACGGCCGCGACCGGGAGCGTGCGCTGCAGCAGCGGGAGGCGATCGGGTGGGAGTTTCGGCAGGTTGTCGGCGAGGAGGGTGAGCCCCCCCGTGACCGCGACGACGGAGGCCCACACCTCGGCCGCGGCCCGCGAGAGTGGCGGGCGCACCACGAGGCAGTCGGGATCGTTCAGCCACGTCGAGCGGTGGTAGAAGCTCCGCAAGCCTGTGGCGCGCGCCGGGGGTTGGATGCCCGACCAGCTGGCGTCGACGTCCGGTCCGATCCGCATGCCGTTGACGAGTCCCGCGGCGTGCTGCAACGGCGCCCCGCTCGCGAGCAGGAAGGCTTCGGTGCCGATACCGTCGCGGATCGCGCCCAACCCGGCGCGGTACGCCTCCGCGTGGGTCAGCCCGCCGTAGTGCGCCGTACCGACCGTCGCCCAGCGCAACTGGTCGATGCGGAGGTAGTCGTATCCCCATTCCCGCACGGCGCGACGGGCCAGATCGAACAGCCACTGCTGTGCTTTGGGGTGCGCGCCGTCGAGCGCGTAGACCTTCCCGCCCCACGCCTCGCGCGTTTCACAGACCACGGGCCCGCTGGCGTCGCGCAGCAGCCAGTCGGTCTGCGTTGTGGGGACGCCGGAGGCCTCGGCCACGCCGAACGGCGCGACCCACAGCCCCGCCTTGAAGCCGCGCGCGTGGATCTGGTCGGTAAGCCAGGCGTGGCCGTGCGGGAACCGGTCGTTCGTATCCCACGCTCCGACGGCGCGCTGGTAGCCGTCATCGAGCTCGATGTGCCGGAAGAAGCGCCTGTCGAAGTTCGCGGCGCTGAAGTCCAGATTCGCGATCAGGTCCGGTTCGGCGACGGTGCCCGACCACTCTCCCCGTGTGCACCAGCCCGCGGGCGCGACGGCCTGTGCGAGGCGCTCCTGATCGACGGGCGAGGAGGGCACGAACAGCGCGCGCAGGGCCTCCAGGCCATTGCCCTCCGGATGGAAACACAGGCGCATGCGCGAGACGTCGCCTTCGGGCCTGAGCGGCCGGGCCGGGAGCCAATCGCTCACCGCCTCGAGTCCGTCCCGTGACAGTTGCACGCGGGCCTCCCCGGGCTCGCCCGCGTCGAACGCGATAGCGAGGCCGCGCGTCCCGCGGGTAAGCCCCGCTGCGGCATGGCTCGCGAGTCCGTCCGCCTCCGGCGTCCCCACCGTGACCACGCGGCTCGGGTCGGCCGAGTGCGCTCCGTTCACGAGCGCCACGAGCGGCCCGTCTCCTGCGAGCACCTCCTCGTGGGACAGCTGGAGGAAGCGCACGCCCCTCACCGTGGGCAGGAGGCGGTCGGGAAAGACGGTGACCGTCACGGACGCCTGGGGAGTGCTGGCGCCGCCCGCGGCCAGGAGCTCGGCTTCGACCCACACGCCGGCGGCCCGGCCGCGCACGACGACGGCGTCGCCGCCCGGCGGGCGGCGGTTTCCCACCGTGCTATCTTCCAGCTCCGCGAGGGTGAGCGGCCGGTCGCCCACCCAGGTCACGATCTCCGCGCCGCGGACGAGGGGAACGGGCGAGCCCTCGCCGTAGTACCACAGCGACCAGCGGTGATGATCGTCGAGCTCGAACCGGAGCCGCCCGACGGCCGGTCCGCCTGTCCGCCCGTCCGCCCCGGGCGGACCGAGGGACTGGCGCTCAGGCGGACGGATGAGGGCCGCCGAACTGGCCCCGGTCAGGAGAACAAACGTGCGTCGGTCCATGGTCACAATGTTGATATGCCTCGCGGGTTTGTCTACGCCACTCGCCGCGCAGGAGACGCGCGGCGGGATGGTGACGCTCGGTCTCGCCTATACGGTCGGCAGCGGGTGGCAAATCCAAGGCTTCGATGTCGGGTACGGGCGCGGGATGCGCTCGGGACCGATTGCGGCGTTGTCGCTGAGTGCGCGCCTGGGTGAATTCATCGACCAGCGGGCGATCGTCGGCGGCTCCCAGGGGTTTGTCTTCGGGGCCACCCTCGCTGCCCGAAGTCGCGCCCTGACCATCGCCGAGTTCGGTGCGGACACGGCACCGAGCCGGGTGGGACTCGACGTGACCGTTGAAACGACGGGTTACGCCGGCGCGCACTCGCCGCTCGGGATCGGGTCTCCGTGGGGCGCGGTCTCCGTCCTCCCGGGCCTGCGGGTCGGCCAGTTCGGGCTCGTGCTCGGCCCCACGGCATTCTTCGGCACCTCCACCATCGTCCGAGCGTTCTTGGGCTTGCGCTTCGACGTGCCGCTGGCGCGGCGGGAGCGCCATCCCTAGGTTTGCGGGCGATGGCGGTCCCCTCCCTCGATACCGAGCATCCCGGTATCCGGGTCATTGCCGAGGTGGCGTCGGTGCTGCAGGCGGGCCTCGCGTCCGGAGAGGCCCTGCACGGCGTGGTGAGCGCGCTGCGGCGCGGCCTCAACCTCCGCCGCTGCCGCCTCTGGCTCCGCGCACCGGACGGCACTCGCTTCACGCCGGTCACCACCCCCGGTGACGAAGCGGAGCAGCCGGGCTATGCCCCGCCGGTGGCCGAGTGGATGCGGCGCGGCCCGCAGCGCGAGGGGGTGCCCGGGGGCTCGATCGTGCGGCTGCCGCTGGTCCACGAGGACGAGCCGCTCGGCCTGCTCGAGGTCGTCATTCCCACGGGACGCTACGAAGGAATCGCCCATGACGTAGTCGTCGTCGTGGCCCGCATCCTCGCTCCCATCCTCGCCGCCACCGAGCTGTCGCAGGACCTCGCCTCCGAGGTCGCGCTGCGCACGCACGAGATGGAGGCGCAGCGGAGCTTCGCCGCCCAGATCGTCGACTCGCTTCCAGTCGGGCTGTACGTGATCGACCGTGGCTACCGCATCCGCGCGTGGAACCGCAAGCGCGAGACCGGGACCCAAGGCGTGGCGCGCGAGGACGCGGTGGGTCGCGAGATCTTCGATGTGCTCGACCGCCAGCCACGCGATCTCCTGAAGCGCGAGTTCGATCGCGTGTTCGACACCGGCGAGCTTCAGCAGGTCGAAATGGAGTCGCAGGCGACCGGCGAAGCGCGTTACTACCGCATCACCAAGATCCCGATGCGGCAGGACGGGCGCGACATTTCGCACGTCATCACCATCGGTGAAGACATCACCGAGTGGCGCCAGGCGCAGCAACGCCTCACGGAAACGGAGAAGCTCGCCGCCGTGGGGCAGCTCGCGGCGGGCGTCATGCACGAGATCAACAACCCGCTCGCGACGATTCTCGCGTGCTGCGAGGCGCTGGCGCTCCGGACGGAGGACCTGCCGCCCGGCGACCGCCACGGTTATGACGAGTACCTGAAGATCATCGACGCCGAGGTACAGCGCTGCCGCCGAATCGTGGAGAGCCTGCTCGACTTTTCGCGGCCGAAGGGTGGGGACAAGAAGCCTACGGACGTCAACGGCGTGGTGGAGCAGACGCTGTTTCTCCTCAAGCACCACGCGCGGTTCAAACGGTTGACCGTCGTGCGTGAGCTGGCATCCGGTCTGCCGCCGGTGCTCGGCGACCATGAGCGGCTCATCCAGAGCTTCATGGCGCTGATGCTCAACGCGATGGACGCGATGGACTCGCGCGGCACCCTGACGGTGCGCAGCCGCATCAACCCCGATCGGGCGGATGAGATCCTGCTCGAGTTCATCGACACGGGCACCGGGATCAAGCGGGAAGATCTGCCCAAGATCTTCGAGCCGTTCTTCACGACGAAGCCCCAGGGGCGCGGCACCGGTCTTGGCCTGTCCATCTGTTACGGCATCATCGCCGAGCACCGGGGGCGGATCGACGTCGAGTCGCAAATCGGCGTGGGATCGAACTTCAGGGTGTACCTTCCCACGGGATGAAAATCCTCGTCGTCGAAGACGACAAGACCGTCGGACAGTACGTGAAGCGGGGGCTGACCGAGGCCGGTTTCCACGCGGATCTGGTCGGGGACGGCGCCGAAGGGCTGCGCCTCTCGACCGGCGGCCATTACGACATGCTCGTGCTCGACCTGCGCCTGCCCGCCTTGTCGGGCCTCGAGGTGCTGCGGACGCTGCGCGATCGCGGCGAGGGGATGCCGGTGCTGGTGCTGACCGCGCAGGATGCCGTCGATTTCAAGGTACAGGCGCTCAAGATGGGCGCCGATGACTACGTCACCAAGCCGTTCTCGCTGGAGGAGCTGCTCGCCCGGGTGGAGGCGCTGGGGCGGCGCCCCAAGGCGATCGCGCCGCCGGTGCTCAAGGTCGCGGACCTCACACTCGATACCGGGAGCCGCGAGGTGCGGCGTGGCGGGAAGGTCATCGAGCTCACCCCCAAGGAATACGCCGTGCTCGAGTACCTCATGCGGCACCACGGCCGCGTGATGTCGCGCACCCTGATCACGGAATACGCCTGGGACTACCACTTCGACCCCGGCACGAACATCGTGGACGTCGTGATCACGCGCTTGCGCAAGAAGATCGACCACGGCCGCGAACCCAAGCTGATCCACACGGTGCGCGGGGTCGGCTACGTCGTGAAAGCGTGACGTGCAGACCCTGCGCGGGCGGCTCACGGCGTGGTACTCGGGCGCGCTCGCCCTCACGCTCGCCGCGTTCGCCGGGGTGCTGTACCTGGACCGCCGCAGCGCCTCGTACCAGGATCTCGACCAGCGGATTCGGTCCGAGGCGTCGCTGACGGCGGGCATTCTCGCCGAGAGCTACCGCGCGCGGGGGACGCTGGTGCGGGCCGACACGGCGCAGCACCCCGTGCTCATCCCGGATCTGGCCGCGCTGCTCGAAGCGGTCCCCGGCTTCCTCGTCATCACCGCGCGCGACGGCAGCCTGCTGTTCGCCTCGTCCGACGCGCGGGCGCTGACGTTCCAGCAGGTGGAGCAGCTGCGAAGCCTGGCGAGCGCCTCGCTCTCCGGACGGTCCAGCGGCACGCTCCGACTCGAGCCGAACGGCCCGAAGATCCACTATGTGGTCGATGCAGTCACGGGCGCCGGACCGCAGTTCGGGGCGATTCTCGCCGGGGCGGATCTGCGCACCGCGGAGCTCGGGCCCGACGAGCTTCTCTCCACCTTCGCCCTCGTGCTGCCGCTCGGGCTCGCGCTCGCGCTGTTGATGGGGTCGTGGATTTCGCGGCGCGCGCTCGCCGCCGTGGATCAGATCATCACCGAGGTCCGCGAGATCACCGACGGACGAAGCCTGCACCGTCGCCTCGCCGAGCCCCTGGTCAAGGACGAGCTCGGCCGGCTGGCCGCGACGTTGAACCAGATGATGACCCGGCTGGAGCGCAGCTTCGCCGCCCTGCGGCGCTTCACCGCCGACGCGAGCCACGAGTTGAAGACCCCCCTCACCGTGCTGCGGGCCGGGGTGGAGCGCGCGATCACGACCCCCAACCTGCCCCAGGATACCCTCGCGACCCTGGAGGAGACGCTCCAGGAGATCAAGCGCATGACGGAGCTGGTGGACGCCCTGCTCACGCTGGCGCGCGCCGACGAAGGCATCGCCCCGTTGCACCGCGAGTCGGTGGACCTGCGGGGGATCGTCGAAGAGGTCCGCGAGACGGGCGAGCTGCTCGCCGAGGAGTCAGGGGTGCGGGTGGAGGTCGCGACGCCGCCCGAGCCGATGGTCGTCTCGGTCGACGCGACGCGCATCCGCCAGCTGATCCTGAACCTCCTCACCAACGCCGTGAAGTACACCCCCCCGGGCGGGACGGTGCGCATGCAGCTGGGCGCCGCCGACGGCCGGGTCACCCTCAGCGTGGCCGACACGGGCATCGGCATCGCCCCGGGGGACCTCCCCCACATCTTCGATCGCTTCTGGCGCGCCGACTCGGCGCGCACGCGCACCGGTGAGCGCTCCGGCGCCGGGTTGGGACTCGCCATCTGCAAATGGATCGCCGAGGCTCACGGTGGCCGCATCGATGTCGTCAGTCGCCCGGGGCGGGGAACCACGTTCACGGTCACGCTCCCGCGGGAGCCGCCCGCGACGAAGTCCTAACGCCGCCGTCATCGGTTCGTCACGCTCGAGCTATCCCGCCGCAAACGACGGACGCTATTCTGATGGAGACCGCTCTCTCCGGAGAGTCTCCATGTTCGACCGATTGATCGCATCGAGGAATCATTTCACGGTATCCGTGCTCATGCATGCGGGGGTATGCACCGCCGTGGTGCTGGCGACGCTGCGACCGCACCGCGTATCCGGGGTTGACGGCCCGCCGATCGTCATTTCGTGGCCGCATGAAACACCGGACGCGTCGCACGCGGACCCCTCCGGCCAGATACCCGGACCGCCGGCGCCGCCGGTGGATGTGCCGCAACCAGCGCCGATCGGTCTTCCCCCGATCGACGCCCGTGCGCCGTTCGATCCGCAGGTGCTGCTGCGCGCCATCCGCGACGCGCAAGGCGACGATGGTGTGGACAGGGCGCCGGATGGTCCGTGGAGCCCCACTGCGGTGGAGGAGCCGCCGGCGCTGCTCGCCGGTCCGCCGCTCGCATACCCGGAGGGGCTGCGGCGCGGCGGGATTACGGGAACTGTGGTGGTCCAGGTCGTGATCGACACGCTCGGCCGGGCCGAGCCTGGCTCGCTGGTGCTCGAGAGCTCGCACGCCGGCTTCGAGGCGGCCGCGCGGGCTTACGTGCTCGGCGCGCTGTTCCGGCCGGGGCGCACGCGCGGCCGGGCGGTACGCGTGTTGGTGTGCCTGCCGATTGCTTTCACCCTCGCGTCGGCTCGCTGAGGGAACGGGCCGGGTCCCGGGCCGCGCCGTGCGGGTCCTGATGCCGTGGCGCCTCACCCTGCGGAGGTGAAGGCGCCTCCTCACCCGGCTGTCATCGTTTTGTAATGGGGGCTCCACTAGCGGGCGGAGGCCTATCGGCGGTATTTCATAAGCAGTTACCTCAACGGGCACTGGAGGACGACAACCCGTGTTCGACAATCTCATCGAGTCCAAGCGCAGGAAGAGCAGCAGGCGAGTCTTCGGAGTGGGCGCGGTGTCGCTGGTGGTGCACACCGTCGTGATCGCGGGGGCCGTGTACGCGACGCTCAGCGCCGGTGAGGCCGACAACAGCGTCAAGGTGGACACCGCGATGGTGTTCGTCGACCAGCCGAAGCAGGAGAAGCCGCCGGAGCAGCAACCCGTGCAGCTGGATGTCCCGCTCAAGGGATTCCAGACGGTCGTCGCGCCGGATGTGATCCCGACGAATATCCCGCCGGTGAATCTCCAGGAGCATTTCGATCCGAAGGACTACTCGGGCACGGGCGTCGAGGGCGGCCTCGCAACCGGGATGGTGCCGACGGGCAACGAAGTGTTCATGGAGGCGATCGTCGAGGAGAAGCCGGCGGTGCTTTCCGGCCCCACGCTGCAGTTTCCGGAGCTGTTGCGGCAGGCGCAGATTCAGGGTCGCGTGCTGGTCCAGGCGATCATCGATACGCTGGGGCGGGCCGAACCGGCTTCCGTCAAGGTGCTCCAGAGTCCCAACCCGGGCTTCGATCAATCGGCCAAGAGCTACGTTCTCAAAGCGCTGTTCCGCCCCGCGCGGGTGCACGGCCGGGCGGTCCGCGTGCTGATTCAAATTCCGATCGACTTCCGGCTCAAACAGTAGGGACCCCAAAGGAGCCCCCGCGCCATGAGTCTCTCGCTCTACGATCTTTTCATCTCGATGGGCCTGTTCGCGAAGGCCATCGTCGTCATCCTGGCGGCGATGTCCATTTTCTCGTGGACGAGCGCCTTCCAGAAGTTGTACCAGATCCTGCGGTCGCAGGGGGAGACCCGGCGGTTCGCGCCCGAGTTCTCCCGCTTCTTGCAAGAAGAGCAGCTCGACGGCGCGATCAAGCTCGCCGAGAAGCAAAAGAAGAGCCACGTCGCGCGCGTGGTCGGTGAGGCGCTCTCCGAGGTCAAGCCGCTGCTGCGGGACCGCGCCACCATCACCGCGGCCGACATCAACTCGGTGGAGCGCGCGGTGGAGCGCGAGATCCTCATCGTGTCGGCCGAGCTGAAGCGCGGCCTCGGCATCCTGGCGACGACGGGCTCCACCGCGCCGTTCGTCGGCCTGCTGGGCACGGTGATGGGTATCGTCAACGCGTTTACGGGCATGGCGGCATCGGGGGGTGGCGGCTCGCTCGGGGCCGTGTCCGCCGGTATCGCGGAGGCGTTGATCACGACCGCGTTCGGTCTCATCGTCGCCATTCCGGCGGTCTGGCTCTACAACTACTTCACCACCAAGATCGACTTCCTCTCCGTCGAGATGACCTACACCTCGAAGGAGCTGATCGACTACCTGATCAAGAGCGTCGGCTCGGAGTTCGGCCGCTCGATCTTCACCAAGGAATTCCAGACGCAGAAGGCGTCACAGACCAGTGGCCCTGTCAGCCACTAGCGCCCGGGCGGCCGTCAAGGCCGACATCAACGTCACGCCGCTGATTGACGTGATGCTCGTGCTGCTGATCATCTTCATGATCGTCACGCCCCTGATCGCCGCGGGCTTCCAGGCCACGATCCCGCGGTCGGCGAACCCCGAGAATCGCCCAGAAGGGGAGGGCGAGGTCAAGCTCGGAATCGACAAGGACGGCAAGTTCTGGCTCGACCTGGGGTCCGGGCCGAAGCAAATCCCCGACGACCAGTTGCCCGAGCGGCTGCAGACGGTCTACGAGACCCATACGCAGGACAAGATCCTGTTTCTCAAGGCCGACCAGAACATCGAGTTCGGTCGCGTGCAGCAGGCGATCGAGATCGCCCGCGGGGCGGGTGTGCGGGTCGTCGGGGCCATCACCGAGCAGAAGCAGACGCTCACGAAGAAGAAAGAAGGGGGCTGACCGATGGCGATGGGGTCCACCGGCGGCGGCGAGGGGCTCAGCTCCGAGATCAACGTCACGCCGCTGATCGACGTGCTGCTGGTGCTGCTGATCATCTTCATGATCACGCAGCCGATGTCCCGCAAGGCGTTCGACGTACAGGTGCCGCCGAAGCAACAGACCAAGAGCAAGACGCCGCAACAGGCCCAAATCGTGCTCGAGCTGCGACCCGACGGGTCGTACGCGATCAACGGGCAGCCGTACGCGGTCGCCCAGCTCGACCAGGCCTTTCACCAGATCTATGACCCGCGCCCGGCCAAGCTGCTGTTCATCAAGGCGGCGCCGAACCGCAAGTACCTCGACGTGATGCAGGCCATGGACATCGCGCACGGCGCGGGCGTCCAGGTCATTGGCTTCACGCCTCCGGAGCCGGCCAAGAAATAGCCGGGGGCGTCGCGGTCGCGCCGTGGTGTAGGGGCGCAACATGCTGCGCCCCTACACGCGTTGTCGGGGTATACCCCAGGCACCGTGAACGCACTCTCCCCAGACCGGCCGCCGCTCCCCGAGCTCCGCTTGCCGCTTGGCCGGCGTCGGCTGGGACCCGGGGCCGCAGTGGCGGTGCTCGCCCACGCGGTGGTCGTCGGCGGGCTCGTCGTCGGCGGGCGTGAGATCCTCGGGCCACCGCGAGGCGGGTGGCGAGCCTCTCGGGACGCGACGGTGAACTTCTTCGCCATCCCGGCGGGGGCGCCCGCCGCCGTCGACATGGCACTGCCGCCGCGCCTCACCCTCTCAGATCTGTCCGCGTTGCGGCGCATCCACGTCGAGCTGCCGCCACTCGAGCTCCCGGCAGCAACCCTCCCGACGCCGATGGCCGCGCTCGCGGGCGGGGGGGGGAACACCGGTGGGGGCGGCGGCGGGCGGGGAGCGGGTCCAGGGGGGGCGGTCGGCGTCGGCGCAGGGTCTGGAACGGGCGACGAAGCGAGTTACATTTTCCCCGCCTCGCCGCGGACGGCGATTCTGCCGCCGCTGACCAGAGTGCCCGGCTCGGTGGCCGGCCGCACGTACCACGTGAAGTTCTGGGTCTCAATCGAGGGCCGCGTCACTCGGGTGGACGTGGACCCGCCGATCGCCGATGCGGCGTACGGCCGGGAGTTCCAGCAGCGCATGATGGCGTACCAGTTCTACCCAGCCCATACTCGGGCCGGGCGGAACGTGACCTGTGTCGTAACGGTCCCCCTGCGAATCGGTAACTAGCCCGCCTCGATGGCGGGCTCCAAGGAGCCACAACTCACTATGCTGATTGCTCTCGTCCTGGGGCTCTCCGTCCTTGCCCTGGCCGTCGCCTGGGGTCTGCGCGGCTTCGTGCTGCGGCAGGACAACGGCACCCCCGAAATGCGGAAGATCTCCGACGCGATCCAGGAAGGCGCCCAAGCGTTCCTGCGGCGCCAGTACCGCACCATCGGTCTCCTGAGCATCGCGCTCGGCGTGCTCATCTACCTGCTGTACGCGTTCTTCCGCAAGCCGCATCCCGGCGAGCCCGCGGCGGCCACGCTCGCGCTCACGACGACCCTCTCCTTCCTGTTCGGCGCGCTCTGCTCCGGCGTGGCCGGTCTCGTGGGGATGTACGTCGCCGTGCGCTCCAACATCCGGACCGCCAGCGCGGCGCGCTCCAGCCTCAACAAGGCGCTGCAGATCGCGCTGCGGGGCGGTGCGGTGAGCGGGCTGTTCGTGGTGGCGATGAGCCTGTTCGGCGTGGGCCTGCTCTACAGCGTGCTCGACGCCCTGCACTTCGAGCCGACCAAGATCCCCCTCATGATCGTGGGCTACGGCTTCGGGGCGTCGTTCGTGGCGCTGTTCGCGCAGCTGGGCGGCGGCATCTACACCAAGGCCGCCGACGTCGGCGCCGATCTCGTCGGGAAGGTGGAGGCGGGGATCCCCGAAGACGATCCGCGCAACCCGGCGGTCATCGCGGACCTGGTGGGCGACAACGTGGGCGACTGCGCGGGTCGCGGGGCCGACCTGTTCGAGTCCACCGCGGCCGAGAATATCGGCGCGATGATTCTCGGCTCGGGACTCGCGTTGGCGAACCCCGGCGTCTTCAGCCCGGCGCAGGTCGTTGGTCTCATGCTGTTTCCGCTGGTGGCGCGGGCGTTCGGGCTCGTCGCATCCATCATCGGCGTCCTTGTCGTGAAGGCCCGTGAAGACGAGGATCCGATGCACGCGCTCAATCGCGGCTACATGTGGACCGCCGTGCTCGCCGCCTTGGGGTTCGTGGGAGGGACGTACTGGCTGCTCAATCCCGCGGGACACCCGGTCGCGTGGTGGCACTTCGCGCTGTGCGGCGTGATCGGGATCGCGACTTCGATCGCGTTCGTCTATATCACGCAGTACTACACCGAGTACCGCTACCGCCCCGTCAAATCGATCGCCGCCGCCTCGGTCACGGGCCCGGCGACGAACATCATCGCGGGGTTCGCCGTGGCGCTCGAGTGCACCGCGCTGCCCACCTTCACGATCTCGGCCGCGATCATCGCCTCCTACCGGCTCGGTGCCTCGAGCGGGCTGGCGCATGCGGGGCTGTTCGGCACCGCTGTGGCGACGATGGGTATGCTCGGCACGGCCGCCTACATCCTCGCCATGGACACCTTCGGCCCCATCACCGACAACGCCGGCGGCATCATCGAGATGTCGCACCAGCCCGAGGCGATTCGCAAGCGCACCGATCGGCTCGACGCGGTCGGCAACACGACCAAGGCGCTCACCAAGGGCTATGCCATCGGCTCGGCGGCGCTGGCGGCGTTCCTGCTCTTCTCGGCGTACCTGGACGAGGTGGCCTTGCTCGGCTCCCCGCTCCAGGCCGTCGACATCTCGAAGCCCGAGGTGTTCGTGGGCGGCCTGCTGGGCGCGATGCTGGTGTTCTGGTTCTCGGCGCTCGCGATCGGCGCGGTGACGAAGGCGGCGGTGAGCGTCATCAAGGAGGTGCGGCGCCAGTTCCAGGCGGACCCCGGGATCCTCAAGGGCACGTCGCGTCCCGATTACGGCACCGCCGTGGACATCGTGACCATCGGTGCCCTCAAGGCGATGGTGGCGCCCGGCCTGCTCGCGGTGGCGATGCCGATCGCGGTCGGGCTGTTTTTCAAGCTGTTCCATCTCGGGGCCGAGACGGTGGCCGCGTTCCTCATGGTCGGGACGATCGGCGGCATCCTGATGGCGACGCTGCTCAACAACGGCGGCGGCGCGTGGGACAACGCCAAGAAGTACATCGAGACGGGTGAGTACGGCGGCAAGGGCAGCCCGGCGCACAAGGCCGGGGTCGTGGGGGACACCGTCGGCGATCCCTTCAAAGACACGGCGGGGCCGTCGTTGCACGTGCTGATCAAGCTCTTGAGCACGGTCACGCTGGTGCTGGCGCCGCTGTTTGTCTAGCTCGCGGCAGCTCTTCCGCCGCAAGCCGATTGCCGAGCTGCTCGTCGAGGGCGAGAGTCCGTACGCCCTCAAACGGGCCTTGGGCGCCGGCGATCTCATCATGCTCGGCATCGGCGCCGTGATCGGCGCCGGGATCTTCGGAGCCATCGGGACAGCGGCCGCAGGGCAGTACGACGCCGCCGGGCATCTCGTCCGTAGCGGCGCCGGGCCCGCGCTCGTCTTGTCGTTCCTGCTGCTCGGTGTATGCTGCGCGCTCGCCGGTCTGTGCTACGCCGAGCTGGCCGCCATGATCCCGCAGGCGGGGAGCGCCTACGCCTACTCGTATGCGACCCTGGGAGAGCTGGTCGCGTGGATCATCGGGTGGGACCTGATCCTCGAGTACGCCGTCGGCAACGTCGCCGTGGCGATCTCCTGGGCGGACTATTTCACGTCGCTGCTCCGGAGCTTCGACACTCAGCTTCCGGTATGGCTCACGACGGGATACCGAACGGCGCTCCTCTCCCCCGACCCCGCCGTGCATGGTCTGCTCCAAACCGCGCCCCACGTCGCCGGCATCCCGATCCTGATCAACGTGCCCGCCTTCCTGATCGTCGCGGCCATTACCTGGCTGCTGCTGCTCGGTGTGCGGGAGAGCGCCACGGTAAACAACGTCATGGTGACGATCAAGCTCCTGGTGCTCGGTCTGTTCATCATCGCCGGTATCAGCCACCTCAACCCGGCGCACTATCATCCGTTCGCTCCGAACGGCTTCCGCGGCATCCATCAGGGGGCGGCGATCGTCTTCTTCGCCTACATCGGATTCGACGCGATCTCGACCGCCGCAGAAGAGACGAAAAACCCGCAGCGCAGCTTGCCGATCGGGATTCTGGGCGGGCTCGCCATCTGCACGGTCATCTACATGATCGTGGGCGCCGTTCTCACGGGGATGGTGCCGTACACCGAGCTCGGCGTCGCGGACCCGCTCGCCAAGGCGCTCAACAGCGCGGGGTTCACGACGGTGGGGTGGATCGTCGCGTTGGGCGCGATCGTCTCCATGTCGGCGGTGCTGCTCGTGTTCCAGTATGGGCAGCCACGCATCTTCTTCGCGATGGGACGCGACGGCTTGCTGCCGCCGTGGGCGGCCAAGGTGCATGTCAGGACCCGCGTGCCCTACATCACGACGCTGATCACCGGCGTCTTTGTGGGACTGTGGTCGCTCATCGGAGACGCGGGTGAGACCTACAACCTCACCAACATCGGCACGCTGTTCGCGTTCGTGCTCGTGTGCGTGGGCGTGCTGGTGCTGCGCCACACCGACCGCGACCGCCCCCGGCCGTTCCGGGTGCCGTTCGTATGGCTCGTTTCGCTCACGGGCGCCGCGCTCTGCCTGTTCGTCATGGTCGGCCTGCCGCTCGAGACGTGGGTGCGTTTCGCGGGTTGGCTCTCCATTGGTCTGATCCTCTACCTGTTCTACGGCTACCGCCACAGCCGGCTGCACCGGGCGGGCCCTCAGGCGCAGTGAAGCTTCACACCAAGATCATCATCGGGCTGCTGTCCGGCGCCGGCGTTGGCATCGTCGCCAATGCGTTCGCGACCGGGGCGGCCTGGGTCGCGTGGATCGGCATCCCCGCCGACCGAGCCGCTGAGAAGGTGCAATGGGTGGGCAACAACGTCGCCGGTCCGGTGGGCCAGATCTTCCTGCGGATGCTCCTGATGACGATCGTGCCCCTCGTGTTCGCTTCGCTGACGCTCGGCGTCGCCGGCCTCGGCGACATCCGCAAGATCGGCCGTGTTGGTGGGCGGACGATCGCCTATTTCTTGGTATCGACTGCCATATCGGCGACGATCGGCCTCATCCTCGTCAACCTGGTCCGGCCTGGGGTCGGACTCGATCCCGCCCTCGTCAAGGAGCTGCTGGCGACGTACCGCGCCCAAGCCCAAGGGCTACAGGCGGGCGGGGGAGGCCAGTTCGGCGTCGACATGTTTGTGAACATCGTGCCCAGCAATCCGATCAAGGCTGCGGCGTCGCTGGACATGCTCGGCATCATTTTCTTTTCCCTCGTGTTCGGCGCCTCGCTCACGATGCTGCCCGAAGAGAAGACCAAGCCGATGGTGCGTGTGCTCGACGCCCTGGGCGAGGCGATCGTCAAGATCATCGACTTCGCTATGCGGCTCGCCCCGTACGGCGTGTTCGGGCTCATCTTCGTCGTCACGTCCCGCTTTGGCTTCGCGCTGCTGCAAAAACTGGGGTTGTACGTGGCCGTCGTCCTCGTGGGGCTCCTCCTGCATGGCGCCATCTCGATATCCGCGCTAGTCCGCGTATTTGGCGGTCTTTCGCCGCGCGTGTTCTACAAGCGGATCCGGGCCAGCATCGTCACGGCGTTCTCCACCAGCTCGAGCAACGCTACGCTGCCGACCAACATCGCCGTCGCGGAAGAGGAGCTGAAGATCCCGGCCAAGATCGCCGGCTTTGTGCTCCCTCTCGGGTCGACGATGTGCATGAACGGCACCGCGCTGTTCGAGGGCGTCACCGTGCTCTTCCTCGCGCAGGTCTTTGGCGTCCCCCTCACGTTATCCCAGCAGGTCGTCGTCATGTTCCTCAGCGTGATCACGGCCGTTGGCGCCGCCGGCGTCCCCGGTGGATCGCTGCCGTTGTTGATGGGGGTGCTGGCCGCTGTGAAGGTGGAGCCACTGACGATTGCGATGATCATCGGTGTGGACCGAATCCTGGACATGGCTCGGACCACGATCAACGTCGTGGGAGACATGAGCGCCGCGGTGTACGTGGCCCGAACGGAAAGCGAGTGGGACCCGCGCACCGTGAGCGCGGACCCTAAGCTAGCCGCCTAATTCCGCCGCGAGTCGCAGCGCCCCCAGCGCCGAATCGATCCGGTCGGGCACGAGCCGCGCCCGCTTGAGCGCGGTGCCGAGCCGCTCGCGGAACGCGGCCGTGAGCGGCGACTGCGGCAGCAGCAGGCCTCCCGCGAGGGCGACCGGCACCGGTTCGGTTCCCGGAAAGTGCCGCGCCAACGCGGCGGCGAGGTCCACGAGCTCCCGCGCCGCGTCGTCCACTGCCTGACGCGCCACGCCTTCGCCTTCGCGCGCGGCATTGAGCACGTGCGGCGCGAGCGCCGCCATCTGCGTCGGCGTCGCGGTTGCGGTCCACCGCACCAGGTCATCGAAGTGCTGGAGGCCGAGCGCTCTCAGCAGCCGTGCCAGCAGGGTGGACCCCTCGCCGCGTCCGTCCTGCGCCCGGGCCGCGACGTCGAGCGCCCGGCGACCGAGCCAATAGCCGCCGCCTTCGTCGCCCAGCTGCCAACCGTACCCGCCGGCCCGGTGCACCGCGCCGGCCGGGTCGCGCGCGTAGGCGATCGAGCCGGTCCCGGCGTTGACGAGGATGCCGGGACCGGTGCCGAAGGCCGTGGCGAGGGCGACCTCGCCGTCCGCGAGCACGCGCACCTCCCGTGCCACACCGGCCTCGAGCAACGCCGCCTCGAGCTCCCGCTGCTCCTGGGCGCGCCCCGCGCCGGCGGCGCCCACCACCGCCCGCTCGACGGGCAGGTGCAGTCCGGCCGCCGCGGCGGCGCGCCGCGCGGTTTCGGCCAGGACGGCCGCGGATTTGGCCGCGCCGCTGGGGCGCATGGCGGCGCCGGGACCGTCCGCGCGGCCGAGCACGTCGCTCCGCGTGCCGACGACGACCGTCGAATGAGAGCCACCGGCGTCCGCTCCGAGAAAGACGGCGGTGGGGCGGTCGGGCGGACGGACCGGCGGTGCCGTCATGTTGCGAGCGCGTTCTGTTCGCCGGTCCGCCCGCCCGCCCGTCCGACCAGTGAGGACAGCATCCCCACCAGCACCGTCACCGCCGTCCCCAGCGGCACGTACCACGGCCAGGCGAGACCCGGCAGCAAGCGTCCCGGCACTCCCAGCACGATGGGCGTCATGGTGAGGACGCTCACGATGATCGCCACGATCACGTCGCGCTCGCGGGCGCGCGGCCACAGCCCGCCCAGCAGATACGTCCCCAGCAGGCCGCCGTACGTAATCGACGCGATGCTGAGTGCCAGCTGTACGACGGGTGTGTGTTGGTTTCGGAATGCCATCGCACCTGCCACCAGCACCGCCGTCCACGCCAGCGTGAGCCAGCGGCCCACCCACAAGAGGTGGGTCGGGTCGTGGCGCCCGGTGAGCGGCGCGTAGAAGTCCTGGGTTGAGGCGGAGGCGAGCGAATTGACGGCGGAGGCGTGACTGCTCATGGCGGCAGCGAGGATGCCGGCAATGACGAGCCCGGCGAGCCCGGCCGGGAGCCGGTTGATCGCGAACGTGGGATAGATCGCGTCACCCCGCATCGCGGGCCCCAGATCTGCGCCCGCGAGCCACAAGCTCGTCCCCACGAGCAGGAAGAGCGCGAACTGAACGATGATGAACACCCCGGAACCGATGAGGGCCCGCTGCGCGTCCCGCAGGCCCCGGGCGGCGAGGAGTCGCTGCACGATGATGTGATCGGTGCCGTGGGAGGCGCCGGCGAGCAGCGCGCCGCCCACGACCCCGCCCCAGAACGTGTAGAGAGCCTTGAACGATGGCGTGAAGTCGAGCGTGACGAGTTTCCCGGCGTCCCAGGCCCGCGCGAACGCACCCACGCCCCCCGCGAGATGCGTCGCGACGATGAGCGTCGCGACTCCACCCAGGAGATACACGCCGAGCTGGATCACGTCTACCCACACGACGGCGCGCAAGCCGCCGACCCAGGTGTAGATCACCGTGACGATGCCGATCGCGAGAATGCCGGCAGCGAGGCTCCACTGCGTGATGATGGCGAGTGGGATGGCCGTGGCGAAGATCCGGACGCAGTCGGCGAGGGCGCGCGTCAGCAGAAATACGCCAGACGCGGTGCGCCGGGCGCCCCTCCCGAACCGCCGCTCCAGTCGCTGATACGCGGTGTCCTGGGTCCCCTCGAAATAGCCGGGGAGCAGGAACGCGGCGACGCCGATCCGCCCGATGAGGTACCCGAAGGCCAGCTGCAGGAAGGTGAGGTCGCCGCGGGTGGCGAGGCCGGGGACCGAGATGATCGTGAGCGCCGACGTTTCGGTCGCCACGATCGAAAGCATGATGGCCCACCAGGGGAGGCCGCGGTGGCCGAGGAAGTAGTCGCTCGCGTCGCGCTGGCGGCCCGACAGCACGAGGCCGAACACGATCACGGCGACGCAGTACGCCGCGATGACGGCGATGTCGAGGGATCTCACCAGGACCGGTCAACAAAAAGCCCGCGACGCGCGCGGGCTTGGAATGCCGACCAGAAGGGGGCCAACGGCCTCACACCGTGAACGATGATCCGCAGCCGCAACCGCCCGTGGCATTGGGGTTCTCGAAGGTGAACCCCGACTCCTGGAAGTTGCTCTTGTAGTTCAGGGTGACACCGTTCAAGTACTGGGCGCTGAAGGCGTCCACGAAGCACCGCACGCCGCCCGTCTCAATGACGAGATCGTCCTCGGCCGGTTTGTCTTCGATGTTCAAGCTGTACTTGAATCCCGAGCACCCACCCGGCAACACCGCGATGCGGAGCCCGGCGGTCTCGGGCGAGACCCGCTCTTCCGCCATGAACTTCCTCACCTCGACCGCCGCCTGCTCGGTCACCGTGAGGGTAATGGGACTCGTGTGTTGCGTCGTGGCCATTGCGATCCTCCAGTCACATGCGAACTTAGACAGTTCCTTTAGGCAAGTCAACTCTCTGCCGCGAGGCTGCCGCCACTATGCGACTCACGCTCGCCGACTGGTCGGTCGTCGCCCTGTACTTCCTGTTCAACATCGCGGTCGGCCTGTATTACAAGAGCCGCGCCAGCCGCGACACGGCGGAGTTCTTTCTCTCCGGGAGAAACGTGCCCTGGTGGCTGGCCGGCACGTCGATGGTGGCCACCACGTTCGCCGCGGACACGCCGCTCGTCGTCACCGGCCTGGTGGCCCGCAACGGCATCGCGGGGAACTGGCTGTGGTGGAACCTGCTCGTGAGCGGGATGCTGACCGTGTTCTTCTACGCCCGCCTGTGGCGGCGCGCCGGCGTGATGACCGACATCGAGTTCTCGGAGATTCGCTATGCCGGCGCGCCGGCCGCGTTCCTCCGGGGCTTCCGCGCGATCTACCTGGGCCTCCTCATCAACTGCATCATCCTCGGCTGGGTCAACCTTGCGATGGCGAAGATCCTCCAGCTGGTCTTCACCATCTCGAAGGGCGAGGCCCTGTGGATCGTGGTCGGGATGATCGTGCTGACGTCCGCGATCTCGACGCTCTCGGGCCTGTGGGGCGTGCTGGTGACCGATCTGTTTCAGTTCGTGATCAAGATGGGCATGGTGATCGTCCTGGCGGTGGTGGCGGTGGGCGCGGTGGGGGGGATCGACGCGATGAAAGCGAAGCTCGCCGTCATCGACCAGCTGCGCGGCACGAGCGGGGGTAGAGGGTCGGTCTTGAGCTTCGTGCCCGACATCGGCTCCGCGTGGATGCCGATGCTCACGTTCTTTGTCTACATCGCCGTGAATTGGTGGGCCACCTGGTATCCGGGGGCCGAGCCCGGCGGTGGTGGCTACGTGGCCCAACGGATGTTAAGCGCGAAGGATGAGAAGCACTCCCTGCTCGCGACGCTGTGGTTCAACATCGCGCATTATGCCGTCCGGCCCTGGCCGTGGATCCTGGTGGCGCTGGCGTCGCTCATCCTGTATCCCGGGTTGGCCGACCCGGAGACCGGCTACATACGGGTGATGATCGACTACCTCCCGTCATCGCTCCGAGGGCTCATGGTCGCCGCGTTCGCGGCGGCCTTCATGTCCACGATCGCCACCCAGCTCAACTGGGGCGCCAGCTATCTCGTGAACGACTTCTATCGCCGCTTTGTGCGCCGCGATGCGAGCGAGTCGCATTACGTCCTCGCGTCGCGCGTCGCCACGGCCCTGCTCACAGTGCTGTCCGCCGCCGTGGCCTTCCGCATCGAGTCGATCGGGGGTGCGTGGAAGCTGCTGATCATCACGGGCGCCGGGACCGGTGCCGTGCTGTTGTTGCGCTGGTACTGGTGGCGCATCAACGCCTGGAGCGAAGTCGCGGCGATGATCACCGCGTTCGTGGTGTCGGTCTGGCTGCAGACCGTGGGCGGGCTCGACAGCGACCTGCCACTCGACTTCGCCCGCATCGTGCTCGTCACGGTGGCCATCACGACCGTGGCGTGGCTCGCCGTGACGTTCCTGACGCGCCCCGAGCCGGAGTCGACGCTGGTCGCGTTCTACCGCCGCACGCGACCGTCACGGACCGGATGGGGGCCCATCGCCGCCCGCGTGCCGGAGGTCCAGCCGTCGAGGGACGGGCTCGCCAACTTGATCGACTGGGTGGCGGGCTGCGTGCTGGTGTACGGGGTGCTGTTCGGTGTGGGAAAGCTGCTGCTGCACGAGCCCGCCATCGGGGTGGGGCTCTTGGGTCTGGCCGCAATCGCCGGCTGGATCATCTATCGCGACCTGTCGCAGCGCGGGTGGCAGACGGTCGTGGAGTAGCGAGGCCGCTAGAGCTCCGGGTGGGTCAGGGCGTCGGCCACGAGGTCGGCGACGTGCGCCCGCACGCGCAGGATCGCCGTCTTGCCCCGCGTGGGGTGGACGTGGTTCGACAGGAGAATGATGAACAGATCGCGGTCGGGGTCCATCCACATCGATGTACCGGTGAACCCGGTATGGCCGAAGGAGCGCCGGGACAGCGTTGCGCCGGCGCTGGAGTAGCCCGAGTCCGACGGCGTATCCCAGCCGAGCGCCCGCGTCGAGCCCGGCGGGAGGTTCTGGCGCGTGGTGAACTCCGCGACTGTCTCCGCGCGAATCAACTGCAGCGTGTCCCACGCTCCGCCGTTCAAGAGCATCGCGGCGAAGCGGGAGAGGTCGAGCGCGTCGGAGAAGAGCCCGGCGTTCCCCGAAACGCCGCCCAGCCGTGCCGCGCTCTCGTCATGCACTTCTCCCCGCAGCCAGCGGTGCCGGAACACGGTATCGTGCTCGGTGGGCGCGATCCGGTCGCGCCACGAGGCGGGCGGCCGGAAGACGGTCGCAGGCATGCCGAGCGGTCCGAACACGCGTCTCGAGAGAAAGCGGTCGAACGGCTCGCCGGTCACGCGCTCCACGGCCTGCATGAGCACGATGGCGCTCAGGTCGGAGTAGCGGTAGGTCGTTCCGGGCGGCGCGACCAGCGTCGTCGAGTCCACCGCCACGAGCGCCGCGGCGCGGGTTGCGGTGGAGTCGTACAGCGGGAGGTCCGCGAGCAGGCCGGCCGAGTGGGTCAGGAGGTGCCGAACCGTCACGCGATCCTTCATGGCCCCGCGGAACGCCGGCACATAGCGGTCGATCGGGGCATCGAGCTCGAGCTGGCCCGCGTCCACGAGGAGCATGCAGGCGGTGGTGAGGGCCACCACTTTCGTGAGGGAGGCGAGGTCGTACAGCGTGCCGGCCTCAACGGGCCGCGGGTCGTCCACGCCGAAGTGGCCGACGGCCGCGAGCAGCGCGAGCCGGCCGTGCCGCCCCACGGCCAGTACGGCGCCCGGGAACGCACCGCTGTCCGCTTCGGCCCGGAGATACCCGACCACGCCGGCGAGGCGCGTGCTGTCGAGACCCAGGGACGACGGCGCGGCCCGCGGAATGCCCGCGCTCGCCGGGACCGGCGTACCCTCCCTGGCCTCTGTCCTGCCGCACGCGGTCATGAGGACGACGAGCGTGAGCGTGACGCGGTGCGTCACGGCCGTGCCGTGGGGACGGTCACGCCCCAGCCGACCGGATAGTCCGGTGGGATGCGAGTCGGGAGGTGGCCGCCGATCGGCACGCGGCCGAGCAACGCGAGCGCCACGGCCCGTTCCGACGCGCGCACGCCGCTCCAGGCGATGAAGTAGGACCGCACCGTCGGCGTCTGGTTGAGGAGGTAGGGGCTGCCCAGCGACACCAGCACCGTGGGGCGGACGGCGTCCGTCACGGTGATGAGCTGGGCGAGCGAGTCCGGGAGGGCGATGTTCCCTTTCCACGAGATGGGCCGCACGTTGGCGACGAACACGGTGACCGGCGCGCGGGCGATCGTGGCGCGCGCGGAATCGTACGACAGGGTCCCCGACATCGGCCAGAGCCGGAAGTAGTCGACCGTGTCGCCGCCCTGCCGCAACAGATCGGTGAGCAATTGGCCGACGCTCGAGTTCGCCTCGTCCGCGTACGCGATCAGGGCCAGCCGACCGGGACGCGTCCGCAGGGCGTGGAGCCGTCCCCCCACGTCGCGCACCAGCGTGAGGGAGCGCACCGCGACGTCATTGGCGGCGTCCTGGAACCGCCTGGTGCCGACCACGTGCGGGATCGAGTCGAGCGGGACGGTGCGCCGCTCGAACAGGCCGAGCCGCCGCTTGATCTCGAGCATGCGGCGCACCGACTGGGTGAGTCGCTCCGGCGTGATCCGTCCCGCGGCGACCGCCGCGGTCATGGCGGCGAGGGCGGAGTCGGGGTCCGCCGGCATGAGCAGCAGATCCGAGCCCGCGAGGAAGGCCCGCACCGTCGCTTCGCCGGCGCCGTACTTCGCCACGATCGCGCCCATCGTCAGGGCGTCGGTCACGACCAGGCCCGGGAAGTGCAGGGAGTCGCGCAGCAGCCCCGTGAGCACCGCGGCCGACAACGTTCCCGGTTCGCTCGACCCCGTGAGCGCGGGGAACGCGATGTGCGCGCTCATGACGACGTCCGCCCCGGCGGCAATGCCGGCCCGGAACGGGACGAGCTCGAGCGAGTCGAGGCGGGCGTATCCGGCCATGATGACGGGAAGGCCGATGTGCGAATCGGTCTGCGTATCCCCATGGCCGGGGAAGTGCTTGAGCGTGGCGAGCATACCGTGCTCGTGCAGGCCCTGCACGTACTGCGCGACCAGGCGCGACACCGTGCGGGGGTCCTCGCCGAACGAGCGGATATTGATGATCGGGTTCGCCGGGTTGTTGTTGACGTCGGCATCGGGGGCGAAATTGACGTGGATGCCGACGGCGCGGCCCTCGACGCCGGCGGCCGCGCCGATCGTATAGGCATCGTGCGGGTCGCCGGTGGCGCCGACCGCCATGATCTGCGGAAAGGCGGTCGCCCCCACCACGCGCATACCGGCGCCCCACTCGAGGTCGGCCGACACGAGGAGCGGCAATCGGGATCGTTGCTGCAGCGCGTTGAGCTTCGTGGCGATGTCGAGCGGGGAGCCGACTGAGATGATCAGCCCGCCGACCTCGAGCGAGTCCACCCACCGGGCGGCTACCTGGAAGAGCGAATCGTCCAGGGCGGTGTAGCTTCCCGAGAGCCACGGAACGATGAGCTGCCCGACCTGTTGGCGGACCGTGAGGCCGGCGAGCAGCGACTCGACCGAAACCACCGGGACGGCGGACGAAGAACGGGGCACGAGTCTGGCTGTCCGTCCGACTGCTTGACCGCCGGCACACCCCAGCGCGGCGGCAACGACCAGGAGCTTATGCGCCCGCATTCTCTCTCGCTGTTGGTGGTGATCGCCTGCGCCGTCCCACCGCCGACTCCGGCGGCGGCGCAGGTCCGACCGGGGATCGAGGTGCTGTTGTCGGACTCGCTCGACGTCGTCGCCGGCAGACGCGTGGCGCTGCTCACGAACCAGACCGGTGTGGACCGGCTGGGGCGGCGCGACATCGACCTGCTGCGCGGCACGCCGGGCGTCCGCCTGATGGTGATCCTGAGTCCGGAGCACGGGCTCCGCGGCACCGAAGACCGCCCCGGGCTCCCCGATGCCGTCGACTCCGCGTCGGGTCTACCAATCTATAGCCTTTACGGTGGGACACCGCTGTCGGGGATCGCGGCGCTCGACACGGCGGACGTGGTGCTCATCGATTTGCAGGATGTGGGCGCGCGCTATTACAGCTACCCGCTGACCGCGGTCTTGCTGATGCAGGAGGCGGCGCGCCGCGGCAAGCCCGTGGTCGTGCTCGACCGGCCGAACCCGATCGGCGGGGTCGCGTCGCAAGGGAACGTGCCCCCCGCGCCCCGCCCCCTGGAGCGCGTCATCGACTTCCTCAGTGTGCCGATGCGCCACGGGATGACGATCGGCGAGCTGGTGCGGTTCGCCAACGACGTGAACGGGATCCACGCCCGTCTCACCGTGGTCCCGGCGCTCGGATGGCGCCGCGCGATGTTCTACGATGATACGGGCCTGCCCTGGGTTCGACCGTCGCCCAACCTGCCGGACCTGGAAAGCGTACTCCACTATCCGGGGACGTGCTTGTTCGAGGGCACGAATCTCTCGGTCGGGCGCGGCACCGCGTTCGCGTTTCAGGTGATCGGGGCGCCGTGGCTGGACACGGCCGCGGTGTTGTCGCGGTTGCGGGTGTGGGGGCCGTGGGCGCAAGGCGCGTTGACGGGCGTGGAGGTCTCAGGGGTGGTGTTCACCCCACGAGGTCCGACCGACGGCAAGTATGATGACGTCGAGGTGCGCGGCATCCGATTCCACGTGACGGATCGGCGGCGGTACGATCCGACGCGGGCCGCCATCCTGACGCTGGGGGCGATCCGAGCGGCGCAGCCGGATTCGCTGCGCTTCGATGATGCTCGCTTCGATCGGTTGGCGGCCGGCTCGGAGCTGCGTCGCGCGATTCTCGCCGGCCGGGTCGGCGAAGCGGTGTGGGGACCCTGGGAGGGGGGGCTCGCGCGGTTTCGGCGCCTGCGCGCCAAGTACTTGCTCTATTGAGAGTTTTGTCACGTCCCGCTACCTTCCCCCGGCCATGAACGTAATCCCCCAGAACGTGCGAGATGGCTTCGCGAAACTGATCGATCCGCTCGCCCTCGTCTTCATCCGGCTTCGCGTTCGCCCCAATCTCATCACCACCGTCGGTACGCTCGTGGTGATCGCATCGGCGACGGCGTTCGGTCTGGGGTGGGTCCGCTGGGGAGGGTTGCTCCTGCTCGTGTCCGGCCTATTCGACATGGTGGACGGTCGGGTAGCGCGCCGGGCGGACATGACCACGACCTTCGGGGCGTTCTACGATTCGACGCTCGACCGGGTGGGCGAATCGGCGCTGTTCAGTGGGATCGCGCTGTACTTTCTGCGGGGTGGGGTGCCGCCCGACCGGCTGACGCTGGCGGTGCTCGCGTGCCTCGTCGCCCTCGCGGCCTCGCTCATCGTGTCGTACACGCGGGCGCGGGCCGAAGGGCTGGGCCTCACGGCCAAGGTCGGGATTGCCCAGCGCGCCGAGCGCGTGCTGCTGCTGGGCGCGCCGACGCTGTTTCTCGGAGCCGGGAACCGCGGAGCGTTGCTGTTTTGGATCGTCGTGGTGCTGGCGTTCGCCACCTCGGTGACGGTGGTGCAGCGTGTGCTGTACGTGGCGCGCGTGGCGGGAGAGCCCTCCGTGAGGCGGCCGCCCCGCCAACGCGAAACGCTCCCGGGCCACGCGCCCGCGCTGCAATCTCGGAAAGGACCGTAAGCGTGGTGCGTGAGGCCGGTCGGGACATCGCGCCCGCCAAGGGAACACTGGGCGTGATGCTCGTGGGATTGGGTGCGGTATCGACGACCTTCATTGCGGGCGTCGAGAACGTGCGCCGGGGCACCGGGCTCCCGATCGGGTCGCTGTCGCAAATGGGGACCATCCGGCTGGGGAAGCGCACCGACAAGCGGAGTCCCAAGATCAAGGAGTTCGTGCCCCTCGCCGAGCTGAAAGACCTGGTCTTCGCCGCCTGGGATCCGATTCCGGACGACGCCTACGGCGCGGCGCGGAAGGCCGGCGTACTCGATACGCCGCATCTCGAGCCGATCGCGGACTTCCTCAAGGGGATCAAGCCGCTGCCCGCGGCGTTCGATCAGAGCTACGTGAAGCGGTTGCACGGCACCAACGTGAAGAGCGGCAAGACCAAGCGGGACCTCGCCGAGCAACTGCGGCAGGACATCCGCGAGTTCAAGAAGCGCGCCGGCGCCGACCGGCTGGTGATGATCTGGGCGGCGTCGACGGAGGTGTTCCTCACCACCGGCCCGGCGCACCAAACCCTGCAGGCGTTCGAGCGGGCAATGGAGCAGAACGACCCCGCGATCGCGCCGTCGATGCTGTACGCCTACGCCGCCCTGATGGAGAACGTGCCGTTCGCGAACGGGGCCCCCAATCTCACGGTCGACATTCCCGCGCTGCAGCGCCTGGCCGAGGAGCGCAGGCTCCCGATCGGCGGCAAGGACTTCAAGACCGGCCAGACGATGATGAAAACCGTGCTCGCACCCGCCTTCAAAGCGCGCATGCTCGGGCTCGCGGGCTGGTACTCGACGAATATCCTGGGAAACCGGGACGGCGAGGTCCTCGACGATCCCGAATCGTTCAAGACCAAGGAAGAGTCGAAGCTCGGCGTGCTCGAATACATCCTGCAGCCCGACCAGTATCCCGAGCTGTACGGCAACGTGTTCCACAAGGTGCGCATCAACTATTATCCGCCGCGCGGGGACAACAAGGAGGGCTGGGACAACATCGACATTTTCGGATGGCTCGGCTATCCGATGCAGATCAAGGTCGACTTCCTGTGCCGCGACTCCATCCTCGCCGCCCCGATCGTGCTCGACCTGGCCCTGTTCTTCGACCTGGCGCAGCGGGCGCGCCTGTCGGGGATCCAGGAGTGGCTGTCGTTCTACTTCAAGAGCCCCCAGACGGCCCCGGGGCTGTATCCCGAGCACGATTTGTTCATCCAACAGACCAAGCTCAAGAACACGCTGCGGTGGCTGATGGGCGAGGAGCAAATCACCCACCTCGGTATCGAGTACTACGAGAAGGCGTGAGCGTCGCGCAGTACGTCGTTACGGCTGTCGGCCTCGCCGCCATCGTCTGGGTGCTGTGGTACTTCCTGCTCTCACGGGGGTCCGCCACCGGGGCGCGCACCGTTGCCGGCGTGCAGGAAGTGCGGGTGGTCGTAAAAGGGGGCTACACACCCGATACGGTCGTCGTACGGGCCGGCGAGCCGGTGCGGCTCCAGTTTTACCGCGACGAGACCGCGGACTGTTCCGAGCGGGTCGTGTTCGAGGACTTCGGGATCGACGCCGTGCTCCCGGCGTTTCAGACTACGCCCGTCGAGTTCACACCCGAGGAGGCGGGCGAATTCCGCTTCCGCTGCGGTATGAACATGCTGAAGGGGCTCCTCGTGGTGGAGCCTGCCGGCGCCGACCGGCGGCCCTCGACCTCCCCGCACGCATCCCATGAGTAAGGCCCGCATCGTCCTGCCGATCGAGGGGATGAGCTGCGCCTCGTGCGCCGCCACCGTGCAGGCGGCGCTGGGGAGCGCCGGCGGCGTCGCCCACGCCACGGTCAACTACGCCACCGGCAAGGGCGCCGTGGACTATGACGACGCCGAGACGAACGTGACCGAGCTGATCAAGACGGTCCGGGCGGCGGGCTACGACTGCGGCCAGGCCGGCGTCACGTTCACCGTCGACCAGCTGCACTACGCGCCGAGCGTTGCGCCGCTCGAGCAGGCGTTGCGCGACGTGCCGGGCGTGATCCGCGCCGCCGCCAACCAGGCCACTGAGATCGTCACGGTGGACTACATCCCGGGCGCCACCACCGCCGCGGCGCTGGAGCAGGCCGTCGAGCGGGCGGGCTTCCGCGTGGCCGAGCCGATTGCCGCCGAGGATCCGCTCGAGCGGGAGCGGCTCGCCCGGGCGCGCGAGGTCCGCTCGCTCGCGGGGAAGTTCGCCCTCGCGGCCGCCGTGACGCTCGTGAGCATGCTCGGCTCGATGGCGCTGATGGCGCACGACGCCGATGCGACGGTGAAGCGGGTCGATCTGCTCGGACGCCTGCTCATGCCCCTCGCCGTGCGATTCCAGGAGAGCCTCGCCGGGCGCGGCACGCTCGACCCGCAATGGATCAAGGTCGGGCTCGCCTTGCTCACGCTGCCGGTGGTGGTCTGGTCCGGTGGCCAATTCTACCGGGGCGCCTGGAGCGGCTTCCGGCACCGCACCGCCGACATGAACACGCTCATCGCCGTGGGCACGGGCGCGGCCTACCTGTATTCGCTCGTCTCCACCTTCGCCCCCGGTGCCTTCGCTGCGGCGGGCCGTCCGGCCGATGTGTACTACGAGGCCGTGTCCGCCATCATCGCGCTGATCCTCCTCGGGCGGCTGCTCGAGGCACGCGCCAAGGGCCGTACCTCGGAAGCGATCCGGCGCCTCGCCGGGCTTCGCCCCCGCACGGCGCACGTCGTCCGCGAGGGCAAGGAGACCGACATCGCGGTCGAGGCGGTCGTACCGGGGGATCTCGCGATCGTGAAGCCTGGCGAAAGGATCCCCGCGGACGGTATCGTCACCGAGGGGGCCTCCGCGGTGAATGAATCGATGCTGACCGGAGAGCCAATGCCCGTGGCCAAGAAGATCGGTGACGAGGTCATGGGCGCGACGCTGAACACGACGGGCAGCGTGACGTTCCGCGTCACGCGGGTCGGCAAGGACTCCGCGCTGGGTCAGATCGTGCAGCTGGTCGAGGACGCCCAGGCCACCAAGGCGCCGATCCAGAAGCTCGCCGATCGGGTCGCGGGCGTGTTCGTGCCCATCGTTATCGCACTGGCGATCGCGGTGTTCGTGATCTGGTACGACCTGGGGCCCGCGCCGGGTCTGGTGTTCGCGACCGTGGGGCTCGTGACGGTGCTCATCATCGCCTGTCCCTGCGCGCTCGGCCTCGCCACGCCCACGGCGATCCTCGTGGGCACGGGCCGGGCCGCCGAGTACGGCGTGTTGATCCGGAGCGGCGAAGCGCTCGATCGACTCGCCCGTGTCCGCACCCTGCTGCTCGACAAGACCGGTACTATCACCGAAGGTCGGCCATCCGTCACGCATATCGTCACCGCCAAGCGGGCGGACGACACGCCGCTGGCGCCGGCCGAAGTGCTCAGGTGGGCCGCCTCGGTGGAGCAGCGCTCGGAGCACCCGCTCGCGCTCGCCGTGGTCAGGGCGGCCAAGGATCGGCAGGTCGAGATGCTGCCGGTCGAGAGGTTCGCGGTCATGGAAGGACGGGGAGTGCGCGGCACCGTGGACCGCCGCATCGTCGAGGTGATCTCGTTGCGCCACGCTCGCGAGCGTACCCTCGAGCTCGGGACGCTCGGTCCGGACGCGGACCGCCTCGCGGCCCAGGGGCGCACCCCGGTGATCGTGGTGGTGAACAACACCGTGTATGCGGTGATTGCGATCGCCGACCCGATCAAGCCGACCACGCCCCAGGCGGTGGCCTCTCTGAAGCGAATGGGACTCGCGGTCATGATGGTGTCGGGGGACTCAAAGCGTGGCGCGCAAGCGGTGGCCAACGAGGTTGGGATCGACGATCTCGTGGCCGAGGTGCTCCCGACGCAGAAGGCCGACATCGTGAAAAAGCTGCAACGGCAGGGCCAGCACGTCGCGATGGTCGGCGACGGCATCAACGACGCACCGGCCCTGGCGCAGGCCGACGTGGGGATCGCGATCGGGACGGGCACCGACATCGCCATAGAAGCGTCGGACGTGACCCTGATCCGCGGCGATCTGCGCGACGTGGTGACCGCGATCCAGCTGTCACGGCGCACCATGGGGACGATCAGGCTGAATCTGTTCTGGGCGTTCGTCTACAACGTGATCGGCATCCCCGTCGCCGCCGGGGCGCTGTACCCGTGGTTCCACGTGCTGCTCTCGCCGGTGCTCGCCAGCGCGGCGATGGCGTGGTCCAGCCTGAGCGTGGTCCTGAACAGCCTGACGCTGCGGCGGTTCAAGCCGGCATGGGAGGAGAGCCGGTGAAGTATTTTCATCGGACGACGCTGAGCCCCGACGACGTGCTGGCGCAGGCGAAAGCATTCTTCGGCGCCCGCCTCGCCCCTGCCGACGAAGCGGCGCGGCGGCGCACCTACGCGGGCGCCCTCGGCAAGGTGACGATCAGTGCCCGCGCCGAAGGCGGGCATTACACGTTGGTGGAGCTCGGCACCGATCAGGTGGGCGAGTCGGAGCTGGACCGCCTCGCCAAGCGCTTCCTGGCGGAGGTGCACAAACAGGTGGAGCCGGGCCACGAGCTCCGGGGGGCGTACTAGCCCACTAGCCCGCCACCTTCGCGCCGTACCCCGCCTTCGCGACCGCCGCGATGAGCTGGTCCGTCGTCGCGGCGTCGTCGTCGAAATCCACCTCCGCTTCGCCGGCCGAGAGGTCGACGACGGCCGAGTACACACCGGGCGCGCCCGTCAGCGCCTTCTCGACTTTCATCTGACAGTGCCCGCACGTCATCCCTGTCACCCGCAGCTTCAACGTCGCCATACGGCCTCCTCGCGCCGGCGCTTGATTTGGCCGCTCCGTCCAGCCAAGTTTCACGCCCACTACAATTTACGTCATGGCATCGCGCGCCGCATCGATCCCGCAGTCGCCGCCCTTCCCGGCGGGGCTCACCCGCGACCAGCTCCTCGAAATCTATCGCTACCTGCGGCTCACCCGGACCCTGGAGGAGCGGCTCACCGCCCTGTACCGCCAGAGCAAGGTCATCGGCGGCCTGTTCCGCTCCCTCGGTCAGGAGGGGGAGTCGGTCGGGTCGGCCTATGCCCTCGCCCGAGGGCCCAACCCGGACATCCTCTCGCCCCTGATCCGCAACCTGGGCTCGATGCTCGTCATGGGCGCCCAGCCGCTGGCGATCCTGCGCCAGTACATGGCCAAGGCGGAGGGCCCCACGCGCGGGCGCGAGCTGAACGTCCATTTCAACGATCTCGAGAAGGGCTACCTCGGTCAGATCTCGCATCTCGGCGACATGGTTCCGGTGATGGCCGGGATCGCGCTGTCCTTCAAGCTGCGGGGCGAGCCACGAGTGGGGCTGGTCTATGTCGGCGACGGCGCAACCTCGACCGGGACGTTCCACGAGGGACTCAACTTCGCCGCGGTGCAGCGGGTCCCGCTCGTGGTGATCGCGGAATACAACCGCTGGGCGTACTCGACGCCCCCCGAGAAGCAGTTCGCGGTGAAGGACCTCGCCGAGAAGGCGAAGGGATACGGCATCCCCGCCGTGACCGTGGACGGGAACGACGTGCTCGCGGTGTACGAGGTGACCAAGCTCGCGGTCGAGCGGGCCCGGCGGGGTCACGGCGTGCAGTTCGTCGAGGTCAAGACGTACCGCCGCAAGGGCCACGCCGAGCATGACGACCAGCACTACGTGGCCAAGGACGAGCTCGACTGGTGGGCCAAGGAGAACGACCCGGTCGACCGCTACGTGAAGCAGCTGATCCAGCACGAGTGGGCCGAGCAGCGTGAGCTGAAGGCGATCGACGACCGCGTGAAGGTCGAGATCGATCAGGCGACCGATGCCTGCATCGACGAACCGCTCCCGCCGGGGGAGTCGGCGCTGGGCGGGGTGTATGCCGGCCCGGCGGCGGCGCCGCGCCACTGGTACCGGAGCCTCTGATGGCCGACGTCACTTACCTCGAAGCCCTGCGCCAGGGGCTGTGGGAAGAGATGGACCGCGATCCCCGGGTGTTCATTCTGGGGGAGGATGTGGGGGCGTACGGCGGCGCGTTCAAGGTGACCGAAGGATTCACCAAGAAGTTCGGCGAGGCGCGCGTCATCGACACACCGATCTCGGAGGCGGCGATCGTCGGCGCGGCGGCCGGCGCGGCCCACATGGGGATGCGCCCCGTGGCGGAGATGCAGTTCATCGACTTCATCTCCTGCGCCTACGACATGCTCACGAACTACGTCGCCACCGCGCGCTACCGCGCCGGGCTCGCGACCCCGATCGTCGTCCGGGGTCCCTGCGGCGGGTACGTGCGGGGTGGTCCGTTCCATTCGCAGAACCCCGAGGCGGCGTTCTTTCACACCCCGGGCTTGAAGATCGTGTATCCCGCCACCGCGCGGGACGCGAAGGGTCTGATCAAGGCCTCGATCCGGGACGACGACCCGGTGATCTACCTGGAGCACAAGTGGCTGTACCGCCGGATCAAGGAAGCGCTCCCGGACGAGGAGGAGATCCTCACCCCGATCGGCGAGGCGCGGCTCGCCCGAGAAGGGAAGGACCTGTCCATCGTCACCTACGGGGCCACGGTCTGGAAGTCGCTCGAGGCGGCGGACCAGCTGGCGAAGGACGACGGCCTCGCGGTCGAGGTGCTCGACCTCCGGACGCTGTTGCCGATGGACGACGCCGCGATCATGCGGACGGTGCAGAAAACGAACAAGGTACTCATCGTGCACGAAGACACGCGAACCGGTGGCCTCGCCGGCGAGATCGCCGCGCGGATCAACGAGCAGGCGTTCGCGTGGCTCGACGGCCCGATCATGCGGGTGACCGCGCACGACGTGCCGCTGCCCTATGCGCCGACGCTGGAGGATTTCGTGCTGCCGCAGACGGAGGACATCGTGAAAGCGGCGCGTTGGTTGGCGGCGTACTGAGGAGACTGCATGGCGCGCGTTGACGTGTTGATGCCCCAGATGGGCGAGTCGATCGCCGAAGGCACCTTGAGCAAGTGGCTCAAGAAGCTCGGCGACGAGGTCAAGCGGGACGAGCCGCTGTTCGAGATCTCGACCGACAAGGTGGACGCGGAGATCCCGGCGCCGTCCGCGGGCGTCTTGGCCGAGATCAAGGTCCAGGAGGGACAGACTGTCCCGGTGCAGACGCTCGTGGCGGTGATCGAAACCGACAAGGGCGCCGCCGCCACCGCAGCCCCCGCCACGGCGGCTTCGCCCGCGGCGCCCCCGGTCGCAGCAGCCCAGCGGGCACCCGCTGCTCCCGGGGGCACCGCGGTCTCGCCGCCCTCAACCTCCCCCGTCCTCCCCCGACCTTCCCCGTCCTCCCCCGTCGTCCCGAAGGGCGACGGGGCCGAGACCGCCGACGAGCGCCTGCGCCGCAAATCCACGCCCCTGGTTCGCAAGATCGCGGCCGAGCATCAGGTCGACATCTCGACGATTCCCGGAACGGGCTTCGCGGGCCGGGTCACCAAGCAGGACATCCTGGGCGTCATCGAGCGCGGGGCGCCGGCACCCACTGCTCCCGGCTCCCGGCTCCCGGCTCCCGGGGCCTCCGGCCCCGTCCAGCACCCCACCGTCGAGCCCTGGCCGGGCGACCGGGTCGAGCCGTTCTCGAAGATCCGCAAGATCACCGCGGATCACATGATCATGTCGCGGCGCACCTCGGCGCACGTGACGAGTTTCTTCGAGATCGACTACAGCCGCGTGGCCGAGCTCCGCCGCAAGCACAAAGCCGCCTACGCGGAGCGCGGCGTGAACCTCACCTATCTCGCGTTCATCGCGAAGACCTGCGCCGAGAATCTGCGGACACACCCGGTCGTGAACGCCGCCGTGTCGGGCGACAACATCATCTACCGTCGCGATGTGAACATCGGGATCGCGGTGGCGCTCGAGTGGGGGCTCATCGTGCCGGTCGTGAAGCGTGCCGACGAGCTGTCGCTCGCCGGGTTGGCTCGCACGATCAACGACCTGGGCGAGCGCGCGCGGACCAAGAAGCTTTTGCCCGACGAGATCCAGCGAGGCACATTCACCATCACGAACCCGGGCGTGTTCGGGTCGTATGCGGGTGCGCCGATCATCAACCAGCCCCAGGTGGCGATCCTCGGCGTGGGCGCGATCGAGAAGCGGCCCAAGGTGGTGACGCTGGCGGACGGGACCGACACGATCGCAATCCGCACGATGGGGATGGTGTCGATGTCGTACGATCACCGCGTCGTGGATGGCGCCGACGCCGATCGGTTCCTCTCCGACGTGAAACGCGCGCTCGAGGACTTTCCCGAGGGAGCGATCTAGACATGCCCAAGGTGCTGACCGCGGCTCGGGTACGTGTGCCTCCGACCAACGAGGCCGACTACCTCGCCACCCTGCGGGAGTTGTGTCAGTTCGCCGAAGCACGCGGCCAGCGCATCTGGCTGTTCCGCAACGCCAAGGACCCGCAGCTCTTCACGGAGTTCTCCGAAAGTCAGACGGAAATGTCACACCGCGCCCAGGCGTCGCGCCTGCCCGAAGAGATCAAGCTGGAGAGGCGGCTGCAGAGCCTCGGGACCTACGCCCCGGATGCTTGGGAGCTGTGGAGCGAGGTTTCCCTCGCGGCGCCCACCGAGGCGTAGGGAGCGGCCGTGGCGGGGCGGACGATCGTCGTCGACGGGGAGACGTGGGAGGTGGCCCCGGCGGGGCGCGTGACGGTGTACGACCGCGACCAGTTCGGCGTGGTGTTCGAGCAAGGGACCGGCCCCGAGCGCCGCCGTCGCTTCAGCCGCTACGCGCCCGTGGGCAGTCGCAGTCCCGACGCCGCGCTGGCTGAGCTCTCCGAGCGGGAGCTCGTCGACCTGTTCCGGCAGTCCCAGCCTGCCTGGACCGCGCCGGAGGGTGCCTACGGCGCGCGTTGACCTGCACTGCCACTCGACGGCGTCGGACGGGGAATACGCGCCGGCCGAAGTCGCCCGGCGGGCGCACGCGGCGGGTCTGGTCGCGATCGCCCTCACCGACCACGATACGACCGGCGGCGTTCCCGAGGCAACGCGTGTGGGGGAGACGCTCGGGGTGCGCATCGTGTCGGGTTGCGAGTTCAGCGTGAAGGCGCCGTGGGGCGAGCTCCACTTGCTCGCGTACTTTCTGCCGCCGGGTCATGCCCGGCTCGAGGAATTCCTCGCCGGCACCCGGGCCGCACGCCACCGTCGCGCCGAGCAGATCGTGGGGCACCTGCGCCGGCTCGGCGTCGCGATCGATCTCGGAGACGTCGTGCAAGCGGCGGACGGCGGGGCGCTGGGGCGCCCCCACGTGGCTCGCCTTCTGGTCCGGCATGGCGTGTGCGTCGACATGAACGAAGCCTTTGCGCGCTATCTGGGCCGGGGCAGGCCTGCGTACGTCGAGAAGCCGCTCCCGACGCTGCAGCAGGTCACCGAGCTGGTGCACGCGGTCGGTGGCGTCGCCGTCGCCGCTCACCTCGGCGACCACGGCACGGACGGCCAAATCCGCCAGTTCCAGGAGCAGGGTCTCGACGGCCTCGAGGTGCGTCACCCGAGCCACTCCCCCGGCACCGAGCGGCGACTCACGGGCATCGCTCAGCGCCTGGGCCTGGCCATCAGCGGCGGCTCGGACTGGCATGGCGACTTGGAGCTCGGGGATTCGCATGCGCCCCTTGGCGGGCTGGACATTCCCCTCAAATGGCTCGAAGAACTTGAAACGCGTCGAGCAACGGCGTCACGCGAAACCGTCCCGCAGAACCGTAGGGCAATCACATGAGCGAGCTGCTGGCCGTCGGCACCAAGGCGCCCCCGTTCACCGCTGCCGCGTCGGATGGCAACACGTACAGCCTGGCCGACGTCCTGAAGACGAAACAGGTCGCCCTGGTGTTCTATCCCGGCAACAACACCCCCGGCTGAAACCGCCAACTCTCCGCCGTGCGCGATGAGATGGCCAAGTTCCAGAACGCGGGCATCCAGCCGTTCGGCGTCAACCCCGCCGGTGTGGACGCCCACGCGAGCTACGTGAAGAAGCTCCGTTTCAACTTTCCCCTGCTCTCGGACCCCGACCGCGCGATCGCCCGCGCCTACCACGCGCTGAAAGACGACGGTCAGGGCATCCAGCGCTCGGTGTACGTCGTGCAGCGGGACGGCACCGTCGTCTTCGCGCGGCGCGGCGCTCCTCCCGTGGATGAGATCGTCGCGCATGCCTCCTGACTTTCGCGGCAAAGTCGCGCTCATCACGGGGGTGGGTCGCGTGGGCCAGATCGGCCACGCGGTCGCGCGGGGGTTCGGTCGAGCGGGCGCGCAGCTCGTCATCGCGGACGTGAACGCCGCCGGCCTGGCCGACCGGGCGAAGGAATTCACGGGGGAGGGCTTCCCCGTCCATGCCGCGGCGGGTGATCTGACCACGCCGGACGCGGCCCGTCGGGCGGTGGCCGTCGCTCGAGAGCGCTTCGGGGGTCTCGACGTCGTGGTGAACGTCGCCGGCGGGCTCGTGAGCTACGGTCCGGTGCTCGATCTCAAGCCGGAGCGCCTGGAGCTCGAGCTCGCGATCAACATCAAGACGACGCTTTACGTGTCGCAGGCGGCGATTCCCGCGTTGCGCGATCGCGGTGGCGGAGCCATCGTGAACTTCGCCTCCGCGGCGGTCTTGAAGCCGCAGAGTCAGCTGGCGGCGTACACCGCCGCCAAGTCCGCCGTGGCCGGGCTCACCCGCGCCTTGGCGAAAGAGCTCCGCGACGACCGGATCCGAGTGAACGGCGTCGCGCCCGGCACGATGAAGACGGCCGACAATCTGGCGCAGATGCAGGGCGCCAAGGTCCGCTGGGTGGAGCTCGACGAGCTCGTGGCGGCGGTGCTGTACCTCGCGAGCGACGACGCGCGCGGCGTGAGCGGTGAAATCCTTCCGGTCACCGGCGGAGACGTTTAGGCGTGGGTGACCCGGTCGTCATGCGCGATGTGGTGGTCATCGGTGGCGGCTGCTACGGGACGTTCTACGCGGGGCAACTCGCCAAGGCCAGGGAGCGAGGCAAGGCGCACTTCCGGCGAGTCGTGGTCGTCGATCGAGACCCTGCGTGCCGGGCGCGCGCGGAGTTGGGCGAGGCCCGAGACCGCGCCTTCGTGGTGCGCGAGTGGGGGGACTATCTCGGTGAGCTCCTGGGCGGAGCCGCCAGTGCGTCGACGACGGGGTCCGAGGACTACATCGTGCCGTCGCCGCTCATGCCGCACCTCATGTTCCAGTGGCTCATGGCCCGCGCGCGCGAGCGATGGCCGGGACGCGCCATCGACGCCGCCCCGGTGCCGGGCGCGCCGGGCACGCCCTACGACCGCACGGGAGCCGACCGCACCCGGTTTGTCTCGTTCGCCGATTGGATCTGTCCCACGCACTGCATCGAGCCCGCCGTCTGTCCCGCCATCGGTAGCGCGCGGACGTGGGAGATGGGAGACGCGATCCGCGGGCTGACGGAGCGGCTGCGGGTGGCGGGCGAGCCGGTGCATGGGCCGGCGCTCTTCGTCTGCCGCCATCACGTGTTCGGCGTAGGGACCTTCGCCGTGGACGCGGTGCTCGCGGGCGACGCGGTGGTGCGGGCGGCGGGCGCGAGCGGCTCGGCGGCGGCGGTGCTGGTGGGGACGATTTCGAGCTGTCACGGGGCGCTGAACTTGCTGACTATAGGGGCGGTAGATGACGGTAGAGGGCGGTAGAGGTTGGACGAAGGCCCACCTCTACCGTCTTCTACCGCCCTCTGCCGCCTTCTACGTCCCATGACACCCGCAGAGCGTCAAGCGATCCTGACGCGCGCATGCGACTTATTCAACACCGGCGAGTACTGGCTCGCCCACGAGGCCCTGGAAACCGTCTGGCGTTCTATACTTAGGGACGGCGATGAAGCGGCGGCACGTGTTTGGCAGGGGTTGATCCAGGGGGCAGCCGCGTTGCTCCACCAGCGGCGGGGGAATCGGCATGGCGTCGCGGTCGTCGGCCGGTCGGCGCTCGAGAAGCTGGCGGGCCCCCAACGGCCCGATGTCGAGGTCGAAACAGTTCGGTTCCGCGAGCGGCTTGCCCAAGCGCTCGCCGGAGCCGCCGATGCGCCTCGGCTGGAGCTGCGCGACCCCGACGGAGAACGGATGACTGATGACTGACCACACCAAAACCGAGTACGACGTGATCATCGTCGGTGCGGGCCCCGCCGGGCTATGCGCCGCCATGTACGCAGGGCGCGGGATGCTCAAGGCGCTGACGATCGAGCGGGGGGCGCCGGGCGGGGAGCTGTTGAACACCGACCTGATCGAGGACTACATCGGGTTCGAGAGCGTCAAGGGATGGGAGCTGGCGCAGAAGATGGCCGAGCACGCGAAGAAATTCGGCGCCGAGATCGTCACCGACACGGTGGAGCGGATCCGGAAGCGGGACGACGGCTGGTTCGACGTGGCCACGGCACGGGGCCGGACCTATCGGGCGCCGGCCGTGATCCTCACCGCCGGCGGCACCCCCGTCAAGCTCGGCGTGCCGGGAGAAAAGGAGTACGCGGGGAAGGGTGTGTCGTATTGCGCGGTGTGCGACGGGGCGTTCTTCAAGGGTGAAGTGCTCGCGGTCGTGGGCGGAGGAGACGCCGCGGTCGAGGAGGCGGACTACCTCACCCGCTATGCGTCCAAGGTCTACGTCGTGCATCGCCGCCACCAGCTGCGCGCGTCCAAGATCCTCCAGGAGCGCGCGTTCGCGAACCCCAAGATCGAGATGATCTGGAACAAGCAGGTGGTCGAGATCAAGGGTACCGACCGGGGCATCCACCACCTCGAGCTCGTCGACGCGGTGACCGGGGCGCGCTCGAACCTCCTGGTCGGAGGTGTGTTCATCTTCATCGGGTTCAAGCCCAACGCGGGGCTCGTCGAGGGCCACTTCAAGCACGACGCCGGGGGCTACTTCGTCACCGACGACCGGATGATGACCTCCATCCCCGGTCTCTTTGCCGCGGGGGACGTGCGCAGCCAGCTCACGCGCCAGATCACGACCGCCGTCGGTGACGCCACGACGGCCGCGATCGCCGTCGAGAAGTACCTCGCGGCGCTGCGCGAGGAGCCGCAGTTGGTGCGCATGGCGCGCGAGGCCGTCAGAGAATGAAGGTCGTACAGATCCCGAACGGTCACTTCGTGCAGAACTGCTACTTCCTGATCGACGAAGCGGCGGCCGAGTGTGCGATCATCGACCCGGGCGAGGAGGCCGGTCTGATCGCTCACAAGCTGCAGGCCGAGGGCGTCCGGCCGATCGGGATTTGGCTCACCCATGCGCACATCGACCACGTCCTGGGCGTCCCACGGCTCAAGGCCGATACTGGCGCCCCGGTCTACCTGCATCCGGCGGACCGCATACTGTACGATCACGTCCCGGAGCAGGCCCTGGGCTTCGGCATGCGCGCCGAGCGGTTGCCCCCGCCCGACCGCGAGCTCGCGCACGGCGACGAGCTGCGGGTTGGAGGACTCGCGGTCCGCGTCCGTCACGCTCCCGGGCACTCCCCCGGCAGTGTCGTGTTCGAGGGCCAGGGCGTGGCGTTCAGCGGCGACGTCCTGTTTCAGGGATCGATCGGGCGGACCGACCTGCCGGGGGCCGACTTCGACACCTTGCTGAAAAGCATCGAGCGCGAGTTGCTTACGCTTCCCGATTCGACCATCGTGTACAGCGGGCATGGACCGGAAACCACCATCGGACGCGAGCGCCGCGCCAATCCCTTCCTCACCGGCGCCTATCGCCTCGGCTAGGCCGCGGCCGACCTGCCTGCGCTGCGGCGCCGAGGTGCGACCCAAGCCGTGGGGATGTAAGAGCCCCTGCCCAAATTGCGGCTTCATTTACCCGCTGGGCGACTGCTCCGACTAGATGAGCCACCTGCTCGCCCTGGGGCTGCTCGGCGTGGACTGTCTCGTCCGCGCCTGGCGGATCCAGCTCGCCGTCTGGACGGCCGGTCGTCGGCTCTCGTTCAGCGATGCGTTCCGGCTGAACCTCTACGGGGAAGCGGCCTCCCAGCTCACGCCGAACCGTCTGGGCGGTGAGCCGGCGCGCTTCCTCGGCCTTGCGGAGGCCCGCCTCCGACCGGTTACCGCGCTGGTGGCGATCGGCGTGGAGGTCGCGGCCGAGTGGCCCGTGTTCGTGATCGCCGCCGCGGCCCTGGTCGCGTACTACGTGCCCGATTGGCGGGACGCGGCGCGCATCTGGCTGCACCGTCACCGCGCCGGCGAGCTGGTCACCGTCGAAATCGTGGCGCTGCTCGTGCTGCTGGTCATCTACCTGCTGCAGCGCCTCGTGCGCTCCGGGATGGTTCGGCACCGGGTGCGTCGCCAGTGGCGGGTGGCGTGGGCGCACGTGCAGCGGGCTCCGCGGTGGGCACTCGGCGCGGGGGCGTTGCTGACCGTGGTCAGTGTCGCCGCGCGGGCTCTCGTCTTGCCCGCGCTCTCCTGGGGCCTGCCGGACCAGCCCGCGTTCCATCAGATGTTCTTCGGCTCGCTCGCCCTCCTGCATGCGCCCCTGGTGGTGCCGCTTCCTTCGGGAGGCGGCGGGCTCGAGGTGGCCTTCCTGAACGGGTTCGCCGGGGATTTCGGTGCGCGCCAGGTGACGATGCTGCTATGGTGGCGGTTCTACACCGCGATCTTGCTCACCGTGCTCGGGGTGTTCGCTCTCGTGCGATCGGTGGGCTACCACGCCGCGGTGCAGCTGTTCAAGATCGGCTGGGGGAAACGAACGGGAGACATGCCATGACGCCACCGCGGATCACGCCGCTCACGCCGGATCAGGCGGCGCCGGACGTGCGGCCGATTTTCGAGACCTACCTGAAGGAGCGAGGGAACGTCCCCAACATGTTTCGCACGGTGGCGCTCCGCCCCGACCACCTGCGGACGATGATCGCCCATTTCCGCACCGTGATGAACGAGGGTACGGTTCCCTCGCTCTTGAAAGAGCTGCTGTGGGTGCGCATCTCTCATCTGAATCGCTGCCGATACTGACTCAACTCTCACACTGTCTTGGCAAGACAGAAGGGTGCGAGCGCGGACGTGGTCGAAGCGCTCCAGGACCGGGCAGGGCGGGCTCCGCTGGAGCGGCTGGAAGCGGGCTGGCGGGCGGCGCTCGAGTACGCCGACGTCGTGCACGTGTCGGGGCATCTGGTGACGGACGAGCTGTACGCCAGGTTGCGGGCGGCGTGGGACGAGGGCCAGATCGTGGAGATCACGCTGGTCATCGGGATGACGGAGTACTTCAACCGATTCAACGACAGCTTGAGGGTGGAGCCCACGAAGTGATCAGGGCGCCGGGGCGATCGCGACGAGCACGACTGTCCGCTCCAGCGCGCGCTCGACTCCATGCGGCACGCCCTCCGGTGCCAGGATCAGGTCGCCGGTGCACGCTTCGATCGTCTGGTGCCCCACGGCGAACCTCGCCTTTCCCGCCACAACCAAATAGAATTTGTCGGCTCCGGCGTGCGTGTGCACCGTTTGCTCCTGCCCCGGCTCGAAGCAGTTCAGGCCGATCAAGAGCCGGTCCGAGCGGAAGCAATCCAGCTTGGTCATCTTGGCGTCCGAGAAGCGAGCGCGCTCGGGCAAGTGCTGCAGCAGATCCTGGGTATCCATGGGCGATTCCTGGTTCGAGACCGACGGCGCCGTGACCGAACGGACGGAGGCCATGAGCGGCACCCGCATCGAGCGTGATCCCCTGGGCGAGCTGCCCGTTCCTGCCGACGCGCTCTACGGGATCCAGACCGAGCGGGCCCGCCAGAACTTCCCCATCTCCCAGCTTCTGCCGCTCGCGCCGTTCGTGAACGCCGTCGTTTGGATCAAGAAGGCCGCCGCCCTCACGCACAAGCAGACCGGACGTCTCGACCCCAAGCTCGCCGATGCGATCGTGCGGGCGGCGGACGAGGTGCTGGCCGGCGAACACCGCCACCAGTTCGTGGTGGATCCCTACCAGGCGGGGGCGGGCACCTCGCACAACATGAACTGTAACGAGGTCCTCGCCAATCGCGCGAACGAGCTGCTGGGCGGTAAGCGCGGCGAATACCAACCGGTGCATCCGAACGACCACGTCAACATGGCCCAGTCGACGAACGACGTCATCCCCACGGCCATCCGGCTGGCGGCGCTGTCGGAGCTGCCCGCGCTGCTCGACGCCGTGGGTCGGCTGGCGCGAGCCTTCCTGACGAAGGGCAAGGCGTTCGACAAGATCCTCAAGTCGGGGCGCACGCACCTGCAGGACGCAACGCCGATTCGGCTCGGTCAGGAGTTCGCCGCCTACGGCCACACGATCGAGCGCGGGGCGGACCGCGTGGCCCACGCGGCCGACGCGCTACGCGACCTCGGCATCGGAGGCACCGCCGTCGGGACGGGCCTGAACGCCGAGCCCGCGTACCCGGCCCTGATGGTGAAGCACCTCCGCGCGATCAGCGGCATCGAGCTGCGGGAGGGGAAGGACCGCGTTCAGCTGATGCAGTCCATGGGGGACGCGGCGGCGTTTTCGGGGGCACTGCGCACGTACGCCATGGACCTCGGCAAGATCGCGAGCGATCTCCGCCTGCTTGCCTCGGGCCCGCGCACCGGACTCGCGGAAATCGTCCTGCCCCCGGTGCAGCCGGGCTCGAGCATCATGCCGGGGAAAGTGAACCCGTCGATCGCCGAGATGGTGAACATGGTGTGCTACCAGGTGCTCGGGAACGACGTCACGATCGCAACGGCGGCGGAGGCGGGACAGCTCGAGCTCAATGTCATGATGCCCGTGATTGCGCACAACCTCCTGTTCACCATGCGCATTCTGACGAACGCGGCCCGCGTGTTGGCGGAGCGGTGCATCGAGGGCATCGAAGCCGACCGCGCCCAGTGCGAGCACTGGCTCGAGCGTAGCCCTGCCCTCGTCACCGCCCTCGCGCCCAGGATTGGATACGCCGAGGCGGCGAAGCTCGCCAAGGAAGCGGTGGCGAAGAACGTGACGGTGCGGCAGCTCGTGATGGAGAAGGGCGTCCTGAAGGGGAAGGACCTCGAAGCAGTGCTCGATCTGCTGGCTATGACGGAGTTGGGGGTGCCCGGGGAGCGCAAGTAGCCGAGGACGGCCGTCTGGAGTGCACACTCTTTCGCCGGAGGAGCACCAATGAACTGGATCGTCGCGGGGCTGATCGCAGGCGTCGGCGCCTTCTTCGCAGACTTCGTGATGTGGGGGAAGGTCTTCACAAAGGGGATGGACGCGTTCTCGACACCGATGTCGCCGGAACAGAGGAAGACCTTCATGGGCCCTGCGATGATCAAGGCGGCAGCGTTGGCGCTCGTCTTCGGGTTGCTGCTCGCGTGCTCCTACCAACGGCTCAAAGGCGGGCTGTGGGTGCAGGGGGGCGGCCCGCTGGCGGGAATGGAGTTCGCGACGCTCCTCTGGTTGTGCACCATCGCGTTGTCCACCGTCGGCAGCGGCGTGTGGTATGACAAAGTTCGACCGTTGCTCAAAGCGACATTCTGGTCGTGGCTCGTCCGCCTCAACATCGCGGGCCTCATCATCGGATTGCTCGTCAAGTAAGCGCCGTCACACAGGGGGTCGTGATTCGAGTCACCGAATCCGACCCCCCGCCGTCGTTATCCGTTGCGCATGCGTACGACATGTCTGGTTGCCGCGGCGCTAGCGGTGTTGGGCGCTTCCTCGGCACACGCACAACGACGGGCGCGCATTGGTCCGACCTACTCGTCGATCACCTTGGAGGATCGTTCCGGAGCGAGCCACAGTTTCTCGTCGTTCGGCGGGTCCGTCGCTCTGATTACCAGCGACGAGGGTGAGACGGGTCTCACGATCGCCCGCTACAACGATCTATCGACCGATAAAGGCCTCCGGCGCCTGAGCCTGTATGCGCTCGACTCCTACTACTATCCGGTCGGTACCCGAGGTGTCGTCACACCCTTCGCGCTGACGGCCCTCGGCCTGGCGCGGGTCACAGAGGTCGACTCGCTCTGCCTCCTCTTCATCTCCTGCAACGCCAACACATCGGCGACCAGCCAGCTCGCGCTCGCCTTCGGACTCGGCATGCGCGTGAATGCCGGACGCGCGGTCGTCGCCACCCTCGCGGGGCGCTTCCTCGAGGTCCCGGGGAGTCAGATCCAGGCCCTCGAGGCCGTGGCGAGCGCGTCCGTTGCGTTCGGCGGTGTGCGCAAGGGGGAATTCCTCGACGGTACCGTCGGTCCGGCGGCGAGCTTTCTGATTCCAATCTCCGGCTCGCTGCACGGGCGCGCTCCGTTCGTCGGGGCGCGATTCCGGCGCGACACCAAGAAGGCGGGCACCGTCGCCGTCCAGATCGACTTGGCCCCCCTGCGGATCACCGGTGCCTGTCCCGCGACGGGCTGCAACGAGAGCGCCGTACTCTTCGCCCCGGGCTATGAGGCGTCTGTGCGTCCGGTATGGGGGCGGGTGTACGGGCAGTTCGGCCTCCTCCTCGCAGGTGTCTATTCCCAAGGCCCAGACCGGGGCATCGCCCAGGGGGCGCATGGCGGACTAGGGGTCGATCTGTACGGCGGCCGGCTCATGTGGAACCTGAACTCGCGCCTGCTGTGGCTGCAGCGCAACTCCGGGGAAAACGTGTTCGGCGTGCAGGTGGGGGTCTCGGTGAGCCCGAGAATCGGGCGGCGGTAGAAGACGGTAGTAGGCGGTAGAGGACGGTAGACGAGGCGCTTACGACCTCTACCGTCCTCTACCGTCCTCTACCGCCTGGGGGCAGGGTTGGGCGGGGCGGGGTTGGGTTGTGCGGGGCTACCGCCGTATATTGTTTCTATGCGCGTCACCACCTGGGCCGAATACGGGTTGATCGTCTCCGTGAACCTCGCGAAGCGGGCGGGGCAGGGGCCGGTCGCGGCGCGCGAGCTCGCCGAGCAGGAGCGGCTGCCCCACGATTACGTGGAGCAGATTCTCTTGCGCCTACGGCGTGCCGGTCTGGTGGATTCGGTCCGTGGCGCCAAGGGCGGTTACCACCTTGCCCGTGAGCCCCAGGTCATCACCGTCAAAGACGTGATCGAAGCCTCGGAGCACGTCACCTTCGAAGTGAACTGCGATCTCCATCCCGTCGACCCTCAGCGATGTAGTCCGGAGGCTGCGTGCAGCATCCGGCCCGTCTGGCGAATGCTGGAGCAACGGATCAACGATCTGTTGGCCGGCATCTCGCTCGCGGACCTCACGCACGATGAGCCTGAGCTGTATCACATCGCCGGGGCGCTGGCCGGGAACTAGACCCGCCATCCCAACTGTTTTTTTTGGACTGAAACCCGACTTGCGCTGTCGGGTTTAACCTGATTGGAGGCACGCGTGGCGTACGCGCATCCCGAGGTGCTCGTTTCCACCGAGTGGGTGGCGGGGCACCTTACTGACCCAAGCATCCGCCTGATCGAAGTCGACGTGGACACGACGGCCTACGACTCCGGGCACATCGCGGGCGCGGTCGGCTGGAACTGGCAGTCGCAGTTGAACGATCCGGTGCAGCGCGACATCCCGGACAAGAAGGCGTTCGCGAAGCTCCTGTCGGACGCTGGTGTCACGCCGAAGACCACGGTCGTCCTGTATGGCGACAACAACAACTGGTTTGCCGCGTTCGCTTTCTGGTTGCTCCAGCTGTATGGGCACACCAATGCGAAGCTGATGAACGGCGGCCGCGCGAAATGGGTGGCGGAAGGGCGTCACCTGGTGACCGAGCGCTCGAGCGTGCGGGCCACGACGTATCCGGTGCCTAAGAAAGCGAACGCCGCGATCCGCGCCAGGCGTCCGGAGGTCGAGAAGGCGCTCAAGGCCAAGAAGACCGCTTTGGTGGACGTGCGGTCCACCCCCGAATTCGTCGGCGAGATCATTGCACCGCCGGGGATGACCGAGACCGCGCAGCGTGCGGGGCATATCCCCGGCGCCAAGAACGTTCCGTGGAGCAAGGCGGTCGCGACCGACGGCACATTCAAGCCGTTCGAGGAGCTGCAGCAGCTCTACAAGGGCGCCAAGGTGATCGACGGCAAGGACGAGGTCATCGCCTACTGCCGCATCGGCGAACGGTCGAGCCACACCTGGTTCGCGCTCAAGTATCTGCTGGGCGTGAAAAAGGTGCGCAACTACGACGGCTCGTGGACGGAATGGGGCAACCTGGTCGGGGCGCCGATCGCGAAGGGAGCGGAATGAAGACGACGGTAGAGGGCGGTAGAGGACGGCAGAGGACGGTAGAGGCGGGGAGCGTCGAGCCCGCGCTGTGGGGGCTGGTCGGCAACACGCCGCTCATCCCTCTACCGTCTTCTACCGTCTTCGACCGTCCTCTACCGTCGGTCTTTCTCAAGGCCGAGTGGCTCAACCCCGGCGGGTCGGTGAAGGACCGGGCAGCGCTCTACATCCTGCGGGACGGCGTCGCGCGCGGTGAGCTCCCCGCAAAGCGGCTGCTCGATTCCTCGAGCGGCAATACGGCGATCGCCTACGCGATGCTGGGCGCCGCCGCGGGCATCGAGGTCACGGTGTGCGTGCCGGCGAACGCGAGCGCGGAGCGCAAGGCGCTGCTCGCGACGTACGGCGCGGAAGTGATCTTTACCGACCCGCTCGACGGCTCGGACGGCGCGATCCGTGCGGCCCACGAGCTCGCGGCGACGTGGCCTCACCGATACTGGTACGCCGATCAGTACAACCACCCGGCGAACGCGCGGGCCCACTACGTCACCACCGCGGAGGAGATCTGGCGGCAGACGGCCGGCCGGATCACGCACCTGGTCGCGGGGCTCGGCACGACCGGTACGCTGATGGGAACCGGGCGGCGTTTGAAGGAATTGAGTGCTGGCGTCGAGCTCGTCGCGGTGCAACCCGACGGACCGTTCCACGGGTTGGAGGGGTTGAAGCACCTCGCGACCGCGATCGTGCCGGGCATCTACGATCCGGCGCTTCCGACGCGGACGGAATTCGTGACCACGGAGGATGCGGAGGACGCGGTGCGACGATTGGCGAAGCAGGCGGGATTGTTCGTGGGGTGGTCATCCGGAGCCGCGATCGTGGCGGCGGAGCGGCTGCTGTCCGCCGGTCCGGCCGTCCACCGGTCCGACGCCGTGGTGGTCGTCATCGCCCCGGATTCGGGGGACCGGTACTTGAGCGAGCAAGGGCGGCTCGCGGGGGAGCGTCGATGACGCTCGTACTCGACCCGCGGCATGTGGCGGCGATCCGCCGGCACGGCGAGGCGGACTACCCGGCCGAAGCCTGCGGCCTGATCGGCGGCGCGCTCGAGGGTGATCGCAAGGTCGCCGTTCAGCTCGTGCCGCTCATGAACCAACGGACCGACTCGGCGCGCAACCGCTATCTCATCGATCCCGAGTCGTTCCGGCGCGCTCAGGAGAAGCTGGAGCGCGACGGACTCGACGTCATCGGGGTGTACCATTCGCACCCCGACCACCCGCCCGCACCGTCCGCATTCGACCGCGAGCACGCCTGGCCCTGGCTGTCGTACGTCATCGTCGGCGTGGGGCACGGCCGGGCCGGCGAGCTCAAGAGCTGGGTCCTGGCCCATGACCGCGGGACCTTCGATGAGGAGCCTATCACCAGCGAGGAACGGAAGGTCGTATGGCAGTGACGGTTCTGATCCCAACGCCGCTCCGCCCGTTCGTGGGCGGGCGTGACACACTCGAGCTGGAGGGGGGCAGTGTGGGGGAGCTGCTCGACCGGCTCACGGGCGAGCACGCCGCCCTGAAGCCGCATCTCTTTGCTACCGACGGCCGGCTGCGCAGCTTTGTGAACGTCTACGTGAACGACCGGGACATCCGGCAGCTCGCCCAGCGCGAGACGCCGGTACAGTCGGGCGATACGGTCTCCATTATCCCGAGCATTGCCGGGGGAACGGCGGTGGCGGACGTGCTGCCCAAGCTGTCGCACGAAGAGATCCTGCGCTACTCGCGCCACCTCATCCTTCCCGATGTGGGCGTCGAGGGACAGCAGAAACTCAAGGCGGCACGCGTGCTGCTCGTCGGCGCGGGCGGGCTCGGGTCGCCCGCCGCGCTCTACCTCGCGGCCGCGGGGGTGGGGACGCTCGGGCTCGTGGACTTCGACGTGGTCGACAAGACCAACCTGCAGCGTCAGATCCTCCACGGCACGTCCACGGTCGGTGTGTCGAAGCTTGAGTCCGCGACCGCGCGGATCCACGACCTGAACCCCAATGTTCGGGTGGAGACGTTCGAGACGCGGCTCACGTCGGAGAACGCGCTGGACATCATCCGCGAGTTCGACATCGTGGCGGACGGCACGGACAACTTCCCGACCCGCTACCTCGTCAACGACGCATGCGTGCTGCTCGACAAGCCCAACGTCTACGGCTCGATCTTCCGGTTCGAGGGCCAGGCGTCGGTGTTCTACGCCCGCCAGGGGCCGTGCTACCGCTGCCTCTACTCCGAGCCGCCGCCTCCGGGACTCGTCCCGTCGTGCGCTGAAGGTGGTGTGCTCGGCGTCCTCCCCGGGATCATCGGCTCGATCCAGGCGATGGAGACGATCAAGCTCATCCTCGGCGCGGGTCAGCCCCTCATCGGACGCCTGGTCCTGTTCGACGCGCTCAAGTTGCAGTTCCGCGAGCTCAAGCTGGAAAAGGACCCCGACTGCCCGGTCTGCGGGGCGCACCCCACGGTGACCGAGCTGATCGACTACCAGGCGTTCTGCGGCATCGGCGCCGAACCGGCGTACGACGGGGCAGAGATCACCGCGGAGGAGCTCCGGGATGAATGGCAGCGGAACCCGGAGCTGGTGGTGATCGACGTGCGGGAGCCGCACGAGCACGAGATCGCGCACATCGACGGCGCGGTGCTGATACCCCTGGGGGAGCTGCCGGATCGGCTGGGAGAGCTGGACGGGCACCGCGAGATCGTGACGCACTGCCACCACGGAGCGCGCTCACTCAAGGCGCTCGAGATCCTCAAGGCCGCAGGCTTTTCGAAAGTGCGGAGTCTCCGGGGCGGGATCGACGCGTGGGCGGTGAACGTGGACCCGAGTCTGCCGAGATACTGAGCCGACTGCAGGTTGGTCCAGGGTTGTGGAGGATGGTGGAAGATGGTGGAGGTAACCTCCAAAACCTCCACCAACCTCCACCGACCTTCACAACCTCCCTGCGCATGCCGAAGGGGGGACTCGAACCCCCACGGGCTTGCGCCCACTGGCTCCTGAAGCCAGCGCGTCTACCAGTTCCACCACTTCGGCCCGTTCGCGGAACGGCGAATATAGACGGCGGTATAACCTCAAGTCAACTCTTGGCTTGACCGCTTCCACCCCGATTTCTATCTTGCGCTGGCCCGGTGGACAAAGTCTCCATAGCCCGCAACCCGCGGGCGCGACATGACTACCATCTCCTGGAGACGTGGGAGGCCGGCCTCGTGCTCACGGGAACGGAAGTCAAGTCGCTGCGCGCGGGGAGAGCGAGTCTGGGCGAAGCGTACGCGCACGTGCGCAACGGCGAAGTGTGGCTCGAGGGACTCTCGATCTCCGCCTATCTGCCGGGCAGCTACAACAACCCGCCGCCCGCACGCTCCCGCAAGCTGCTGCTCCACGGGCAGGAAATCCGGAAGCTCGTCGGCGGCACGAGCCGTAAAGGACTCACCATCGTGCCGCTCGAGCTCTACTTCAAGGACGGCCTTGCCAAGGTGGCGATCGCGCTCGCCAAGGCGAAGAAGCAGCACGATAAGCGCGAAGAGCTGAGGCGGCGTGTGGCGGAGCGGGAGCTCGCGCGCGGCGTAAAGGGGAAACGGACATGAGCGTGCTGGTGTGGGCCCTGCTCGCGACCGTCGCGCCTCCCCTGCCGCCGCAGGTCGTGGTGATCGCGACGCCCCGCGGTGAGACGAGCGTGCCGGTGACGACGGAGCGCGGGACGGCAGCCGTCGCGGCCCTTCGACTCGGACCGCCGCTCGGCCTCACGGCGGTCCTGGATGGCTCCCGGGTGACGGTGGGTCTCTCCGGCGCCGTGTTTGTGTTCCAGCTGGGTGCGGCATTCGTGCGCGCCGGCGGCGTCGTGTACGGCCTCGTGGGCGAGCCGTACGTGGCGCGCGACAGCGTGTTCCTGCCCCTCCAATGGCTCGCCGACTGCGTGCCGCGGGCGCTGGGGGGCCGCTACCGCTGGGACCCGGGGTCCGGAGGGGGCACGGGCCGTCTGGTCGAGCTACCGATTGCCGCTTCCCCCCCTGCTTCCACCGCCGCTCCCAGCTCCGCCCCGAACCCGATCACGGGGCTGCGCCACCGCCACGCCATCGTCATCGATCCCGGCCACGGCGGTGTCGATCCCGGGAACCCCGGTCGCTATTTCCCGGGTCACCTCGTGGAGAAGGACATCACGCTGGCCATCGGACGGCTGTTACGGGCGGAGCTGGTGCGTCGAGCCATCGCCGTCTCGCTGACGCGATCGACCGACACCCTCATCGATCTGGCGGATCGCGGGGCGCTCTGCAAGGCGGCGTGCGATTTGTTCGTGAGCATCCATGTGAACGCGATGCCCGATGGGGGGCGCGCCGACCGGGTGAGCGGAGTGGAGACCTACTTTCTCTCGGATGCGAAGACGGAAGACCAGCAGCGCGTGGCGCAAATGGAAAATGAGGCGATCCGCTTCGAGAGCGGCACATCGGGCGCCGCGACGGGGCCCCTGGGGTTCATCCTGCGCGACCTGCAGCTGAACGAATACCTGCGCGAGTCGGCGCTGCTCGCCCGGCTGGTCCAGGACTCCGCGGCCCGGGTCCATCCCGGCGGCGATCGCGGCGTGCAGCAGGCGGGCTTCACAGTCCTCACCACCGCGCGGCGACCCGCCATTCTCGTCGAGACCGGGTTCGCCACGAATCGCACCGACGGCGCGTTTCTCGCCTCGAGTCTGGGCCAGCACAAGATCGCGAGCGCGATCGCCGACGGCATCGTCGCCTACCTGCTCGAGTTCGAGCGCAAGCTCGCGATCGCCGCGCCGGCGAGGGGCCGGTGACGTCTCCCCCCGCCCCCATCCGGTTGTTCGGCACCTCCTTCCAAAACCCCGTCCTCCTCGCTTCCGGCACCGCCGGGTTCGGGCACGAGGTGTCCGGTGTGATCGATCTCGAAGCCCTGGGTGGGATCGTCACCAAGGCGGTCACGCCGGAGCCGCGGCGGGGGCACCCGGCGCCTCGAGTCGCCGAGTTCCCAGGCGGCATGCTGAACGCCGTGGGACTCGCGAACCCGGGTCTCGGTGCCGTGCGGGAGCGCGAGCTTTCCTGGCTCGCGGCGCGGGTGCGGCGCGCTCGAGTGCTGGTGAACGTCGCCGGCGCGAGCATCGACGACTATGCGCGGGTAATCGCGGGACTCACCGATCTCCCGGTGATCACCGCATTCGAGATCAATGCGTCCTGCCCCAACACCAGCGCCGGCGGGCTCGAGTTCGGCGCGACGCCGGAGAGCCTGCGCCAGCTGGTGCGCCGCTGCCGCGCAGTCTCCACCCGCCCCATGACGGTGAAGCTTTCGCCGGTGCTCCCCGACATCGCGGGGATGGCGCAGGTGGCGGAGCAGGAGGGGGCGGACGCCGTCACTCTGGTGAACACGATTCCCGGCACGCTCGACGGGCGACTCGGGAACGGGACGAGCGGCGGGGGCGTGAGCGGCCCGGCGCTGCTCGCGGTCGGTGTGCTGGCGACACGCAAGGTCCGCGGGGCGGTCTCCATACCGGTGATCGGCGTCGGCGGGATCCGCACCGCGCACGACGCGCGTCAGTATCTCGCGGCGGGTGCGTCGCTCGTCGCGATCGGCACGGCGGCGCTCGCCGATCCCCGTGTTCCGGAGCGCGTGGCCCGGGAGCTCGAGCGTGGCTGAGCTCATCGTGGCGTTCGACCTGCCGAGCGGTCGCGAGGCGCTGGACCTCGCGGCGCGGCTTCCCGATCTGCGTTGGGTCAAGATCGGCCCCATCCTGCACGTGCGCGAAGGGCCGGCGCTGGTGCGCGAGTTCACCGCGCGCGGCGTGCGCGTGTTCCTCGATCTCAAGTGGCACGACATTCCCAGCGTGGTGGCGGGGGCGGTCGAGGCAGCGCGGGCTCAAGGGGTCGCGATGGCCACCGTCCACACCATGGGCGGACCAGCGGTGCTGGCCGCCGCCGCGCAGGCCGCGGGCGCGGTCGCGCTCGTCGGCGTCACGGTCCTCACCTCACATTCGGCGGGCGACTTCGAGCGGGTGGTGGGGCGGGGCGTGCCCGACCTGGGGTTCGAGGCCGAGCGACTGGGCCGGTTGGCGGTGGCCGCGGGGCTCCGGGGGGTGGTCGCGTCGGGCCACGAGCTGGCCCTGTTGCGGGCAGCGCTCGGGCCGGAGCCCTGGATCGTGGTGCCGGGGGTTCGAGCGCCCGGCGACGCGGCCGACGATCAGGCCCGCACGATCGCCGCTGCCGACGCCGTGCGCGGCGGGGCGACGCACCTCGTGGTCGGTCGTCCGATCACCCGGGCCGCGGACCCTCGTGGGGTGTACCAGCGATTGGTGGAGAGCCTCCGATGCGGCAGCGCATAGCGGTCGCGCTGGTGATGAGCTCGGTGTTCGCGGGCAGGGGGCTGGCGCAGGGCTCGCTCGGCGAGGCGGCCGAGCGCGTGCGTCAGGCCTGGCTCGCGCACAACGTGCAAGCGGTTGTGGGGCAAAGCTCTAGTGTGGTTCTCCAGATTCCCGGAGCGGACCCCTCGGCGGCGGTCGACCGGGCGCAGGCCATGGAGCTGTTGCGCCGCCACCTGCGCGCCGGTGTCGAGCGGGGCTTGCGGGTCAGCGCCGTCCGGGAGGTCGAGCCGGGACGCGGCTACGCGGAGCTGGACCGGCGCTACGTCGTCGCGGGCACGAGCGACGAACGACGCGAGACGATCTTCCTGGGCTTTCAAAAGCCCGGCCCCGAGTGGCTGTTGGCCGAGTTGCGGAGTGCGCCCTAATCCCGCCCCTTGCGTGAAGTTACGAGCCCGTCTATAGTTCGAGACTTAATTGGATTTTTTCTCTGGAGCGTGCGTTTGAAGGTTCGGACCAGCGTCAAACCGATCTGCGAGCATTGTAAGGTGATCAAGCGGCGGGGGGTCATCCGCGTCATCTGCAAGCGCAGTCCCAAACACAAGCAGCGGCAGGGATAGGACGACATGGCACGGATTGCAGGCGTCGACCTGCCACGTGACAAGAAAATCCTGTACGCTCTCCCGTACATCTTCGGCATCGGCCCGAGAAACGCGCAGGTGATTCTCGCGGAGACCGGGATCAATGCGGATGCACGCGTCCGTGATCTGCGCGACGCGGAGGTCGCGCGGCTGCGGCAGGTGATCGAGCGAGACTACAAGGTCGAGGGGGCGCTGCGCACGGAGGTCGCGATGAACATCAAGCGGCTGATGGACATCGGGACGTACCGCGGCGCGCGGCATCGCAAGGGGCTGCCGGTGCGCGGGCAGCGCACGCACACCAACGCGCGTACCAAGAAGGGGCCGCGGCGCGCGATTGCGGGCAAGAAGAAGCCCCTCCTGAAAAAGTAAATGGCACAGGCAAAGGCGGCGGGCGCGAAGCGCGCCAAGAAGGTGGTCGAGGCCGAAGGGATCGCCCACATCACGGCGACGTTCAACAACACGCTCATCACCATCACCGACATGCAGGGGAATGCCCTCACCTGGGGGTCCTCGGGCAAGGCCGGGTTTCAGGGCTCCAAGAAGTCCACGCCGTTCGCCGCCACTGTCGCGGCGGAGCAGGCGGCCCGCGAAGCGCTGAACCTGGGCGTGCGGCGCGTACACGTGCGCGTGCAGGGCCCCGGGTCGGGCCGCGAGTCGGCGATCCAGGCCCTCGCGACCGCGGGCCTGCAGATCCGCTCGATCCGCGACGTGACGCCGATTCCCCACAACGGGTGTCGGCCGCCCAAGAAGCGGCGGGTCTGAGTCATGGCACGCTACACCGGGCCCGCGTGCAAGCTGTGCCGTCGCGAGGGGACAAAGCTGTTCCTCAAAGGGACGCGCTGTCTCACCGAGAAGTGCGCGGTGGAGCGGCGCGCCTACGCGCCGGGCCAGCATGGTCAGTCGTCCGGACGCCGGCGCAAGGCGTCCGACTATCAACGCCAGCTGCGCGAGAAGCAGAAGGTCAAGCGGATCTACGGGCTTTCGGAGCGGCAGTTCCGCAACATCTTCGATCACGTCCTCAAGGAGCCCGGGGTCACCGGTGAGGCGCTGCTGGTGGCGTTGGAGAGTCGCCTCGACAATCTCGTGTACCGGATGGGCTTCGCCGTGTCGCGCCGGCAGGCGCGCCAGTTGGTCCGGCACCGCCACGTCCAGGTGAACGGCCGTACGCTGGACGTCCCGTCGTACCGCGTGGGGCCGGGCGACGAGGTGAAAATCGCCGACGCGAGCCGCGAGCTCGTGCTCGTGAAGCACGCCCTCGAGCAGTTCGGCCGGCAGCAACCCGTGTCCTGGATCCAGGTCGATACCGACAAGGCGCTCGGCCGGATGACGCAGCGGCCCACCCGCGACGCCATCCCGATCGCCGCGCAAGAACAGTTAATCGTCGAGCTCTATTCCAAGTGATGACGACTCTCGATTTGAGCGGGCTGGTCCGCCCCCACCTGGTCGAAATGACCAAGCGGGAAGACAACCCGAATGCCGCCGAGTTCCGACTCCAGCCGCTGGAGCGGGGCTATGGCTACACTCTCGGCAACTCGTTGCGGCGGATGTTGCTCTCGTCGCTGCGGGGCGCGGCCGTCTGGGCGTTCCGCCTGGACGGCGTCGTCCACGAGCACCAGACCATCCCCGGGGTGGTCGAGGATGTGCACGAGATCATTCAGCGGCTGAAGCAGCTGACGCTGGTGCTCGCGCCGGACGTGGACGAAGCGGTCCTGCACATCAAGCACGACAAGGCCGGGCCGGTGTACGCGCGCGACATCGAGGCGCACAGTGCCGTGAGCATCGTGAACCCCGATCAGCTCCTGTTCACGGTCCAGGACGACCGCGACGTCGGGGGCGAGCTGTACGTGAACAAGGGACGCGGCTACGTCGAGGCCGAGCAGCACCCGATCGACCGCACCATGCCGGTGGACGTCGTGCGGGTGGACTCGATCTACAATCCCGTCCGGCGCGCCAACTTCACCGTGGCGGAGACCCGCGTGGGGCAGCGCACCGACTACGACCGGCTCACGCTCACGGTGGAGACCAACGGGACCATTTCTCCCGAGGACGCCGTCGCGTACGCCGCGGCGCTGGCGCAGGAGCACTTCCGGTTCTTCGTGGACTTCGGCAAGGTGCCGATGGTCGCCGCCCAGCCCGCGGGGAACGGCGGCGCGGCGCCGAGCCGGCTGCGTGAGGTGCTCGCGCGCTCGATCGACGACGTGGGGCTCTCGGTGCGCTCGGTCAATTCGCTCAAGAACTCCAACATTCGGACGCTGGGCGACTTGGTGCAGTACCGCGAGGAAGACCTCCTGAAAGTGAAGAACGTTGGAGAGAAGGCGCTCGGCGAGATCGCCGAGCTGCTGCGCCGGGAGGGGCTCAACTTCGGGATGAAGTTCGAAGAGACCGCCGACGAGCTGAAGGTGGTCGACCCCGGTGCCGCGCCGCAGGCACAGGCGAGCGAGGGGGAGCCGGAGTAATGCGTCACCGCGCCAAGGGACGCCAGCTATCGCGCACGGCGAGCCACAAGAAGGCGCTGCTGGCCAACCTGGCCACGAGCCTCTTCCGTCACGACAAGATCGTGACCACCGAGGCCAAGGCGAAGGAGTTGCGACCCTACGCCGAGCGGCTCATCACGCTGGCGCGCCGCGGGGACCTCCATGCCCGTCGCCTGGTGGAGCGACGGCTGAAGGACCGCACCGTGACGCACAAGCTCTTCAAGGATGTGGGGCCACGGTTCGCGTCACGCCCCGGCGGTTACACCAGGATCATCAAGCTGGGCCATCGCTCGGGCGACGGCGCCGAGGTGGCTCGGATCGAACTGCTGGGTGCGTGAGGGAGCGGGAGGGCGCGGCGGCCCGAGCGGCACGGGGGACCCTGGGTCCCCTTTTTCGTTACGCCGCCTTCGTGACGCGGTTCGACTTGAGACAGCGTGTGCAGACCCGGAGGCGCCGCGTGGTGCCGTTCACCACGGCGCGCACGCGCTGAAGGTTGGGATACCAGCGCCGATTCGTCTTATTGTTCGCGTGGCTGACGTTGTGCCCCACGATGGGGCCTTTGCCACAGATCTCACACACTCGCGCCATGGGCCTGCCCGACTGAAGAGATGAGCGCCACCAAGCATCACGCCGCCCGTCGGGGCGGGGAAAAGCGGCCTAAAGCTAAACCAGCCAAGGAAGTGGGGCAACCCCGACGCACCGCGTTGATCACCGGCATCACGGGACAGGACGGCTCGTATCTCGCCGAGCTGTTGCTGGCGAAAGGCTACGCGGTCGTCGGCGTGGTCCGCCGCACGTCGCACGATTCCTACGAGCGGATCGGACACCTGCTCGACCGCGTCCACATCGTGCCGGCGGACCTGTTGGACCAGCACTCGCTCACGGCCGTGGTCCGCGACGCGAAGCCGGACGAGATCTACAATCTGGCGGCCCAGAGCTTCGTCCCCACCTCGTGGACGCAGCCCGTGCTGACCGGCGAGTTCACGGCACTCGGCGTCACGCGCCTGCTCGAGGCGGTGCGGCTCGCGCACCCCACGGCGCGCGTCTATCAGGCGAGCTCGTCCGAGATGTTCGGCAAAGTGTCCGAGACGCCGCAGCGCGAGACGACGCCGTTCTACCCGCGCTCACCGTACGGCGTCGCCAAGGTCTACGGTCATTGGATCACCGTCAACTATCGGGAGTCGTACGGGCTCTTCGCCGTCAGCGGCATTCTGTTCAATCACGAGTCGCCGCGGCGCGGGCTCGAGTTCGTCACGCGCAAGGTGTCGGACGGCGTGGCGCGCATCGTGAAGGGCCGGGCACGGGAGCTCGCGCTCGGCAACCTCGACGCCCGGCGCGACTGGGGCTTCGCGGGCGATTACGTGGACGCGATGTGGCGCATGCTGCAGCAGCCCAAGCCCGGCGACTACGTCGTGGGCACCGGCAAGACCCACTCGGTGCGCGAGCTGTGCGAGCTGGCCTTCTCGCACGCCGGGCTCGATTGGAAGCGGCACGTCAAGGTGGACCCCCGGTTCGTCCGGCCCGCGGAAGTGGAAGCGCTGCAGGCCGATCCGAGCAAGGCCGCGCGCGAGCTCGGTTGGACGCCGAGGACAAGCTTCGCCGATCTGGTACGCATGATGGTGGACGCGGACCTGGAGCGGTTGTCGTGAAGGTACTCGTGACCGGCGCCGACGGCTTTGTGGGCCGGTGGCTCGTGCGCCGCCTGCTCGCGGACGGGCGCGAGGTGTACGGCGCCGTGCGCCCCGGTCAGCCCCCGGCACCCGTGCCGCCGTCCGCCGATCTCACGCCCGCGGAGCGAGAGGCGGTGCGGTGGCTGCCCCTGGAGCTGCTGGACGCCGACTCGGTGCGGAAGGTGGTGGACCTGCCGTATGATGCGGTGGTGCACCTCGCCGCCATCTCGTCGGGGACCGACGCGACGCGCGACCCGGGCTATGCCTGGACCGTGAACGCCGCCGGCACGGCCCGCGTCGTACACGTGCTCGGGGAGGCGAAGCGGACCGGCCGCGCCGACCCGATGGTGCTCGTGGTCTCGACGGCGGAAGTGTACGGCGCCGCCCGCGAGCCGCGGTCGCGCCGCGAAACCGACCCGGTCGCCCCGTGCTCCCCGTACGCGGCGAGCAAAGCGGCCGCGGAGCTCGCCGGGCTCGAGGCGTGGCATCGCACGGGTCTCGGCGTGGTCGTGGCCCGCGCCTTCGCGCACACGGGGCCCGGCCAGGACACGCGCTTCGTGGTGCCGGCCTTCGCGGAGCGGCTGCGGTTCGCGAAGCGGGTGCAGGCCCCCGTGGTGAAGGTCGGCAACTTGGAACCCGTGCGGGAGTTTCTCCACGTGCGAGACGTGGTGGACGCGTACGTGCGGCTGCTGGTCAAGGGCCAGCCCGGCGAGACCTACAACGTCGCCTCGGGGCAGGCCGTCTCGCTCGAGGAGGTATTCTTTCGGTTGGCCGACCTGATCGGCGCCCGACCGATTCCCGAGGCGGACCCGGACCTGGTGCGGAGCGGAGACATCTTGCACCTGGTGGGCGATGCGGCAAAGCTGCGGGCGGCGACCGGATGGGCTCCGCGCTACTCGCTCGACGACACGTTACGGGATGTGCTCGATGCCCAAGCGGACTGACCTGCACCGCATCCTGCTGATCGGCTCGGGACCGATCGTGATCGGTCAGGCGGCGGAGTTCGACTACTCGGGCACCCAGGCCGTGAAGGCCCTGAAGGAAGAGGGCTATATCGTGGTGCTGGTGAACTCGAACCCCGCGACGATCATGACGGACCCGGAGCTCGCCGACCGCACGTACATCGAGCCAGTCACGCCGGAGTGGGTGCGCAAAGTGATCGAGCGCGAGCACCCCGACGCGCTGCTGCCGACGATGGGCGGGCAGACCGCGCTCAACGTGGCGATGGCGCTGGTCCGGGACGGCACGCTCGAACGCTTCGGCGTCGAGCTGATCGGGGCGAATGCCCGGGCCATCCAGATGGCGGAGGACCGGGCGGAGTTCGGCGTCGCGATGCGGCGCATCGGGCTGGCGACGCCGGTCGGTCGCACCGTGGCGTCCGTGGCGGACGCCGTGGTCGCCGCCGGTGAGACGGAGTTCCCCGCGATCATTCGGCCGTCGTACACGCTGGGCGGCACGGGCGGCGGGGTCGCCTATAACCGCGCCGAGCTCGAGGAGCTGGTCGAGCGGGCGCTGGAGCTGTCGCCGTTGCATACCACCCTGATCGAGCGCAGCGTGCTCGGGTGGAAGGAGTTCGAGCTCGAGGTGATGCGCGACCGTCGGGACAACGTGGTCATCGTGTGCTCCATCGAGAATCTCGATCCCATGGGCGTGCACACCGGCGACTCGATCACGGTGGCGCCGGCCATGACGCTCAGCGACCGCGAGTACCAGCGCATGCGCGACGCGGCGATCGCCATCATCCGCGAGATCGGCGTCGAGGCGGGGGGCTGCAACATCCAGTTCGCCGTGAACCCCGCCGATGGCGAGATGCTCGTGATCGAGATGAACCCGCGCGTGTCGCGTTCGTCCGCGCTCGCCTCCAAAGCGACCGGCTTCCCGATCGCCCGCATCGGCACCAAGCTCGCGGTCGGCTACACGCTCGACGAGCTGCCGAACGACATCACGAAGACCACCCCCGCCTCGTTCGAGCCGGTGCTCGACTACGTGGTGGTCAAGGTGCCGCGGTTCGCGTTCGAGAAGTTTCCCACGGCGGACTTCCGCCTCACGACGCAGATGAAGTCCGTGGGCGAGGCGATGGCCATCGGGCGCACCTTCAAGGAGGCGTTCCAGAAGGGACTCCGGGCTCTGGAGATCGGCCGGCCGGGATGGGTCGTCGGGGGCTCCCTGGCCGAGGACCGGCTGACGAGCGACAGCCGGGAGGATTTGCGCGTGGCCCTCCGGACAGCCACGCCCGAGCGCGTGTTCCAGATCAAGCGGGCCCTGCTCGCCGGGGTCTCGGTGGACGAGGTCGCCCAGGCCTCGGGCATCGATCCCTGGTTCCTCTTTCAGATGGAGGAGCTGCTCCAGGCGGAGCGCTGGTTCGCCGCGCTGCCTCCGAGGGAGCCCGGCGCCGCCGAGCTGCGCCGCATGAAGCGCATGGGCTTCTCGGACGCGCAGCTCGGGACGCTGCGCGGGATTCCCGAGAAGGCGGTTCGCGAGACGCGGTGGCGGCTCGGCGTGCACCCCGCCTACAAGACCGTGGACACCTGCGCCGGCGAGTTTCCATCCACGACCCCGTACCTGTACAGCTCGTACGACGCCGAGAACGAATCGCAGCCCCTCGGCGCCCAGGGCATCGTGATCCTGGGGAGCGGGCCGAATCGGATCGGGCAAGGCGTGGAGTTCGACTATTGCTGTGTGCGCGCGGGGCTCGCGTTCCGCGAGCTCGGCTTCAAGACGGTGATGATCAATTCGAATCCCGAGACGGTGTCGACCGACTTCGACATCTCGGACAAGCTCTATTTCGAGCCGCTCACGCTCGAGGATGTGCTGGAGATCGTGCGCTGGGAGCAGCCCAAGGGTGTCGTGGTCCAGTTCGGCGGCCAGACGCCGCTGCGCTTGACCAAACCGCTCGAGGCGGCGGGGGTCCCGATTCTCGGCACCGCGCCCGACTCGATCGACGTCGCGGAGGACCGCGAGCGCTTTGAAGCGCTGGCGGACCGCCTCGGCGTCACGCAGCCGGCGAACGGGACGGCGCGCTCCGTCGCCGAAGCGGTGAAAGTGGCCGGACGGATCGGCTTCCCGGTGCTGGTACGGCCCTCGTACGTACTGGGCGGGCGAGCGATGGAGATCGTGTATGATGAGGGTTCGCTGCGGGACTACTTCGAGAAGGCCGCGCGCGTGGCCCCCGAGCATCCCGTGCTGATCGACCGCTTCCTCGAGGACGCGTTCGAAGGCGACGTCGACGCGCTGGCGGACGGAACGCGGTGCGTCATCGGCGGGGTGATGCAGCACATCGAGGACGCCGGGGTCCATTCGGGGGACTCGGCCTGCGTGCTGCCGCCCTATCTGATCGGGGATCGGCAGGTGGACGAGATGCGTCGCTACACCAAGGCGTTCGCCGAGGCGCTCGGCGTGGTGGGCTTGCTCAACGTGCAGTACGCGATCAAGGACGGCGTGGTCTACGTGCTGGAGGTCAACCCGCGGGCGTCCCGGACGGTGCCGTTCGTGAGCAAGGCGACCGGGGTGTCCCTGGCCCATCTCGCGGCGGCGGTGATGACCGGACACACCCTGGACGAATTGGGCGTTCCCGATGACCTTCCGCTCCCCGGGGTGGCGGTGAAGGAGGCGGTCTTCCCCTTCACGAAGCTGCCCGGCGTCGATACCATCCTGGGCCCGGAGATGCGCTCCACCGGCGAGGTCATGGGGTTGGCGGACAGCTTCGGGATGGCCTTTGCCAAGGCCCAGATCGCCGCCGACGGCAGTCTCCCGCTCGCGGGAGGGATCTTCGTGACGGTGAACGACTCGGACAAACCGACGGTGCTGCCGATCGCCCGGCGGTTCCACGAGATGGGATTTCGTCTCACGGCCACCGAGGGCACGGCGCGGTACCTGCGGTCCCGGGGTGTGCCGGCCGAGCGAGTGGCCAAGGTGCACGAAGGGCGGCCGAACGCGATCGATCTGATCGTGTCGGGCGACGTGCAGCTCCTGATCAACACGCCCCTCGGGAAGTTCACGCAGGCGGACGACTACGCGATTCGGCGTGCGGCGCTGATGCACCGCGTGCCGTATACGACGACGATGTCGGCGGCGAGCGCCGCCTGCGATGCGATTATCGCTCTGCGCAGCCGAACGGGCAGCGTGAGGAGTCTCCAAGAATGGCACGAAAGAACGACCGTCGAAAACCGGCCGCCGGGAGCCGCAAAGGAGGCCGTCCGGGCGTAGCGAAGGCACCGGCGAAGCCGGCGGGCAAAGCGGGCAAGGCTCCCGCCAAGCCGTCGGCCGCCGCCGCGCCGCCCGCGCCGAAGGTCAAGTTCCGCGGGCGCGTGCTCGAGAACGAGCCCCTGGCCCGCCACACCACGTACCGGATCGGCGGACCGGCGCGCTATCTCGTCATGCCCGCCGATGGCGAGGACGTCGCCAAGGCGCTCGAGCTGGCGCAGGACCGCGGGCTCCCGTGGGTGGCCCTCGGGCTCGGCTCGAACGTGCTCGTCAAGGACGGCGGCTTCCCGGGCGTCGTGGTCCGCATCGGGAAGGGGCTCGACCGCTTCGAGATGAAGGGCGCGACCGCGATCGTGGGCGCAGGCCTGCCGACGCCGCTGCTCGCCCGCCGCACGGCCGAGGCGGGCTTCGCGGGCGTGGAGCGCTTCATCGGAATCCCGGGCACCGTGGGCGGCGGCGTCTACATGAATGCCGGCGCGCATGGGGCCGAGTTCGCCGAAGTGCTCACGGAAGCCACCGTGATGGACGCCAAGGGGAAGATCCGGCCGGTCCCGCGCAAGCAGATCTCGTTCAAGTACCGGTCTTCGAACCTGGGCAACGTGATCGTGCTCGAGGCGAAGCTGGCGCTGATCGAGGAGCCGCCCGCCAAGCTCAAGGAGTTGCAGGCCCGCCTGCTCCGGTGGCGGAAGGCGGGGACGCCGTTCGACCAGCCGTGTTGCGGTTCGGTATTCAAGAATCCGGGGGGCCCCCGCACCGCCGGCGCCTTGATCGACGAATGCGGGTTGAAGGGCTTTGCGGTCGGCGGCGCCCAGGTGTCGCCGCTGCACGCGAACTACATCGTCAACACCGGCACCGCGTCGGCGAGTGACGTGCTGAAGGTCATCGAGCACGTGCGAAAGACGGTCGCCAAGAGGACCGGCGTCGAGCTGGAGCTCGAGGTCAAGGTGATCGGGGTGTAGATGGCGGAGTTCTTCGTCCACGAATCGAGCTATGTCGACGACGGCGCGCGCGTCGGCCGGGGCACGAAAATCTGGCACTTTTGCCACGTCATGCCCGGCGCGGTCATCGGCGAGCGGTGCAATCTGGGCCAGAACGTGGTGGTGATGCCGGGCACGCGGATCGGCAACAACGTCAAGATCCAGAACAACGTGTCGATCTACGAAGGCGTGACCCTGGAGGACGATGTGTTCTGCGGGCCGTCGTGCGTGTTCACCAACGTGCTGAACCCGCGGAGCCACGTGTCGCGCAAGCACGAGTACCGACCCACGCGCGTCAAACGGGGGGGCTCCATCGGCGCCAACGCCACGATTCTGTGCGGGGTCACGCTCGGCGAGTACGCGTTCATCGGTGCCGGCGCGGTCGTGACGTCCGACGTCCCGGCGTACGCGCTGATGGTGGGCGTGCCGGCGCGCCGCGTCGGATGGATGTGCCAATGCGGCGAGCGGTTGTCGATCGCGGCGGGCCGGGCCGCCTGCCCCGTCTGCGGCACCGCCTACGAGGAATCGAACGGCGCCCTGCGGCCCATGGCCCAGCCCCGCCGCGCCGGATGACATGTCGCCGCTCGCGGTAGTGACACCGTGAACGTTCCGCTCCTCGACCTCGTGGCGCAGTACCGCGCGATCAAGGACGAAGTCCTGCCTGCCATCCAGGCGGTGATAGAGTCGCAGCAGTTCGTCATGGGTCCAGCCGTGCCGCGCCTCGAGGCAGCCGTGGCCCGCCTGGCCGGCGCGACGCACGGCATCGCCTGCGCGAGCGGGACCGACGCGCTGCTCCTGCCCCTCAAGGCGCTCGACCTCGGGCCCGGGGACGAGGTCATCACCACCCCCTTCACGTTCTTCGCGACCGCCGGGACGATCCACAACGCGGGCGGCACTCCGGTGTTCGTGGACATCGAGCCGGACACGTTCAATATCGATCCCGCGGCGGTAGAGGCAGCCATCACGCCCCGGACGCGCGCCATCGTGCCCGTGCATCTCTACGGCCAGATGGCGGCCATGGAACGCCTGGGCGCCATCGGACGGGCGCGCGATCTCCCGATCATCGAGGACGCGGCGCAGGCGATCGGTGCGCGCCGCTCGATCGACGGGCAATGGCGGATGGCGGGCGAGCTGGGACGGGCCGCCGGGTTCTCCTTCTTTCCGAGCAAGAACCTGGGGGCGTGGGGTGACGGCGGGATGATGGTCACCTCGGATGCGGCGCTCGCCGAGCGGCTCCGGACGCTCCGGCTCCACGGCGGGGCGAAGCAGTACCACCACGACGAGGTCGGCACGAACTCCCGGCTCGACACGCTGCAGGCGGCCGTCCTGCTCGCGAAGCTGCCGCACCTCGGGTCATGGTCGGCGAAGCGACGGGAGCATGCGGCGTTTTACACCCGCGCGCTGGCCGATCTCCCGGCGGTGCGGCCGCCGGTGGTGGACGCCGCGAACGAGCACATCTTTCATCAGTACACCGTGCGCGTCGAGCGGCGGGACGAGCTGTACGCGCACCTCAAGAGCCAGGGGATCGGGAGCGCGATCTACTACCCCGTGCCGCTGCACCTGCAACCCTGCTTCAGCCATCTGGGCTACCGGCCGGGGCGGCTGCCCGAGTCGGAACGCGCCTCCGGCGAGGTGTTGTCGCTCCCCGTCTACCCGGAGCTGACGCGCGGGCAGCTCGACTGCGTGATCGAGACCATCCGTGGATTCTACCGGTGAGCCGGCTGCGGCTCGGCGTGATCGGCGCCGGGGCGTGGGGCCGGAACCATGTCCGCACGGTCGCGGGTTTGGCGGAGGCGGAACTCGCCGCGGTGTGCGACGCCGACGCCAAGGTGCGCGAGCGCCTGACACGGCAGTACCCGGCCGCGCACGTCACGGCCGACGTCGGCGAGCTGCTGGGCCGGGCGGACGCCGTGGTGATCGCGTCGCCGGCGGCGACGCACTCGCGGTTCGCCTTGCAGTGCGTCGAGGCCGGAAAGCCGTGCCTCGTGGAAAAGCCGTTTGCCTTGAGCAGGCGCGACGCGGAGGCTGTGGCGCGGGCCGCTGCCGACGCCCGAGTCCCCGTCCTGGCGGGCCACCTGCTGCTGTTTCACCCCGCCGTGGAGCGCCTCCGGGAGCTGGTGCAGGGAGGCGAGCTCGGACGGGTCTACTACCTGTACGGGCTACGCGTCAACCTGGGGCAGGTCCGCGCCGATGAGAACGCGCTGTGGAGCTTCGGGCCGCACGACGTCTCGGTGGCACTGTACTTGCTTGGAGACGCCCCCGTGCGGGTCGCGGCGCATGGAAAGAGCTACCTGCAGCCGACCGTCGAGGACGTCGTGTTCCTGACCATGGAGTTCGGGAGCGGCGTGCTCGCGCATGTGCAGCTGTCGTGGCTCGACCCGCACAAGGAACGCAAACTCACCGTCGTAGGGGCGAAAAAGATGGTCGTGTTCGACGATATGGAGACCCGCGAGAAACTGCGGATCTACGACAAGGGCGTGGAGCGGCCCCCGGAGTACGGGTCGTACGGCGAGGCGCTGTCGATCCGGGAGGGCGACATCTTCATCCCGAAGATTCCCAACGTCGAGCCGCTCGCGGCGGAGCTCGGCCACTTCGTGCGCGTCGCGCGGGGCGCGGAGCCTCCCCGCGCGAGCGCGGAGGACGGGGTCCGCGTGGTCACGGTACTCGAGGCGGCGACGCGCTCGTTGGCGAGCGGCGGCGCGCCGGTCTCGCCATGAGCGCCGCCGCCCGGAGCGCCGCCGACGTCCTGGTCGCGAAGGCGCAGGACCGCTCCGCGCTGATCGGGATCGTCGGCCTCGGCTACGTGGGCCTGCCGCTCGCGATGGAGTTCGCGCGCGCCGGCTTCCGCGTGCTGGGGTTCGACGTCAGCAAGTCGCTCGTGGAGCGCCTGACCCAGGGACGCTCCCACGTCCAGGATGTGCCAAGCGCGGAAGTGGCGCGTTTCACCACGGAGGGCAAGTTCGCCGCGACGACGGACCTCACGCGGCTGCGCGAGCCCGACGTCGTGTCGATCTGTGTGCCGACCCCTCTCTCCAAGACCAAAGACCCCGATGTGAGCTACGTGCTCGCGGCGACGAACTCGGTCAAGCAGGCGCTGCGACGCGGCCAGCTCATCGTCCTCGAGTCCACCACGTATCCGGGCACGACGCGCGAGCTGATGCTGCCCGCGCTGGAAGGAACCGGGCTCAAGGCCGGGGAGGACTTCTTCCTCGCCTTCTCCCCGGAGCGAGTAGACCCCGGCAACCCGAAGTGGAACACGCACAACACGCCCAAGGTGGTGGGTGGCCTCACGGCGGCGTGTCGTCGCGTGGCGATGGCGGTCTACGAGCCGGCCATCGAACGACTCGTGGCGGTGTCTTCGATGGAGGCCGCGGAGCTGGTCAAGATTCTCGAAAACACGTTCCGCAGTGTGAACATCGGGCTCGTCAACGAGATGACGATCGTGTGCGACAAGCTCGGCGTGGACGTGTGGGAGGTGATCGACGCTGCCGCGACGAAGCCCTTCGGCTTCATGAAGTTCACGCCAGGTCCCGGCGTCGGGGGGCACTGCATCCCGCTCGATCCGCACTACCTCGCGTGGAAGATGCGGACGCTCAACTATCGCACGCGATTCATCGAGCTGGCCGGCGAGATCAACGCCGAGATGCCCGAATACTGGGTCGGCCGCGTGGTTGATCGGCTCAACGAGCAGGGGCGGGCCGCGCGCGGCAGCCGGGTACTGGTCGTGGGGGTCGCCTACAAGAAGGACATCGACGATGTCCGCGAGAGCCCGGCCCTCGACGTGATCCGCTTGCTGCAGCGACGCGGCGCGGCGGTGTCGTACCACGATCCGCACGTCCCGAGACTCAAGGACGAGGACATCGATCTCGCTTCGCTGCCCCTCACGTCCGAGTCGCTCGCCACCGCGGATTGCGTGATCATCGTGACCGACCATTCGGACGTCGACTACGTCCTGGTGGAGCGGTGTGCGCGTGTGGTGGTCGACACCCGAAACGCCCTCGCCGCGGTGCGCCGGCACCGGGAGGAGCCGTGAAGATCGCGGTGCTCGGCACGGGGTACGTCGGTCTCGTGGCAGGGGCGTGCCTCGCCGAAACGGGCAATGATGTCCTGTGCGTCGACGTCGACCAGGCCAAGATCGACAGCCTGCGCCAGAACCGGCTGCCGATCCACGAGCCCGGGCTCGAGCCGCTCGTCGTGCGGAACCAACGCGACGGCCGCCTGGAGTTCACGACCGACCTCGGCGGCGCGGTTGAGCGCTCGGATGTCATCTTCATCGCCGTGGGCACGCCGGCGACGGAGGACGGCTCGGCGGATCTGCAGCACGTGCTGGACGTGGCGCGCACCATCGGCCAGCACATGGATCGCTCCAAGCTGGTCGTCACCAAGAGCACCGTTCCGGTCGGGACCGCGGAACGGGTCCGCGCGGAAATCGCCAAGCACACGACGACCGCATTTCACATCTGCGCGAACCCCGAGTTCCTGAAGGAGGGCGCCGCGGTCGAAGACTTCATGAAGCCGGACCGAGTCATCGTCGGTGTGGATTCGCCCGAGGCGGCGGACGTGATGGCCCAGCTCTATGCGCCGTTCGTCCGGACCGGCAATCCCATCATCTTCATGGATTTGTCGTCGGCCGAAATGACCAAGTACGCGGCGAACGCCATGCTGGCGACGCGCATCTCGTTCATGAACCAGATCGCGCTGCTGTGTGACGCCGTCGGTGCGGATGTGACCCTCGTCCGCAAGGGGATCGGGACGGACCGCCGCATCGGACCGGCGTTCCTGTTCCCGGGGCCGGGCTACGGCGGGTCGTGCTTTCCGAAGGACCTGAAGGCGCTGATCCGCACGGCCGAGGACCGCAACGTGCCACTCCACATCCTGCAGGCGGTCGAGGCGGCGAATGAGCGGCAGAAGCGAGTGCTGTTCGAAAAGCTCGCGCGGCGACTCGGGGACGGGGTGCGCGGCGCGACGGTCGCCGTCTGGGGGCTCGCGTTCAAGGCCGAAACCGACGACGTGCGCGAGAGCCCGGCCCTCGTGCTGGTCGAGCAGCTGCTCGCGGCGGGCGCGCGGGTGCGCGTGCACGACCCCGCGGCCCTGGCATCCGCGCGCCGTCACCTGAAGGACCGGGTGGCGTATGCCAAGAGCGTGTACGACGCAGTGGACGGCGCCGCGGCCCTCGCAATCGTCACGGAGTGGCTGGAGTATCGGAATCCGGACTTCGAGCGGATCAAGCGCGCCATGACGCGGCCCGTGGTTGTCGACGGACGGAACCTGTACGACCCGCAGCGCATGGCGCGGCTCGGGTTCATTTATGAGAGCATCGGCCGTCCCGTGGCATGCGCATCCTCGTAACCGGCGCCGCGGGGTTTCTCGGCTCGCATCTCTGCGACCGCCTGCTCGCGCTGGGCCACCGCGTGGTGGGGATGGACAACTTCATCACCGGCAACCGGTCGAACCTCGACCACCTGAAGAGCCACCCGAGCTTTCAGCTGATCCTGCACGACGTCGCCAACTTCATCGAGGTGGAGGGGCCACTCGAGGGCGTGTTCCACTTCGCGAGCCCGGCGAGCCCGGTCGACTATCTGGAATTGCCGATCCAGACCCTCAAGGTCGGCTCGCTCGGCACCCATAAGGCCCTCGGTCTCGCGAAGGCGAAGGGCGCGCGGTTTCTGCTGGCCTCGACGTCGGAAGTCTACGGCGATCCCCTGGTGCACCCCCAGCCCGAGAGCTACTGGGGGAATGTGAACCCAGTGGGGCCCCGCGGCGTCTACGACGAGGCCAAGCGCTTCGCGGAAGCCATCACGATGGCCTATCATCGGTTCCACCGGGTCGACACCCGGATCGTGCGTATCTTCAATACCTATGGGCCCCGCATGCGACCCCGCGATGGCCGCGTGGTGTCGAACTTTATCGTGCAGGCGCTCAAGGGCGAGCCGCTCACCGTGTACGGTGACGGCTCCCAGACCCGCTCGTTTTGCTATGTGGACGACCTCGTTGAGGGCATCGTGAGGCTGTTCGAGCGCGGGGGACCCGAGCCGACGAACATCGGCAACCCCACCGAATTCACCGTGCGCCAGCTGGCCGAGCTGGTCCTGCGACTCACCGGCAGCCGGAGCCGCACGGTGGAGCAGCCCCTGCCGACCGACGATCCGAAGGTCCGCCAACCGGACATCCAGCGTGCCCGCGAGACGCTCGGCTGGGAGCCGAAGGTCGCGCTCGAGGACGGGCTGCGCCGCACCATCGAGTATTTCAGCAGGCTCACGACCGCGTGAGCGCCCGCTTGCTCGTCACAGGTGCGGCCGGCTTTATCGGCTCGCACGTGTGCGAAGCGCTCCTCGCCCGGGGTGACGAGGTCGTGGGCGTCGACAACTTCGATCCCTTCTACGACCGCGCCGTGAAGGAGCGGAACCTCGACGCGCTGCGCCGGGCCAAGGGCTTCCGGTTCGTCGAGGCGGACATCGTGCGTGATGCGCTCCCCCTCGAGGGCGTGTCGGTGGTGTTGCACCTCGCGGCACGCCCGGGGGTGCGCCCCTCGCTCGAGGACCCCGCGTCCTACGGCGACACCAATGTGACCGGGACGGTGCGTGTGTTCGAGGCGGTGCGGCGCGCCGGCCTCCGGCGGATCGTGTTCGGCTCGTCATCCTCGGTGTACGGTGATGCCACGCCCGCCCCCTTCGCCGAGGACGCCGCCGCCGTCTGGCCGATCTCGCCCTACGCGGCCAGCAAGCGCGCCGCAGAGCTGATGGCGCACGCCTTCGCGCACCTGTACGGCCTGCAGATCGCCTGCCTCCGATTCTTCACCGTGTACGGGCCGCGCCAGCGGCCTGATCTCGCCATCCATCGCTTCACCCACCTCATCGCCGCCGGACAGCCGGTCCGCATGCATGGGGACGGGTCGAGCGAGCGCGACTATACCTATATTACGGATTGTGTGGACGGGGTCCTCGCGGCCGTGGAATGGACCGGCCGGCCGCGGGCGGCGGGGCTCGCCGAGCCGATCAATATTGGTGGCGGGGCCCGCGTGCGGCTCGACCGACTGATCGAGCTGATTGGGCGGACGCTGGGGCGCGAGGTGCGGATCGAGCGCCACGGGGATCAGCCCGGCGACGTGCGGCTCACCGCGGCGGACCTGCGCCGCGCCGAGCACGAGCTGGGGTACCGGCCCGCGGTCGGGATCGAGGAAGGCATTCGACAGTTCGTCCGCTGGTACGAGGCGATGCATGGACGTCAGCGCTGAGCATCTCGTCGAGCAGGCCCGGGAGCGGTTCCAGCTGCAGGACTACTACGGGGCCATCCACCTCCTCGAGGAGGTGGTCGCGGCGGGCCGCGCGTTCGCCGATGCGCACCACATGCTCGGCCTGTCGTATTCGCTCGTGGGCCAGCAGGATCAGGCTCTGGCACAGCTCGACCGCGCCCTGGCCCTCAACCCCCATTACGTCGAGGCACTGGTGCACCGCGCCATCGTGCTGAACGAGCTGGGACGCGAAACCGAGGCGGACGCTGCCTTCCGGCGGGCCGCGCAGGTCGGGGGTGAGCCGCGGCAGGGCTTCGCGGCCCATGTGGCCGCGAAGCTGGCCAACCAGCACGCGGCGCTGGGTGACGCATACCTCGGTGCGGGCGGCCTGACGCAGGCGATCGCGGAGTACCACCAGGCGCTCGCCCTGGGTCCGGCGTTTCACGACCTGCGGTACAAGCTGGGGCGGATGCTGCTCGAGGCGGGCCGCGCACTCGACGCGCGCGAACATTTCGAGATCATCGTCCGGGCACGTCCCACCTACCTCGACGCCGCCGCCATGCTCGGGCTCGCCTGCTACCTCGCCGGGGACGGGCTCGCCGCCAGGGCGGTGTGGGAGGAATGCCGGGAGCGCCGGCCGGAGGATCCGCGCGTGGAAGCCTACCTGGCTATGCTGGCTCGCAACGACGCCGCCGTCCCAGTGGCCGTGCCGGCCTCCGGTGGGGACGGCGAACCGCCGTCGACGCACGCCTCGGGTCGATCCGGGCGGAAGAAAAAGTCGTGAGACGCTGGGCCCTGCTCGGTATCGCGCTGGGGCTGGCCTGCCAGCCGAGCGCCGCCGACCATGAGGAGCTGGGCGACCGCGCGTACGCGGCCGGGGCGTTCCGCGATGCGCTCGCCGAATACCAGCTCGGGCTGAAGGCCCATCCTGGCAGCGCGGACCTGAATGCCAAGGCCGGGGCGGCGGCCCTGCATGTCGGGGATTACGCCGCCGCCGTCGACGCCTACGTCCTGCTCGGGCAGCGCGACGGATCGCGGGCCGGGGAGGCGGCGGACGGCCTCGAGCGGGTCGCCCGGGCCGCCCTCGGCGCGAACGACCGCGGCGATGCCGCGAAGGGACTGGCCGGGCTCCGGGCCGTGGCTCCCACGAGGCCGCTCGGCCGCTACACCCGGCTGGCGGCGCTGGATGCCGCCGATCGGGGGGATACCGCCGGCGCGATGGCGCTCCTGCCCGGGGCGGTCGCGGCCGCCGCGGACGCGCGGATGGCCGATTCGCTCTTGTTCGTGTACGGGATGGCCGCGGTGCGGGCGCGCGATTGCGCCACCGCCGCGCCGGCGTTCGAGGGCGTGATCCGGCGGCAACGGGAGCCCGCGGTCGCGGACCGCGCGCGCGAGGGGCTGGGGTTGTGCTCGCTGGTCCAGGGCCAGCGGCTGCTCGAGACGGGCAAGCCCACCGAGGCGGAGGACTGGTTTCGGCGGGCGACCGCGCCGGGGGCGCCCGCCGACGTGGTGCGCGGAGCGTTTCTCGGGCTGGGAGACGTGAAGCTCGCGCAGGGCAATGTGGCGGCGGCGTTGGAGAGCTACCAGCAGGCGCTGGTGGGCGGCACGCCCGGGGACACCATCACCCAGCGCGCGCACGAGAAAATCAACGCCTTGGGCAAGGCGGACGCGCCGTCGCCGGTCCCGCCGCCGAACCAACCATGAGGGCCATGCGTCGCTCGCTGCTCATCGCCGGTGCCACGCTCTTGGCGGCATGCCACCACGGCGCCCGCGTCGTGCCGGCCCCGGATCCGGTCGCCGAGCTGGCGAAGGCGCGCGCTCAGTTCCGGAGCGGGAACTTCGGCAAGGCGCTCGTGTCGTTCCGTCGACTGACGTATGAGCTCGGCCCCAGCCAGCCCGAGATGGCCGACGTACACTACCATCTCGCCGAGTGTTACTTCCAGACGGGGGACCGCGTCCAGGCAGCCCACGAGTTCCGCCAGGTGGCGGATCAATATGCGACCAGCGCGTACGCGCCCATGGCCCTGCTGCGGGCGGGCGATGCGAACCTGCGGCTGTGGGGAAAGCCGGAGCTGGATCCGTCGTACGGCGAAACGGCGCTCGCCATTTACCAGGAGCTGGCGGGGCGCTATCCGGGGACCGACGCGGCCGCCCGGGCGCAGATGCATGTACAACAGCTCCGGGAGTGGTTTGCCCAGAAGGACTATAAGAACGGCATGTTCTACTTCCGGCGACGCGCCTACGATTCCGCGATCATCTACTTCAAGGACGTGATTGCGACCTATCCGGGGACGTCACTCGTCCCCGACGCGCTGATGCGGCTGGTGGACAGTTACCGCGTCATCGGGTACGGCGACGAGCTGAAGGAGACCTGCACGCACCTGCGCCGCTACTTTCCGCAGACCGAAGGGCTCGACAAGTCCTGCCCGGCCGACTCGAGCACCGCCACGCCGTCCTGACCCCGCGTGGAGGCCCTGTTCGGCGGCTCGTTCGATCCCGTGCACGTCGGGCATTTGGTCGCCGCGGAAGCCGCGGGGGAAGCGCTCGACGCGAGAGTGCGGTTCCTCCCGGCGCGCGTGCAGCCGTTAAAAGGGGCCGAGCGGGGCGCCACGCCCGAGCAGCGGGCGGAAATGCTGGACCTTGCGGTCGCCGGCAACCCGCGCCTCGCGGTCGAGCGCATCGAGCTGACGTTACCCGCCCCGTCGTACACGGTCCGGACGCTGCAGGCGTTGGCCGAGCGGGAGCCGGGGAACCGTTTCACGTTATTGCTGGGGGCGGACGCCGCCGGCGAGCTCGCCGCCTGGTACCAGGTCGACGCGCTCCCGGCGCTGGCGGACGTGGTGGTGTTCGCCCGCCCCGGGGCGTCGCTCCCGCGGCATGCGGCCATCCGCCGGGTGGTCGAGGTGCCGGCGGTCGACGTGTCGGCCACGATGATCCGGGCGCGGGTGCGGCAGGCCCGCTCCATCCGCTATCTCGTGCCCGATGCGGTGCGCGACTACATCGCGGCGCGCGGGCTGTATCGCGAATAGAGGGCTGATGCACAAGGGTTGGTTCACGAAGATCTTCGGAACCCAGTTCCAGCGAGAGCTGAAACGGATCCGCCCGATCGTGGACGCGATTCATCGCCACGAAGGGCGGCTCAAGGGGCTATCCGACGCCGAGCTGCAGGGCCAGACGGCGAAGCTGCGCGGCCTCGTGGCCGAGCGGACGGGCGTGCTGGCGGCGGAGGTCGAGCGCCTGAAGCAGGAGAAGCACGAATGTCCGGACGCCGACCAGCGGGTGGAGTTGAGCCAGAAGCTGTCCCAGGCCGAGGCGGCCTACGTGAAAGCGCTCCAGGGGGCGCTGAGCGAGGTGCTCCCGGAGGCCTTCGCCACGGTGCGCGAGGCGTGCCGCCGGCTGGTCGGCAGCGAGGTGGTCGTGACGGGCCACGCCCTCAAATGGGATATGGTGCCGTACGACGTACAGCTCATCGGCGGCATCGTGCTGCATCAGGGGAAGATCGCCGAAATGGCGACGGGCGAGGGGAAGACGCTCGTCGCGACCCTGCCGCTGTACCTGAATGCGCTCGCGGGCCGCGGCGCCCATCTCGTCACCGTCAACAACTACCTTGCGCGTCGCGACTCGCAGTGGATGGGTCACCTCTTCACGTGGCTCGGGCTCACGGTCGGCTGCATCGACGACACGGAGCCGTCGACGCCGGAGCGCCGGGCGGCCTATCTGTGCGACATCACGTACGGCACGAACAACGAGTTCGGCTTCGACTACCTGCGCGACAACATGGTGTTCACGCTGGAGCAGCGCGTCCAGCGGGGCCACGCCTATGCGATTATCGACGAGGTCGACTCGATTCTGATCGACGAGGCCCGCACGCCGCTGATCATCTCGGGCTCCGTCGGCAGTGAGTCGGACGAGAAATACGCGCAGTTCAACGCCCAGGTCGTGCAGCTGGTGCGGAAGCAGACCGCCGTCGCGAACGATCTCATCGCCAGGGCGGAGCCGCTGCTCGCGAACGAGAAAACGACGTACGAGGGCGCGGTCCTGCTGTACCAGGCGCAGCTCGGGATGCCCAAGAACAAGAAGCTCCTGAAGCTGCTCCAGGAGCCCGGCGTGAAGTCGCAGGTCCAGCGGGTGGAGCTCGACGTGCTGGCCGACCGCAAGCTTCCGGCGCGCGAGCAGAAGATGCGCCATGTCGAAGAGGACCTCTACTTCGTGCTCGACGAGCGCGGCCACTCCGTGCACCTCACCGATAAGGGCGTCGAAACGATGTCGCCCGCGGACCCGAACCTGTTCGTGGTTCCGGATATCTCGCACGCCGTCCACGAGATCGAGCGTGACGAGCGCCTCTCACCCAAGGAGAAGATCGAGCGTCGTCGCCAGGTAGAGGCGGACTACGCCATGAAGAGCGAGACGCTGCACATCATCCACAAGCTGCTCCAGGCTCACGCCCTGTATGAGCGGGAGGTGGACTACGTCGTGCAGGAGGGGAAGGTCCTGATCGTCGACGAGTTCACGGGGCGCCTGATGCACGGGCGGCGCTGGTCGGAGGGCCTGCACCAGGCCGTGGAGGCGAAGGAGAGTGTGGCCGTCCAGGAGGAGAGCCAGACCCTGGCCACCATCACCATCCAGAACTACTTCCGGATGTACGACAAGCTCGCCGGCATGACGGGCACGGCGGAGACGGAGGAGACCGAGTTCTTCCAGATCTACGGGCTCGAGGTCGTGGTGATCCCGACCAACCGGCCGGTGCGTCGCGTGGACAAGCACGACCTCATCTACAAGACGCGCAGCGAGAAGTACAACGCGATCCTCGACGAGGTCGAGCGACAGCACGAGCGCGGCCTCCCGGTCCTCGTGGGGACGGTGAACGTAGACGTCTCGGAAACCCTGTCGCGCATGCTCAAGCGACGCGGCTTCCGGCACGAGGTGCTCAACGCCAAGTACCACCAGCGGGAGGCGGAGATCGTGGCGCAGGCGGGACAGCCCGCCGCCATCACGATCGCGACCAACATGGCCGGCCGGGGCACCGACATCAAACTCGGTCCCGGGGTGAAGAAGTGTCAGGTGTGCGGGATCACGGCGCACGAGGCCCCCTTCGGCCAGCAGATCGAGCGGCCCGATCTTTCCGCCGAAGAGCTCAAGCGGCTGGGCTGCAACGACGATCCCCCCTGCGGACTCGTGATCATCGGCACGGAGCGGCACGAAGCGCGGCGCATCGACCGGCAGCTGCGCGGCCGCTCCGGTCGCCAGGGGGATCCCGGCCAGAGCGTCTTCTTCCTGTCGCTCGAGGACGACCTGATGCGGCTGTTCGGGTCGGACCGCATCGCGCGCTGGATGGACCGCACCGGCGCGGAGGAAAACGAGGTCATCACCCACCCCTGGGTGACGAGCGCCATCGGGCAGGCCCAGAAGCGCGTCGAATTGCAGAACTTCCAGGCCCGGAAGAAGCTGCTCGAATACGACGACGTGATGAACCAGCAGCGGGAGGTAGTCTACTCGCTGCGGCTGTTCGCGCTCGAGGGGGGCGAGGAGCTCAAAGCCGAGGCGCTGCGCATGGTCGAGCAGGCCGTCGCCGAGCTCGCCGATGAGCTGATCGGCGACACGAAGGACGCCTACCGGTGGGACCGCGCCCTGATGGAGACCGAGTTCCTGCTCAAATTCCTGGTTTCCGTCCCCGGCGTCACCGACCCCGCGAGGATTCGCAGTCGCGACGAGCTGGTGCGGGCGGCGCAGCAGGCGGCCCGCGAGGCGTTCCAGGCGAAGCTCGACCACTTCAGGGAGATCGAAGCGAAAATCGGCGCCGTGAACATCGGCGCGCAGGCGCTGTCGCACGTCATGCTGACGGTGATCGACGAGAAGTGGAAAGATCACCTCTACGACCTGGATCAGCTGAAGGCGGCGATTCACTATCGGCAGTGGGGCCAGAAGGACCCGCTCATCGAATACAAGCGGGAAGGCTACGACATGTTCGTCGGGCTGATGCGGGACGTGCACGCGACGTTCGCCGAGCGCTGGCTCAAGCTGCAGATCGAGATCGGGCCGCCGCCCCCCCGGGGAGGATCCGTGAGCCCGGGGTCGGGTCCGGGAGGTGGCCTCGTGAAAGGGCCGTCCCCACGCCGCCCCGCCCCCATGGTCGCGAGCAAGCCGACCGTCGATGGTCTCGTGAGTGGGGATCCGGCCGTGGTGGCCCAGCCCGCTTCGGTGGGAGCGGGGGTCGCCGCCAATCCGTACGCCGGCGTCGGCCGCAACGATCCGTGTCCCTGCGGCAGCGGCAAGAAGTTCAAGAAGTGTCACGGGGCGGCGGTCTAAACGAGGAACGCGGAAGTCGGAACGCGGAACACCCGGGCCGACGTCCCTGCTGCTGTTCCGCGTTCCGCATTCCCCGTTCCGCGTTATTCGGGTACCGGGATATCCTCCTTTGCCACCTATGCTTCCCCCATGTCGCTGCGCCTGTCCGAGCAGCCGGAACGGGACCGTCCGCGCGAGCGTTTGTGGAGCGTCGGCGCCGCCGCGTTGACGGCGCAGGAGCTCTTGGCCATTCTCCTAGGCACGGGGTACGCGGGTCGGGACGCCCTCGCGGTCGCGGGCGAGGTGCTCGCTCGGGTGGAGGGTTCGTTGCGCCGGCTCGCCGGGCGGCCGTCGGCCGACCTCGCTCGCGTGCCGGGGGTGGGCCGCGGCAAAGCCGCTCGCGTGGTCGCGGCGCTCGAGCTGGGGCGCCGCGTGGGCGCCGAACATGAGCCGCCCCCGGACCGGATTCGCGGTCCGGGCGACGTGCAACGCTTCTACGCCTCCCGGTTACGGGATCTGGCGGTGGAGGAATTTCACGTGCTGGCCCTCGGCAGCCAGAGTCAGGTGCTGGGCGATCTGCTCATCACGCGGGGCATCTTGAACAGCTCGCTCGTCCACCCGCGGGAAGTCTTCCGGGCGGCGATCGCCGAAGCCGCGGCGGGAATCATCGTGGTGCACAACCACCCGAGCGGCGACGCGACACCGTCGGCCGACGACCGGGCGGTAACACGGCAGCTGGTGGACGCGGGCCGGCTGCTGGACGTGCCGGTGTACGACCACGTGATCGTCGGAGGCGATCGCTACGTGAGCTTCGCAGAGGCTGGCCTGTTGTGACGACCACGGCACCGCTGCTGGCGCCCGAGCTGGCGCGGGCCGTCGCGCTGCAGCGCGACCGCCTCGACCTCGACCTGCTGGGGCGGGCCTACCAGGTGAGCGCCCAGGCCCACCGCGGCCAGAAGCGCCAATCGGGCGACGACTACGTCTCGCACTCGGTGGCCGTGGCGACCATTCTCGCCGAGCAGCAGATGGACTCGGTCACGATCGCGGCCGCCCTGTTGCACGACGTCGTCGAGGACTCGGACGTCTCGGTCGAGGACATCCGGCGCACGTTCGGTCCCGAGGTGGCGGAGCTGGTCGACGGACTCACGAAGCTCTCCACCCTCACCTTCCGCTCGACGGTGGAGGAGCAGGCCGAAAACTACCGCAAGCTCCTGCTGTCGGTCGCCAAGGACGCCCGCGTCATCATCATCAAGCTCGCCGACCGGCTGCACAACATGCGGACCCTCGAGCACCTCGACCAGGAGAAACGCCGCCGCATCGCGCTCGAAACGCGCGAGATCTACGCGCCCCTGGCCCACCGCTTCGGGATGGCGGGCGTGAAGGCCGAGCTCGAGGATCTCGCCTGCAAGTTCCTCGAGCCCGAGGACTACCGCGCGCTGGCGCGCAAGGTCAAGGCGAGAAAGAGCGAGCGGGAAGAGACGATCGAGCGGCTGCGGATTCCGCTCGCCGAGGAGCTCCGGACGGCCGGGCTTACGGGTTTCGAGATCACCGGCCGCCCCAAGAACCTCTGGTCGATTTACAAGAAGATGAAGAAGCGGGACAAGCCGTTCGAGGAGATCTACGACCTCCTCGCGGTGCGCGTGCTGGTGAACGATATCCCCGAGTGCTACCACGTGTTGGGCGTGATCCACCATAAGTGGACCCCGCTGCAGGAGCGCATCAAGGACTACATCGCGAGCCCGAAGTCGAACGGCTACCAGTCGCTCCACACCACCGTGTTCGGCCCGAGCGGCCAGCTGTACGAGATCCAGATCCGTACGCACGAGATGCACCACACCGCGGAGTACGGCATCGCGGCGCACTGGCTGTTCAAGGAAGGGCGCAAGAGTCCGGACGAGCTGGACCGCCATCTGGCGTGGTTCCGCCAGCTGCTCGAGCTGCAACAGGACGCCCACACGCCCGAGGAGTTCCTCGAGTTCCTGAAGGTCGACCTCTACCAGGACGAGATCTTCGTCTTCACGCCCCGCGGGGACGTGAAGCGTCTGCCGAAGGGCGCGACGCCGATCGACTTTGCGTTCGCGGTGCACACGGAAGTCGGGCAGCACTGTCAGGGTGCGCGCATCAACGGCCGCATCGCGCCGTTGCACCGTCCGCTCAAGAACGGCGACACGGTGGAGGTGATGACCAGCCCGCAGGCCAAGCCGTCCCGCGACTGGCTGGCCCACGTGCAGACCGCCCGCGCCCGCCACAAGATCCGGCAATGGATCAGCCGGGAAGAGCACGAGAAGAGCCTCGAGCTCGGGCAGGAGATCCTCGCGCGGGAAGTGCGGCGGCGGCGCCTCGAGCCGCCGGATGCCGAGCGTCTGGAGCGCGCCGCGGCCGGGCTCTCCGTCGGGACGGCGGAGCAGCTGCAGGCCGCGCTGGGGCGGGGCGACATCGCGCTGGGGACCATGATGCGGGCGCTGTACCCCGACCTCCCGGCCGAGGACCTCCAGGCGCCCAAGCCGACGGCGTTCGGCCGCGTGATCGAGCGCCTGCGGCTCGGCCGCGGGATCAAGATCCAGGGCGTGGACGGACTGATGGTGCGGTATGCCCAGTGCTGTCAGCCGGTGCCCGGGGACCGGGTGGTGGGATACGTCACTCAGGGCCGCGGCATCTCGATCCACCGCTCGGATTGTCCCAACCTCCTCCTCCTCTCGGCCGAGACCGAGCGTCGCATCGAGATCGATTGGCAGGAATCGGAGGGAGAGACCTTCGTCGTCCGCCTGGCCGTGGGCGGGGAAGACCGGCGTGGCCTCTATGCCGACATCTGCACCGCCATCAGTGAATCGGGCACCAACATCCGCTCGGCGGAGATCTCGACGCGGGACGGCGCGGTGTTCGGCTCCGTGCTGGTGGAGGTCGAGAACCAGACCCACCTGAACAAGGTGATCCGGGCGATCCGGCGGGTGAAGGGTGTGATGGACGTCTCGCGCCGCGAGTCGGGCCCCCAGACGCCAGCCTCGGCCAGTTAACTTTCATTGATGCCGTACGACCTCGTATCCCCGTTCGCGCCGGCGGGGGATCAGCCGCGCGCCATCCGGGAGCTGGCCGCGGGCCTCGCGCGCGACGACCGCTACCAGACGCTGCTTGGCGTCACCGGCTCCGGGAAGACGATGACCATGGCGCACGTCATCGCCGGTTGCGGACGTCCCACCCTCGTGCTGTCCCACAACAAGACCCTGGCCGCCCAGCTCTACGGCGAGCTCAAGTCCTTCTTCCCGAAGAGCGCGGTCGAGTTTTTCATCTCGTACTACGACTACTACCAGCCCGAGGCCTACGTCCCCCAGACCGATACGTACATCGCGAAAGACTCTTCGATCAACGACGACATCGACCGGCTGCGGCTGCGGGCCACGTCCAGCCTGATGGAGCGCGAGGACGTGGTGATCGTGGCCAGCGTGTCGGCGATTTACGGGCTGGGCGACCCGGAGCTCTATCGCCAGCGGCTCGTGACCGCGAGCGTCGGCGAGGCGCGCGGCCGCGACGCCCTGCTCGAGGCGCTGGTCGGGGTCCAGTACCAGCGCAACGACACGGCCTTCGAGCGTGGGACATTCCGTGTGCGGGGCGATACCATCGAGGTGTTTCCCGCGTACGACGAGCAGGCGGTGCGCGTCGAGTTCTGGGGTGACACGGTCGAGCGGATCGCGAAGATCGATCCCCTGACCGGGAACGTCATCACCGAGCTCCCGCGGGCCGCGGTGTATCCCGCCACCCACTTCGTCACCGAGCGGCCCACGATCGAGCGCGCCGTGGCGGCGATCCGCGCCGAGCTCAAGGAGCGCCTGGCCGAGCTCCGGGTCCAGAACAAGCTGCTCGAGGCGCAGCGCCTCGAGTCGCGCACCAATTTCGACATCGACATGTTGCTCGAAGTGGGCCGCTGCACCGGAATCGAGAACTATTCGCGACCCCTGACCGGGCGCGCTCCGGGCGAGCGCCCCGCGTGCCTGCTCGACTACTTTCCCGACGACTACCTGTGCATCATCGACGAGTCGCACCAGACGCTCCCCCAGCTCGCCGGGATGTACGAAGGAGACCGCTCCCGCAAACAGACGCTCGTCGACTACGGGTTCCGTCTTCCGTCGGCCCTCGACAACCGGCCGCTGCGGATCGACGAGTTCATGAAGCTCGTTCCCCGGATCCTGTTCGTCTCTGCGACCCCGGGGGAGGAGGAGTTCAAGCTCTCCGGCGGTGTCGTCGTCGAGCAGATCATCCGGCCCACCGGCCTCGTCGACCCGGAGGTGGAGGTCCGCCCGGTGAAAGGGCAGGTGGACGACCTGCTGCACGAGATCCGGCTGCGCGAGAAGCTGAGCGAGCGCGTGCTCGTCACCACCCTCACCAAGCGCATGGCGGAAGACCTCACCGATTACCTGCAGCAGCACGGCGTGCGGGTCCGCTATCTGCACTCCGAGATCGACGCGATCGAGCGCGTCGAGATCATCCGGGGCCTGCGGTTGGGCGAGTTCGACGTGCTCGTGGGGATCAACCTGCTGCGCGAAGGGCTCGATCTTCCCGAGGTGTCGCTGGTGGCGATCCTCGATGCCGACCAGGAGGGCTTCCTGCGCTCGGATCGCTCCCTCATCCAGACGGTCGGCCGAGCGGCGCGGAACCTTCATGGAAGGGCGATCCTCTATGCCGACCGGGTCACGGGCTCGATGCAGCGCGCTCTCGATGAGATGAACCGCCGGCGGCAGGCGCAGCTCGAGTACAACGAACGGAACGGCATCACGCCGCGCTCGATCGTCAAGTCGGTGGACCAGGTGCGCTTCGCGACGCGCTTCGCGGATGCCAAGACCGCCAAGCCCGCGGAGGCGGGCTTCCACCGCCCCGTCGATGCCAAAGAGCGCGAGGCGCTCATCCGGCTGCTTGAGAGCCAGATGCAGGCCGCCGCCGAAGAGCTCGACTTCGAGCTGGCCGCGGTGCTGCGGGATCAGATCCTCGAGCTCCGGGCCGACGGCGATGCCGTACGCCCCTCTCATGCGCCTCTCCGCGGACGCGCTCAACCGGTTCGGTGAGACGCTCGGCCGCGAGCTGGCGGCGCCGGCCGTCATCGGGCTCTCCGGCGAGCTCGGCACCGGAAAGACCACGTTCGTCCAGGCGATCTGCCGCGGGCTGGGCGCGCAAGGGCTTGCCACCAGTCCGAGCTACGCGCTGGTCCACCAGTACCGAACGCCCGATGACCGGCTGGTCTACCACGTCGACTGCTACCGCCTCCGGTCTCCGGCCGAAGCCCGGGATCTGGCGTTCGACGACATGGTGCGCGACGGGGCTGTCGTGCTGATCGAGTGGCCCGAGCGCGCGGGGGCGTGGACGCCGCGGCTGGATCGGCACTTCCGACTGAGTTATGGTGACGAGGCGGACACGCGAGAGCTCGAGGAGGTTCGGTGAGCCGCGGGCCGACGGTGTATGAACGCGGAAGCCGGAACGCGGAAGGCGGAACAGGCCGCACGCCGGTCGGGGCGCGACACGGGCCCTGCGGATCGAACTGGGATTCTCTGTTCCGCGTTCGACGTTCCGCGTTCCGCGTTGTGTGGAGGGGTTAATGGGCGGGGTTTGGCTCGCCATCGACACCGCCACTGAGATCGCCAGCGTCGCCGCCGGTCGGCCGCCCGCGGCACAGAGCGGGGCGCACGTGCAAGGAGCCCGTCGTCACGCGGCCGAGATCATTCGCCTCGTCGACTTCGCGCTCAGCCGGCTGGGCATTCGACCGGCGGATCTCGAAGGGATCGTGGTAGGCGATGGGCCCGGGAGCTTCACTGGATTACGCATCGGCTGGGCGGCGGCGAAAGGGCTCGCTCAGGAAGGCGGGCTCGAGCTCCGGGCCATTCCCTCGCTCATGGCCGCGGCTGCGGGAGCCGCGGTGAAGCTCGGGGCCGAGCCGGTGGCGGCGTGCTTCGATGCGCTCCGCGGACAGGTCTATGGCGCGCTGTATGTGTTTCACCCCGATCGGGTGGAGACGCTGTTCGCGCCAGCGGTGCTCACCGTGGAGGAGTTGGCGCGCGATGCGCCCGTGCGGCCCCGCCTCGTGGTGGGCGATGGGGCGGTGCGCTACGCCGACCAGGTCGCCCGTTGGATCGGGGCCGCTCCGGCGCCGCTCGAGAGCCTGCCCCCCGCGGCGACCCTGCTCCTCGCCCTCTTGGAACGGGAGGGCACCGGCCGTACGATTGCGGACCCGGCCACCGCGGAGCCCGCGTACGGACGTCCTGCCGAAGCGCAGGCCAGATGGGAGGCGCGCCACGGCCGGCCATTGCCCGATTCGCCCCGCCCGGCTGGCTGACGTCGGCGACGTCGCCGCGATCGAACGAGCCGTGTTCTCCGATCCCTGGTCGGCGAATGACTTCGCCGAGTGCGTCGCGTCGGGCGTACCGTTCCTCGTGGCCGAGCGGCGGGCCGTTGTGGCGGGCTACGTCGTCGCCCACTGCGCCGCCGACGAGGGAGAAATCCTGAACCTGGGCGTCGCGGTGGCGTACCGACGGCAGGGGATCGCTCGGGCGCTGGTCGAGCGCGTGCTCGAGGCACTCGCCGGCCGTGGCGTCCGGACAGTGTACCTCGAGGTGCGGACGTCGAACGCGTCGGCCCGGCGTCTGTATGAGTCGCTCGGCTTCGGCGAGGTCGCGCGACGGGCGCATTACTACCGTCGGCCAGTCGAGGACGCAGTGGTATTGCGGGCCGCCATTCCTGCAGAGAGGGGGTCTGCAAAACTTTAGCACAAGTGGCGTATCTTTGATTGACAGAATAACTTGCGGGTCATATACTGTTGTCGCCCTTGGTCCAGACCCGCCCAGCGTCTGGAGGTCTGTCGTGAGCCGGAGTCTCAATAAAGTCATGCTAATCGGGAACTTGGGGGCCGATCCCGAGGTGCGGAGCACCAACAATGGCTCCCGCGTCGCCACGCTGTCCTTGGCGACCAGTCGGCAGTGGACGGGGCAGGGTGGGGAGAAGCAGGAAAAGACCGAATGGCATCGGGTGATCTGCTGGAACAACAAAGGCGCCCAGCTGGCGGATCTGGCGGAGAAGTACATGAAGAAGGGAGACCGGATCTACGTCGAGGGGCGCGTCGAGTACCGGACCTGGGAGGATCGCGAGAAGCAGACCCGGTACACCACCGAGATCATCGCGCGGGAGGTGATCCTCTTGTCGTCTCGGGGAGGCGGCGAAGGGTCCGGCGATTTCGCGCGGGCCAAAGCGACCGCCAAGGTTGCGCCCGAGGCGGGAGGCAAGGCGGAATCGCTCGACGCGTTCCCGGAGGCCCTGGATGAGGAGGACGACGATCTGCCGTTCTAAGCAAGCAGCCCTGCTCGCCCTTGTAGCAGGGCTGCTTGGGGCAGGGGGGCTGGCGCCCGCGCTCGCCGCGCAGGACACGACGCAGGCTCGACCGGATACCTCGACGCCGGCGCAGGACACGTCTCAAGCAGCACCGGCGCCGGCCCCGCTGGGCGCGTTGCCCGCCACCCACGTCGTGACGACGGGTGAGACCCTCTGGTCCATTGCTCAGCTGTACTACAGCGACCCGCTCCTCTGGCCCGAGATCTACCGGCTCAACACCTCGCTGATCGACGATCCCCACTGGATCTATCCGGGCGAGGAGTTGAGCCTGGCGGCGGGGGGCGTGGCGCAGGTGCCGGGCCAGCCGACCCCTGGGGACACGGTGCATGCCGTACCCGCACCCGACACGGTGGTCGCGGTCGCGGCGGACACGACCGCGCTGCTGGATACGACCGTGGTGGAGGCGCCACCGCCAGCGGCCGAGCCCACTGAGGGCTATCAGACGATCTTCGACCGGCGCCGCACGGCCACGCAGGAGGTGCGGGACGTGCTGCGCGCCTACGCGAATCAGCCCTACCGGCCGTTGCGCCGGGGGGAGTTTTATGCGGCGGGCTTCCTGACCGAGCAACAGAGGCTCCCCTACGGTCGCGTGCTCGGCAACACCTCCATCCCCGCCATTCCGCGTCTTACGGATCGCTCGACGGCGATCACGTTCGACCAGATTTCGATCCAGCCGCCGCGGAGCGCGTCGTACCACGTGGGTGACTCGTTGCTCATCGTGCGGATCGACCGCGATATCACTGGCTGGGGAGGGGTCGTGGTTCCGCTCGGCGTCGCGCGTGTGACGGAGCTGCAGCGGCGGCAGGTGCTCGCCGACGTGATCATGCAGTTCGGGCGCATCCACGACGGGCATCTCGGGCTGCCGCTCGAGCCGTTCAAGGACCCGGGCGAGGTGCGCCCGACACCTGTGGAGGGCGGACTCGAGGGCGTGGTGATCGCCGAACGGGACCTCCACGTGCTGGCCGGACCGCAGCAGATCGTCTTCATCAATCGGGGACGGGCGGAAGGTGTGACCACCGGGGACGTATTTGAAGTGTACCGACCGGCAGCGGGGGTCCCGGGCACGTCGTCCGAGCAGATGCAGGTGGTGCTCCAGATCGTGCATACGCGCGATCACTCGGCCTCGGGGTTGATCCTGAATATCGGCCACCCCAAACTCGTTCCGGGCATGCCGGTGCGGCTCATCCGGAAGATGCCGTCCTGATCGGCCGCCGGCGACCGCGTCACGCGGCGCTGGCGCATTGCGTCCCGTGGTCCTCGTTCCGCATTTAATCGCGCTGGCCCTGTACGCCTTGGCCGCCGCGCTCGCGCTGGCACCGTTCGCCGGGCTCCGGTCGGCACCGCGTGCCCTGAGGCTGGGGGTCCCCCTGCTCGGCATCGCGGCCCATGTGATCGGCATCGCACGGGTCACTTCCTTCCTGGGCGTCGCCCCGACCCTCTCGATGCTGGCCCTGTTCCTCGTGGCGCTGCAGGCGGCGAGCGAAGGCCTGTTCGGCGCGTCCGCCGTGGGCGTTTTCACCGGGCCGCTCGCGACCGGTCTCCTCGGGCTCGCGTTGCTCATCGGGCTCGCGCCCGAAGGACCGCCGCCGTCGGGGCGCGGGGCCTGGTCGATCCTCCACATCACGGTGAGCGTGCTCGGCCTCGCCATGCTGGCGCTCGCGTTCATCGCGGCCGCCCTCTACCTGCTCCAGTTCCGGGAGCTCAAGGCGAAGCGCTTCGGGGCCGTGTTCCGGTTGTTCCCTCCGCTGGAGCGGCTGGATCAGTTGAATCATCTGTCGCTCGTGCTGGGATTCCCCACCGTGACGCTGGGTGTGCTGCTCGGGTTCGGCGTGCGCTACGCCGGCGGCGCGTCGGTGGATGCCGCCCAGGTCGTCTGGGGTATGCTCACCTGGGTCGTCTTGGGATGGGCCGTCGGGGTACGCGTGGTGCGCCACTGGGCCGGCCGGCGGGCCGCGTTCGCGAGCATCGCGAGCTTCACGGCGGTGCTGCTCGTCTACGTCGCGCTCAAGCTCGCGGCGCCGGGAACCCAGCGGTTTCTCTGAGTCGGGGCGACAATGAGCATCACCGTTCTCGGCGTCAACCACCGCACCGCGCCCCTCGACGTGCGCGAGCGATTCGCGCACGAGCGGCGCGAAGTGCCAACGTCACTCGAGCGCGTGCTGGCGGCGGGCGCGCGCGGCGGCGTGCTGCTGTCCACGTGCAATCGTACGGAATTCTACCTCGCCGAAGCGGACGTGGCCGTGCCGGAGGCGGTGTGGGCGATTCTGTCGGAGCGCCTGGGCGGTGGTCGCAGCGCCAGCGAATACGGGTACACGCGCCGGGACCGGGATGCGGTGCGTCATCTGTACCGCGTCTCCGCGGGGCTCGACGCCATGATCCTCGGCGAATCCCAGATCCAGGGGCAGGTGCGGGACGCGTGGGAGACGTCGAAGGGCCAGGCGGGCCCCGTATTGCACCGGCTGTTCCAATCGGCGCTGCTCGTCGGCGCCCGGGTGCGCAGCGAGACGGGTCTCGCGACCGGCGCGGCCTCCGCCCCCTCCGCGGCCGTCGCGGTAGCGGCCCGGATCTTTACCCGGCTCGCCGGCCGTTCGGCGCTCATCCTGGGAGCGGGAGACATGGCGGAGCTGGCGGCGACCTGCCTCGCGTCCGAGGGCGTGCGGGTCACGCTGGTGGCCAACCGCACGTACGAGCGCGCTCGCGCGATTGCCGAGCAGATGGGTGCGCGCGCCCTTACGCTGGACGAGGCGTGGGAGCACTTCGCCGACGCCGACATCGTGCTCAGCTCGACCGCGGCGCCGCACGCCGTCGTCACCTGGGACCATGTCGCCCCCGCCGTCGCTCGGCGTGGGGGGCGTCCGCTGTGCATCCTCGATCTCGGGATGCCGCGCGATGTGGAGCCCGCGGTCGCGCAGCTCGAGAACGTCTTCCTGTACGACATCGACGATCTTCAGGCGGTGGCCGCACAAGCCGCGGCGGAGCGCCGCCGCGACATCCCGGCGGCGGAGCGCATCGTGAGCGAAGAGGTCGAGCGCTTCTGGGCGTGGTACGGCGGGCTGGTCGTCGTGCCCGTCCTGAAGGAGTTTCGCGAGCGGCTGGACCAGGTGCGCGCCACGGAGCTGGAGCGCGCGCTGCGCCGCCTCGCGCATCTGAGCCCCGAGGATCGCGGAGAGATCGAGCACTTCAGCCAGACGCTGCTGAACAAGTTTCTGCACCAGCCGACCCTGGCCCTCAAGGAGGCCGCACAGGCCGGGCGGGGCTACGGCCTGCTCGAGGCGCTGAAACGGCTGTTTGGCCTGGAGCGGCGCGATGACCCGTAAGGTCCTCGTGACGGGTGGCGCGGGGTTCATCGGCTCCCACGTGGTGGACGCCTACCTGGCGGCGGGGGACGACGTCACGGTGCTCGACGACCTATCCACGGGCAAGCGGGAGCAGGTGCCGCCCGGCGCGAGGTTGGTGCAGGCCGACGTGCGATCGCCCGCCGCGCGAGAGCTCCTCGCCACGGGCGACTTCACGCTCCTCAACCACCACGCGGCGCAGATGGACGTGCGGCGTTCCGTTGCGGATCCGCTGTTCGATGCCGAGGTGAACGTGCTGGGGTTCCTCAACCTGCTCGAGGGTGCCCGGCTGGGTGGTGTGCAGCGGGTGGTCTTCGCGTCGTCGGGGGGCACGGTGTACGGCGAGACCGCGCGCCTGCCGCTCGTCGAGTCGGCCCCGAAGCTGCCCGCCTCGCCGTATGGCACCGCCAAGCTCGCCTCGGAGTATTATCTCGCGACGTTTTCCCAGTTGTACGGCCTCGAGACGGTGGCGCTGCGCTATAGCAACGTCTATGGCCCCCGTCAGAACCCTCACGGCGAGGCGGGCGTCGTCGCGATCTTTGCGCATCGCGTGCTCGCGGGTCAGCCGCTGACGGTGTTCGGTGACGGCGGTCAGACGCGGGACATGGTGTTCGTCCAGGACGTGGTGGAAGCCAATCTGGCCGCGAGTCAGGTCGCGCTCCCGTCGGCGGACGGGGTGGACGGGCGCGCCTTCAACATCGGCACCGGCATCGAGACGTCGGTCAACGACCTCGCCGCCACGCTCGTCACCATCGGGGGGCGCCGGGTGGAGATTCGGCACGCAGCGGAGCGCCCCGGCGAGCTGCGGCGCAACGCGCTGGCGGTGGACAAGGCGGCGCAGGGGCTCGGGTGGCGCGCGCGGGTCCCCGTCGGGGACGGCTTGCGACGGACCCTGCAATCGTTCAGGGAGGGCTGACAGCGTGCTCTTTCAGGTGGGCCGGGCGGTCCCCACGACGCCCTGGGAGCTGGTCCTCACGTCGAGCCGCGAGACCAAGTTCGTCCTCGCCATCCTCGTCGTGTTTTCCATCGTCTCCTGGTATCTCATCTTCCTCAAGTGGTGGCAGTTCCGCCGCATGCGACGGCAGGCCGACCGGTTCATGGCCGAGATCGAGCGGGCGACGCGGCTCGACGACGCCTACCACGCCGCCATGCGGTTGCCCGCCTCGCCCTACAATCGCCTGCTGCGCGAGGGCATTCATTTCTTCTCCGAGCTGAAGCCCGGCGGTCTGAAGGAAAACGGGCCCGCCGTGGCGACCCAGACCACGCTGACCACCACCCAGCTCGAGGCGCTGCGCATGGTGCTCGCGAAGGAGGTCGCGGCGGAGCGCGACGCCGCGGCGCGCTTCATTCCCTGGCTCGCGACCTTCGGCTCGGTGAGCCCGCTGCTCGGGCTGCTCGGGACGGTGCTGGGCGTCATGGACGCGTTCATCGGGATCGCCGTCGGCGGCTCGGGCAACATCGCCGCCGTGGCTCCGGGAGTGGCCGAGGCCCTGGTCACGACGGTCGCCGGGCTCGCGGTCGCGGTACCGTCCGTGATGGCCTATAACCTGTTCGTGAACCGCCTCGGCCTGTTCGCGGGCGAGCTGGAAGGGTTCGCCCAGGAGATCATCGGCACGATGGCGCGCGAAGGGAGGCTCTAATGGCCGGGCTCCTGGGTGGTAGCGGCGGGCTGCGCGGGCACGGCGAGCTGCCCCTCAACGCCGACATCAACGTCACGTCGCTCGTCGATGTGGCGTTCGTGCTGCTGATCATCTTCATGATCACCGCGCCGATCATGCAGGGGGGCGTGGACGTCCGATTGCCGCGCGCCGAAGCGCGACCCCTCGAGCCGAAGTCGGGCCTGGTGGTGACCCTCGATCGCGAGGGGCGCATCTTCATGGACCAGGCGGCGCTCTCGTACGGCGATTTCCGCGCCACGTTTCCGGCCTTCGTGCGAACCAAACGCCCCACCGGGGTGTACCTCCGGGCCGACGGTCGGGTGCCGTACGCGGACGTCGTCCAGGTGCTGGCGGTGATTCGCGCCGCGGGCGTCACCGACGTCGGCCTCGTCGCGGAGCCCGAGGCCGTGGCGCGGTGAGACCGGCGCGTCGGAATCCCGAGAGCGCGAGGGTGGCCCTCGTGGGAACAGTCGCGGTACACGCACTCGCCGCGCTGTTTCTCGTGGCCGGCGCAGCGGCTGCCCGCAAGCCCGTGCCTCCGACCTATCGCGTGCACCTGGTGGCCGCGCCCGAGCCGGCCGAGGACGCGCGCAAGGCTCCCGAGGCGGTCGAGCGGCCGGCCGAGGAAAAGCCCGCGCCGGCACCCAAGAGCAAGTCACCAAAGAGCACGGTGGCTCCGGCACCGCCGCCGCCGGTGGCGGACAACACGAAGCGCGAGGCGGCGCCGCGCACCACGCCCAAGGCGACGCCGCTCCCCGGGGAGAAGCCGTCGACCGGCTCCGACGTCGCGACGGTGAGCACGGAAGGCGTGGAGTTCCCGTTCCCCGAGTACTTGCAGAATATCGTCGCGCAGGTGCTGCGGGTCTGGCAGCGCCCGCTGCAAAGCACTCCTCTCGAGGCGGAGGTCTCGTTCTTGGTGCATCGCGACGGGTCGGTGAGCGATCTGCAGATCCTCAGGCGCTCGGGGAATTATGCGTTCGACCTCGAAGCGCAGGGGGCGATCGAGCAGGTGGGGCGCATCAAGGCGTTCCGGGCGCTCCCGGACGGATGGGATGCCGACGTGCTGTTCGTGCGCTTCTATTTCAGCGGCAGGCGCCAATGACGGGGGCGTGGCGGTCGGGCGGTCTGGCGGTCGGTGTGTCCGCGGCATTGCTGACCGCCGGTCCGCCCGACCGGCTGACCGCCCAAGACACGTCCGCGATCGATCGGGGAGTCCGCGTCGGGATCATTTACCGGCCCGGGGTGCGCCCGGGCATGGTCCTGTTGCCGGTGCACGCGCCCGCGCTCGATTCGGTGCGCGCCATCATGACGCGGGATCTCGACTATAGCGACCGGTTCGAGCTGATCACGCTGCCCGGCGGCGACTCGATCCGTGTCACGGCCGCAGCTCCCGGGGCCCGCCCCCCAGCCGCGGGCGGCACGGGGCGGGGGACCGGGGGAGGGGGCGCGGCGGCCGCCACCACGCTGAACTATCCGTTGTATCAAGCGCTCGGCGCCGACTTCGCCGTTGCCGTGCTGCCCGCGTCGGGCGATAGCACGATCGTCACGGTGCACGACGTGGCGGCGGGCGGCGTGCGGCGTGAGCTCCGCGTGCACCTGCCGGCGCTCAAGGACCCCGCGTTTCGGCTGGCGGTGCACCAGCTGGCGGACCGCGTGCTCGAAGCGGCGCTCGGCGCGGGCGGCACCGCCGCCACGCGCGTCCTGTTTGTGATGGAGGGCAAGGTCTACGCCATCGATCAGGACGGCGCCGACCAAAAGCTCGTGTCCTCGAGCGATCACCAGGCGATGTCGCCTGCCTGGGCCCGGGACGGGCGCCGCTTCGCCTACATGGAATTCTGGGAGGGCCACGGGCGGCTATTCGTTCAGGAGGTCGCGAGCGGGAAGCGCGCGCCCGTCGCCACGACGGGGCAGGCGCTGGACTTCACGCCGGCGTTCTCGCCCGACGGCAAGACGCTCGCGTTCAGCCGCGCGACCGAGGAGGGCACCGATCTGTACACGGTGAACTTCAAGGACGGCTGCTGCTTACAGCGCTTGACCGTGGGGCGCTTTTACGACAACTTGTCACCGACCTACAGTCCCGACGGCCAGCGGATCGCGTTCGTGTCGACGCGAGCCGGGCTGCCGCAGATCTACGCGATGGCGGCGGACGGGACGGACCAGCAGCTCTTCGCGCCGTTCGACTACGGTGCCACCGGTTCGTCCAACGCGCCGGAGTGGTCGCCCGACGGCCAGACAGTCGCCTTCCACCGCGACGTGGGCGGCACCTTGCAGGTGTTCGTCCTCGACGTGCGGACGCGCGCGGTGCGGCAGCTCACCTCTGTGGGACGGAACGAAGATCCAACCTGGGCACCCGACAGCCGTCATATGGCGTTCGTGTCGGATCGTTCGGGGTATCGGCAGCTCTGGATCATCGATGTGGAAACCGGCCGCATCCGCCCGCTGCTGCAGAAGAGCGGCGCGCGCCTGCCGGCCTGGTCTCCGCGGTTGCCGGAGACCGCATCGTCGACCCCTTGAAATTGGAGAGGACTTCAACCGATGAAACGCCTATCCCTGCTCCTGCTGAGCGGTCTCGCCGTGGCGGCAGTCGCCGCGTGCGGCGGCGGACCCAAGCCAGAGCCGCCGGGGCCTGTGACCGCCAATACGGACTCGATCGCGGAGGCTCAGCGGTTGGAGGCGGAACGCCAGGCCCGTGAGGCAGCCGCGGCCAAGGAGCGCGAGGAAGCCGAACGGCGCCGCCAGCAGCAGATCGCGGATTCGCTCGCGGCGCTCGGTAAGTCGACGGAGGCGGTGCGAGCCCTCCTCGGGACGATGATCCACTTCGACTACGACAAGGCGATCATCCGGGGCGGCGACGCCTCGGTCCTGGACCAGAAGGTGGCGATCCTCCAGGCGAACCCGGGCCTGCGCATTCGGATCAGCGGCCATTGCGACGAGCGCGGGTCCGACGAATACAACCTGGCGCTCGGCAACCGGCGCGCGACGGCGGCCAA
>QHUK01000054.1 GCA_003222085.1 Gemmatimonadota bacterium
ACTCCGCCTCAGTTCGTCGGCGCCTCGGTACGCCCGTCAGAGTTGATGCGAACGTCTTGCACTACCCGGACCTCGACGTCGTTTTTAAGGACGGCAAGGTTGCGATCCTTTCGCTTACTGGGCCGTCCCGTGCTACTCGGCGCGGATTGCGGGTGGGCGACGCGGCCGACGGCCCCGCCCGCCTTTACCGCACATGCCATGCTGACTCTACGCTCGTTCAGATCTGCTATAACGCCCCGAGATTCGACGAGCGGGTGGTGCTTGTCGCGGTAGGCGACGGTCGCGTGAGCCGGATCGATATTGGACGAATCATTCATCAGCCCTGATCGGCGTGCGGCCTAACAAGCGCTTGAAGCTGGCGGCGCCGGTTTTCAAAGGAATTATTATGTTCGTGATTATCCGAGTTGCGCCCCGCAGCTTAAGCGCGATCCGTTAGGCAGCAGCATGCATAAGCACCAGCCACCATGGTGACGACCAAGATCTTCTGTCTCATGAGCGCGCTCCTGCTCACATACAACAGCTTGGCGCACGCTCAAGATGGCCCTGCCCGACGCGGGTTCTGGATGGATGTCGCTCTTGGTGACGGTCTGGCCCATCTGTCGAGCGATACCCTCGCTGGCCAGAACCGCAACGGCATGGACTTCATTTGGGATCTTGGGTGGACGTTGAGCTCTCGGGTGCGGGCCGGGATCGGCGTGGACCAGTGGACCAGTCGCTGGGGCGCCGGCAAGCAAACCTGGCTGACTAGCTTCAACCTTTCGGTCTACTATTACCCTCTCGCACATCGCACCTTGTTTCTACAAGCGGCGCCGGCGGGTCGGACTATTCGGTGGTTCACGTTCCCTGGCAGTTTCTTGGGGCAGATCGTGCCGACACTGTGTACTTGTCGGGCAGTGCGTGGGGGGCGACGGCTGCAGTAGGCTGGGACGCTCGACTTGGGAGAAGGGTTTCACTCAGGCCGCGCTTTTCGTACTCCTACGGCTCACCCCGAAGCCTCCACGCTGCCGACGGTACTCTCTTGGCGACGGGGTGGAAACAGCACTGGCTGTCGGTGGACGTTGGAGTCGTGCTTCACCCTGCTGACAGCTGGTGATGGCTGCTGCCTAACAAGCGCTTGAAGCTGGCAGGGCCGGCTTTCAGAGGAAGCAGACGTTTGTGCGCCAGCCAACTCGTACCGCACGGCGGCGTGCTTGCGCCCACCGGCGTTCGCCCCGCAGCTTAAGCGCGATCCGTTAGGCGCCCACAACGATGAGTGCGAACACTCGCTGTCCCCGCAGTAGCGGGATCCTCCTGGCGTTATTGCTCCCTGCGGCGCTAATCACCGCGCGCCCTGCCAACGGAGTCTCACAGCAACTCATACTCAGCGCCGAAGTGGGTAAGACGACGTTCTTCGAAGGCGAACCTGTCTACCTCTTGGTGCGGTTGCAGAACTTGGGGACCGATACAGCGTGGACAGCTTCCTCGGACTTGCTTTCACCCGCGGTGACTTTGTCAGTTAGTCGAGGACATGGGAAAACGGCGCCGGTGCCCAAACCCGTTTTCGACCACTTCGTGCGGCCCTCCTGGCGAGGGGAGCCTATTCCGCCCGGCGCCGACTTTCAGGAGACGGTCGTGCTGCAGGTCATTATAGGCGACGAGTGGGATATCCGCAGCCACCTATTCCCACATCACCTCTCACCGGATCAATACGAGTTGCACCTGGACTTTGACGCCCACTGGGGAGTGCCCCGTACCACGCCCCTCATCGTACAGGCTGCCCCGATCGTCTTTCGGATCAGAGAGCGCACGCCCGCTGAGGAGAACGAGGTCCGGGAGCTTGAAGCAATGCGGCAAATGGGATGGGACACAACGCGTGTACAGGGTTCCCCGCGCGCCGCAGGCTACAAGGCTGCATTAATCGATTGGGTGAAGCGGCGGTTGAGTGAACAGCCCGACGATCCGTTCCTGCCGTTCCTGCTGTCCGATGGCTTCTACGGCGTTGGACAGATCCTATGGAGGCACATTCAGGCCGGTGAGGTTCAGCGATTCGACCCTGACACGAGCGAAGTCGTCAGTCAGCTGCGACTCGCTGTGATTGAGAGCCAGAAGCTCTCAATCGCAGGAGCACACATGGTCCAAGGCTTGTCCGCGCGACTTCGCGACCAACTGGCAGTTCTCGGCGAGCATTTGGGGGCTACCCCCGCAGGCGAGATGGCCCGGTCTTACGTGGCGCGGAACCATTCTGGTCAACAACCCAAGAAGCAACCGCCTCGCTGACTCGTGCGGCTCCGCCTCCCCCATGGGGAGCGGGCGCCTAACAAGCGCTTGAAGCTGGCGGGCGCTCGCAAGTAGGGAAGAGTTGTGTTGCCTCGCTGGCTATCCTCTTTGTCTGCCACTTCGCCGCCTTGCGCCTGCGGGCATTACGCCCGCAGCTTATGCGCGATCCGTTAGGCCGCTGCAGCTATCCCCAGAGTTAACCGTTCTGCCGGAGATGCCCAGTGGATCCCGATACAGTCGCTCGCATTGCTGCGCTCGAGCGTTCGAATCGCCAACTGAGGACGCTCGCTCTAGTCCCCACCCTGGCGTTACCGCTCCTTGCAGTACTGGCCTTCCGGACCTCCCGCGACCTTCCCCCCAGCGCCCTGCAGACCGCTGACTCCTTGCGCGTCCGACCGTCACGTTCTCGCCGTCTCGCAATGTTGCTCTCACATTAGATACGCGTGACCGACAGGTGCCTCTGTTCGCCGCAGATCCCGAAGACGGTGTAGCTGCGCGCGTGTGGGGCGGCAACAACTGGGTCGAAATGCGGGCTAGCACCAAGGGCGCGCATCTCAATCTGGGGCAGTCGGGCGAAGTGGTGGTTCAGCAGCCTCCGCTCAGCGAATCCGAGGCTAGCGCCTTTTGCTCCGGCTTGAAGGACGCACTACGACGCGTTACGCCACAACCACCGACCAATAAGCTCTTGGCGTCGTGCAAAGAGCGCATGCCAGATGCCGCCTGTCGGAAGTGTCTCGGCACGCGATGAGTTCCTCACGTAAGCCATGCAGCGGCCTAACAAGCGCTTGAAGCTGGCGGGGGTTTTTGGTGCCGCACTCCCGGGGACGTTCTATCGCTCCGATTCCACGCTGCCGAGCCGCATGCGGTACTTCGACGGGCATCCGCCCGCCGAACTCACCTTCGGCACGGCCTGGCCGGCGGCTCATTTCGTCTGGGTCGACAGCGTGACTGAGGTCGCCCCGGGCGTTTCCATCATTCCCACCGTCTCGCAGAAGCCGGGCACGTTGGAGCTGCGGGAGCTCTCCCTCGCCCTTCGCACGCCGAGCGGGCTCATCCTGCTCGTCGGATGCTCCCACCCGGGGATTGAAACGATTGTGGACGCTTCCACCCGGGTCGCTGATCACGTCTACCTGATCCTCGGCGGGCTGCATCTCGTGATTACACCGGACGCCGAAATCGAGCGGGTCGCCACGGCGCTTCACGACCACTGGCACGTCGATCGCATCGGGCCGGGACACTGCACGGGAGAGCCGGCATTCGCGACGCTACAGCGAGTTTTTGCGGCCCAGTATGTGTATGCGGGGCTTGGCAGCACCATCGACGTGCCATGAGACCGCATGGCGCAGCGCGGCGCCTAACAAGCGCTTGAAGCTGGCGGGCGCTCACAAGTAGGGAGGAATTGCGTTGTCTCGCTGGCTAGCTTCTTTGTCTGCAACTCCCACGCCTTGCGCCAACGGGCGCTGCGCCCGCAGCTTAAGCGCGATCCGTTAGGCGCCGGCCAGTCGCGCGCTGCCTGAGTCTCTTGCACACGCCTACGGGCGGGATCCGGCAAATGTCGAGACTCAACTGGCGTCGCGCTCTGCTGGGCGGTGTCTTAGCCGCGGTGCTCTGGGGCGTCCTGTATGCGCCTGTGCACCCGCTCGTCGAGGTGCATACCACCCTCGGTCGACCCGTACTTCCAATCACGCCGTTTCGGGGCGCAGCGCTTCTCCTACGTGTCCTTGTCGTCCTTACAGGGTTCGTGCAGGGGATCGCAACGGTGTGCCTCTACGCGGCCATTCGCCCGCGCTTCGGTGCAGGCCCGAGTACCGCGGCCATCGCTGCGTTGAGTGTCTGGTTTCTCACCAGTTGGATGCATCTGGTGTGGGCTGTGTTCACGGCTGTCCCACTCGCCGACGCGCTGGTGCCCCTTGTGGCCAATCTGCCGCTGGTGGTGCTCGCGGGGCTGGCGGGAGCATGGCTTTATAGAGAATGACCCGAGCCAGTGGTCGCAGCTGTCGGCTTTGGCCGGCGCCTAACATGCGCTTGAAGCTGGCGGGCGCTCGGGTGGGAAGAATTGCGTTGCCTCGCCCGCGCGCCTTTTTCTCTGCGCTTCCACCTCCTTGCGCCAGCCGCCATTGCGCCCGCAGCTTAAGCGCGATCCGTTAGACGGCAGCGGGTTCCGGCATTAGATTAGTTCCCACCATGCATTTCAAGATCGAGATCGACCGCGAGGACGACGGCCGCTGGCTCGCCGAGGTTCCTGAGCTTCCAGGTGTGATGACCTATGGGAAGAGCAGGGACGAAGCTATGGCTCATGTTCAGGCCCTGGCGCTTCGCGTCCTTGCGGATCGCCTAGACCATGCCGAAACCGCTCCGGACCCGCTCAACGTGACCTTCAAAGCGGCGTGACCGTCTGGCGCGCTGCGAATGCGCGGCGAGTGCTGGCGGCGTTGCTTCGCATCGGCTGGACCATCAAACGAGAAACGGGCTCCCACCGAACCCTGGCTCGCGAGGGCTGGCCGAACTACGTCTTCGCCTTTCACGATAACGATGAGCTCGGGCCCAAGATGCTGTCCCGGATCGCGAAGCATACGGGATTGACGCCTGAAGATCTGTGAACAAGCTGCCGTCTAACAAGCGCATGAAGCTGGCGGGCGCTCGTGTGGGAAGAATTGCGTTCCCTCGCTGGCTGGCCTTTTTGTCTGCCGCTCCACCGCCTTGCGCCCTCGGGCATTGCGTCCGCAGCTTAAGCGCGATCCGTCAGGCCGCGCGAGCCGGCGAGATCGAGGTTACCGAAATGTGGAGCGCCGTTCGCTGGTACCTCGACCAGACATCCAAGAACCCCCTTTCCGTTCGGGGACGCGCACTCCTTGGAATCGGAACAGGCTTGCTATTCGGGGCTTTGCTTTCTCTCTTCCCCGTTTTCAGCGTCCTCTTTCACCGCGGAGCTGGTCTCAGCTCCGCCGGGATTGGGTTTCTACCGCTAGTCCTCGGCTATCTGAGCATGGGGGCCCTTGGAGGTGCGCTTGTCGGGCTGCTTCTACCCTTGGGTCGTCGCTGGCCTGGCGCACTTCTACTCGGCTTTATCACTGCGGTCCCATGCTGGCTTCTAATCTCCCTATTGCTCGAGCCTGAGCCGCTCGTCGAACGAGTGCACTCCTCACTCGTCCTCGGAGCAGCCTTTGGGCCACCACTCGGCTTCTATGGTTGGTATCTGCGGCGTCGGTCTGAGAGGGGCCAGGTTTGGTAAGGCGCGCGGCCTAACAAGCGCTTGAAGCTGACGGGGCCGGCTTTCAAAGGAGGCGCACGTTTGTGCGCCAACGAGCTCGTACCGCAGTGCGGTGCTTCCGCCCGCCAGCCTTCGCCCCGCAGCTTAAGCGCGGTCCGTCAGACCGCGCCATTCCCGCCTTGCACAGTACATACATCGTACGTACATTGAACCGTGGTGCCGATCCGCGTCGAATGAGACCCCGCGAAGGCGCGGATCAACCTTCGGAAGCATGGCGTGTCGTTCGAGGAAGCGGAGACGGTCTTTTATGATGACCACGCGCTCTTGCTTGACGATCCCGAGCACTCGGGGGATGAAGATCGGTTCGTGTTACTGGGATTGAGCTCGCGCTTCCGGGTTCTTGTAATCGTGCACACCTATCGGGAGCACGACGCGGTGATTCGACTCATTTCGGCGCGTAGAGCGACTAAAGCAGAACAGGCGGGATACGACGCGAGGTGGAAACAATGAGAAGAGAGTACGATTTCTCAAATGCCCGACCCAATCCATATGTGGAACGACTCAAGCAGTCCGTCACGATTCGGCTTGACTCGCGGGCCTTGGAATACTTCAAGGATCTTTCCACGCGCACCGGCATCCCCTATCAAACACTCATCAACCTGTATCTTCGGGATTGCGCGTTGAACAAGCGGAAGCTCAAGCTGACATGGAAACCTCCGAAGCGGGCGCGGTCTAACAAGCGCTTGAAGCTGACGGGCGCTCGCAAGTAGGGAAGAATTGCGTTGCCTCGCTGGCGAGCCTTTTTATCTGCCGCTCCGCCGCCTTGCGCCGGCGGGCGTTGCGCCCGCAGGTTAAGCGCGAGCCGTTAGGCGGCGGAACCTAATCATTTCAATGGTGGACTCTGTCGTGTGAGGCCTCGACGTCGGATCACACTGGCGGCTGTGCGTCGGCTCGCCCTTGCGCTTCCTGAAGCCGTGGAGCGCTCGCACTTTGATGTGCCCGACTTCCGCGTGCGGAACAAGATCTTCGCGGCATTCCCGGATGGCGACAGGGCCGTGGTCGTAAAGACCGATCCTGCCAACGCCGACGCCCTGGTCTCTTGGGATGGCATCGCTTTCTGGAACGAGTGGCGGGGCCGCTGGCTTGGAGTGCGGCTCGACCGCGTGTCGTTACCGGTATTGCGGGATTTGCTCACTGACGCGTGGCGCCTGGTCGCGCCGAAGAAGCTTGCCGCGGTTTTGAGGGAGTCGCGTCCGAGCACCCGCCGCCTAACAAGCGCTTGAAGCTGGCGGCGCGCGTAGATTGGGGAATGAATCTTTCTTCAGCGCGCCGCAGCTTAAGCGCGATCCGTTAGGCGGCGCGAGCCGGCGAGATCGAGGTTACCGAAATGTGGAGCGCCGTTCGCTGGTACCTCGACCAGACATCCAAGAACCCCCTTTCCGGTCGGGGACGCGCACTGCTTGGAATCGGAACAGGCTTGCTGTTCGGGGCTTTGCTTTCTCTCTTCCCCGTTTACAGCGTCCTCTTTCACCGCGGAGCTGGTCTCAGCTCCGCCGGGATTGGGTTTCTCCCCCTAGTCCTCGGCTATCTGAGCATGGGGGCCCTTGGAGGTGCACTTGTCGGGCTCTTCTACCCTTGGGTCGTCGCTGGCCTGGCGCACTTCTACTCGGCTTTATCACTGCGGTCCCATGCTGGTTTCTAGTCTCCCTATTGCTCGAGCCTGAGCCGCTCGTCGAACGAGTGCACTCCTCACTTGTCCTCGGAGCAGCCTTTGGGCCACCACTCGGCTTCTATGGTTGGTATCTGTGGCGTCGGTCTGAGAGGGGCCACGTTTGGTAAGGCGCGCGGCCTAACAAGCGCTTGAAGCTGACGGGGCCGGCTTTCAAAGGAGGCGTACGTTTGTGCGCCAACGAGCTCGTACCGCAGGGCGGGGCGCTTGCGCCCGCCGGCGCTCGCCCCGCAGCTTAAGCGCGATCCGTTAGGCCGCACGCGAATAGGAGAGGAGGAAAACACCATCGCTATGAACAGAGCCCACTACGGGGCCTTGGCAGCCGGGGCCCTACTGCTAACCCTTCCGGTGTCGCTTCGCCAGGAGCCGACGAATCCCGCGGCGGCCGTCGCCAAGTCGCCCCTCTTGGTGAGGGCGGAGGAATTGCGGTGGGAGGACTGCTCCGCTGCGCTTCCACGCGGACCCAAGTGCGCCACCCTCGAGGGCGATCGAACCGTGGCCAACGTGCCGTTCACGTATCGCCTGAAGATACCCGACGGGTACCACATTCCCCCACACGTCCACCCAGCCGACGGGCACCTCACGGTGATCACCGGCACGCTTAATATCGGTTGGGGCGACAAGTTCGACGTGAAGGCAACCAAACCTATGCCGGCCGGAAGTTTCATCGTCATCCCGAGAGGCGCTCGCCATTTTTATTGGACTCAAGGCGAGACGATCGTCCAGTCGCACGGCATTGGCCCCTGGGGGGTGACCTACGTCAATCCTGCGGATGACCCGAGGAAGAGATAGCGACGCGTGCGGCCTAACAAGCGCTTGAAGCTCACGGCGCGCGTAGATTTTAAGGAATGAATCTTTCTTCAGCGCGCCGCAGCTCAAGCGCCATCCGTTAGGCAGCACCGTGAGGCCGAGATGAGTTCTACCTTTCCCCCTTCGTTTCTCGCTGCTGCTCTAGCGGCGACTTTCGGCGCGAGTCTCGCCCGCGGGCAGGCACCCGACTGCACCTACGACCGCTGCGCCCTGCGGCTTCAACCCAACGTGTTCTCACGTTCTCTAGTCCAAGGGGTGCCTCCCACGCCCGTCGCTCGGCTCGGCTTGTTCGCGCCGCGTATCGACCTCCTTGCAGCAGCGGGCGACAGTACGCGCTCGCATTACACTGCTTTCCGCACGCATTACAATCGCCGCGCGGCGTTGACGTTGGTGGCGATCGCCACTTTCACCGCTTCGATCATCCTAGTAAGCGCTAGCTACAACGCCAGCGACCCCCAGCAGTACGAGGGTGCGGCGATCGGGCTCCTCGTCGGCGGCGTGGTGGTCGGTTTCGGTGCTGGTGTAAGCCGCGCCAAGGCAGAGGATCATCTTCAGCAGGCCATCTGGTTCTACAACCGGGCTCTCCCCCGGGGCCCCTAGCGGTGCTGCCTAACAAGCGCTTGAGGCTGCCGGGGCCGGCTTTCAGGGGAAGCGTACGTTTGTGCCCCAGCCAGCTCGTACCGCAGCGCGGGGCGCTTGCACCCGCCGGCGCTCGCCCCGCAGCTTAAGCGCGATCCGTTAGACCGCCCGGTTTGGAACCTGTGACTTCATGAAACGTGTGAAAGTCCTTGCGAGTTACTCCGTTCTCATGCTCGCCGCTGCGGCCCTCAAGGCCCAGGCGCCAAAGCTGCCGGGAGTGTCAATCGAACTCGGAATTGCCAGCGCGACCTTCAAGCAGTCCTTCTCTTCGGATTGTTGCGGCCCCACTCGGGAAGCCACCGGTAGCGCCTTCAGTGTTCGGATCAAGCGCCGAACAACTCGCTTTATCGCGGTCGGTGTGGAGGTTGGAGCCAGCGCTACGCCGCGTCCTGACATGAGGTGGTTGATGGCGATCGGAACGATCGCTCCGAGTCGACGCTTCGCTCCGTGGGCTCAGGTGGGCGCTGGCTTGGTCGGCCAGCCAGGAGAGTGTCCTGCCGATGCCCCAGATACCTCGCCCGATTGCAAGACGGCCATCACGTTTGGGGGAGTCGTCGGGGTAGGGGTTCGCTGGAGTCTGCTAAGCAACCTTGCCATTGGGCTTGAGACAGCGTTCGTCACCGGCACCTCTCGAGGCGAGCGCCGATTCAGTACGCAGCGCTACGGACTCACCCTGAGGCTGCAGTAACGGAGCGATTCGTGCTCAACACCGTTCTCGCCAGGCGGTCTAACAAGCGCTTGAAGCTGACGGGGCCGGCTTTCAAAGGAAGCGTACGTTTGTGCACCAGCGAGTTGATACCGCAGGGCAGGGTGCTTGCGCCCGCCGGCCCTCGCCCCCCAGCTTAAGCGCGATCCGTTAGGCATCACACGGGCATGTTTGTTAGATTGAGTCCCGTGACCCTCCAACTAACCGCCGTGTTCGAGAAGGTGCCGGAAGGCTACATCGCCTTCGTGGAAGAGCTTCCAGGCGCCAACACCCAGGGGGCGACCCTCGAGGAAGCCCGGGCCAACCTCGACGAAGCTGTACGCCTGGTCCTCGAGGCCAACCGTACACTCGCTCAAGAGGCCCTCGGCACGCGTTCTGTAATACGCGAACGCTTTAAGATCACGCCCGCTTGAAGCGGCGTGACCTCGTTCAGCATATCGAAGCCCATGGCTGCGAGCTGTTACGGGAAGGCGCCCACCACTCTGTGTACGTGAATCGATCTGCCCGCAAGACATCCACGGTGCCGCGGCATCGTGACATCAACGAGTTCCTCGCCCGTAAGATCTGCCGTGACCTGTCAATCCCGGAGCCGTGATGCCTAACAAGCGCTTGAAGCTGCCGGGGCCGGCTTTCAGAGGAAGCGGGCGTTTGTGCACCGGCGAACCGGTACCGCAAGGCGGGGCGCTTGCGCTCGCCGGCTTTCGCCCCGCAGCTTAAGCGCGGTCCGTTAGGCCGCGCGCGATCACGACCCCAGCGCTCGACGAATTCCGTGGAAAATTCTCACGAAACCTCCAAACGCCTCCTCCCTTGCAGGCAGCCTGAGTTACAGTACGTTCGACATGCGAACGCTGCTAACCACGCAGACTGAGAGGGCATCATGCGAAAGACCCTTGGGAGTGTGGCCATGGCTGCTGGACTCACGGCGCTTGCGTCGACACCTGCCTTTGCTGAAACAGTGACGCGGACGATCGTGGCAAACGGCTTCACGTTAACCTGCGTCATCACCTACACTGATGTAAACGGTAACGGCAGGATCGACCTGCTGAAGGAACTGCTGTCGATCACCAACGTCAGCTGCACGGTGAGTCGCAACCCCTAGTTGACTGCGCGCTCGAGGAGTAGGTGCCGCCGTAGGCCTGCAGGTGTCTTCAATTGTGACTGTCGCCTCGTCACCTTCTTGGCCAGGCGCGCCCGCGCGCACCGGCTCCAAGGCGCGCCTAGGCAGCGCGCAGTACGCCGCCAGTTCGGAAACCTGGCCGCTCACGGCAAGGAGGCAAGATGCGGTACATCCTTCGGTTTCATATCCCGGTCGAATCTGGCAATGCGGCCGTACGGGATCCGAAGTTTGGTGACAAAATGCGCGATCTCTTGTCGGAGCTTCACGCCGAGACGGCGTACTTCACCGCGGTGGACGGCCAACGTGGCGGCTATATCGTCGTGAACTTCGATGACGCTTCAAAAATCCCGGCGGTAGCCGAGCCTCTCTTCCTTTGGCTCAAGGCAGACTTGGAGTTCATACCGGTGATGCTCGCGGACGATCTCGGCCGCGCGGGTTCGGCCATTTCGGCGGCCGTCAAGAAATGGGGCTGAAGCTGGCGGGCGAGTCGCCCCGCAGCTTAGCCGCGATCCGTTAGGCCGCTGGCCAACACAGTGCTGGCTCAAGCGCCTACTCTTTCTTTAGTCCCCTTCCGATGCGGAACACATGGCCGTCAGGGTGTCGCACGTGCATTTCCCGCACGTTCCAAGGCATGTCCGTCGGCCGCCAGGTCACCTCGATGCCCTGCTTAACGCACTCTTCATAGACGGCATCCACGTCCTCGACCCACCAACTCATCCAGCAGCCTTTGTCGTGCGTCTCGTCCTCGAAACTCGCGAAGGTGCTCGTGTTCTTCCCTTTCCCGCGTCCCCCTTGGCCGCCGCGGCACATAAAGATCTCGCACGGACCGGAGCCCACGGCGCCGAATCCCGTCGGATCGCCCCAGCGCCACAACTCCTTCCAGCCCAGTTTGGCGAACCAAGCAAAACTTGCGTCCATGTCCGAGACATTGAGAATCGGGGTCACGCCGTGAACGATCATTGTGCCGCTCCTAAATAATCGAGAAGTGCCGCGTCGCGAATCTAGGACGCCGACCGGCTTTGGCCAGCGGCCTAACAAGCGCTTGAAGCTGGCGGGGCCGGCTTTTCAGAGGAAGCGGACGTTTGTGCCCCGGCGAACTGGTACCCCCAGGCGGGGCGCTTGCGCCCGCCGGCGTTCGCCCCGCAGCTTAAGCGCGATCTGTTAGGCCGCTGCTCCACGCTCTCGAGGAAAACATGGACGAACGACGCCTAGAGGTCTTTTTCTATGGGCTCTTCATGGATCAGCAGTTGCTGGACGGCAAAGGCGTCCACCCCACTGATGTTCGTCCCGCTGTCGTTCCTGGTTTCGAGCTCCGTATCGGAGCGCGAGCGGCGCTCGTTCCGACTCCGGCAGGGCAAGTGCACGGCCTCCTAATGAAGCTCTCACATGGTGATATCGAGAACCTTTACTCTGAGCCCGGCGTACGGGCGTATCGGCCGGAGCCGGTCCTCCGCCGTTGTTCGCAACGGCGCCACCGTCGCAGCGCTGTGCTACAACCTCCCGGAGCCACCTTCGGCAGATGAGCGCAACGTGGAATACGCCTCCAAGTTGCGTTCCCTAGCGCAGCGCGTTGGCCTACCCAGCAACCATGTCGCATCCATCCAGTGAACCTGAGGCAGCGGGCGTTGCCTCGCCGGCCGGCTCGATCAGCGGCTCCGCCTCCTTGCGCCCGCAGTCACTGCGCCCGCAGCTTAAGCGCGATCCCTTAGGCGGCGGCAGCCGACATATCGCGCACGCCGTCCACGTAGTTCCGATCCCAACTCAATCCGTCCTACGCAAATGGCAAAAGGCTACTGGATTACGTTCTATCATGCGGTGCGGGATCCGGCCCGCCTGGCAGAGTACGGCGCCCTAGCCGTGCCAGCGATCGAAGCTGGAGGCGGCCGCTTCCTATCCCGGGGACCCGCGGCTAGGACCTTCGAGGGCGTGGAGAAACAGCGTACAGTGTTGGTCGAGTTCGACAGTGTTACACGCGCCGTGCAGACGTATCAGAGCCCGCAGTACCAGGCGGCGCTGGTACTCCTAAAGGGCGCTGTGGAGCGCGACGTGCGCATTGTTGAGGGGGTTGGCTGAGCATGTGCCGCCGCCTAACATGCGCTTGAAGCTGGCGGCACCCGGGGGTCGGGGTAGAATCGCTTTCGTGATCGACCGCCTTGTGCGCCGCAGCGTAAGCGCGATCCGTTAGGCGGCCTCACCACCAATGATGTCAGGTCATGAAGCGCTCGTGCGATTGCGAGAGGGCAATCGGCGGTTTGTCGCGAGCATGGCAGACACCGCTCCCCCTCCCAGCCAGACCCGTCGCTTCGCTCTCGCCGAAGGACAGCAGCCCTTCGCCATTGTCCTCGGATGCTCAGACTCCCGCGTTCCCGCCGAGCTCGTCTTCGGGCAGGGATTTGGCGACCTATTCGTCATTCGGGTAGCTGGGAATATCGTGGCGCCGTCTCAGGTCGGCAGCGTAGAATTTGCGGCCGCACGCTTCGGCACGAGGTTTGTCGTCGTGCTCGGGCACACGGAATGTGGCGCGATCACGGCCACCATAGAGGAGCTACGCCAACCCACGCTTCATCAGTCGGCTGGTCTGCGGGCGATTGTCGATCGCATCCGGCCCGCCGTGGAGCCCTTGCTGGCCACGCCGCTCCGCGAGCAAGCGGAGGCCCTCGTCGCACACGCCGTGCGTGCGAACATTCGGGCTGCGGCGGACCATCTGCGCCACGGGTCGGCCATTCTCGAGCGCCTCGTTGAACGCGATGGACTGCTGATCGTCGGTGCCGAGTACTGTTTGCGGACGGGCGTTGTGGACTTTTTCGATGGCGCACCGGAGGCCGCCTAACAAGCGCGTGAAGCTGTCAGCGCACGTAAGGGTACTTGATTCTTCACCAATGCGCCGCAGCTTAAGCGCGATCCGTTAGACTGCTCCAAACTCTCTGCCCAAGGAGGCACCTTGAAGGCCCACGCTGGCCCCGTTGCGCCGGATCCATGGCTGGTAGCCGGCCACATGGCTTCCCGCGCTTGGACCTTGCTTCCGCTCGCCACGGGCACCCTTGCGACCGGCATGGCGATCTACCATTGGGTCGAGCAGCTACCGTGGCCCGACGCGTTTCTCAACGCCGCCATGCTCCTGGGCGGCATGGGTCCGGTTGATCGCCTCCACACGACGGCAGGCAAGTGGCTCGCCGGGGGTTACGCACTTTTTGCGGGCCTGGTATTCATCGTTCTTGCTGGCGTCATGCTCGGGCCCGTGATCCATGCCGTGTTACACCGCTTCCATCTCGAGGTCGGGGCGGGCGAGTCGCCCGCAGCGTAAGCGCGATCCGTTAGGCGCACGCCAAACACCTACAAGTCATGTCTTGTGCCAGTCAGCTCGAGCTTCCGAACCTTCGTCATCGACCAGTTGAGCCGCGTGATCCCCCGTGTCCGCGCCCGGAGCATGTTCGGCGGTGTCGGCATCTACGCGAGCGATCGCTTCTTCGCCCTGATCGCCGATGACACGCTCTACTTGAAGGTGGATGAGTCTAATCGTCCCGACTTCGAGGCGCGCGGCATGGGCCCATTCCGGCCGTACGCCGAGCATGGGGAGGTCATGCAGTATTACGAGGTGCCCGCCGACCTCCTCGACGACCCGGAGGCGCTGCGCCCGTGGGCTGAAAAGGCGATCGCGGTGGCGGGGCGCAAGAAGGTCAAGCGTTAAGCGCGATCCGTTAGGCAGCCGCTCAAAGACCCCATTGCATGACAGCAAGGCCATGAAGGCATTCGTCGTCGATCGTTATAAAAGCAAGAGCGCGGTACGTCTCGGCGAAATGCCGGAACCGGAAGTCCGGGACGATGATGTACTGGTCCAAGTCCACGCAGCCAGTTTAAACCATCTGGACTCCAAGATTCGGGACGGCGAGTTCAAACTCATTGTGCCCTATCGCTTGCCGCTGATTCTAGGCAACGACGTGGCCGGGGTCGTAGTCCGTGTCGGGTCCAACGTGCGCCGGTTCAAGCCGGGCGACGAGGTGTATGCGCGGCCGCATCAGGACCGGATCGGGACGTTCGCGGAATTCATCGCCATGAATGAAGCTGACGTGGCGTTGAAGCCCAAGAATCTCACCATGGAAGAGGCGGCGTCCATCCCTCTGGTGGGTCTGACAGCTTGGCAGGTATTGATTGAACGCGCCCACCTGAAGAAGGGCCAAAAAGTCCTGATCCACGCGGGTTCCGGTGGCGTAGGCACATTCGCCATTCAACTGGCAAAGCACATCGGCGCAACGGTGGCGACTACGACGAGCACAGCGAATGTCGATCTGGTCAAAAGTCTCGGCGCGGATGTCGTCATCGACTACCAGAAGGAGGATTTCGAGAAGGTCCTGAGCGGCTACGACGTCGTCCTGAACAGTCTGGGCAAGGACACGCTCGAAAAGTCCCTCAAGGTGCTGAAGCCCGGTGGAAAGCTCATTTCCATCTCCGGTCCGCCGGATGTAGCGTTCGCCAAGGAGAACGGGTCGAACTGGTTCTTGCAACAAGGCATGCGCCTGTTGAGCTCCGGTATCCGGAAGAAGGCCAAGCACCACGGCGTTAGCTACTCGTTTGTTTTCATGCGAGCGAACGGCGAGCAGTTGAGCAAGATCACATCTCTCATTGAATCTGGCATCATCCGGCCGGTCATGGATCGGATCTTCCCGTTCGCAGCCACCAAAGAGGCTTGGGCGTACCTCGAAACGGGGCGTGCAAGAGGCAAGGTCGTCATCAAGGTGATTTAGGATCGCGGGCCGCACCTCACGTGAACCATCGCTCACCATTCCTCGTTACCGCCTGGGTGCTCTGGCCGCTTCTGTCCGCAGCACAAGTCGATAGCGCGCCCATCCGACAAGTCCTTGCTACCGAGGATCAGCGGTTCGCGGCCATGGTGCATGCCGATACCGGTACGCTGGCCCACCTGCTCGGCCCTGATCTCACGTATACCCATACCGACGGTGCCGAGAACACCAGGGCGGAGTTCCTCCGGCTTCTCGCTAGCGGCGCCCTGCGGTACGTGTCGATTGCTCCCGAAGCACGCGAGGTCAGGGTCTTCGGCTCAAGCGCGGTCGTCACGGGCCGCTCGGCGATGCGAGTCGAGGCTGAAGGCCAAGCCCACGCGTTCCGTATTCGGTATCTGGCGGTGTACCGCCGCGACACTCGCGGCTGGGAATTGATCGCCTGGCAGTCTACACGCCTGACGCCTCCCTAATCCCTTAGGACTTCGCTTGCTTCGAAGGTTGGCTTCCGCCTGACTTTTTCATGTTCTCATCTCCCCAAACTGCTTTGCGTACTCGGCGTTCAGTCGCTGCCAGCCGCCGAACTTCATGGCCTCGCCAGCAACGATGCGGCCGATGGGAGTTCCGCTGAGAAGGTGATCCAGAACATCGAAACAAATGTGCCACCCGGCAGCACCCATTGCGATGAAGCGGCGATCGATGTTGGTCCACAGCGTCAGGCGCGTGCCGCCACCAACGGCTTCGAGTTCCCACCGCATATCGAAGCCACCCCAGTTGTACTCAAGCACCTTGGGAGCGTCGGCTCGCGTCACTGTTGTTTCGGTAACGTGCGGCGTGGGCGCTCCCACCGTGGTGAGCTTCACCGTGGTTCCAACCGTACCCAGGCTCCCATCGGCGTCGAAGGGCGCCCACTCGCGCAGCTGCGCCGGGTCGGTCAGCGCCTGCCAGACCTTTTCCGGCGAGTGGCGCAGGTCTCTGACGAGAATGAGCGTCCACTTCTCTCCGTCTTTTCGGACCTGCGCTCCTCTGGCCGGACCCGGTGTGTACTGTGCGCGATCGGTCATCTCAGCCCAGCGGCTTGAGCGCGTACCGCCCGTAGGCCACGAAGGCCGCCAGCAGCCCCATCACGACGGCCCAGACCATCGGGTTGGTAGCGGCCACTTTGAGCGAATACCGCGCGTAGAGACCGGCGAGCGCCAGGGTTTCCAGCGCGAGCGCGGCCGCGGCGAGCGGGGTCAGGACCGGCATCCAATTCGCTGCGGCCGGGACGATCAGCAGGACCGCGCCCAACATCTCGAGCAAGCCGAGCGCGCGCCATCCGCCACGCGAGAGCGCGCGCAAGGAGTTCGCGAGCTCGTCGAACTTGAACACCTTGTATGCCCCCCCCGCGAGGTAGAGCAGGGCGAGCGCGACCTGGAGGACCCACAAGAGGACGTTCATCGGTGTCTTCTCCTCGTCTTCCTTTTCGTCGGTGTCGCCTGATCCATGCGGTCGAGGTGGCGTTCAAGAGCATCCACGTGAGCGGACCAGAGCTGGCGGAACGGAGCCAGCCAGGCCTCCACCTCCAGAAGTGGTTCTGGCTTCAGCCGGTAGAGACGGCGCTGCGCGTCCACCGTGGATTCCACGAAACCGGCCTCGCGCAGCACTCGCAGGTGCTTGGACACGGTCGGCTGCGGCATACGAAGCCGACGCTCGATCTCTCCCACCGACTGTCGTGACGAGACCAGGAGGCCCAATATCGCCCGGCGGTTCGGCTCCGCAATGATTGCGAACACAGATTCCACGCTCTTGATATACTCCACAGAGCATATGCGTGTCAAGGTATATAATGGCCTACATCCCTGGCGGGGTACCGATACCCCGGTACATTCGTGCGCAGGTTACTTCTACCAACGCGGGAGGTCGTATGCGCCGTCGGGGCTCTTCCCTCGGACTCGTCGTGGTCACCTCGTTCCTCGTCGGATGTTCGGACCGTGAGTTGACGGCACCTCCGAATGTCTCCGACTTGGCTGCCTCGGCTGAGCAGCTTGCAGCACCAACGGCCTGCGAGCACGTCAGCGGCGCGTTTGTCTTCACAAGGTTCCAGTTCACGAGCCAGACCACGGCCGTCGGCGAAGGCACGATGCAGGGAGACCTCTCCGGGGGATTCAGCGCGCAGTACTTCGACATCGAACAGCGGGGCAACGGCGTAATCGCGATGCGGGCTCATCACACGATTACTCGGAGTATCGGGACGATCAGGACGTCCGACGAGATCCTTCTTCTCCCGGATCAGGATCCGGCCGTGGCTCTACCCAATTCGCGACTGGACGTGATCGGCGGAACGGACGCATATGACGGAGCGACAGGCCTGCTCCATACACACGGTCAACTGAACCTCGCAACTCTGGCTGGATCTATCCAGTACAAAGGGCAGGTTTGTGTCCCGTGAGCCACTGGGGCGCCACCGCTTAGCAGCGCAGATAGCAAGTCCTCCGAATTCCGCGCCTCTGCCTTCGTCGGCTCACCCGCGGGATGGTAGCGCCGCCTAACAAGCGCTTGAAGCTGGCGGGCGGCGGGCGACTCCTTAGTTTTCCACCAACATTCTTGTCGCGACGAGCATCCGATGAAACTCGACATCTATGTCAACTACGCCGGGAAGTGCGAGGAGGCGTTCCGCTTTTACGAACAGCACGTCGGCGGCAAAATCACCATGATGATGACGCACGAGCAACAGCCGAATCAGGCAAACGTGCCGGCGAACCGGAAGAAGGCCATCCTCCACGCTCGCATCGAGATTGGCAAGACGGTGCTCATGGGCGCCGACATTCCGGGGGCCGAGCCCATGCGCAGCGCCTATCTGACCCTCACGGTCGACCGCGCCGAGGAAGCGGAACGTCTCTACGCACTTCTTTCCGACGGCGGTCAGATCTTCATGAAGATGGAGGAGACCTTTTTCGCGTCTCGCTTTGCCATGCTCCGGGACAAGTTCGGCACGTCCTGGATGCTGCTCCACGAACGATCTTCCTCCGCAACGTCGGCCCGATTACCTGAGCAACCAAGGCTGTAGCGCATGTCCAAGCTCCTCGCTTTCCTCGGTGCGACCGTGGGTGGCGCGATCGGCTGGTGGCTCGGTGCCCGCGTCGGAACGATGACGGCCTTCATCGTCAGCACCGTTGGAACTGGTCTCGGCGTGTACGCCGGGCGCCGCATTGCGGCGTCTGTGTTTGACTGAGAAGCTTGAGCGCGATCTCGTAGAGGGCAGTCATACCGGTACGTGCTCATGGCGATCACCCGGATAAACGAGTTCCAGGCCAAGCCGGACAGGGCCGCGGCGCTGCGCGACTTTCTTCGCTCGGTCATTGCCCGCATCATTGACGCGCCAGGCTGCCGTTCGTGCGAGCTGCTGGTCCAGCACGACGACCCAACCCGGCTGGCGATCATCGAGGTATGGGACAGCGTGGAAGCGCATCAAGCATCCGTGTCCCGGATTCCCCCCGGGCTGCTGCAGCAAGCGCAGACTCTGTTCGCGGTACCTGCGCGGGGCGCCTACTACGATCCGGTGCCCGAGAGCGACCGTTGATCAGATCTTTCGCGAGCATCGGCTGCTGAGGAAGTAGCAAGACCAAGCTGTTAGAGTAGGGGGGCGCCGTGCGCCGAAATCGTCTGCTGCTAGTCCTCGCATTAGGCCTGGTTGGTGGGTTTCTCCTCCTGCTCCGACCGCGGACGCCCAGGTCCACAAGTGCCGTGCAGCGTCTGCCACCACCGGTTGCGAAGCAGCCCCAGCCGCCGCTTCAAGCAGACGCCGCAGGGTCCTATGTGCCGGGCTATCCTTTTACGGTGAACGGTTTCCGCTTCACCGGTTTCAGCCTCCATCCAGAGGCTCTCGTCACCTTTGCCCAGACGACCGTGGCCTGCGTTGAGGCGCAAATCAGTGCACAAAACGTCCACCTTCGCTGTGACGATCCGCAGGTGGGCACGGTCACAATCGACGGCAGGTTCCTCACGCGATTGGCAAGCAACCGGCTCGACGCCGCGGTCTTGTCTGCGGTCGTGACGGTTCGTGCCGGCAGCGGAGAGGTCTTGTACAGCGCGCGGGACTCATTCAGATGGCAGCCGGTCGATTAGGGCAGGGCAGCGGCCTTGCGCCCCCGCGCATTTCGCTCGCAGCTTAGTCCGTCAGGCCGCACCCTCACACCAGGGAGGAGCGATGCGTTCCATCGTCGCAGCAGGTGCCATTCTATTCGCCGCCAGCGCTTCCTCCGCACAGATCCGCTCGGCAGACGAAGCGGCGATCCACGCACAAACCGCGGCGTACGAGAGTGCTCTCAACAAGCGCGATCCCGCGGCCGTGGCGGCCTTGTTCGTCCCCGACGGTGACCTGGTGTTCTTCGACAGTCCCCGCGTGAGCGGCCGCGACGCCCTCATCCAGAATACGAAGGACGCCGTCGCGACCTGGCCGGCCACCATGCGGTTCACGCTCTCGATCACCGCGATCCGGTTTCTCACGCCCGATGTTGCGATCGTCGACACCGAGGCCCATTTCAGCGAAGGTGACATGCGGGCCAATCGTGGCACGTCAGTGGTTGTTCGGCAAAAGGGGAAGTGGCTCATCGCCGCGTTACGAGTCTTCCCGGCCCAGCGTCTGTAGTACTCGGCGTCTCGGAGGACGGCGCATGGACCTTACCCCACTCATACCAGTGGTGGCGATCATTGCTTTCGCGGCGGTCAAGATCGCTCGTATGCGCGTCCCTCGTCCCGAATCACCGTCGGCGGACGTCAGGGCGCGGCTCGAGGCTCTTGAACGGAGTGTCCAGGGCCTCCGGCAGGAGCTGGCAGAAACACAGGAACGGCTCGATTTCGCAGAGCGTCTGCTGAGCAAGGCGCGCGACGAGCGGCGCATTGGCAGCTAGAGACTATGATTCTCGCTGCCGTGGCATATGTGGTCATCGGCATCCTGTTCAGTGTGCTCTCCAGGTCGGCGGGCGGCGATCATGTGCGCCTGTGGCGGCTGGCCGCATGGGTGGCGAGCGCCGCCGTGGCCGCGGCGCACATCGGGTACGAACACTATCGACGGAGCAGTTCGCCTCGTGCGACGGCGCTCCATGCGGCCGGGGCGGTGGCCCTGGGGGCCTTCGGCCTTGCGCTCGTCGCAAACGTGCATTGGGTGCTCGCCGAAACACACGGCCAACGGCCGCCTCTCCTCGCACTGCCCGTGTGGCCCGTCATCACGGCCATTCCAGCGTTTCTTGGGGCACTCGCCGTGGCGGCCGTGCTGACTCGCTTTTCGCGGCGTGTCGGCAAATGAACGCTCGCGAGGGGCGGTGATCATGACCTTCAAGTCCGCGGTGTGGTACCCGATCGCCATCGTGCTGAGCGTCATCAACCTGGTCGGAGCCGGGTTCGCCGTCGGGCAGGCCGAGACATCGCATGCTACGATTCACGCGGTGCTCGCGCTGGCGTTCGGGTTGTGGGCGCAGCGCCTGCGTCCCGGCGGGACCGAGCGCCCCGCCCAGCTCGAAGGCCTCGAAGCGCTCGAAGGGCTCGAAGCCGAGGTGAGCAAGCTGCGGCAGGAGCTGACCGAGACACAGGAGCGCCTCGACTTCGTGGAACGGCTGCTGGCGCGGGGACCGGAAACGGGCCGGGTGGGCCCGGAGCGCTAGGCGACGCCGGGTAAGGAGAATTGCGTTGCCTCGTCTGACGGGTGTGCTGGCGCTTGCGTGTTTATCGCTGGCGGCCTGCCGTGGACCGTATGGGTCCGAAGGCGAACGGCTCGCTCGCACTTACTGTGCGGCCTGCCACGTCTTTCCGGAACCCGCCTTATTGGACAAGAAGACCTGGCAATCAGGCGTCTTACCGGCCATGGCCCCACGACTGGGCGTCAGCACGACGACATCCTTCAGCGAAGCGCTCCGGAATCCGTATATGACGGTCCTGACCAAGGCCGTGTCACCACGAGACTGGGACCAGATTGTCCAGTATTATCGCGAGCGTAGCCCCGACACATTGCCTTACCAGTCCCTGCCAGCCGAACCTCGGGTGGATCCCGACTTGTTCAGAACGGGTCCGTTCGTGCCGCGGATGCACAGCAGCGCGATCATCACCCTGCTGAAGGTTGATCCGACCTATGAGCGAATATTTGTCGGTGAGGCCGGCACCAACAGACTGCTGATCTTCGACTGGAAGCGCCGGCTGCTCTCGACACTCACATTGGGCAGTCCTCCGACCGACCTGATCGTAGAGAACGAGCACGTCCTGGTGCTGGAATCCGGCATCCTCAGCCCCAATGATCAGGCCAGGGGCAGTCTCGTGCAATACGATTTTTCCGGTCATGATTCCCTGCGATTCAACAGAATCCTGATCGATTCGTTGTTGCGGCCCGTCTTTGTCGAGCAATTTGACTTTGCCGGAGACGGCCGGAACGACTTTCTCATCTGCGAATTCGGCGACAACCGCGGGCGACTGGCGCTCTATCGGTACGATGGCGCGAAGTACGCGCGGCACGTACTGGATGCCAGCCCAGGCGCCATCCGGTTCGAAATACGGGACATGACGGGGGACGGGCATCCGGACATCGTAGCGCTGTTCGCGCAGGGTGACGAGCGGATTGTCTTGTTCGAAAATGATGGGAAGGGAAATTTTCCTGAACCGCACCGGATACTGGCGCGCTTTCCCCCGGTGTACGGCTCGATGTATTTCTCCCTGCATGATTTCAACGGCGACGGAAAGCCCGACATTTTGTATGTGAACGGCGACAATTTCGACTATTCCCGTGTGCTCAAGCCTTACCACGGAGTCAGGATCCTGGAAAATGACGGCAAGAACAATTTTGTCGAACGGTACTTTTTCCCCGTGTACGGCGCTGCCAGGGCAGAGGTGGCTGATTTTGACAAGGATGGCGATCTCGATATTCTGATCACCAGCAATTTTGCGGATTCCGCAAGACATCCCGAACGGGGCATCATGTTTCTGGAGAACACCGGTCCGTACCAATTTCAACCATATGCATTTTCCGTAGCCTCCGGCGGTCAGTGGAACCTGATGGCAACGGGTGATTTTAATAAGGACGGCTGGCTGGATGTCATCATTGGCGCCATGAATCTGGGAGACATTGCCAACCTTCAGCGGAGGCTCACCGGACAACCGTTGGAGGGCGGGAAAGATCCCATCCTGTTTTTTGAGAACAGGCGCTGAGTGTCCCGCGGCTACTTGATCCGGCAGTTCGAAACCGCGTGGAAGCTGACCAACCTCCACCTCGACGGACTCACCACCGCGGAGTGCCTGTGGCTCCCGGCTCAGAAGGGGTTGCACGTGCATCAAGCCCCCGATGGACGCTGGCGCGCCGATTGGCCGGATCACGAGGGATATGACGTCGGGCCGCCGAGCATCGCGTGGCTGACGTGGCACCTCGGCTTCTGGTGGTCCATGGTGCTCGACCACTCATTCGGCGACGGGGCGCTCTCACGCGAGCGCGTCTCGTGGCCCGGTACTGCCGACGACGTACGCGACTGGCTCGGCCGGCTCCGGGGACGGTGGCAAGGGGTCCTCGAGCAGGTCAGCGACGACGACCTGCAATCCGCGCAGCGGACGCGATGGCCCTTCCGGGACCGTCCGTTCGGAGATGTCATCGCATGGGTCAATGTCGAACTCACGAAGAACGCCGCCGAGATCGGCTACGCCCGCTTCCTGTACGCGGCCCGCCACGGGCCTTAGGCAGCGGACCTCTAGCGAGGCGGTTGGCTTGAGCCATACGATCAAGGTCATCGCCGCGCGCCGCTCTTCCGCTTGTCGCTTCGGCGCTGCATCATGTCGATGCTCCGTCACCACTCCTTGGAGGTTTCCATGCGTGCTGTCGGCCTCTCCGCGTGCTTCATGCTCTCGATCGCTCCCGCAATGTATGCTCAAGCCGCCCCCACCCCCGCGGCCAAGCCCGCCGGGCTGCACTGGGGACCGGCGCCGGCAGTCTTTCCCAAGGGCGCGAAGATGGCCGTCGTGAGCGGTGACCCCAGCAAGGCGGCGCCCTTTACCGTCGAGCTGTCCATGCCGAACGGCTACAAGATCCCGCCGCACTTCCATCCCACCGACGAGACCGTCGAAGTCAAGAAGGGCACGCTCCTCGTCGGCATGGGTGATACGTTCGACGCCGCGAGCGCGAAACCGATGAAGGCCGGGGAGAAGGGGTCCCTGCCCGCCAACACACACCACTTCGCCGCCGTCAAGGGCGCGACCCTCATTGCCGTGAGTGCCATGGGGCCCTTCGCGATGACGTACGTCAATGCCGCGGACGATCCTCAGCAGCAGGTCGCCAAGCCATAATGTGAGGAGGTGCGCGGCAAGGAGACGCCGACCTCCGACATCGCAAAACCGATCGACCAGTGGAAGATGCCGGAAAGCACCCAGGCCGCGATCTGACGGCGGGTCCGCCCTCCGTCCTGTCCCGCTTCGCGGTCGTGCTGCTGGACATGAACGGCACGCTCCTGTTCGGCGGCGATCGCTTTGGCCCCGAGCAAGACTACGTCGCGACATACCGCGCCCTTGGCGGACGCCGGCTCGCAGCGGGAGTGGTGCAGGGAACCATCGCGGCGTGCTATGAGACCATGGGAGCGATCTACGAGGACCCGGCGCGCTGCGACTCCTTTCCCCAGGTATTGGAAACGCTCCGCGAGCTCCCTGCCGGACGTGACCTGCCGGAGGCGGAGCTGCAGCTCCTGGAGCGCGTCATCGCGGCGCATGAACTGGGGCGCATTCCCGACGCCTACGCACGGGCGATCACCCGTCTCGCCGCCGCGCACCGGCTCGGTCTGGTCGCGAACATTCTGTCCCGCAAGGGACCCTGGCTCGAAGAATTCGCGCGGGCCGGGGTGCTGCACTGCTTCGCGACCACCGTCTTTTCCTCGGACGGCTCGAGCATCAAGCCCTCGCGCAAACTGTTCGACCGAGCGGTGACCGCTCTCGCCGTGCCCAGGGCCGAGGTGGTGTTTGTGGGTGACAGCCTGCGCTGCGACATCGGCGGCGCGACCGCCGCGGGATTGGCCACGGTCTGGATCGATCGCGCCGGCCACGGCCGGCAGGCCGGTGATCCCCAACCCAGCTTTGTCGTTCGTGATCTCCTCGAACTGGTCGGATGACCGCGTCGTCGTCCCTGGTCCGCCGCTTCGGCCTGCTTCACGCCACGGCGCTCAACATGACGAACATGATCGGGATCGGACCGTTCATCACGATCCCCCTCCTCATGTCCGCGCTGGGTGGTCCGCAAGCGATGCTCGGCTGGCTCGTCGCCCTCGTGATCGTCGTGTGCGACGGCATGGTCTGGAGCGAGCTGGGGGCGGCGATGCCGGGCTCCGGCGGCTCGTTCGGGTATCTGCGCCACGGCTATGGCGCGGCAACGGTCGGCCGCCTGATGGGCTTTCTCTTCGTCTGGCAGTTTGTGCTCAGTGGCCCGCTCGAGATCGCCTCCGGGTACATCGGCTTCGCGCAGTACCTCGGCTACATCTGGAAGGGGATCACGGCGCGCCAGACGATCGTCGTCGTCACGGTCATCGGGCTCGCGAACCTGGCACTCCTGTACCGGCGGATTACGTCGATCGCGACCATCACCGTCGCGCTCTGGACGGGAACGATCGTCACGGTCATCGTGGTGGTCGTCACCGGTGCCCGGCATTTCGACCCCAGAGTCGCCTTCGACTTTCCGCCCGGTGCGTTCAACCTCTCGCTGGGTTTTCTCCTGGGCCTCGGCGCCGCGTCGCGGGTCGGCGTGTACGACTATCTCGGCTACTACGATGTCTGCTACATCGGCGACGAAGTCGAGAATCCCGGCCGGGTGATCCCCCGGTCGATTGTGATCAGCACCGTGGCGGTCGCGGCGATCTACCTCGCGATCAATCTGTCGATTGTCGGCGTCGTCCCGTGGCGGGAGTTCGTCCCGGCGGAGGCACGCCCGCAATCCAGCTTCGTCGTGTCGCTCTTCATGGAACGGACGTACGGCCCGGGCGTCGCGACGCTGTTCACGGCGATGATCCTCTGGACCGCGTTCGGCTCGGTCTTCGCCCTCTTGCTGGGGTACTCGCGCGTGCCGTATGCCGCGGCCAGAGACGGCTACTTCTTCAAGGTGTTCGCGCGCCTGCATCCGTCCCAGGGATTTCCGAGCGTCTCGCTGGTCGTGCTGGGCGTCCTCTCCATCCTTGCCGGGTTCGTGTCGCTGGGCATGGTGATCGATGCGTTGATCACGACGCGGATTCTGGTGCAGTTCATCGGGCAGATCGGGGCGGTGACGTTGCTGCGCCGGCGCGTGCCGGACATGCCGCGGCCGTATCGCATGTGGCTCTATCCGGTGCCGAGCCTCGTCGCGCTGCTGGGATGGATCTTCATCTTCGCCACGACGCCGCCGCTGGTGGTCGCGTTTGGACTCGGCGCGCTGGTGCTCGGTGTCGTGTGTTTCGGAGCGTGGTCGTGGAAGGGGCGGACCTGGCCGTTCGACGCACGAGACCCAGGCGAGCGGACCGTCACGCCGTAGCCCGTACCCGGCTTGCGCCCGCGGCCACGATGCCCGCAGGTTAACCGTCATCCGTCCGTCCCCGATTGGAGAGCCCATGTTCCGAGTCTGCTCCGCGGCCGTCGGTGCGCTCGCCGCGTTGTCTGGCCTACCATGCGCGGCTCAGGTCACGGCACGTCGCGCAGTCGCGATCGTCGGGACGTGGCGACTCGAGAGCGTCGTCGACACCCTGCCAGGCGGATCGCTGTACAGTTGGCTCGGTGCCCGGCCGACGGGCGAGATCCGCTACGACGCCACGGGCCACATGGCGGTGCAATTCATGCGGGATCCCCGGCCCACCGTCAGGGCGGGCACCGCCCGCGAGGCGACGCCCCAGGAGCTCCGCGCCCTGTACGACGGGTACTACGCGTACTTCGGTCGTTACGAGCTGAATGCGCGGGGCGATTCCGTCGCGCACTTCATCCATGCCAGCTTACACCCGGAGGAGGTCGGCGTTGTCTATCGACGCGCCGTCCGTGTGGACGCGGATCGTCTCTTCATCTCCTTGCAATTCGTGGATGCATCCGACCGGTTACTGCACCGCCGTTCTCTCACCTTCAGCCGGGTTCGTTGACGGCCATGCATCGGTCCGCGTTGGTTCGCCTCGGGTCGCTGGGCTTGATGCTCTCGCTGGCCACCGCGGTCCCGGCCGACGCCCGGGCGGCGGCCCTTCCCGGATTGGCCGATCAGTGGTTCGTCACCAGCGACAGCGTCCGGCTCCACTACCTCAGCGGAGGATCCGGTCCCACCATCGTCTTCGTGCCGGGTTGGACCATGCCGGCGGAGATCTGGGAGCCGCAACTCCGGTACTTCGTTCGGTCCCACCGCGTCATCGCCCTGGACCCGCGCTCGCAGGGCGCGTCCGACCGGGTCAGCGAGGGGAATTTCGTCGATCGTCGCGCCCAGGACGTTCACGAGCTCCTGCGCCACCTCGGGGCACAACCCGTGGTCCTGGTCGGCTGGTCCCTCGGTGTGGTGGAGGTGCTGCGGCTGGTCGAGCGCTTCGGCACCGCGGACATCGCCGGCCTCGTCCTCGTGGATGGCCTGATCTGGGTCACCCCCAACTCCAGCATGGAGGCGTTCTTCGACTCCGCTCTTGTCCATCTCCTGCGGGACCGTCGCGCGTTTACCGCGACCTTCGTGCGCGGCATGTATCGGACACCGCAGGACCCGCGATACCTGGAGCGGATCACGCACGCCGCGCTTTCCACACCGACGCCGACGGCATACACGGTCTTGGCGAGCGCATATGCCGTGGGGCGCCGGGACTGGCGCTCGGCGCTGAGCCGGGTCGACCGACCGGTGCTGTGCGTGGGAACGGCATTCATGCGCGAAACGGCTGATACGGTGCGGGCTCGCGTTCGCGACTCGGAGGTCGAGATTTTCGAGCAGGCCGGTCACGCCGTGTTCGTCGACGAGCCGGAGCGCTTCAACAGAGTGGTGGAACGTTTCGTTCAGCGGCTGCGTTAGGGCCGGTTGATTTGACCTGAGGAAAGCCATGAGCCGACAAGTTCTCGTCATCTCCACGTTTGTCTGTGCCGTTGGACTGTGCGCTGCTGCGTCCGAGGTTGCCGGTCAGCAGCAAGCAATCGAGCCCGAGGGCTTGAAGGTCTTCAACCGCAGCGTCAGTAGCCTCAGCGACGGAGCCAGGAAGGGTGTTCGTCTCAGCGAACACGCCGGCGACGGCGTGGCCTACCTGCAGGGGGTCGAGTTCACCAACGGCACGATCGAGCTCGACGTCAGAGGCAAGGACGTTCCGCAGCAAAGCTTCGTGGGTGTCGCCTTCCACGGCGTGGATGGAACGACGTACGATGCGATCTACTTCCGACCGTTTAATTTCAGAGCCGAAGACCCTGCCAGACGGGGCCACGCCGTCCAATACATCGCTCAGCCCATCTACCCGTGGCAGAAGCTGCGCGCGGAGCAGCCGGGGAAGTACGAGCGGGCAATCGATCCCGTGCCGGATCCGAACGCCTGGTTTCATGTGCGTGTCGTCGTCACGAGCCCGAAGGTGAGCGTCTTCGTCGACGACGCGAAGGAGCCGAGCCTGGTCATCGACCAGTTGAGCAACCGCAAGAAAGGACTGGTGGGCCTATGGGTGGGGAACAACTCCGGTGGCGATTTCGCGAATGTCAAAATAGTTCCCCGCTAGCATCCTGGCCTAGCCCCGAATGGTCTTCGAGGCCTCGTCCCACGACACGGTACTCTTCCGGAAGTACGACTCATTCGCCATGTGGCAGGCCAGCGCGGCGTTGTGACCGAACACCGCGTCCTCGGTCACCGGCTTCCGGGTGCGCACGGCCTCGAAGAACGTCCACAGATGTGTCCGCGTGTCGTCGAACTCGGGCCCGCTGAACGAGATCGATTCGGCCAGCGCAGCTTGGCCAAGCTTCGGATCGTGCTCCTGATGCCATTGCGCGACGTATGCCTCACGCATCGCCCGGGGGAAGCTGCCGGCGTAATAGCTTGGCGCCGTATCCTGGCCGGTTTGTGGCGTGTAGCTCAGGCCGGAGCCGGTCAGCTCCAGAATGCCCTTGGCGCCCTGGAAGCGGTACGACTCCGGCATCTCCGTCCCGAGATTGAGCCGCATGTACACCGGTAGCTCGCCGTAGTAGTACAGCACGGCGTGCACGTCGGGCATGTTGCGCCCGTCCTTCCAGCGCCGGATGCCGCCGACGGCCGCAGCCTGCTTGGGCGGCTCGTTGATCCCCAACACGAACATCAGGCCGCTGATCAGGTGCACCAGGAGGTCGCCGGCCACGCCGGTGCCGTACTCCTTCCAGCAGCGCCAGCGCGCGAAGATGTTGGGATCGAACGCTCGCTTGGGAACCGTGCCCTGCCAGGTATCCCAGTCCAGAGTCCGCGGTGAGAGATCGGGCGGTGGTGGGTACTGCCACGCGCCGGTGGGATCGTTGCGTCCGAGCCATCCTTCGACGAGCATCAGATCGCCCAGCGTTCCCTGCGCAATCAGCTCTCTGGCCTTGGCGCAGATCTGGGAGCTGACCCGCTGCGAGCCGATCTGCACGATGCGCCCGGTCTTCTTCGCCGCGTCGACCATGGCCACGCCATCGGCCGGGCTGTGCGACATCGGCTTCTCGCAGTAGATGTCCTTGCCCGCGCTCACCGCGTCCACGACCACCTGCTTGTGCCAGTGATCGGGAACGGCCGCGACGATGCAGTCGATGTTCTTGTCGTCCAGGAGCGTCTGATAGCGGCGGGTGACCGGCAGATCCGCTCGCACGATCTCCCGGGCCAGCGTGTGCCGACCGTCGTACAGGTCGCACGCGGCGGCACATTCCACGCCCGGCAGCCTGATCGACTCGGACAAGAGGCCGGATCCCTGCATCCCGACGCCGATCATGCCGAAGCGAACGCGGTCACTGGCCGGAACGGCCTGGGCGACGGGCATGAGACTGTGGGGCGTCGGTACGATCGTGTGCGCGGCGAACGACGCGCCGGCGGCAGCCGCGCTCATGCCCAAAAACTCACGGCGCGAGCAATTGTTCACGTTCACGGCGTCTCCAAGGTCACGTGGGTTCGAGGTAACCGCACGGGTCATGCATCGACCAATTATGCACCGTGGAGCGCACGGCCCGATAGACTGCGGCCTCCTTGCGCCCGCCACCGGTATGCCCGCAGTTTCATGTCGCCATGCGCACCAGCTTCGCCCTCTTGGTCCTTGTCGCCACGGCTCCGCCGGGGTTCGCGCAGTCCGAGGATCAGCTGCGGACATTCTTCGAAGGGAAGACGGTGCGCGTGAAGATCGAGATGCCCGGGACGGAGGACGGGGTGGACGTCTATCCCGGCACGGCGCACCCGATCGACTTCCCCAAGCACGCCACTCGCCTGAAGCGAACCGGGACGGCATTGCGCCGGGGCGACGAAGTGCTCGTCACCAAGGTGAAGGTCAAGAAGGATCTGATCGAGTTCCAGCTCGCGGGCGGGGGTTACGGGACGTTCGGCGACGACGATAACCCCAACGTTTTCGTGCCCGCCGCGTCCAAGACGGAGCGGGAGAAGAACCTGGAAAAGGATCTCGAGAAGACGACCGATCCGGCCCGACGCCGCACGATGCGCGAAGAGCTCGATGCCCTGAGACGGGCCCGTGAGCGGGAAGACGCCCGCAACGAGGCCGAGGCCGCTCAGGCGCGGCAGACGAAGGAGGCGAACATCCGGCAGCGTCGACTGGAGGGCGGATCGCGCTTCAACCTCCGCTACAAGCCGGTCGTTCCGGCCGAGGCGCTCACTCCGGACGGCGTGATGCAGGCGCTCGTGGAGTACGTCGACTTCTCATCGTTCGGCGCGGAACCGCCGCCGGGCCCGCAAGCGGCCAGCCGGCTCGATGACCTGCGAAAGGGGCTCACCGTCGAGGAGGTGGACGCCTTGTTGGGGCGCCCCGAGGCGATTTCCCAACGGACGGAAGGTACCCTCAGGGTGAGCACCTCCACCTATCGCACGCGCGATCGCGGCATCACAGCGGAGTTCGTCGAGGGTGTGCTGATCCGATTCACGATCACCTCGCCATAGGGAGCGTAACCGCGATCCGGTCGACGCAGGGCGTGCCAGCTTCGGCGGCGACGTCCTCTAGGTCAGGTGAGAAGGATCAGGGGTAGCACGAGCGCTGCGGCGACCCAGGCCAGGCGCCGCGACGTCCAGGCACGGTGACCGGGCGGCTCGCGGGCGGGCACGCGCGCGAAGGGGACGCTGGTGGGCATCACCGCGCGTCGTAGCTGGTCTCGTGCGGCCTCGCGCGTAAGCCCGGCCAGCCACCGTCCCACCGTCTGTTCCCGTGCGTTGAACGACGCCGCGCGCCGCCACGCTGCACGCAGGGTCGCCGCGACCGTCACGTCCGCCGCATCCGGATTCAATAGCAACGTATAGGCGATCGCGTACAGCGTCATGCCGTGCCGCGCGTCCAGCTCCGCGAGTGCGACACGATCGCCGAGCGCGGCGATCCGCTCGACGAGGACGGCATCGGGTGCCAGGTCCGTCGATGTGGCGCAGGCTTCGGCGCTGGCTCGCATCAGCTCCCCTGAACGGGATTCGAGATCGGGAATGTGCCTAGACGTGGCGCGCACGGTCGTCATAAAGAGCACGCTACTGAGAGACGGGTCACGGCGTGGCCGCCGAGGTCGACCGCGCGCCGGTGACCGCGGTCACATGGCAAGCGTGACAAGCTTGTACTCCGTCTACGACAGGACCCTGTATTGCGCTCGCCGCGCTGCTGTCGCCTCGGTGCAGCGCCGCCCCAATGTCACACCCGTCCAGTCACCTACGGAGGCACGGGGGTTGCCACCGTCCCCCGCCGCTTCACCTCGTTGATTCCGACGAGTGACCTTGTATCAAATGGGAGGTGGCATCATGAAGCACCTAAACCTCGAAGTCGAGAAACTGGAGGAGCGCCTGGCGACCTGGCTTCCTCCGATCACGCTGCCGCCGATTGGTGGCGGCGGTTCCGGCACGGGGTCGCACGGCAGTTGCGGTTGTAGCTGCAGCTGACCGCGGTAACCAGGCGCCCGGGGCAACCCGGGCGCCTGGTAGTGCCGCGATTCGGGGCATGGAGGTTGCTGCATGGCGAGGCGGCTCGCATGTCACCTTCCCCAGCCGAAGCGGATCGTTGGCAGGCATGGGATCGCCTGCTCGCGGCGACACCCGAGACCGGGTTCATGCAGTCGTCCTGGTGGGCGGAGTTTCGCACCACCGCCGGCTTCGGGCACTTCGGGGTCATGCTGAAGAGCGGCGGCACCATCCTCGGCGGCGCGGTCGTGCTGAAGTTCACCTGGGCGGACGACCGCTGCTTCTACTACGTCCCCGAGGGCCCGGTGCTCCCGAGCGACCCGGCAGTCGCCGGTGCCGTGTTCAACGCCACACTCGAAGCCATCGAAGACCACCGCCGCGCCGAGCAGGAGACGGTCAGTCATCTGCGCATCGAGCCGCGCTGGCAGCGGCTGCCGAGCTTCGTCTCCGGGTTCCGGCCCGTCCCGCCCTTCAGTGATGTTTTCTTCGAGCCGCGGAACACGCTGTGTGTCGATCTGCGCGCGCCGGAAGAGGCCATCCTGGCTCAGATGAAACCGAAGGGTCGGTACAATATCCGGGTCGCCCAGCGGCACGGCGTCTCAGTCGTTCAGGACGGTTCCGAGCAAGGCCTCGTGGACTTCCGGGAGATCTACGAGGAAACAACGGCTCGGCAGGGAATGGAGGCGAAGCCTCCGGAATACTTTCACGCCCTCCTCTCGTTGCTCTCGTCGCGCCGCTGCGGGTCGCTGTTCTTCGCCGAGTACCGGGGCACGAGAGTCGCGGCCGGCGTGGTGGTATACTTCGGCCGGCGGGCGACCTATTTCTTCGGCGGCTCCCGCTCCAGCCACCGCCACGTCATGGCGCCGTATCTCCTCCACTTCGAGATCATGCGCGCCGCCAAAGCACTAGGTCATGACTGGTACGACCTGTGGGGAACGGCGCCGGAAGACGAACCGGATCACCCGTGGTACGACATCAGCGTTTTCAAGCGCAAGTTCGGCGGGGTGGGAGTCGATCTCGTGCCGACGCTCGATCACGTGTACGACGCCGCGGCCTACGACACGTACCTGGCGACCGAGTCCCACGCGGCATCCGTCGGCCCGAAGGAGTAATGGGTGAGCCGTAGCGACCAGACCACTGCACCGACTCCACGACCGCAGAGAATCCGCAGCACGTCCGCCGGCACCGCCGCCGATCGTCGAGACCGCCGTCGACCCCGCGTGCAGGAAAACAATAATGAAGAAGAAGAGCCGATTGTTGCCGCCGCGCAGCGTAGCGCGACCGCCCAAACAGCCTGCGACAAGGAGGCATGGGGGTTGCCATCACGCACAATCGCAACGCGGCTGACTCGGCTCCGGAACGATCAGCCTTCGGGGAAGTGGCAGTTCACTCCAGCGGGAGGGATGTATGAAGCACCTGAATCTCGAGCTCGAGAAGCTCGAGGAACGCATCGCGACGTGGGCCGTACCGATGGGTGGTGGTGGCAGCGGCTCGAAGGGCAGCAAGAGCCACGGCTCGGGCAGCAAGGGCTCGAAGAGTCACGGATCGGGCTCCAAGAGCCACGGCTCCAAGAGCGGGTCCAAGAGCTGCTAGTGGCAGCCGCCATCGGGCGCCCGGGGTAACTCGGGCGCCTGGTGGTTTTTTCTTCACCGGAGGGGGAGACAGGCGCCGTGATTGCCGCCGCACCCAGACTTCGGCGCGATCTCACCGTTAGCCGGCTGGAGACGGCCAACGGCGGGTTTCTCATTGTCAAACATCCCGTCTCCGGCCGATTCTATCGGTTTCGCGAGGCCGAACGGTTCATCGCCGAGCAGCTCGATGGTGAGACCCCGCTCGACGTCATCCGCGAGCGAACCGAAGAGCGGTTCGGCGCGGCGCTGGGCGCCGACACGCTGAAAGCCTTCGTCCAGAACCTCGACAAGATCGGTCTGCTCGACACCGGCAAGCCGACGGCGAAGCGGAATCCCGGCCGCGGCCCGCAGATTCGCGGGAGTCTGTTGTACCTGCGGTTCGCCTTCTTCGACCCGGACCGGCTCCTCGGGCGGCTCGTTCCTCGCCTGCGATTTTTCTTCACTCGGCCGTTCCTGGTCTTGTCGGCCGTGCCCATTTTGCTCGCGTTCGCGATCACGTTCGCGAATGCCCGCGAGATCGCGGGCGACCTGCCCCGGCTGTATCAGGCGTCGGCGATCCTGCCGTTCCTCGCGCTCATCCTGGTCGTGGCATCGATTCACGAGTTCGCGCACGGCCTGACGTGCAAGCATTTCGGCGGCGAGGTGCACGAGCTCGGGTTCATGGTGATGTACTTCCAGCCCGCTTTCTACTGCAACGTCAGCGACGCCTGGCTCTTCCCGGAGAAATCCAAGCGGCTCTGGGTGGGCTTCGCCGGACCGTACTTGGAGCTGGTGCTTTGGGCGTTCGCCACCATCGGCTGGCGCCTCACGGAGCCGGACACGTGGATCAATTACACGGCGTTGATCGTGATGACGCTGTCGGGCGTGAGGAGCTTCGTCGACTTCAACCCGTTCGTCAAACTCGACGGGTACTACCTGCTGAGCGACTACCTGGAAATCCCGAACCTACGACGGCGGTCGTTCAAGTACGTCGGGGATGGGATCAAGCGGCTGCTCGGGTTCGGTCGCAAGCTCGCATTGCAGGTGTCCCGGCGCGAACGGCGGATCTACCTGATCTACGGACTGGTGGCGACCGTCAGCTCGCTCTCGCTCCTCAGCTACGGCCTGGTGAGAGTAGGCAGTTACCTGATCGACAACCACCAGCCGATGGCTCTGCTGCTCCTCGTGAGCTACACGGGGCTCCGGTCCGGGCGCCGGTTCCGCCGGTTGTTCGGTCAGCGGTCGGCCCGCTCGGACCCGGACGACGACGGCGACGTCCTGACCGCCCAGCCGGAAGGCGCCGCCGATGCGCCCGAGACGCCCGAGCCCAAAAAGAAGGGGCGCCGCCCGCGGCGGCGGGAGATCACCTGGGGCGCGGTCGCGGCCGCCGGCCTGGCGCTCCTGTTCTTCGTCCACATGCAGCTGCGCATCGCCGGTCCGTTCACGGTGCTGCCCGAGGAGAACGCCGACGTGCGGGCCGGCGTCGACGGGATCATCGAGGAGATTCGCGTGCAGGAGGGCGACCAGGTCAAGGCGGGCGAGGTGATCGCCCGGATCTCCGACAAGGATGTACGCGCCGAGCTGCTCAAGACCGAGGCGCAGGTGCGCGAGGCCCGGGCCAACCTTCGAAAGCTCCAGGCGGGGACGAGCGCCGAAAGCATCGCGGTCGCGCGGGCCGCCGTCTCGCGGGCCCAGGATGCGGCCAAGTTCGCGCAGGCGAAGCTGTCGCGATCCAAGCAGCTGTTCGAAGGGCAGGCGCTGTCTCCTCAGGAGTTCGAGGCTGCCCAGGAGCAGGCCGTGACGGCTGAAAATGACCTGGCCGAAGCCCGCAGCCAGCTGCGGGTGTTCGTGCGGGGCACCCGCCCGGAGGAGATCGAGGCCGCCAGGGCGGCAATCGACCGATTGGAAGCCCAGCAACACCTGCTCGAGACGCAGATGGGACTGCTGGACGTCGTGAGCCCGGCGACCGGCGTCGTCGCCACCCCCGCCCGGGAGTTGAAGGAGATGCAGGGCCAGTTCGTCGGCAAGGGAGCCCTGATCGCGAAGGTGTACGCCATCAAGACGGTCACGGCGCAAATCGTCATCACCGAGAAGGAGATCGGCGACGTCCGCGTGGGCCAGCAGGTCGTGCTCAAGTCCCGCGCGTATCCGGACATGGTGTTTCAGGGAGCCGTGACGACCATCGCCACCGCCGCAGAAGGACTGTCCAGCGGGAGCGCGGACGCAGCGGCGGCGAAGACCGCCTCGACGAGCAGTACGGGTGTGAGAACCTTCGTGATCACCACGGAGATCGACAACCGCTCCGGGCTCCTCAAGCCGGGTATGACCGGCTTGGCGAAGGTCGTAGGCGGTGACAGGCGCGTCATCGATCTCTTGACGCGACGGCTGGGCCACACGTTCAAGGTCGAGTTCTGGTCGTGGTGGTAATGGACACCTCACCGGACGTCCTCACCCGCGACCCCGCGCCGGTTCCCGTGGCTTCGGATCCACGGCCGGCTGGTGGGGACGCACCGGCTCGGTGCGAGCAGGACGCGGATCAAAGCCTGTATCTCATCGGCCGGCCGCCGCTCAAGGACTTCCTTCGGTTCGTGACGCATCACGCCGTGAATCCCCCGGCGGAGAAGGCCCTCACCGACGCCTGGCAGGCCGCCCGCGAGGTCGTCCACCGGCTCGAAACCGAGGAAGCAGGCATCGCGGATGATCCGCCCATCGGCAAGCTCGGGTCGGAGTACGAGCCGCTGTTGATCGAGTTCCTCAAGGATCCGCTGGTGCATTATGGGTTCAACACAGTCCCGACCGAAGTGGCCATCGTCGAGCTTGACCGCATGGTGGTCTATCAGGAGCATATCGATATCACTCACTCCCGCCGGCTCCAGCAGACGCTCGGCGCCATCCCCGGCCGGGCCGAGCTGTTTCGGACCTGCCTCCCCTATGATCACCCCCAGCCGCCGGTGAAGTGGTGTCGCGCCGGCGAGGGCAAGTTCGTCTTCGTCTCCCCGTCGAACGATTTACGCTTCTTGGGCCCGAGGAAGGTCCACCCCGGCGAGCTGAAAGACGCGCCTGGGGGGAACCTCGTGGGTGTCGTCGGGGCCTCCGTGGGGTTCGGGTCGAATTTCATGAACGCCATCTACGCCGAGAAGCGCCTGATCCTCAACAACGGGAGCCATCGCGCTTTTACCCTGCGGCAGATGGGCGTCACGCACGTGCCTTGCATCGTCCAGCACGTGCCGTCGCGTGACGAGCTGGAAGTGGTGGCCTCTTCGTCGGTCCGGCGCAATCCGGATCTCTTCCTCAAGCACGTCCGGCCCCCGATGCTCAAGGACTACTTCGATCCGCAGCTCCGCATGGTCTTGCCGGTGCATCGGCGCCTGCGCCAGATCACGGTGCGCTTCGAGGTCGAAGAGGATTTCGTGCCTGCGCTGTGACGGTTGCGGGCGACGGCCGCCCGCCACCATATTCGCACATTCATGGCCGATCTCCGCGCGGCATTGGGGCACGCGCTCGAGCCCGCGTACCGGGTGGAGCGCGAGGTGCGACCCGTCGGCAATTGCCGCATGTTCGTGGCGCTCGAAAAGTCCGCCGGCGACAGCCTTCTGGTGAAGGTGCTGCCCGGCCCGTTGTCGCTCGCCGTCGACTCCGGCCGATTCGAGCAGGAGATCGCGCGGCTGGGACGACGACTGCAGCATCCGGGCCTCGTCGCGCCCCGCAGCGCCGGCCGGGCGGGATCGCTGGTCTACCACACCAGGACGTTCGTCGAGGGGACCACCTTGCGGGCCTGGCTCGCGCGCCACGGCGAGCTGCCGCTGCGACGTGCCGTGGAGGTGCTGCGGGATGTCCTCGTCGCGCTGGCCCACGCGCATGCCGAGGGCGTCGCCCACGGCGACCTGAAGCCCGAGAACGTGCTCCTCGCCGACGGACAGGCACTGGTCGCCGACGCGGGGATTCTCGGTGCGTTGGTGCAGGCCCTCACGAGCGACGGCGGCGGGGCGGCGACGGCGACGCTGTGCGCGGCCGACTACCTGGCGCCCGAGCGGCGGGCCGGCCAGCCCGCCCCGGCCCCGCGGGACGACATGTTCGCCGTGGGGGTCCTCGTGCACGAGATGCTCACGGGACGGCCGCCCGCCGGCAACCCGGAGCCGCTCGAAGAGGTCCGCTCGGTGCCGGCCTGGCTCGCCGAGCTGGGACGCCGCTGTCGCGCCCCAGAGCCGAGCGTGCGCTGGCCGGATGCCGGGGCCGCGTTGGCGGGCGGCAGCTGGCCGGGCGGGGGAACCTGAAGCAATGCGGAACGTGGAACGCGGAACGCGGAACTGATGGGGCAGGCCCCGGCCGCAGGTTTCCCGCCGGTGTTGTGCTACCATCGGGTTGGGGGCCCGCTCGAGCTTGGGGTCACGCGTGTCGCGCGGTCCACCTTCGCACGTCAGATGACGACGCTGGCCCGGGCAGGTTGGAAGACCCTCACATTGGGCCAGTTCGCCGAGCGACTCCGGCACGAGCATTCCGCATTCCGCACTCCGCATTCCGAATTTCTCTTGACTCTTGACGACGGTTATGCGTCCCTCGGCCAGCACGTCTATCCGGTACTCGCCGACGTGGGATTCACCGCCACCACGTTCCTCATCACGGACTACGTCGGGCGACTGAACACGTGGGATGTGCGCTACACGTGGCACCGGCTGGCGCATCTCGATTGGGACACGATCGGGCGCTGGCAGGAGCGGGGGTTCGGGTTCGCGTCGCACTCGGCATCTCATGCCCGCCTAACCTGGCTGTCGGATGCTCGAGCGATGGACGAGCTCGTGCGATCGCGCGACACGCTGGTCCGGCGACTCGGGCCAGGCGCGGGACGGGCGGTAGCGTACCCGTTCGGGGCGCGGGACGAGCGCGTCGAGCGGCTGGCCTGCGCCGCCGGATACGACATGGGGTTTGGGGGTGTGCGCGGCAACGGCTCGCCACTCGCCCTGGCGCGCCTTCCGGTCTACCTGTGGGACGTGGGGCGGGTGCCGTTCGGGTTACGGCAGGATGCTATCGGATCCTTGGGACGATTCGTCGCGGATGTGGCAAACCGATGCGCAGTCGGCACGAGCGTGATGCTGAACGTGAGCGGTAGGCGGTGAGGGGTGAGCGGTGACACCGCTTACCCCTTACCGCTCACCGCTTACAGAAGTCCTCCTGTCCCCACCGCCGCCCCCATGGCGTGGTATCCCTTGTCCACGTAGATCGTGGCCCCGGTGATCCCCGTACCGAGAGCGCTCGCGAGAAACGCCGCGGTCGTGCCGACTTCCCGGGCGGTGAGGGGCTCGGTGAGCGGCGCGTTGGCGGCGTAATACTCGACCATCCGCTCGATCTTCCCGATGGCGCTTGCGGCCCGTGAAGCGAGCGGCCCCGCGGAGATCGTGTTCACCCGCAGCCCGTACCGGCGGCCGGCCTCGAAGGCCAGCGTGCGCGTGTCGCTCTCGAGCGCCGCCTTCGCGGAGGACATGCCGCCCCCGTACCCCGGCACGACGCGCTCGCTCGCCATGTACGTCAACGACAGGAACGAGCCACCGGGGCGCATGAGTGGTCCGAGCCGGGCGACCAGCGACACGAGCGAATAGGCGCTCACGCTCACCGCGGCGAGGTAGCCCGCCCGGCTCGTATCGAGCAGGGGTTTCTTGACCTCGGGACCGTTGGCGAGCGAGTGGACGACGATGTCGAGCGGCCGCTCGCCGAACTCCTGCACCAGGCGCTGCGCGAGCCCGGCGACCGAAAAATCGCCGACGTCCTTGTAGCGCTTGTTGCCGCGAATTTCTGCCGGCGCCTCCGCCAGCGTGTCGTACGCGGCGTCGAGGGGATAAATCTTTTCGAACTGGAGCAGCGAGCCATCCGGCATGCGGCGCGAGTCGTCGATCTTGCCGCGCTCGAGCAGATTCAGGAAGATGTTCAGCGCCGGAGGCCAGGTGCCGGCGCACACGGTCGCGCCCGCCTCGGCGAGGGCCTTGGCGATGGCGAAACCATACCCCCCGTCGTCGGCGACGCCCGCCACCAATGCCCGTTTGCCTCTCAGATCGATGCTCAGCATCCACCCCTCCCGAAACGCGGAACGCGGAACGCGGAAGGCGGAACGCGGAACAGTGGGGTGCGCTTCGTTCCGCGTTCCGCGTTCCCACTTCCGCGTTAAATGAAGAATCTCGCCGCCACCGGAATCAGCTGCGGGTGCCGAACCAGCGCGTGGGCAAAGATCCGGCCCAGCGTCCGCTTCTCGGGCGGGATCGCGTTCGCCGTACGCGCGAGGGAGTTGAAGAACTGGTCATCCAGCTCCTCGAGCGCCCGCTTGAGTCGATAGTACTTGAGGTGATCGTCCCCGAGGAGCTCCATCCATCGGGCGTGATACGCCGAGAGCCGCCGCGCACTCGTGTCTCCGGCCCGAATCGCCGCCGCCGCGACCCGGCCGGCGAGCCGCCCGGCCTTCATGGCGTTCACGATGCCGCCCCCGGACAGCGGATTGATCATGTGGGCCGCATCGCCCGCCACCAGGACGCCATCGGTATAGGTCTGCCGGATGGTCGTGTGGACGATCACGCCGCCCACCGTGCAGGCGGTCTTGGCGCCCTCAGGGTAGCGGCGGGCGATCCAGTCGTCGAGATACTGTCGCGCGTTGCGGCCGTCGGCCTTCAGGGCAACGAGGCCGAGCCCCACGTTCGCGACACCCGGTCCCTTGGGGAAGAGCCAGGCGTATCCGCCCGGCGCGATCCGGTCGCTGAACTGCAGGTAGAGCGAGTCGGGATCGAAATCGATCCCCGCAAGCACGTATTGTGCGCACGATTCCATGTCGCGCGCCGGGACGCGAGTGTCGAGCCCCGCCCACCGGCCGACCATCGCCTCGACGCCGTCCGTCCCAATCACGACACGCGCCCGGCAGGTGTCGTCGCCCGCGGCAGCGCGCAGCCGCACCCGCCAGCGGCCGTCGGGCTCGCACGTCATGCCGGCCGCCTCGGTGCTCACGCGGAGCTCGGCCCCGAGAGCTACGGCCCGCTCGGCGAGAAACGCGTCGAACCGCGTGCGATCTAGTATCCAGGCGACTGCGCGCCCGGTGACCTTCACTTCTGTATCGTCGGGCGCGACGAACACGATCTGCGTGATCCTGCGCGACACACGCTGCGACCGCGCCCGCCGGTCCCGCGCCAATGACCAGCACATCGGTGTCGTGGGTCACGCGGGGACCATCGTGAGCGCGCCGACGGGGCAGGGGGCGATGCATTTGCGGCATCCGGTGCACGTGCTCCGATCGACGACCAAGTCGGCGAGCGCGAGGTGAATCGCTTCCGGGGGGCAGAGGGGGAGGCATAGACCGCAGCGGTCACAAACCTGGAGATCCACTGCGGCAATCTCGGGGAGCGGTGACGCAGGTCGCATCCGCCAACGGTAGCCGCCCCCATCAGGGGCGTCAAGCATCAGCCTTGCTTGGAGTTACGCTTTTCATTAGCTTGATGCGCTCGCGCGCGCCCCCCTAACGACTTTCACCCGACGACCTCGTGCCCTTTCGCTGGCCGAATTGGAAGCTCGGTGCTTGGAGTCCGGCGAATGAGATCGCCGTGGACCTGGGCACGGCCAACACCCTGATCTACGTCAAGGGGGAGGGGATCGTGCTGAACGAGCCCTCCGTGGTCGCGATCGAGAAGTCGACCGGGAAGATCAAAGGCATCGGGCTCGAGGCGAAGCGGATGCTGGGCCGCACGCCGGACGGCATCCTCGCGGTGCGCCCGCTCAAAGACGGCGTGATCGCCGACTTCGACGTCACCGAGAAGATGCTGCGCTTCTTCCTGAAGACCATCATCGACCGCCATCTGTTCCGCGTGAAGCCCAAGGTGATCGTGTGCGTGCCCTCGGGCATCACCGAGGTGGAAAAGCGCGCCGTGCGCGACTCCGCCCAGTCGGCCGGGGCCAAGGAAGTCTACATGGTGGCCGAGCCGATGGCGGCGGCGATCGGCGTGGGGCTTCCCGTCGAGACGCCCACGGGGAACATGGTGATCGACATCGGAGGCGGCACGACCGAGATCGCGGTGATCGCCCTTTCGGGCATCGTCTCGGACACGTCGATCCGCACGGGCGGCGACGAGCTGGACCAGGCCATCGTGCAGTTCATGCGCAAGAACTACAACCTCCTCATCGGCGAGCCCACGGCCGAGCTAATCAAGATCCAGATCGGCTCGGCCGCGCCCGTCGGGGAGGAGCGCGAAATGGAAGTGAAGGGCCGCGACCTCGTCTCGGGGATCCCGAAAATCGTACGGGTCCATTCGAGTGAGATCCGCGAGGCGGTGCAGGAGCCGATTCAGCAGATCGTGGACGCGGTGCGGCGGGCCCTAGAGATCACGCCGCCGGAGCTAGCGTCGGACATCGTCGATCGGGGGATCGTGATGACCGGCGGAGGCGCGTTGATCCGGGGCCTCGACGTGCTGCTGCAGCAGGAGACGGGCCTGCCGATCCACCTCGACGAGGACCCGATGACCTGCGTCGTGCGGGGGACGGGGCGGATCCTCGACGATCCGGAGAAATACCGCAACGTCCTGACCACCTAAGGCGATGGCGCTCGGAGCGGACCGCTACGCCTCGCGGGGCGACACCCTGGTCTTCCTCGGGTGCGTGCTGCTGTCGGTCGCCGCCATGAGCCTGCCCGAGCGGATCCGCGATCCGCTCGCGCGCGACCTGCGGCAGACCGTGCTCGCCCCGTTCCTGGCCTTGCAGCAGCAGACCGAGCTCCTCTCGGCGTCGCTCGAGCGCTACGACGCCGTGGTCGCACAGCGCGACTCCGCCGCTCTCGCCGCCACCTTCCTCCCCGAGCTGCGGGGCGAGAACGCCCGGCTCCGTAGCCTCCTCGGCCTGGGCACACGCCTGTCGAGCGGCTACGTGCCCGCCGAGGTGCTGCACGAGCCGGAGCCGACGAGCGCCCTCACCTTCGCGGTCTCCGCCGGCAAGAAGCAGGGCGTCAAGCCGCTGTCCGCAGTCGTGAGTCCCGATGGCCTGGTGGGGATCGTGAGCTCGGTGGACGCCAAGACCAGCGTGGTCGTGAGCTGGGCGCACCCCGAATTCCGCGCCAGCGCCATGGCGGCGGATGGGAGCGTCTACGGCATCGTCGCACCGCATGGAACCGAAGGGCCGCGGATCTGGCTGCTGGAGCTGCAGGGGGTGGCCTACCGGCAGCTCGTGCCCACCGGCACGATGATCCTCACGTCCGGTCTGGGGGGCGTGCTGCCGCGCGGCATTCCCATCGGCACGGTGGTGGGCCTCGCCGGGGAAGCGGAGGGGTGGGAGCGCACCTACCTCATCCGGCCCGCCGTCCACCCCGCCGCGGTCACGCACGTGATGATCCTCACCGGACCGCCGGTCCGCGGGGACCTGCGCTCGCTGTTCCAGTCGAGCGGGGAAACGCCGTGAGGCGCAGCGACAAGTACCGCTTCTACGTGATCCTGGCGGCGCTGGTCGTGCTGCAGTTCTCGGTGCGGGGCCGGTTGGGGGGCGACCGCGTGGCGCCCGACTTCCTGCTGCTCGCGCTGCTGATCTACACGATCCGTGCCCGGCCGGGCCCGAGCGCCGGCGTGGGCTTCCTGGTAGGCCTGTTGCGGGACGCGCTCACGCCGGCGTCGTTCGGGGCGGGGGCGCTCGCGCATACGCTTGTGGGGTATCTCTCGTCCTGGAGCAAAGCGGTGTTCTTTGCGGAGAACCTGTTCGTGAACGGGTGTCTGTTTTTCGCCGGCACCTGGTGCCGGAACCTCGCGGTGGCGCTCGCTTCCGGGAAGATCAAAGGTGGGCTGCTGGGGTGGGAGCTGCTGGTCTGGTCTCCCATTCAGAGCCTCACCACGGCCGTGGCGGGCGTCCTCGTGCTGTGGTTGTTCGGGCGACATCTGGCAATCCGGCTGAGCGACGCATGAGCGCGTTCCACCCGCACCTGCTCCAACGGCGCCTCCGCCTCTCGCGGACCGTGGTGTTGGGCGCGGGGGCCGCCCTGGTGCTGGTGTTTTTCCGCACCCAGATCCTGGACCATTCGAAATACCAGCTGCAGTCGGAAACGAACCGCCTGCGACCCATCCCTCTGCCCGCGCCCCGCGGCATCATCACCGACCGAAACGGCAAGATCCTCGCGGAGAATCTGACCGGGTACACCGTGTCCCTGCTCCCGGCGGCGGACGAAGACTCGCTGCGGGCCACCCTGCGGCGCATCGCGTCGATCGTCCGGCTCGACAGCCTCGCGATCGAGCGCTTGCTGATCAAGTACCGCCGGACGCCGTATCTGCCGGTCACGGTGCTCCCCAGCGCGACGTTCGAGGTCGTGTCGGCGCTCGAGGAGCGGCGGCTGATCTTCCCGGGGCTCTTGATCCAGCCCGAGCCGAGGCGGCACTACCCGGACAGTTCGCTGGTGGCCCATTTGGTGGGCTACGTCGGCGAGATCACCGAGACGGAGCGGGCCCAGCGGCGCTTCGCGTCGGTGCGACTCGGGGGGCTCCTGGGGAAGGGCGGGCTCGAGCGCCAGTACGACGATTCACTCCGGGGCGCGGACGGCGTGCGCTTCGTGGAGGTGAGCGCGCTGGGGCATGTGGTGCGCGAGGGGGGCGCGGCCTCCCGGCTCCCGCCGGTGCCGGGCCGCGCGGTGCATACCACCATCGACCTCGAGCTGCAGCGCTACATCGCGCAGATCTTCCCGGCGGGCCAACGCGGCGCGGTGCTCGCGCTGAACCCCAATACAGGCGAGATTCTCGCCCTGTACAGCGCGCCGGGCTTCGATCCCAACGCCTTCGTGGGCGGCGTGGACCCCGACTATTGGCGCCGCCTCAACGTGAGCGAGGCGCACCCGCTGTTCGACCGCACCATCCAGGCACGCTATCCGCCCGGATCCACCTGGAAGCTCGCCCTGGCCGCGATGGCGCTGCGGCACGGCGTCGTGACGCTGCGGTCGCGGATGCCGATCCCCTGTCGCGGCGGATTGCAGTATGGCAACCGCTTCTTCCGCTGCTGGTCGGCCCAGGGGCACGGCGACCTCGTCCTCGCCGACGCGATCGCCCAGAGCTGCGACGTGTACTTCTACCAACTGGGCCTGAAGCTCGGCCTCACGTCGTTGCTCGAGGACGCCACCGGCCTGGGGTTCCATTCCCGTACCGGCATCGACCTCCCCGGCGAAATCACCTCGGAATTCCCCGGCGGCACCGACTACTACGATCGCGCGTACGGACCGCGCCGCTGGACGTCGGCGGTGACCCTGAATCTGGCGATCGGGCAGGGGGAGAACGCCCAGACCCTCGTGAACATGGTGCGGTTCTACCAGATGCTCGCGAGCGACGGCCGGGCGCGGCCCCCCTACCTCGTCCACCCCGCCGGCGGCTCGACCGTCAGCCTCGGCCTGGCACCCGACCAGCTCGCGGGCCTGCGGCAGGCGATGATCAGCGTGGTCGAGCGCGGCACGGCGCGCGGCGCCGGGCGGTTCGGCGGCAGCGTGGCGATCGCCGGCAAGACCGGCACGGCCCAGAACCCGCACGGGCCGGCGCACGGCTGGTTCATTGGATTTGCGCCCGCCGAGAAACCGGAGATCGTCGTGGGCGCCATCGTGGAGTTCGCACGCGAGGGCCCCTACGTGGCCCCCCTCGTGACCCGCGTGATCGGGCACTATCTCGGCGTCGACACGACCCTCGCGTCGAAGATTCGGATCGTGCTCCCGACCGACACCGCGCCGCACGCGATGCAGATCCTCCCCGGCATCCCGGGAGAGGACTCGACCATCGTGCCCCCGATCCTCCCCCCGAGCCTGCCTCCGGACAGCGGCAATGCGCCTCCGCCTCAGTGAGATCGACCGACCGCTCACCGCGGTCGTGCTCGCCCTCGCCGTGTACGGGCTCGCGACGCTCTATTCGGCGGGACAAACCGATGTCCCCACGTTCGTCGCCACCATCTGGCAAAAGCAGTTGATCTGGCTGGGGGTGGGGGCGGCGGCGGTCGTGCTGATGTTCCGGACGTCGCCCCGGCTGCTCGAGTGGGCGACGCCCTCCGCCTACGGCATCGGCGTCGTGGTGCTGCTGCTGACGCTGGCCGCCGGCACGGGGGCGGGCACGGCGGCCAGCGAGCGGTCGTGGATCGCGATCGGGGGGGTGCGGCTGGGCCAGCCCGCGGAGCTCGCGAAGCTTGCGGTCGTCCTGATGCTGGCGCGCTGGCTCGCCGAGCGGCGGGAGGCGCCGGCGACGCTGCGCGACCTGCTGCCGCCCTGCCTCATCGCCGGCCTGCCGACGCTGCTCGTGGCCAAGCAGCCGGATCTGGGAAGCGCCATCGTCTTCATCACGATCCTGTTCGCGATGCTGTATTGGGCCGGGACCAAGCCCTCGCTGCTGCTCCTCCTCGGGTCGCCCGTGATCGGCCTGGTGCTCGCCTTCTCCACGGTGGCGTGGGGCGCCTGGATCATCGTGTTGTTCGCCCTGCTGTTGTGGTGGCGGCCGTACGTGTGGGAAGGCCTGGCCGTCATGCTGGCGAACGTGATCATGGGCGTGGTCGCGGTGCCGTTCTGGCGTCGCCTCGCTCCCTACCAGCAGAACCGCCTGCTCGCGTTCCTGAATCCCGAAGTGGACCCCCGCGCGACCGGGTGGCACGTCATCCAGTCGAAGATCGCCATCGGGTCGGGAGGCTTCCTCGGCCAGGGGTTCATGCACGGCCCGCAGAAGCGGCTCGCGTTCCTGCCCGCCCAGCACACGGATTTCATCTTCCCGGTGGTGGGGGAGGAGCTGGGATTCGTCGGCGTGGTGGTCGCGCTGGCGCTCCTCATCGCGCTGGTCCTCATCCTGCTCCGCATTGCGCGGCGCGCCACGGATCCCTACTCCAGCTTGTGCGTCTTCGGGATCGCCGGCATGCTGTTCACCCACATCATCGAGAACGTGGGGATGACGGTGAATCTGCTGCCGATCACCGGCATCCCACTGCCGTTCTTCTCCTACGGCGGCTCGTTCCTGCTCGCCTGCTCGGTGGGTGTGGGGATCTCCCTGCGCGTGGCCTGGGAGTCCCGCCAGTCAGGCTACGCGGAGCTCTGACAACGACTTACGCGATCGGGGCTGGCGCCGGGGGGAGGCCCCTTCCAAATTGTCGCCTTCAAGTTCCCCACTGTGGCGCGAATGGCCTGGTTCAAAAAAGAGCGCAAACCCCGCACGTCCGAACGGGTAAAGCTGGAGATTCCAGCCGACGCCTGGGAGAAATGCGACGAGTGCGGGCACATCGACATCAAGGACCGGTTCGTCCGCGCACTGAACGTCTGCCCCAATTGCGGGCACCACCGCCGCATTGCCGCCCAGGAGTACATCGATCTCCTCGTCGATGAGGGCTCCTGGCACGAGCTCGACGCCAGACTCCGCTCCACCGATCCCCTGCACTTCGAGAATTACAAGCAGCGCCTCGAGACGGCGATCCAGAAAGCGGGCCCGCTCGAAGGCGTGCGGACCGGCTACGGCCGGCTGGACGGCATGCCGCTCGACGTCGCCGTGATGGATTTCAACTTCATGGGCGGGTCCATGGGCTCGGTGGTGGGAGAAAAAATCGCGCGGCTGACCCGGCGGTCGGTCGAGCGGCACGTCCCGCTCGTCATCGTATCGGCGTCGGGCGGGGCGCGGATGCAGGAGGGAGTGCTGTCCCTCATGCAGATGGCCAAGAGCTCGGTCGAGATCGCCCGATTACGGGCGGCCCGCGTGCCCTTCGTCTCGATCCTCACGAACCCCACCACCGGAGGCGTGTCCGCGTCCTACGCGATGCAGGGGGACGTGATCCTGGCGGAGCCGGGGGCCGTGGTCGGGTTCGCCGGGCCGCGGGTCATCAAGCAGACCATCGGCCAGGACCTGCCACCCGGCTTCCAGACGGCCGAGTTCCTGCTCGAGCACGGCATGATCGACGCCGTGGTACCTCGCAGCGAGCTGCGGGACACCACCGCCCAGCTGCTCCGTCACATGGCCGGCCGGCAACCGGCGGAGGCTGCCGACTGACCCGGTTGTCCTTCGAGGATGCCTGCCGCTTTCTCTTCGCGCGACAAGGAAGCCGGATCAAGTGGAGCCTCGGGCCGACCGAGGGCCTCCTCGACGTCCTGGGTCATCCTGAGCGGCACTTTCCCTCGATCCATGTCGCCGGCACGAACGGCAAGGGCTCGACCTGCGCGTTCACCGCGTCCGAGCTCCGCGCCCGGGGGCTCAGGGTCGGCGTCTACACGTCGCCACATCTCGTGTCCGTGCGCGAGCGCATCGAAGTAGACGGGGTACCGATCGGCGAGGAGGCGTTCGCCGAGTGGACGACGTTCCTGCGCCCGCACATCGAGCGGCTCGACGCGAGCTTCTTCGAGGCCACTACGGCCATCGCCTTCGCCGACCTGGCGGCGCGGGGGGTGGACGTCGCCGTGATCGAAGTCGGGCTCGGGGGGCGGCTCGACGCGACCAACGTCATCACGCCGCTGGTGTCGGTGGTCACCAAGATCGCCCGGGAACACACCGACTACCTCGGGACCGACCTCGCGTCCATCGCTCGGGAAAAGGCGGGAATCGCGAAGCGCAACGTCCCGTTCATCACCGGCGAGATGGATCCCGCCGTCCGCCAAGTGTTGGTGGGCGAGGCGGAGCGGCGCGGCGGCAACCCGGTGATCGTCGCGGACTCAGGTGCCGCCCCCACGCGGCCGCTCGGGATGAAGGGACGACATCAGCACGCGAACGCCTGGGTCGCGCTCGCGGCGCTGAACGCCCTGCCGCCCCCTCTCGGTCCGGTCGGCGATGAGTGGCCCGAGAGCTTCACGCGCACCTACGTACCAGGGCGATTCGACGTGCGCGGCCGGTGGATCTTCGACGTGGCGCACAACCCCGACGGCGCGCGTGTGCTCGCCGACACGCTGCGGGAGTGCGATCCCCCGCACCCGCGGCGCGCTCTGGTCGGCGTGCTGGGCGACAAGGACTACCTCGGAATGATCGACTGCCTCACACCGGCCGTCGACAGCTTCGTGTTCACCATGCCCACCACGGCTCCCGAGCGGCGCCGCTGGGACCTCGGCCGGCTGGAGCGCGAGCTGGGCGGCCTCGCGGTAGCGCACGAGTTCGAGCCGCAGTTCGAGCGCGCATTGGAGCGTGCGCAGGACGACGCGGCGACGGTGATCGTCACCGGATCGTTTCACACCGTCGGCGAGGCGCTCGCCAGCTTGCCCGGCTTCGCGCCGGTCGGCTAAATTGTTGCGATGCAAGGACAAGCCTTACCAGGCTTCCGCGACTTTTACCCCGACGAACTCGCTCTCCGCAACTACATCTTCGCCACCTGGCGCGAAGTCGCGCGGCGCTACGGCTTTCAGGAATACGACGGCCCGCCGCTCGAGCCGCTGGAGCTGTACACCGACAAGAGCGGTGAAGAGATCGTGCAGCAGCTGTACACGTTCGAGGACAAGGGCGGGCGCAAGGTCGCGCTGCGTCCCGAGATGACTCCCACCCTCGCCCGCATGGTGGGGGCGCACGCCCAGGCCCTCAAGAAGCCGATCCGCTGGTTCTCGATCCCCCAGCTGTTCCGGTACGAGCGGCAGCAGCGCGGACGGCTGCGGGAGCACTTTCAGCTCAATATGGACATCATCGGGGAAGCGAGCCCGCTCGCCGACGCGGAGCTGATCGCCGCCGCGATCGACATCATGCGCGCGTTCGGGTTCAAGGCGGCGGACGCCCAGGCCCGGGTCTCGGACCGACGCGTGCTCAGGACACTGCTGTTGGGCAGGGGCATTACGGAAGCGCAGCTGCCGACCGCATTCGAGGCGATCGACAAGAGCGAGCGGGTCCCGAAAGACGTCGTAGCGGCCAAGCTTCGGGAAGCGGGAATGGGGAAACGAGAAACGGACGCCGTGTTCGAGATCCCGGCCCTGCGCGGGCTCGACGCCGTGCTGACTGCGCTCGGTAAGGTGAAGGGCGGTGAGGAGGCGGGGGAGCCCCTGCGTCAGGCCGTCGGGGCCCTGGAGACGATGGGGCTCGCGGACTTCGCCGCGGTGGACTTGACGATCGTACGCGGGCTCGCCTACTACACTGGTATCGTGTTTGAGCTGTTCGACCGGGGGAAGTCGCTGCGGGCCGTATGTGGCGGCGGCCGCTACGACGGCCTATTGAAGGCCCTCGGCGGCGTCGATCTCCCCGCGCTCGGGTTCGGCATGGGAGATGTCGTCCTCGGAGAACTCTTGAAGGAGCGCGGCCCCGCCGACCAGGCGTCGACCAAGCTCGACGCCTTTTTAATAGCGGTGAGCGGCGAGGACGTGGCCCCGATGCTGCAGCTCGCGCACCGGCTGCGGGATCTGGGCGTCGCGGTCGAGTACGGCCTTCGTCCGGCGGCGATCCGCAAGCAGCTGGAGCTCGCCGCGGCGCGGGGAGCGGCACGGGCCTTGATCGTGGGGCCCGACGAGCGGGCGGCGGGCGCGGTGGTGGTACGCGATCTCAAGGCGGGCACCGAGGAGCGGGTGCCCATCGCGAAGCTCCCAGGACTCTTCCACTAATGGCCCAGGCGCAGAAGATCACGCCACGCGCGAAGGACTTCAGCGAGTGGTACAACGACGTAGTGATGCAGGCCGAGCTGGCGGACTATTCGCCGGTGCGCGGCTGTATGGTCATCCGACCCCATGGCTATCGTGTGTGGGAGCTGATGCAGCAGGCCCTGGACGACATGTTCAAGGCCACGGGCCACCAGAACGCCTACTTCCCGCTGTTCATCCCGATGAGCTTCCTCGCGAAGGAAGCCGAGCACGTGGAGGGCTTCGCGAAGGAGGTCGCGCTGGTGACGCACACCCGGCTCAAGGCCACCGGCAAGACGGGCGCGCAGGCGGTGATGCCCGATCCGGAGTCGGCGCTCGAGGAGCCGCTCGTCGTGCGGCCCACGTCCGAAACGATCATCTACGCGATGTTCGCGAAGTGGATCCAGAGCTACCGCGACCTGCCGCTCTTGATGAACCAGTGGTGCAACATCGTGCGGTGGGAGTTCCGGACCCGGCTGTTTCTCCGCACCACGGAGTTTCTGTGGCAGGAGGGGCATACCGCGCACGCCACCGAAGCGGAAGCCGAAGCGGAGGCGCGGCAGATGCTCGGCGTGTACCGCAGGTTCCAGGAAGACTGGATGGCGATGCCGGTGATCACGGGACGGAAGACCGAGAGCGAGAAGTTCGCGGGCGCCCTCCGTACCTACGCGCTGGAAGCCCTGATGCAGGACAACAAGGCGCTGCAAGCCGGGACGTCGCACAACCTCGGTCAAAACTTCGCCAAGGCGTTCAACGTGCAGTACCAGACGGCGGCGGGTGGGCTCGAATACGTCTGGAACACGTCGTGGGGCGTGTCGACCCGCATGATCGGCGGGCTGGTGATGACGCATTCCGACGACAACGGCCTGGTCTGCCCGCCCAAGCTGGCGCCGGTGCAAGTGGTCATCGTACCGATCTGGAAGTCGGAAGAAGAAAGGGGTCAGGTGTTAGGGGTTGGGGACAAGGTGAAGGCGGAGCTGGTGAAGGCCGGCATCCGCGTCGAGCTGGACTCGCGCGACAGCCTCAAGCCCGGCGCCAAGTATTTCGAGTGGGAGGCGAAGGGCGTGCCGTTGCGGCTCGAGATCGGCCCACGGGACGTGGCCGCGGGGCAGGTGATGACGGCGCGCCGCACCGGCGGCAAGACGCCCGCCAGGCTGGACGGGATCGGCGGCGTGGTGCGGAAGAGCCTCGATGAGATTCAAGCCACGCTGCTCCAGACGGCGAAGGGTCGACGCGAAGCGCATTCCGTCCGCGGCGTCACCAAGCAGCAGTTCGTCGAGTTCATGAAGGGCGCGGGTGGGTTCGCCTACGGCGGCTTCTGCGGCTCGCCCGAGTGCGAGGCCCAGATCAAGCAGCAGACGGGGGCGACCGTGCGGGTGTTGCCCGATCCCGAATTCCGCTCGGCCGAGGCGCCCAAGACGTGCCTGTGGTGCGGGAAGCCCAGCGTGGCGGAGGCGGTGTGGGCGCAGGCGTATTAGGGTTCGACCCCGCGCTGCTCCGCTCGATCGCGGAGCGGGTCGGCACGCCCACCTACGTCTACAGCGGTAACCTGATCCGCGCCCAGTACCACGCGCTGCAGGACGCCCTGAAGGACGTGCCGCACCGCATCTGCTATTCGGTGAAGGCCAACGGCAACATCGGGGTCCTCAAGGTCCTCAAGGCACTGGGTGCGGGCGCCGACATCGTGTCGGTGGGCGAGCTCCGGCGCACCCTCGCGGCCGGCTTCGAGGCGAGCGCGATCGTCTTCTCCGGCGTCGGGAAGACCGCTCCGGAGCTGGAAGAGGCGATCCGCGCCGGCGTGGGATTCCTGAACGTCGAGTCCTCCGCCGAGCTGGACGCGGTGATCGCGGTCGCTCGGAAGCTCAAAATGCGGGCGCGCCTCGGCATTCGGGTGAATCCGGACGTTGCGACCGAAACACACCCGTACACGAAGACGGGTGAAAAAACCGCCAAGTTCGGCGTGCCGTACGACGAGGTCGTAAGTGTGGCTCAGCGGATAGCGGCCGAGCCGCTGTTCACGCTGCGCGGGCTTGCGATGCATCTCGGGTCCCAGATCACCGACGTCGAGCCGTATCACCGCGGCACCGTCAAGCTGCTCGAGCTGGTGACGGCGCTCCGCGCCTCGGGGATCGCCACGATCGAAGCGCTGGATGTGGGCGGTGGGCTGGGCGTGCGCTACCACAACGAGAAGGCGCCGAGTCCGCGGGAATTCGCCGAGGCGGTGGCGCCGCCGATCCAGCAGGCCGGGCTCGCCCTGCTGTGCGAGCCGGGGCGCTACCTCGTAGCGAACGCGGGTGTGCTCGTCACCAAGGTGCTGTACCGCAAGCATGCCGGTGGCAAGGATTTCGTCGTGGTGGACGCCGGGATGACGGACTTCGTGCGGCCCAGCCATTACAACGCCCATCACGAGATCGTCCCGCTCCAGGACGGCGGTCGACCCGAGGAGCTGGTCAACGTCGTGGGCCCCATCTGCGAGTCGGGGGATTTCCTGGCCCTCGACCGCAAGTTGCCGACGGTCGAGCCCGGCGAGTATCTCGCCGTGCTCGGCACGGGGGCGTATGGCTTCGTGATGAGCTCGACCTACAACCAACGGCCCCGGCCGCCCGAGGTTCTGGTCGAGGGCGATCGCTACTACGTCGCCCGGCAGCGCGAGACGCTCGAGGACCTGGTGCGCGGCGAGGTGCTCGAGCCTACCACCTGGTACCGAGCGGGTGGAGCATGAACCGGATCCTGATCCTCGACTATGGCTCGCAGTTCACCCAGCTCATCGCGCGCCGGGTGCGCGAGACGCACGTCTACTGTGAGATCCATCCAGCCGCGCGCGGTACCGACCTGGGCTTCGTCAAGCAGTTCGCCCCGAAGGGGATCATTCTCTCGGGCGGCCCTAACTCCGTATCCGACCCGGGCGCGCCGACGGCCGATCCAAAGCTCCTCGAGCTCGGTACGCCCATCCTCGCCATCTGCTACGGCATGCAGCTGGTGGCCCAGCTGGCGGGCGGCAAGGTGACGCCGTCCGCGCAGCGCGAGTACGGCCGGGCGGAGGTCACCGTCCGGGATGCGACCGGGCTGTTCGCCGGATTCGAGCCCCAAGGGTGCATCACCGTGTGGGCCAGCCACGGCGACCGGATCGACCGGCCGCCGCCGCACTTTCGCGTCACGGCCTCGAGCCCGAACGCACCGGTCGCGGGGTTCCAGCACGAGTCCCGGCCGATCTTTGGCGTGCTGTTTCACCCCGAGGTGGCTCACACGCCGCGGGGCGGGGAGATGCTGCACAATTTCCTGTTCGCGATCGCCGGCTGCACACCCGACTGGACGCCGGGTCACTTCATCGAGCAGGAGGTCCGGCGGATCCGGGAGCTCGTCGGTGAGACACGGCGGGCGATCTGCGGCCTTTCGGGGGGGGTGGACTCCGCGGTGGCCGCCGCGCTCGTGCACCGCGCGATCGGCGACCGCCTGACCTGCATCTTCGTGGATCACGGCCTGCTACGGCTGAACGAGCGGGAGCAGGTGGAGCGGACCTTCCGCGCGCACCTCGGGATCGACTTGCGAGTCGTGGATGCGGGCGCGCGGTTCCGCGAGGCGCTCGCCGGCGTCGAGGATCCGGAAGAGAAGCGGCGCCGCATCGGCCACACGTTCATCGACGTGTTCGAGCAGGCAGCCGAGGACGTGAAGGGCGACGTCGGATTCCTGGTGCAGGGGACGCTGTATCCCGATGTGATCGAGTCCGCGTCGCCGTTCGGCGGCCCCTCGGTCACCATCAAGACGCATCACAACGTCGGGGGGCTGCGACCGAACGTCCCGTGGAAGCTGATCGAGCCGTTGCGCGAGCTCTTCAAGGACGAGGTGCGCCAGGTCGGCCGCGAGCTCGGCCTGCCGGAAGAGATCGTGGGCCGGCACCCGTTCCCGGGGCCGGGCCTCGCGATCCGCGTCCTCGGGCCCGTGACCGAAGAGCGACTCGATCTGCTGCGTCGCGTGGACGC
>QHUK01000055.1 GCA_003222085.1 Gemmatimonadota bacterium
TCCGCTCGATGTGGGAGGAATCGCTCCGTCTGAAGCGGACGATGCCCCTCGCGCGCGTTTGGAATGTCATCGCCAAGCTGTATCCCAAGTCCAAGCGGGAGGAGTTCCGGCGGATGTCCGGGGTCGTCCTGCTGGCACGCACCTGACCCGACACGAGAGTGTGCATGACCATCCGCCGACTGGTCCTCGCCGGCCTGGCCATGATCGCCGCGTGCAGCCGACAGGTGCCGCGCGCCGACGGTCCCAATGTCGTCACGATCACGACGAGCGAGTACGCGTTCGGGATGCCGGACACGATTCCGGCTGGGCTTACGACCTTCCGCCTCGTCAATCAGGGGAAGGAGCTGCATCATGCGTCCCTGGTCCGGCTGCGTGATGGGAAGACCGTGGCGGACTTCCAGGCGGCGCTCGCGGCCGCGATGAAGAACCACACACCCCCGCCGTCGTGGATGACGTTCGCCGGCGGCCCCAACGCCGTGACCCTTGGCGACACGGGCGTCGCCACCGAAACGCTCGAGCCCGGGTCCTACGTGTTCGTGTGCTGGATTCCGAGCCTGGACGGCGTCCCGCACGTGATGAAGGGTATGCTGCATCCGCTGGTCGTCACGGCCGGCGCGATACCGGCCGCTGCAGCGCCTGCGGCCGATGTGACGATCAAGCTCACGGATTACGACTTCGTCCTGTCCCGGCCGCTCACCGCAGGCAAGCATGTGGTGCGGGTCGAGAACACCGGGGCGCAAGCCCATGAGATCGTGATCGCCGCCCTGGCGCCCGGCAAGACCCTGAAGGACTTCATCGCGTGGGAGGAGGGTGGGGAGAAAGGCCCGTTACCCACCGGCCAATGGCTGGGTGGCATCACGACCCTCGACGTCGGCGGGCATTCCCAGTTCACGACGACGTTCGCGCCGGGGAGCTATCTCCTGCTGTGCTTCTGGCCGGATGCCAAGGACGGCAAGCCGCACCTGATGCACGGGATGGGGAAGGAGATCACTGTCAGCTAGGTCTGGGAGGTTGGGGAGGTTGGAGGAGGTTGGGGAGGTCGGCACTGGCACCGGGACCAACCTCCTCCGTCCTCGCCAACCTCCCTAACCTCCCCAACCTGCCGTTAGAACACCCACCGCACTCCCGCCTGCACCTGGCGCGGGTCGCCCAGCCCCGAGCGGATGGTGCCGTCGAAGTTGAAGAGCAGGCCGCCGTAGGCGGGGTCCTTGAAGTTGTCGGTGTTCGTGAGATTGAACACCTCGACCATCAGCTCCACCTGCTGCCGCCCGGCGTCGATGGGGCGCGAGACGCGCACGTCCCAGGAGAAGTACGCGTTATCCTTGCGGAGCGTATTCCGCTTCAGGACCGAGCCATCGGGGCAGATGCGGTCCTGCGGGCTCGCGGCCCGCTGCCCGGTGCCGACGTTGCCGGCGCCGCACTTCTCCGACACGGGCTGTGCCGAGTAGTAGCTGACGCGGTTGTTGAAGTAGATCTCGCCCGGGAGCTTCACGAGTGCCCAGCCGTTGAACCGGTGCCGCTGGTCCCGGTCGCTCCAGTTGTACTCGGGCCCGAGGTCGTTCGCCTTGGCGTAGCGGAAGGTGAACGGATCCCGCTCGTTGTCGTCGTCCGACTTGTCGAACGAGAGCGTATAGTTGAGCTGGAACTGGAGCCGTGGATCGTACACGCGCTTCAGCCCGACCGTGATGCCGTTGTAGCGGGACTTCGCGGTTGACTGCACGACGGTGAGCGTCCCGAGCGCCTTCGGTCCGGTGCCCCACGGGCCGACAACGTCGTTGTTGAACACGGGGTCGTTTGCGTTGAAGAAGCGCGTAAGGTGGTCGGTGCGGGCGTGCGTGTAGGTCAGCGACACGCCAAGATCCTGGCCGATCTGCCGCTCGTACCCGACGGTTGCGCTGAAGGTCCGCGGGTTCTGGAAGTCCTTGTCGAAGACGAAAACCCCCGGAGTCGAGACGGCGCTGGCGGGCACCGCGTCCGGGAACAGTTTGCCGTAGGCCGGCGCGCCGGGGCCGCCGGCGCCGTAGGTCATGCCGCGGGCCCCGTCGGTGCTGCGGCTGGACGCCAGGTTCAGGCCCGGGATACGCGCGTAATAGAGCCCGGCGTTTCCGCGGAAGACCTCTCGACCCGACCCGTCGGGGTCGTAGGCCACCCCCAGCCGGGGCTGGAACATCTTCCAGTCGGACGGGATCGTCCCATCGGACGGAAACGCGAAGCTGCCCCTCGCGTTGGTCACCGTCGAGTCGTAGTAGACCGCGTAGTAGGTTTGGTCTTTCGGCGTGATCAAACTCGGCTCGACCTGCGCCTCCCACCGGAGCCCGTAGTCCACGGTCCACCGCCGGTCCGGCTTCCAGGAATCCTGCAAGTACACCGCCAGCTCGTGCTGTGGAATGGATTGCGTACCTGCCTCACGAACGCTGCGGTCGATGCCCGCTTGCTGCAGGTACAGCAGCGGCCCGCCCGTCGTGGAGTCGGCGAGGTAGGTGAAGAAGTCGTGCACCGAGGCAAAGATGTATCGGCTGTTCGCGAACCCGATGAAGGTCTGCACCGAGTTCACCCGGTTCCACTCGGCGCCGAACTTGATCAGGTGGTCACCCTTGGCGATCGACACGTTGTCGAGCACTTGGATGCGAGTGTCGTAGTAATCGATGGGCAAGAAGAACGGCAAGCCGAAACGAAATCCGCTGCCGAAGTCCATCCCCGTGTCGGGGAACGGCCGACTTGCCGGCGGGTCCGCGGGGTTGGCACCGAGCGCCGCGGATCGTGCCCCGCCGTAGGGGCGCGGGCGGTCCTCTCGGGAGTACTGGAAGCGGAACTCGTTCGTCACAGCGGGAGACAAATACGACGCGAGCGCCAGATTGCCCGCATTCGAATGGTCCTTCTCGATCCCGTTGGCGCTACGGCCCCAGGTGTCGACGTCGAACGTGCCGTTCTCCTGCTGGGACCAGGTGTAGTTGTACTTGAGTGACAGGTTATGCCGGTCCGAAAGCCGCCAGTCGATCTTCACGAGTCCCGCGCGGGCGTCGTTGGTCCGGGAGATCGATCCGAAGTCCCCGCGCAGCGCGCCGGCGAACGCCGTGTCCATCCACCGGGTGAGCGAGTCGAGTGCCGTACTCGAGGGTCGTGTCTTCTGCTTGATCTCGTCGTACACCTGCTGATCGTAGGCGACGAAGAAGAACGCCTTGTCGCGTTTCAGGGGGCCGCCGAGCGTGAAGCCGAACTGGTGCTGGCGGAAGTCGGGCGTGAGCGTCTGCGCGCCGTGCGCCAGATCGGCCGAGAGCCAGTCGTACTTACCGAAGTAATGAACCGTGCCCTTGACCTCGTTCGTGCCCGACTTGGTGATCACGTTCACGAAGCCCGAGCCCGATCGGCCGAACTCGGCCGTCGCTCCGCCCGCCGTGACGACGACCTCCTGAACGGCGTCCAGGTTGAAGGTGAAGGGCGGCCGCTGCCCACCGCGCTGCTCGCCGAAGAACGGGTTGTTGAAGTCCGCTCCATCGACCGAGACGTTGTTGTGGATTCCACGCTGTCCCGCCACGGTGAGCTCGTCACCATCCGGGCCCTGCACGGTTGCGACGTTGGGCGTGAGGAGCGTGAGATTGAGGAAATTGCGCCCGTTGTTCGGTAGCCCCCCCACGGCCTGGTTGGGCAGCCTGGTGGAGGACTCGACCTTGCTCACGTCGACCACCGGCGTCGCCGTGACCGTGACCGCGGCGAGCTCCACCGGCTCCAGCTTCAAGGCCAGGTCGACGGTCTCGCCCACCCGCAGCACGATCCCGGTCTGCCTCCGCTCGCCCAGGCCCACGGCTCGGGCGCGCAGCTCGTACGTGCCGAGCGGGAGCAGCGGCGCCACGAATACGCCTTTCTCGTTGGTGGTCACCGTCCGCTGGAACCGCGTCTGCGTCTCGGTGACGGTGACCTGCGCCCCCACCACGACATTCCCGGACGGATCCGACACGGTGCCCCGGATCACGCCGGTCGTCGCTTGGGCCTGCGCCGCGAGATAGGTGGGCCAGCACGCCAGCGACAGCGCCACGCCAACCACGAAGAAGAGGCGCGCGAGGAAGCGGGTTCCGCACGTCATGAGCCAGAGCCTCCGGGGAGGTGGATCGAGCGTTAGGGCGGGGCAGAAGTAGCACTCGAACGGAACGGGCGCAAGAAGGCGGTAGAGGACGGTAGAAGGTGTAGAGGCGGGACTTGACCTCTACCGTCTTCTGCCGTCTTCTACCATCCTCTACCGTCCTCTATGCAAAACCCCGACATCGCCCGCCTGTTCGACGAGGTCGCGGACCTCCTCGAGATCCAGGACGCGAATCCGTTCCGGGTGCGGGCGTACCGCAACGCGGCCCGTACCATTCGGGATTTCCCCGAGCCGATCGCCGATCTGGTGCAGGCGGGGGCCAAGGACCTGACCGACATCCCCGGCATCGGCGAGGACCTGGCCGAGAAGATCACGGACATCGTCACCACGGGGGAGCTGCCGCTCCGCAAAGAGCTCGCGAGCAAGCTCCCCGCGGGGCTGCTCGACCTGCTGCGCATTCCCGGTCTCGGGCCCAAACGCGTGAAGCTGCTCTACAAGAAGCTCAAGGTGAAATCGGCGGCCGACCTCGCCGCGGCGCTCGACAAGGGCAGGATCCAGAAGCTCAAAGGGTTCGGGCCGAAGATCGAAGAGAAGATGCGCGCGGGGCTCGGCCAGGCGCAGGCCGGCGAGCGGCGCATGCTCCTCAACGAAGCCGAAACCCAGGCGACCGCGATCGTCGGGCATCTCCGAGCGGGCGGCGGGATCCGGCAGATCGAGGTGGCGGGGAGCTACCGGCGGCGGCGTGAGTCGATCGGGGACCTGGATATCCTGGTGACGTCGGGGGACAGCGCCACGGTGATGGACCGGTTCGTCGCGTACGGCGACGTGGCGGAAGTCATCTCGAAGGGCGAGACGCGGGCCACGGTCAAGCTGCGGGGCGGCCTCCAGGTGGACCTGCGGGCGGTGGAGCCCGACGCGTACGGTGCGGCGCTGTTGTATTTCACCGGCTCCAAGGCGCACAACATCGAGCTGCGCAAGATCGCCCAGGAGAAGAGCTACAAGCTGAACGAGTACGGCCTCTTCAAGGGCACGCGGCGTGCGGCCGGGAAGACCGAAGAGGAGATCTATGCGAAGCTCGGCCTCGACTGGATCGCGCCGGAGCTGCGCGAAGCGCGCGGCGAGATCGCGCTCGCCCGCGACCATCGGCTCCCACACCTCGTGGAGGTGAAGGACGTTCGCGGCGACTTGCAGATGCACACGAGCGCCACCGATGGGAAAGGAACGATCGAGGACATGGCCCACGCGGCGCGCGCCTTGGGCTACCAATACATCGCCGTCACGGACCATTCGAAGCGCGTGACGATGGCGCTCGGCCTCGACGCGAAGCGGCTGCGCGAGCAATGGCGGGCCATCGACGCCTTGAACGCCACGAGCCGTGACTTCACGATCCTCAAGAGCGTCGAGCTCGACATCCTGGAGAGCGGGAAGCTCGACCTGCCCGACGACGTGCTGGCCGAAGCGGACTACGTCGTGGCCACCATCCACTACGGACTCAATCAGAGCCAGAAGGAGCTGACCCGCCGTCTGGTGGGCGCCGCGGAGCACCCGTGGGTGGACGCGATCGGCCACCCGACAGGGCGCCTCGTGGGGAAGCGCGAGCCCTACGCCTTCGACTTCGACGCCCTGTGTCGAGCCTGCACGGCGACGGGTTGCCTGCTCGAGCTGAACGGCCACCCGGAGCGCATGGACCTCCCGGATACGCTGGCGGCGGCCGGGAAACAACACGGCGTCCGGTTCGTGCTTTCGACGGACAGCCACCAGCCGGGGAACCTGCCGTTCATGAAGTACGCGGTGGACCTGGCGAGGCGGGCGGGACTCGAGGCGGCGGACATTCTGAATACCCGGCCCTTGGCGGAGTTTCGTAAGGAACTGAAACGGGCGGTAGAAGGCGGTCGAAGGCGGTAGAGGGCGGTAGAGGTCCTCTCCCGTCCTCTACCGTCCTCTACCGACCTCTACCACCGCCCTCCACCGCCATCAGTTCCAGCTGCACCACCGGTGCGAAGCTCTTGCGATGATGGGACGTGAAGCCGAATGCCGCGAGGGCGGCGAGGTGGTCCGGCGTGCCGTAGCCCTTGTTGCTCGCCCAGGCGTACAACGGATGGCGGGCGCCCAAGAGCTCCATCAGGCGATCGCGCACGGTCTTGGCGATCACCGACGCGGCGGCGATCGAGTGGCAGCACGCGTCGCCATCCACGATCGCATCATGCGGACGCCCGAGCTCCGGACAGGGCAATCCGTCCACCAGGACGAGCGCGGGCTCGAGCCCGAGCCGGGCCAGCGCGCGCCGCATGGCGAGGATCGACGCCCGCCGGATGTTCAGCCGGTCGATCTCGCGCACGCTGGCCGCGCCCACGCCGATCGCCAGCGCGCGAGCCCGGACCACCAGGGCGAGCCGGGCGCGCTTCGCCGGGGGCAGCATCTTCGAATCGCGCAGGCCCCGGATGGGCTTGATGTGCGGGGGAAAGACGACGGCCGCGGCCACCACTGGACCAGCCAGGGGACCGCGGCCTGCTTCGTCGACACCGGCGACGACTCCGCCCCCCACTCGCCAGAACGCGATCTCGCGCTCGAGCGTGGGGCGGGGACCTCTCACGCCTCTTGCTTCTCCGCCGTCTCGGGGACCGTGATGCCGCGCTTCTCGCGGATCCGCGCCGCCTTGCCGGCCAGCCGCCGCAGGAAGTAGAGCTTGGCGCGGCGCACCCGACCCTTGCGCACCAGCTCGATCTCCGCGATCGACGGCGCATGCAGCGGGAAGATGCGCTCGACGCCGACGCCCGCCGAGATCTTGCGGACGGTGAACGTCGCGTTGATCCCGGCCCCGCGGCGGCCGATGCAGACACCCTCGAACGCCTGCAGTCGCTCCTTGTCGCCCTCGCGTACCCGCACCATCACGCGGACGGTGTCGCCCGGGTCGAACGCCGGGAGGTTGGTCTTCAGCCCCTCGCGCTCGATCGCTCTCAATCGGTTCATGTCTGTACCCTGTAACCCTCTGTGCGTCTACGCGTCTGTGCGTCTACGCGTCTAGGTGTTTCGCCCATAGATCCGGCCGCCGCTCGCGCGTCAACCGCTCGGCCTCGGCCTCGCGCCACCGCGCGATTTGCTCGTGGTCTCCGCTCAACAATACCGCCGGCACATCCATTCCGCGATAGCTCGGCGGCCGGGTATAGCTCGGCGGCGACAGGAGCCCGTCGTAGTGCGAGTCCGTAGCCGCCGACTCGTGGTCCCCCAACGCTCCCGGGAGCAGCCGCACCACCGCATCCAACACGCACAACGCCGCCGGCTCACCGCCCGACAACACGAAGTCTCCCACCGACAGCTCCTCCGCGCCCAGCCCGTCGGCCACCCGCTGGTCCACGTCCTTGTAGTGCCCGCACAGCAGGGTGAGCTGCCGGCCCACCGCGAAGCGCACCGCATCGCGGTGGCTGAACAGCCGGCCGCGCGCCGACAGCAGGACGATGGGCGGTCCCGTCCGCAGGTCCTCCACCGCTTCGAAGAACGGCTCCGGCTTGAGCACCATCCCGGCGCCGCCCCCGTAGGGGGAGTCGTCCACCGTTTTGTGCCGGTCGTGCGTGTACTCGCGCAACTGTACGACGCGGTAGCGCACCACTCCCTGCTCCGCGGCACGCCCCAGAATACTGACCCGAAGCGGCGCGTCGAACACCTCGGGGAAGAGCGTCACGACGTTAATCGTCAGCATCGGTCTCTTCCACGGCGACGAAGTGCTCCCGCCACGGCTCGACGTCCGCGCGCGACTTCACCCCGACGAACGACAGCAGCCACTCGCGGTGGTATGCGCGCCGCCGCGCCACGACCAGCGGCCCAGCCACGACCTGACGCTCTTCGTTCACCACCAGCAGCCGGGCCTTCGGCGTGAACACCGCACCCGGGTTCTCCACGAGGGGGAACACGGCGACCTCCCCCCGCTGCCCGTGCGGCTTGCGCACGCGGCCGACTACGCGGGTCGTTTGCCCAGCACTCCCGCCTTCTTCAGCAGCGAGCGGACCGTGTCGGTCGGGAGGGCCCCCTTGTCGAGCCAGGCGCGCGCTTGCTCCGCATCCACCTGGATGTCGGCGGGATTGACACGCGGGTTGTAGTGGCCCAGGGTCACCACGAACCGCCCGTCGCGGGGAGAGCGCGAATCCGCGACGACGATCCGGAAGTAGCTCTGCCCCTTCCGTCCCACGCGCCGCAGCCGAATGCGAGTTGCCATAAAGTGCCTACGTCCTTTTCAAAAGCTTCCGCATCTGCCGGAACTGCTCCAGCAGCCGGTTGACTTCCTGTACCGTACGCCCCGCGCCCTTCGCGATCCGCAGCCGGCGCGATCCGGTGAGCACCGCCGGATCGGCCCGCTCGCCGGGCGTCATCGACAACACGATCGCCTCGACGTGCTTCAGGCGCCTGTCGTCGGCATTGACCGACTTGAGCGCCTGCGGGGTCACGCCCGGCAACAGGCCGAGCACCTGCTGGAGCGGTCCCATCGCCTGCATCTGCTTCAGGGCGACGAGAAAGTCCGCGAGGTCCATCCCCTGTTTCGAGCGCGCCTTCTTCTCGAGCCGCTGCGCGGCCTCCGCATCGATGGTGGCGGCCGCCTTCTCGACCAACGCCACCACGTCGCCCTGACCGAGGATGCGGCCGGCCATGCGCACCGGGTCGAAGGGTTCGAGTAGGGGCGCAGCATGCTGCGCCCCTACATGTTCTCCGAGGCCGATGAATTTGATCGGCACACCGGTCACGCCGTGAATCGAGAGCGCCGCCCCGCCCCTCGCGTCGCCGTCGAGCTTGGTCAGGATCGCGCCGGTCAGCCCGACGCCCTCCTGAAAGCCGCGGGCGACTCGCACCGCGTCCTGCCCCGTCATCCCGTCCGCCACGAGCAGCACCTCGCGGGGGCTCGTCGCCGCCCGCAGCGCCTTGAGCTCGTCCATCAGCTCCGCGTCGATCTGCAGCCGGCCGGCCGTATCGACGATGACGGTGCGGCAGCGCGCCTTGTCGGCTTCGCGCAGCGCCTGCCGGACGAGCCCCACCACACCGTGAGGGGATCGTAGGGGCGCAGCATGCTGCGCCCCTACACCGCCCGATCCATCCGACGCACCCCCGAACACGGGCACGCCGACCTGCGCGCCGAGCTGCTCCAGCTGCTCGCGGGCGGCGGGGCGCGAGAGGTCCGCCGCCACAAGTCCCGGAGCCTTTTGCTCGAGCTTCAGCCGCCGCGCGAGCTTCGCCGCGGTGGTGGTCTTCCCCGAGCCCTGCAGCCCGACCAACAGGATCACCGTCGGCCCGACAGACGCGAATTGCAGGGGCGCCCCACGCTGCGCGCCGACGGTACGCGCCAAGTCCTCGTCCGATGCCCCCAGCATCCGGGCAATCTCGTCATGCACGAGCTTGACCACCTGCTGGCCGGGGCTCACCGTCTTCATCGCGATCGCCCCGATTGCGCGCTCGCGCACCCGCTCGACGAACCCCTCGGTCACTTCGAAGCTGACGTCGGCCTCGAGCAAATGCCGCCGGATCTCGCGCAGGGCCTCGGTCACGTCCTGCTCCGAGAGCACTCCACGACCGGTGAGGCGCTTCAAAGCGGCGGTCAGCCGCTCGGAGAGAGCCGTAAACATAAGCCTACGAAACTACTTAGCGACTTGCGGGAATCCAAGTGGGGGGATTCAACGTGCCGCGCGGGTGACCCGAATCGTGGGCACCCGTTTCCAGCCCTTCCAACCCAGCGGCGCATCGACCAGGCGCACGACCGGCACGCCGACGACGAGGAGCTGCTTGATCTCCGCGCGTCTCACACCCCGACGCCCCAGCCACCGCTTGGCCCACGCGCTCTCGAGTCCCTTCCTGAAGCGCGCGGCCGCCGTCTTGTCGTCCCACAGCGTGTACCACACGAGCGTTTCCGCTCCCGCTCCCGCCCCCGCCCCCGCCCCCGCCCCGCTCTCCTGCCCGAGCACCTGGTAGCGGTCGCCGTCCCAGCCTGCCGCCAGCGACGCGGCCGCGCCGTCGTCGCCCAGATGCTGCTGGAGCAGGAGGCGAATCTCGAACTCGCCCAGACCGTCTTCGTAGCGCACGGTATCGCGCGCCGGCGACTCGAACGCCAGCGCATCCGGGCGGTCCCCGGCCGCATACCGGGCGGGGTGCAGGATCTGCTCGGTGGAGATCGGCATGAGGACGCCGTAGGGCTGCTTCCCGGGGTACTCGTGGTCGAACCAGCGCACGAACTCGGCGCCCCCCAGGTACGGGAAGATCAGGCTCTCGCGCAGCCACAGCGGCGCGCTCCCGAACACCTTCATCTGATCCTGTTGGCCGCCGAGCGCCGTCCGCAGCTCCCAGAAGTTGGGCAGGCTTTCGATCTTCTGCTCCGGCATGAGCACCAGGATCTGGGCGAGCGTCGCCTGTCCTTCGAGGATCGCCTGCGCCGCGCTGCGACGATCGTTCTGGCGCTTCAGCTCCACCAGCGAGTCGAGGTTCAGGTACTGGTGCTGGAGCGCGTGCACCAGCTCGTGAGAGATCACCAGACGCGCCTGGCTGGGATCGATGTCGGTCGGGATGTAGAGCGCGTTCGAGTCGGGATCGAAATAGCCCGCCACCTGCTCGGTCAGGAGGTCGACCATGGTGCGGCGCAGGTCGAGCGAATCGGGGATCAGACCGAACAGCCGATACGCAGCCTGCGCGCCGGCGAGCTCGGCGGGCGGGAGGTCGTCATCGAACTTGTGGATGACGTAGTCGCGAACCTGCGCGCGGCTGCGGCGCAGCACGACGGGACGCTGGCGAAAGCGCAGGCGGGTGGCCCGTTCGACGGCGGGGATCATCTGCTGCACGGCCTGCTTCAACTCCGCCTCGCTTTGGACCTCCCGCGCCCGCTGCTCGCATCCCGTGCTTCCCATCGCTCCGACCGCCGCCGCCGCGGCGAGGCACCGTCGGATCACGGCTGCCACTCGATCCCCTTGCCCACGGCGGCCCCCACGACGCGCGCGATGTCCTGCCCGCTCACGACGATGCCCTGGTGCTCCAACTCGGCGCGGAGCAGCTGGTCGAGTTCCGCGCGCCTGTCGGCCAGGGACGGTGGAGGGCGGTGGACGGCGGTGGAGGACGGTGGAGGTTGGTCCGCGGTGACGCCTCCACCGCCGTCCACCGCCTTCGACCGCCCTTCACCGCCCAGCATCTTTTCTATCTCCGCCCCGATCCGCTCCAGCATCGGAAAGATTTCCGCCATCAGGTCCTCAGCCGGCTCCTGGCGCGGCTGCTCGTGCGTCAGGCCGCGTCGGATCATGGCGTCCACCTTGCGCCGCTCGCGAATCAGCCGGTCGAGCTCCGGCGACACGCGGGCGGTCGCCTGCGCGTGAGCGCAGGCCTCGTCCAACACGTCGATGGCCTTGTCGGGGCGGGCGCGCTCGGGGACGAACCGGTCGGTGAGAACGATCGCCGCCTTGAGCGCGTCGTCCGTGATCGCCACGGCGTGGTGGCGCTCGAGGCGGGGCCGCCGGGCGACGAGGACCTCCCACGTTTGAATGGCATCGAGCTCCTCGACCAGGACGGGCTGGAAGCGGCGCTCGAGCGCGGGATCGCCGCGGATCCACTTGTCGTATTCGCCTCCCGTCGTCGCGCCGATGATCCGGATGTCCCCACGCACCAGGGCGGGCTTCAGCATGTTGGCCGCGTCCATGGCGGCGCCGAGCGCGGTTCCCTGACCGATGAGGTTGTGGAGCTCGTCCACGAACAGGATGAGGTCCGGGTCGGCGGACAGCTCGCGGACCAGCTTGCGGATGCGCTCCTCGTACTGACCGCGGAACGAGGTGCCGGCGAGGAGGGCGACATGGTCGAGCGCGACCACGCGGACGTCCTTCAGGGCCGGCGGGACGTCCCCCGCGGCGACGCGCTGGGCGAGCCCCTCGACGATCGCCGTCTTCCCCACCCCGGCCTTCCCGATCAGGGCGGGATTGTTCTTGCTCTGGCGCAACAGGATGTCCACGACGCGCGCGATCTCGGCGTCGCGACAGCGCACCGGCTCCAGGTCGCCGCGCCGGGCCTGCGTGGTGAGATTCACCGCCACGCGCTCGAGCACCTCTCCCGACTCGAACAGCCCTTCGAACGGATCGCCCATTCAGGTCAGGCGGCCCCCAGGAATCGCCGGTACCAGTCATAAATCGCCGGACCAAACACGAAGGCCACCGCGGCTCCCATCGCCAGAAATACCCCGAACGGGACGTGACGCTTCCGTCTCCCCAGGACGAGCAGCGGGACGTACACGAGGCTACCGAACAGCGCGCCCGCGAAGACCGTCAACAGCACGCCCTTCCAGCCGACGAACGCCCCCACCATCGCCATCATCTTGATGTCGCCCCCACCCATTGCTTCTTCCTTGAAGACCCAGCCCCCCACCAGGCCGACGGCGTACAGCAGGGCGAAGCCGGTGGCCGCGCCCAGCACTCCTTCGATGAACCCGGGTACACCCGCCGTCACAGACAGGCCGAGCCCGACGACGAGCCCGGTCCAGTTGTACTCGTCGGGAATCAGGTAATGGCGCGCATCGGTGAGGGCGATGCCAAGCAAGATGGTACCCAGCACGCCGGCCTCGACGAACCGGACCGTCGGCCCGTAGGCGAGTATGGCGGCGATCCAGAGCACGCCCACGACCGCCTCGATGATGGGGTACTGCATGGAGATCGGCTGACCGCACCAGCGACATCGGCCGCGCAGCACCAGCCACGAGACCACGGGGACGTTGTCCCGCCACGCGATCCGGCGCCCGCACCGCGGGCAGGTCGACGGTGGGTGGAACAGCGAGCGCTGCTTCTTGTCCTCCTTCGCAAGGCGCAGGATGCAGACGTTGAGGAAGCTCCCGATACAGAGCCCCAGGAGTCCGGCGCCGACGAGCAGGATCGGATCAACGGCCACGCGTCACCTCGTAGAGCAGGATACCCGCCGCCACCGCGACGTTGAGCGACTCGGCGCCCTGAGCCAGCGGGATCGCCACGCGCTGCGCGGCGATCGCGTTGAGCTGCGGCCGGATTCCCGCGCCCTCGTTGCCGACGATGACGGCGATGGGCCCTTGCGGGTCTCGCGTCCCCAACGCCCGGGGCAGCGGGATTCCGTCCGACGCCGCCGCCCACAGGGTCACCGCGTGCTTCCTCGACCAGGCGATGAAGCCGTTGTCGTCGAGCGGCACGACGGTATGGCGGAAGGTAGCGCCCATGGCCGCCCGCAGGGCTTTCGGGCTCGTCGGATCGGCCGTGCCCCGCAGCACGACCGTGCCCGCGGCGCCGAGCGCGTGCGCCGTCCGGATCAAGGTGCCGACGTTCCCGGGATCCTGCACGCCGTCGATCACGAGCGCCACCGCCCCCGGGGAGGGCGTGAAGTCGCCCGCGCTCCAGCGCCGCGGCTCGATGACGGCGATGATCCCCTGCGGCGTCTCGGTGTCGGCGAGTTCGGCGAAGATGCGCGCGCCGACTTCCTCCACCGCGACGCCGTGCCCTTGGAGCTCCGCGACGAGCGCCGTGCCGCGCTCCGTGCGCGCCAGGTCGGGGGCGACCAGCGCCCCTTGGAACGCGACGCCCGCGCCGAGCGCCTCCTCCACGAGGCGGACACCCTCGATGAGGGCGAGGCCACGTCGGCCGCGCGCCTTGCGGCGTTGGAGATCACGTATCGTCGATTGCAGATTACTGGCGATGAGTCTCCTCGAGCATTCCCGGCCGCGGCCGAGCATTCAATATGCGAAGAAGCGTTGGACGGGCGCTACGTGAAAATCGCCCTCACGATCGCGGGATCGGACTCGGGCGGCGGCGCCGGCATCCAGGCCGACCTGAAGACGTTCCACCAGTTCGGCGTGTTCGGCACGAGCGTGATCACGGCCGTGACGGCGCAGAACACGGTCGGGGTTCGGGGGTGGGAGCCGGTCCCGGCCGAGCTCGTCACCCGCCAGCTCGACGCGCTGGCCGACGACCTGCCGCCCAGCGCGGTGAAGTCGGGGATGCTCGGGTCCGCACGCCTCGTCGGGGCGGTGGCGGACGGCATCGCGCGGCGGCGCCTCCCGAACTACGTGCTCGACCCCGTGATGGTCGCGACGTCGGGCGACCGCCTGCTCGACCGTGATGCCGAGCAGCTGATCGTGCGGCGGCTCGTGCCGCTCGCCGGCCTCGTCACGCCCAACCTCGACGAAGCCGCGGTGCTGGCGGGCGGCGAGGTCCGCACTCCCGACGACATGGAGCGCGCCGGCCGCGCGCTCGTGCAACTGGGCGCGAGGGCGGCGCTCGTCAAGGGTGGCCATCTCGCGGGCGCCGAAGTGGTGGACGTGCTGATCGCGCCGGGGATCGCCCGACGGTTCACACGGCCGCGCCTCGAGACGACCTCGACACACGGCACCGGCTGCACGCTGTCGGCCGCCGTCGCGGCGGGTCTGGCGCTCGGCCGCCCGCTCGAGCGCGCCGTAGAGGACGCGCTCGACTTCGTGCACCGGGCGATCGCCGCCGCGCCCGGGTTGGGCACGGGACACGGGCCGCTCAACCACTTCGTGCCCGCGCCTCCGCGGCCGCCAACGGACGGGTGGTAGTCCCTACCTGTAGTTGCGTGAAATGGATGAGTCGCGGAGCAGGCCGGTACCCGTTGCACGCCACGGACCAGTACGGTTTGCCGCGTGACCAACGAACGTGTTCCACTTCGTGTCCCGCACGACCGGCAGTCGATCAGGCTCCGTGGGTATGATTACTCGCGCCCCGGAGCCTACTACGTGACCATTCGTCTCAAGGAGAGTGGCAACGTGTTCGGAGAGGTGGTCGCGGGACGCGTGCGCCTCAGTGCGGCCGGAAGCATTGCGAAGGAAAGCTGGGGTGGGATTCCGGAGCATTTCCCTGCCGTTACCCTGGATGCCTTCGCCGTCATGCCCGACCACGTGCACGGCATTGTCGTCATCGGCGACCGTCAGGGCCGAATCAGTCAACGTGGGAACGATCACGACACTGGGAACGACCACAATGTAGGGGCGCAGCATGCTGCGCCCCTACACAATCGACGGACACCACACAATCGGCCAACACCATCGGTGCCTTCGAGTGACACCATCGGCCCGGCTCCCGGTTCACTCGGAGCCATCATACGGGCGTTCAAGGCGGCCACGACCAAGCGGCTGAACGAGATGCGTGGGACCCCTGGTGAGTCCATCTGGCAGCGCAACTATTACGACCGTGTTATCCGTGACGACCGTGAGCTGCGACGCGCGAGGCACTACATCCTCCTCAACCCCAAGCGGTGGACCAAAGCAGGGAAGCGCTAATTGCCCCGTCCCTTTCTCGCGGCACGCTGGTCGCACATCGTCCTCCTCACGTTCGAGGCTCCAGAAGACCTGATCCGACGCGCGATCCCGCCGGGCGTCGAGCCCGACCGCTGGAACGGGCGGACGCACGTGAGCGTCGTCGCGTTGCAGATGCTCGACGTTCGCATCAAGGGCTGGCGCATTCCGGGCTTCTTGTCGCATCCCCAGGTCAATTTCCGCACGTACGTCCGTGCGGCGGGCGAGCCGGGCGTCTGGTTCGTCCGCCAGTTCGTGCCGAGTCGGCTGATCGCCGCGTTGGGGCGGCTGCGCTATGGCGAGCCGTTCTGGCCCACGCCGATCCGCAGCCGGGTGCTGGACCGGCACGGCGAGGTGCGCGCGGAGTATGCGGTGGGGCCCGCGGCGCTCGGCTGGCACGTGAGCGTGACCGGCTCCCGGGCCACGCGGGTGCCGCCGCCGGATTCGGCGGAGCACTACTTCATCGAGCGCGCCTTCGCGTGCCGCGCGCGACCGGACGGCGGGCTTGGCGTGTTCCGCGTCGCGCATCCGGCTTGGGCGGTCCGGGACGTCCGGGCGGTGGACTATCGCCTCGACTTTGGGTCCCTGTATGGGGGCGAGTGGGAGTTCTTGAATCGCGCCCAGCCGGCCGGCGCGGTGTTCGCCGAAGGGTCGGAGGTCGCGGTCTATCCCCCGATGGATTCGCCCGGCACTACAGGCGCCGCAGCACCCCCCGAATGAGCTGCTCGAGCTGGCCCGAGATCTGCTTCCCCGCCTCGAGCACGTCGACATGCGACAGCTTCTGCGCGGACAGCCCGGCAGCCGCGTTCGTGATGCTCGAGAACCCGAGACAGCGCACGCCCCGGGCCCGCGCCGCAATCACCTCCGGCACCGTGGACATCCCCACCGCATCGGCTCCGAGCCGCTGCAGCATCCGGATCTCCGCGGGCGTCTCGAACGATGGCCCGAGCAGGCCGGCGTACACGCCCTCCTCCAGCGGGATCCGCTCCGTCCGCGCCACGTCGCGGGCCAGCTGCCGGAGCGTCGGGTCGTAGGGGTCACTCATGTCGGGGAAGCGCTCGTCCCCGGCCGCCACCGGACCCACGAGCGGGTTCCTGAACATCAGGTTGATGTGGTCCGCGATGAGCATCAGGGTGGGCGGGCGGAACGTGTGGCGGATGCCACCCGCGGCGTTGGTGACCACGAGCGTGGTAGCGCCGAGCGCGGCGAACACCCGCGTCGGGAGCGCGGCGACGTCGGGCGCGTGACCTTCGTACAAATGAAAGCGACCGCTCTGCACGACGACCGGCACGCCCTCGAGTGTCCCGCCGACGAGCTCGCCCTTGTGGCCCGGGGCACCGGGCTCGGGGAAGCCCGGAATTGCGGAATACGGAATGCGGATTGCGGATTGGACGGCGTCCGCGACGGAGCCCAACCCCGAGCCCAAGACGATGGCCACGCGCGGGCGGAGGCCGTCGAGCCTCCGGGCCACTGCGTCCGTGGCACGGCGAATCAGCTCGGACGCTGGCTGGTCCATTCCGCAATCCGCATTCCGTATTCCGCATTCATAGGAGGATCCCAGCCAACGTCGCCGACAGGAAGTTCGCGAGCGTTCCCGCGATCATCGCGCGGAACCCGAGCCGGGCGAGGTCGTGTTTGCGGTCCGGAACGAGCGCGCCGATGCCGCCGATCTGGATACCCACCGAGCTGATGTTCGCGAAGCCGCACAGGGCGAACGTCGCGATCGTGAAGGAGACGGGGTCCAGCTGCGCTTTCATCGGCCCGAGCTGCGCGTAGGCGAGGAATTCGTTGAGCACCATGCGGGTCCCCAACAGGCCGCCGATGGTTCCGGAGTCATGCCACGGCACCCCCATCGCAAACGCGATCGGTCGGAAGATCCAGCCGAGGACCGTTTGAATGTTTTCCGGGAACCAGGCGACGTAGCCGTGCACCCACCCGAAGGCCCCGTTGACCAGCGCGACCAGGGCGACGAACGAGACCAGCATCGCGATCACGTTGAGCATCAGGTGCAGGCCGTCGGTGGTCCCCCGGGCCGCGGCGTCGACGACGTTCACGTCGGTACGCGGAATCTCGACCCGTACGCCGCCGAGCGTCTGCGGTGTTTCGGTCTCGGGCTCGAGAATCTTGGCCATCATGATGGTGCCCGGCGCCGTCATGATGACCGCGGTGAGCAGATGCCGCGCCTCGATCCCAAACGCGATATATGCCGCCATGATCGAACCGGACACGTGCGCCATGCCGGCGGTCATCACGGTCATCAGCTCCGATTGCGTCATCCCTGACAGGAATGGCCGAATGGTGAGCGGGGCTTCTGTTTGTCCCATGAAGATGGAGGCGGCGACGTTCAGGCTTTCCGCACCGCTCGCCCCCATGACCTTGTTCATCAGGACGGCGAAGGCCTTCACGACGAGCTGCATGACGCCGAGGTAATAAAGGATGGCGAACAGCGCCGAGACGAAGATGATGGCCGGGAGCACCTGGAAGGCGAAGATGACCCCGAGGCTGGAGTGCTGCTTGCCGATCTCGCCGAACACGAACTCCGAGCCCACATAGGAAAAGCCCAAAATCGTCTTGACGACTTCGCCCAAGCCGTTGAACAGCTGGTGACCGAAGGGCACACGCAGCACGAAGACGGCGAACGCGAGCTGCAGGCCGACGCCCCAACCCACCACGCGCCAGCTGATCGCCCGGCGGTTGCGCGACAGGGCGATCCCGATCCCGAGAATCAGCGCAATGCCGAAGATCCCCGTGAGCCGTTGCGGAATCGAGCGCGGTGCGGCCTGCGGAACGGGCGCGGGCGACTGAGCGACGCTGTCCGTCGCCGCAGGCTGTTGCCGTCGCGGCGCGCCCTGGACCGTATTCCACACGAAGCGCGGCAGGGTGAACACCGCCAGCGCGCATACGAAGGCGACGACGAACGCCACCACAGTGCGGCGCAGCGACATTAGAGAGCCTCCAGTTCGCTCTGCACGCGGGACACCAGCGCCACCTTCTCGAACTCCGGGAGAAACGCACTCTCGCACGCGTTGAGGACGACGCGCGCGAGGTCCGCGTTGGTCAGGCCCAAAACGCTCTGGGCGACGAAATACTCGTCGGTGAGCGAGATCCCGTCCATCAGCCGCCCGTCGGTGTTCAACGTCACGACCACGCCCTGGTCGAGATACCGCTTGAACGGGTGCTCGGCGAGCGACGGCACCGTATGGGTGTGCAGGTTCGACGTGAGGCACATCTCGAGCGGGATCTTGCGCTCGATCACATACTCGAGCAGCGCGGGATCCTCGCCCAGGCGAGTCCCGTGACCGACGCGCTGAGCCCCGCACTGGTGCAGCGCCTGGTGGATGGAATGCGGGCCGTCCCCTTCCCCGGCGTGACAGGTGCACGCCATACCGTGCTGCGCCGCATGCGCGAACGCGGCCGCATGGTCGCGCGCCGGGAACCCCCGCTCGGCGCCCGCCAGGTCGAACGCCACGACGCCCGCCGTCCGGTAGCCCGCGGCGGTGCGCGCCAGCTCCAGCGACTCTGCGGGGGCGCGAGTGCGAATGCCGCACACGATCACCCCGACCTTGGTTCCCGTCTCCGCCTCCCCGCGCTTGATCCCGGCGAGCGGCGCTTCGATTGCCTGCGCCAGGGTGAGCGCCGGCCGGTGTAACAGGGGCGAATAGCGCACTTCCACGTAGCGCAGCCCGTCCGCCGCCGCGTCCAGCACGAACTCGTAGGCGATGCGCTCGAGGGCCGCCGGCGTCTGCATGACCGACAGGGTGATCTCGTACTTTGTCAGGTACTCCTCGAGGCTCCTGGCGTGCCTCACGTACAGTGCCTGGGCGAGGCCGTCGGGCGTATCCGCCGGGAGGCGGATGCCCTGCGCCCGCGCCAGCTCGAGCATCGTCGCGGGGCGGAGGCAGCCGTCCAGGTGGACATGCAGCTCCGCCTTGGGCCAGCGACGCAACGCGTCCTTCGAAAGCCGCGGCGGGCCTTGGCGGGCGCTCACCACGACCCGGAGAATCGCGCCCCCTTCCCCTACCGGATCGCCCGCGTCCACCGGCCGGCCGACGCCGTCGGTCACGTAGGCCACGCCGCGTCCCAGGAGGTCGGCGAGCTCGCGGTCGAGCACCTCGACGGCGTCGCGCACCCGGGCCCCCGGCGCCACCATCACCGGCCGGTCGTTCACGAACACGCGAATCACCGGCCGCCCCCCTCTCGATAGAAGCGTGGGTCGTCCGGCGCACTGATGGGCTGGCGCAGCACCGCGAGGTACTGGATCAACGCGTCCACGTCGGTCACGCCCACCTCACTCGGCGGCGCTCCCACGAGCATCGTGTAGCCGCTGCCTCCGGCCGCGAGGAAGTCGCTCACGGCCAGCGTGTAGGTCCGTCCGTCGTCCACGTCCTTGCCGTTCGCCAGCCGCAGCCGCTTGATGCGCCGGCCGGCGGGCTTGCCGAGGTCGTACCACACCACGATCCCGGCGACGTGCGCGTCCGGACCCTCGCCCGACAGGGCATGCTCGAGCGCCTGCTTCAGGACTTTGCCCGACACCGTCAGCCGCAGGAGGCGGTTCTGAAACGGCTCGACCCGGTACAGGTCGCCGTACGTCGCGAGCCCGGCCGCGACATCGGCGCGGATGCCGCCGTTGTTGACGAGCGCGACGTCGGCCTTGGCGATGTTGCGCTGGGCGTCGGCGATGAGCCGACCGAGCCCGTGTTCGGCGCCGGTCCGCCGCAGCTCCGTGCCGAACCGGGCCACCGGGCGGTCGGTGATCACGGAGACGGACGCCTGGCTCAAGCGCAGCGCGTCCACCAGGGCGGGGTTGAGGCGGATCCGGTCCGCGAACGGCGTCTCGATGCGCGCCCGCACCTCGCGCCGAACGCCGCCCGCCCCGCTCACCCGCACGAAGTCCACGACCGCGATCCCCGCCCCGGACGAGCGCGCCTGCACGATCGGAATCCCGTTCACGACGGTGTTGACGAGCGAGTGGGTGTGGCCGCTCACGATCAGGTCCACCGAGCCCGAGTCGAGTCCACGGGCCACGTCGATGATCTCGCCGTGACAGGCGGCCGGTCCCAGAGGCGCCGCCGCGCCGTCGCCGTCGCAGAACGCGCCCACGTGCGCCACGACGATTACGTAGTCGCCCGCGGCGCGGGCCTGCGGCAGCACGCGGCGCACCGCCCGCGCGCCGTCGCCGAAGGCGAGCCCCCGGACGTTCCGCGGCGCGGTGGTCTCGGGCGTCGCCGGTAGGGCGAGCCCGATCACCGCCACGCGCACGCCGCCGCGCTCGATCACGGTGAACGGCTCGGCCCAGTCCGGCCGGGCGGTGCCCGCCGAATCGGTGATGTTCGCCCCCAGGAAGCGGTAGTGCGCCTCGGCCATCCGGGCGCGCAGCGTGTCTACCGACCAGTCGAACTCGTGGTTGCCGATGGCCGCCGCGTCGACCCCGAGGGCGTTCAGCGCGGCGATCGCCGGCCGTCCGAAATTGAAGTTGGAGACCGGCGTCCCCTGCATTTCGTCGCCGCCGTCGAGCCGGATGCTGGTGCAGAAGCATGCCCGCGCGAGGCTGTCGAGCCACGGCTTGAGTGCGGCCGCCCCGCCGACCGGGCGCCCCGCGGACCAGGGCCACACCTGCGGCTCGAGCGCGCCGTGGAAGTCGTTGATCGCCAACACCCGGAGCAGCGTGCTGTCGGGCCGGGGCACGGCGACCACGGACGGGGTGAACGCCTGGCGCAGGGCCGCTCGCGCTTCCGCCGGCCCCAGCGACCAGCTGGGCGAATACACCCCCTGTGCGGTCAGGAGCCGGCGCGTCCGGATCTCGTCGGCGAGGAGGTCCCGGATCGACTCGCCCCGGTCGTACACGACGCGCGCACCTCGGAGCATGGTGTAGCCGCCGCCTCCCGACTGGCGGTAGCTGCTCAGGGCCAGGGTGAAGCTGTCCGCCGCCGTGACGGCGCGCCCGCGGAACGCGAGCCCGCGGATACGCCGACCCGGTCCTTGCGTCAGGTCGATGGTGTAGGTCACGCCGCTCACGACGTCGAAGTTGAAGCCCGCGACGCTGTCGTTGATCAGTGGCGCGCCCGGCTGATAGGTGCGGAAGTACCGAGCCGCCTGCTCGAGGTACGTCTTGAGCTGGTCGCCGGAGATGCGGACCGCGCGCAGCGTGTTCTCGTAGGGATAGATCCCCGACACGTCGCGCTCTCGCACTTCGCCTTCCGGAAGGCCCGCACCCAGGTCGAAGTCGGCGGCGGCCGAGACATCGGCGCCGGCACGACGACGCTGCACCTCGTTGATGAAATCCAGCAGCGGTGTGTCTTCGGCGCGCCCGTACCGCGCGGAGAAACCCGGGCCCGCGGACCCCAGCGGCATCGCTCCCCAGGCACGGGCCCGCTCGTGCGCGGCGGTGAAGCGTCGCACGAACCGCGGCAGCTCGGCCACCGTGGCGAGCGGGATCAGCTCCGAGCGCATCGCGACCACGCGGTACCCAGTCGTCTCCTTCGCGAGTGAGACGTGCACGACCGCGAGACTGAGCGCAAAGTTCCTCGGCTGCACGAAGTGCACGCCGTTCACGACGTAGTCGCGCATCTCCTTGTGGCTGTGCCCCACGATCACGAGGTCCGGTCGGGGAGCGGGGAGCGGGATGCTCGCGAGCCCAAGCGCGGCGTTTTCGGCGCCGACACCCGCCGTGTCATAGGACGACGGCTCGTTGAGGCCGCTATGAACGAGAACGACCTTGAGATCGGCGCCCGCCAGATCGAGGCGACGCAAGGCGAGCGGTGCGGCCTCCGCGATCGGCCGAACCCGGATCCGACCGCCCAGCTCGCTCCGGTCCCACACCATCACGCCGGGCGTCGTGAGGCCGGTAATCCCGATTTTCACCCCCGCCCGCGTGACGACGACATAGGGAGGATACGCGAGCGTATCGCTCGCGCCCCGGAAGACGTTGGCGGAGACGTAGTGGTACGTCGCGTCGCCGGTGGCCCGCGCCAGCACGGCCGGCCCGAAGTCGAACTCGTGGTTCCCGGGAGTGGCGGCGTCGTACTGCATCGCGTTCAGCGCATCCACCACCGGGTGGGGGCGTTGGGAATCGCGCTCGGCAAAGTAGGCGGCGAACAGGTTGCCTTCGATCAGGTCGCCCGCGTCCACCAGCACGACCTGCTCCGGGTATTGGGCCCGCAGCGCCTCGACCATGGTCGCGGCGCGCGACAAGCCCCCGGGCGCCGGGGCGTCCCGCACGTAGTCCCAGCCGAGCACTCGGCCGTGCACGTCCGTCGTGGCGACGATCACGACGTGTGCGGTATCGGAAACGGGGGAAGCGGAAGGCGGGGCGGGTTGTTGGACGGCGAGCAGCGCCAGGAGCACATACATAGTGCGCTGAAAATTGCGGAGGGCGAGCGCGTTGCGCTACCTTGGACGACCTCATGACCGAGTCGGAGAGCCACCGCATCCTCGTAGTCGACGACGAGCCGGACATCACCGCGCTCGTCGCGTACCACCTCGCCAAGGCAGGCTACCGGGTAATCACGGCCGCGACCGGGCGCGATGCCGTGCGCACGGCGCGGGAAGAGCGGCCCGACCTCGTCGTGCTCGACCTGATGCTACCCGGCGTCTCGGGCTACGACGTGCTCGCCGAGCTGCGCCGTCGCGAGGAAACGAAGGACCTGGGCATCATTCTGCTCACGGCGCGCAAGGACGAGCCGGACCGCATCAAAGGCCTCTCGCTCGGCGCCGACGACTATCTCCCGAAGCCGTTCTCGCCGCAGGAGCTCGTGCTCCGCGTCAGCGCGGTGCTGCGCCGGCTGGCGGCGCCGGCCGTCGCGGCCGGCGGCCTCGTCACCGCCGGGCCGATCGCGTTGGACCGCAGCGCGCACCGGGTGACCGTCGACGCCCAAGAGGTCGAGCTCACCGCGACCGAGTTCAAGCTGCTGCGCACGCTCATCGAGCGCGAAGGAAGGGTGCAGAGCCGGGCCCAGCTGCTCGAGGCGGTCTGGCAGGCGCATCCCGATATCCAGACGCGCACGGTGGACATGCACGTGCAGCGGCTGCGACAGAAGCTCGGCAAGGCGGGCGATTGCATCGAAACCGTCCGCGGCACGGGTTACCGGTTCCGCCGCCCGGCCCCCGAGCTGCGCGGCCGCAAGCGCTCGTGAAGCTCGCCACGCGGCTGTTCGTCACGACGAGCCTGCTCGTGGCCGCCGCCGTCGCCGGACTCACCATCGCCGCGGACCGGCTGCTGCGGCGCCACCTGGAGGACGAGGTCGCCCGCGGGCTCGAGCGCGAGGCACGCCTCGTGGCGGTCCTCCTGCCGGCCGACTCGCTGCGTTGGCCCGAGTTGGCCCGCGAGATCGGCGCCCCCATCGATCAACGCGTGACGCTGATCGACTCCAAGGGTACCGTGCGAGGAGACGCCGAGTTCGACCGCGCCGCGCTCGATCGACTGGAGAACCACTTGCTGCGTCCCGAGGTTCAGCAGGCGTTGTCCGCAGGCGTCGGTCGCGCGGAGCGTCTCAGCGCGTCCACCAACGAGCGGCGGATGTATGTCGCGGTGCGCGGCGGCCCCGCCGGGCTCGCCGTGGTGAGGGTCTCCACCACCCTCGCCGCCGTGGACGCGCAGGTGGACGCGGTGCAGCGCACCGTGGCGCTCGCGGGGCTGGCCGTGCTCCTCGCCGCCGGGGCGCTGGCCTGGGTGCTCGCCCTGGAGGTCGCCAAGCCGCTCGTGCAGCTCGGCGGCGCCGCCCGCGCGATCGCCGACGGCCGGCCGCCGGCGTTCCCCGACTCGCGCGTCCCCGAGGTCGCCCATCACATCGTCGCGCTCCGCGCCATGCACGCCCAGCTCGACCAGCGCTTCACCGACCTGGTACGCGAGCGCGAGGAGACCGCGACGCTGATCGAGACCATGGCCGACGGCGTCGTGGCAGCCGACGCCCGCGGCACGATCGTCACCCTCAACCGGGCGGCCCGGCGCCTCTTGGGGTACGGACCGGATGATCCGTTTCCCGCGCTCGCCGAGCTGTTCCACGAGAAGGCGGCCCGCGACCTGGTGGCGACCGTGCTCAGCGGGGCCGAAGCGGAGCCACAGGAGCTGGAGCGCGCTGGGCGCACGCTGCTCGTCACCGGCCGCGCGCTGCCGAACGGGGGCGGGCTCCTCGTGATTCGCGACGTGACCGAGCTGCGGCGCCTCGAAGCCGTGCGCCGCGACTTCGTCGCCAACGTCTCCCACGAGCTCAAGACGCCGCTCACCTCCATCGCGGGATACGCGGAAACCCTCGCTACCGAAGCGAGCCCGGGGACCCAAACCGAGCGCTTCGCCCGACCCATCTTGAGCAACGCGCGCCGGATGCATCGACTCGTGGACGATCTGCTGGACCTATCGCGCATCGAATCGGGGCGCTGGCAGCCACATCCGGAGCTGGTGGACGTGCGCGAGCTCGCGGACGACGCGTGGGCCGCGTTCGCGGACCGGGCACGCGAGCGGCGGATTCAGTTCACGGCGGCGGCGGGTGACGTCCATGATGTCACCGCCGATCCGGACGCGTTGCGCCAGGTCCTGACCAACCTGCTCGACAACGCCCTGCGACACACGCCAACCGGGGGCCGGATCACCGTCTCGCTCGAATCGGCTCCGGGTGGCGTGATCGTCTCCGTCGCGGACACCGGCTCGGGGATTGCCCCGGACCACCTGCCTCGCATCTTCGAGCGCTTCTACCGGGCCGATCCCGGCCGCTCGCGCGAAGAGGGCGGTACGGGGCTCGGCCTCGCGATCGTGAAGCACCTGGTCGAGGCGCACGGCGGGCGTGTCGAAGCGCGGAGCACTCTGGGGAAGGGCACGACCGTCCGGATGTTCTTCCCCGAAGCCGACGTAGCGTGAGCGAGGTGGACTCGATCCATGGCATCGGGCGCCACGGCCATGTCGCGGCGCGTAACTTGTTGAGCGGCGCATGCCTCCGTGCCCGTGCGTTTCCGAGAGGCCCGTGTCGATGCACGATTGTGACAATCGCAGCCTTCCGTGGGCCCCGCGCAAGGATAGATTAGCAGCGTCGTTGCAGCACGTACTCCTCACCCCCTCGACTGCATCGTGACCGCTACAGCTACGGCAGGCGCGCATCCGGCGGCACCACCGGCCCCGACGAAGCCTGGCGTTCAACCGTCCACGCTCCCGCGCCTCGCCGCCATCGACATCGGCACCAACTCCATGCGGCTCGTCGTGGCCGAAGTGCAGCCCGACGGCTCCTACCGCGTGCTGGACGAGGACCGGGAGATGACCCGTCTCGGCCGCGGGCTGTACCGCGACGGCCGCCTGGGCGACACTCCGATGCAGCAGTCCTTGCAGGCGCTCGGCCGGATGAAGGCCATCGCGGACGGCTTCGCCGTCGCCGAGCTGCGCGCGATCGCCACCGCTGCGGTGCGGGAGGCCGCGAACGGACGCGATTTCGTGAGCGAAGCGTGGCGCCGGCATCGCGTTCGCCTCGAGGTCGTACCCGCGGAGGAGGAGGCGCGACTCGCGTTCCGCAGCGTCACCCGGCACTTCGACCTGGACGATCAGCTCACGGCGATCGTGGATATCGGCGGCGGGAGTACCGAAGTGATCCTGGCCGCGGGCGGCCTCGTGGAGCAGGTCGTGTCGCTCCCGCTCGGCGCCGTCCGCCTCGCCGAGCGGTATTGCAAGTCCGACCCGCTCAGACAGAAGCACTGGAAGGCGCTCCGTCGCACCATCGATCAGACCATCGAGGACGCGATCGGGAAGCCGCCGTTCGCGGCCGAAGTGATGATCGGTAGCGGAGGTACGTTCACGAATCTCGCCGCGATGGCGCAGGCCGAGCGGGACGGCAAGGTCACCACCGCGCGCGACTACCAGTTGAGCCGCGCCGAGATCACGCGCCTGCTGGCCCGGCTGACCGAGACGCCCCTCGACGTCCGCCGCCAGATCCCCGGGCTGAATCCGCAGCGCGCCGACATCATCGTGGCCGGCGTGGCCGTCATCGCGCGCCTTACGCGGTGGCTCGGCACCCAGCGCGTGCTGGTGAACGATCGCGGAGTCCGCGACGGCGTCCTGCTGTCGATGATCGACGACTTGTCGGGGGTCGCGCCCGCGAGCCGGGTCCAGCCGCCGGACCGCCTGGAGCTGGCGCGCCGCTTCGCCCGCAAGTGCCGCTCGAACGAGCGGCACTGCGAGCAGGTCGCCCGCCTCGCGGCCGAGCTCTTCGACGCGCTGCGGGATGCTTACGCGCTCCCGCCCACCGGCGCCGACATCCTCCGGGCCGCCGCGCTGCTGCACGACATCGGCTACCTGATCAACCACGAGCGGCATCACAAGCACGCGTACCACCTGATCATGCACGGGGACCTGCGCGGCTTCTCGGCTCGCGAAATCGAGCTGATCGCCAACGTGGCGCGCTATCACCGGCGCGCGTTCCCCAAGAAGTCGCACGCCAACTTCGCCCGTCTCGACCGCGGCGAGCGCCGCCTGGTCCGGCGGCTCGCGGGCATCCTGCGCGTGGCCGACGGCCTCGATCGGACACACGGCCAGGTCGTCGAGCGCGTCCGGTGCCGGATGGGCGACGGCTGGGTGCGGATCCACACGAGCGCGGCCCGCGATCCGTCGATCGAGCTGGAAGACGCCAAGCGCAAGGCCGCCCTGTTCGAGCGGGCGTTCGGCAGCGACCTGGACCTGGTGTGGTCCCGGCCGAAGGGCCGGAGCTGACCGTGCCCGACCGCGTCCCCCCCCAGTTCCCACCGGACCACTACCTGAACCGCGAGCTGTCGTGGCTCGAGTTCAACGCACGGGTGCTGGAAGAGGCAGCCGATGCCACGAACCCGTGGCTCGAGCGGCTGAAGTTCCTGGCGATCTTCAGCTCCAACCTCGACGAGTTCTTCGAGATCCGGGTGGCGGGGCTGCAGCAACAGGTGTACGCCGGCGTGGAGCCGCAGGACTACGGCGCCGACGGCATGGCCCCGGCCGAGCAGCTCGCGGCCATCGACCGTCGCGCCCACGAGCTCGTGGCCGAGCAGTACCGCATCCTGGACGACGAGGTCCTCCCCGGCCTCGCGGGGGGCGGAGTGGAGCGCGTGCGACTCGACGACTTGACCGAGGCCGAGCGGCGGCACGTGGACACCTTGTTTCGCGCCAGCATCGCCCCCGTCCTCACGCCGCTGGCCATCGACCCGGGACACCCGTTCCCGCACGTCCACAACAAGAGCCTCAACATCGCCCTGGTGGTCAAGCGCCGGAACGGCGGGCAGAAGTCGGGACGCCACTTCGCCGTCGTCCAGGTTCCCGCGCTGCTCGACCGCGTCGTGATCGTATCGACCCACGGCGAGGGACGCGTGCGCTTCGTCCTGCTCGAAGACATCATCGCCCGCCACCTGGGCGAGCTGTTCGGTGGACTGCGCGTGGTGAGCCACACCGTATTCCGCGTGACCCGGAACACCGACCTGACGATCGAGGAGGAGGACGCCGAAGACCTCCTGGAGATGATCGAGGAGAGTCTGCGGCAGCGGCGGCGGAGCGACCCCGTGCGCCTCGAGATCTCGGCCGACGCCGACGACGCCTTCGTCGAGATGCTGACGGGGGCGCACGACCTCGAGGCACGGGACGTGTACCGCCTGCCCGGCCCGATCGACCTGACGGCGCTCATGACCTTGCATCGGCTCGACGGGTTCCCCGCCTTCAAAGACGAGCCGGTCGTTCCCCGGGTCGCGCCTCCCTTCGCGCAGGGACGTGACGTGTTCGATGTCATTCGCTCGCAGGACGTGCTGGTCCACCTGCCGTACGAGTCGTTCGGGTGCGTCGTGGACTTCATCGAGCGGGCGGCCGATGACCCGCAGGTCCTGGCCATCAAGCAGACGCTGTACCGCACCAGCGGGGCGAGCCCCATCATCTCGGCGCTCGCCCGGGCGGCGCAGAACGGCAAACAGGTGACCGCGCTGATCGAGCTCAAGGCGCGGATGGACGAGCAGAACAACATCACCTGGGCGCGCACCCTCGAGCGGGCGGGCGTCCACGTCGTCTACGGCATCGTGGGGCTGAAGACGCACTGCAAGGCCGCCCTGGTGGTACGTCGCGAGGGGGACGGCATCCGCCGCTACGTCCACCTCTCGACCGGCAACTACAATCCGACCACGGCGCGGGTGTACACAGACCTCGGCCTCTTCACGGCCAATCCCGACATGGGCGAGGATGCGAGCGCCCTGTTCAACCTGCTCACCGGATACGCCGAAGGCTACCGCTGGAGGAAGCTGGTGGTCGCCCCTGTCGGCATGCGCGAGCAGATCATCGGCCTGATCGAGCGTGAGGAGCGCAACGCGCGCGAGGGCCGGGCCGCGCGGATCATCGTGAAGATGAACGCCCTCGTCGAGCCGTCGGTCATCGACGCCCTGTACCGCGCCTCGCAAGGCGGCGTCGCCATCGAGCTCGTGGTCCGGGGCATCTGCTGCCTGCGTCCCGGGCTTCCGGGCGTTTCGGAGACCATCCGGGTCACGAGCATCGTGGACAAGTACCTCGAGCACAGCCGCATTTTCTACTTCGAGAACGGCGGCAATCCCGAGGTATTTCTGGCCAGCGCCGACTGGATGCCGCGCAACTTCTGGCGACGGATCGAAACGCTCTTCCCGATCGAGGATCCCGCGCTTCAGGCACGCATCGTGGGCGACATCCTGCAGCCCATCCTCTCGGACACCGTCAAGGTGCGCGAGCTGCTCTCCGACGGCACCTACCGCCGACGCACCCCCGGCGACGGCGAGGCGCCGTTGCGGTCCCAGATCGCGCTCCAGCACCTCGCCCGCGAAGCCGCCCGCGAGGGCACCGACGTCCGCCCGCCGTTCGTGCCGATCGTACGCCGGCCCTCCTCCCCTCGGACTCCCCAAGGCGAGCCCGCGCCCGCCTGAGCCCCTAGTCCGATGCGCCTCCTCGTGGTGCGGCACGCCATCGCGGAAGACCGCGAGGCGTTCGCGCGCTCGCACAAGGACGACGCGGACCGGCCCCTTACGTCGGAAGGACGCCGCAAGATGGAGCGGGCGGCGCTCGGGCTGAAGGTGCTCGTTCCCGAGCTGGATGTGCTGGCCGCGAGTCCCTACAAGCGGGCGCTCGACACCGCGGAGATCATCGCGGCCTCCTACCGCGGCCTGACCGTGGAGCGCGTGCCGGAGCTCGCGCCGGGCGCGGGGCTCGACCGCGTGCTCGGCTGGCTCACGGCCCAGCACACACGCGGCAGCGTGGCTGTCGTGGGCCACGAGCCCGATCTCAGCCGACTGGTCTGCACGCTGCTCGCCGCCACAAACGGACCGTTCCTCGAGCTTCGCAAGGGTGCGGCCTGCCTGCTCGAGTTCCCGGGCCCGGTGGCCCGCGCCGCGGCCACGCTCGATTGGTTCCTCGGCCCCAAGCACCTCCGACTCCTCGGGACCGCGGATGCCTAGGCGCCCCGAGAGTCTCCTCACGACGCCGGCGCCGGGCGCGGCCCGCCGCATCGCCGTGAACCTGCTCGACGCCGCAAGCGCCGCCCGCGAGCGGCTCACCGACGCGGACGACGCCGAGGCGCTGCACGATTTCCGCGTCGCGATGCGCCGGCTGCGCAGTACGCTCCGCGCCTACCAGCCGCAGCTCGATGCGGTGGTGCCGTCCAAGCTGCGCCGCCGGCTGCGCGACCTCGCCCGCGCGACCGGTGAGGCGCGCGACGTCGAAGTCCAGATCGCCTGGTTGGAGCACCGCCGCGACGAGCTCCCGCCGGCGCGACGCGCCGGAGTGCCCTGGCTCTTGGCCCGGCTCACCGAGCGCCGCGAGCGGGCGTACCGGGACATCCGTGAACGGATTGCACCGAAGTTCGACCGACTGGCGCGGCGGCTCCGCCGAGCACTCGGGTCCGCCCCGGCGCGCGACGCGACGCTGCCGCCGTTGCTGGCGTCGTTGATCGCTCAGCTGCTCGAGGAACAGGGAAGCGACCTGGAGCAGCGCCTTGCGCTGATCCGCTCGCCGGCGAGCCACGCCGAAGCGCACGCGGCGCGCATTCGTCTGAAGCGGGCGCGCTACCTCCTCGAGCCGGTCGTCCACGAAGCCGCGCCGGCGGCCTCCGTGCTGAAGCGCCTGAAGCAGGTGCAGCAGCTCCTGGGAGATCTGCACGACCTGCAGGTCGTGATCGTGCGGCTCGGCGACGCGGCGGCGGAGGCGGCGGCGGAGCGCACGCGCCGGCTCCACGAGCTGGCCGTCGGCGGTGATCGCGCCGCGGCGCGCGGCCCTCGACCGGCGACGAGCGGGCTGTTGGCGCTCGCCCGCGTGGCCCGCGCCACCCAG
>QHUK01000006.1 GCA_003222085.1 Gemmatimonadota bacterium
GCGGACCAAGCCGCACGTCAACGTCGGGACCATCGGGCACGTGGACCACGGGAAGACGACGCTGACGGCGGCGCTGACGAAGGTGGCGGCGGACAAGGGGCTCGCCACGTACGTGACGTACGACCAGGTGGCGAAGGCGTCGGAGTCGCAGGGGCGGCGCGACGCGACGAAGATCCTGACGATCGCGACGAGCCACGTGGAATACGCCACGGCGAACCGGCACTACGCGCACGTGGACTGCCCGGGGCACGCCGACTACGTGAAGAACATGATCACCGGGGCGGCGCAGATGGACGGGGCGATCCTCGTGGTCTCGGCCGTCGATGGGCCGATGCCGCAGACGCGGGAGCACATCTTGCTGGCGCGGCAGGTGAACGTGCCGGCGATCGTCGTGTTCCTGAACAAGTGCGACCTGGTGGACGACGCGGAGCTGTTGGACCTGGTGGAGCTGGAGGTGCGCGAGCTGCTGAGCAAGTACGAGTTCCCGGGGGACGACGTGCCGGTGATCCGGGGGTCGGCCTTGAAGGCGATTGCGGGGGACAAGGCGTGGGTGGGGAAGGTGGACGAGCTGCTGGCGGCCTTGGACAAGAGCATTCCGGTGCCGAAGCGGGAGGTGGAGAAGCCGTTCCTGATGCCGGTGGAGGACGTGTTTTCGATCACGGGCCGGGGCACGGTGGCGACGGGGCGGATCGAGCGGGGGAAGGTAAAGGTGGGCGAGGAAGTGGAGATGGTGGGGTTTGGGACGGACAAGAAGGTGGTGGTGACGGGGGTGGAGATGTTCCGCAAGCTGTTGGACGAGGGGCAGGCGGGGGACAACGTCGGGCTGCTGTTGCGCGGCGTGGAGAAGGACGAGGTGGAGCGGGGGATGGTGCTGGCGAAGCCGAAGAGCATTACGCCGCACACGCAGTTTGAGAGCGAGGTGTACGTGCTGACGAAGGAGGAGGGGGGCCGGCACACGCCGTTTTTCAAGGGGTATCGGCCGCAGTTTTACCTGCGGACGACGGATGTGACGGGGACGGTGGAGCTGCCGGCGGGGGTGGAGATGGTGATGCCGGGGGACAACACGAAGATGACGATCGAGCTGATCACGCCGATCGCGATGGAGGAGCAGCTGCGGTTTGCGATCCGCGAAGGCGGCCGCACCGTCGGCGCCGGCGTGGCCACCAAGATTCTGAAATAGGAGAATCAATGGCTGGCAGAATTCGCATCCGGCTGAAAGCGTTCGACCACGCCCTGATCGATCAGGCCGCGGCCGACATCGTGCGCACGGCGGAGAAGACCGGGGCGCAGGTCTCGGGACCCATCCCGCTGCCCACCAAGCGGCAGCTGTGGACCGTGCTCCGCAGCCCGCACATCGACAAGAAGAGCCGCGAGCAGTTCGAGCTCAAGACGCACAAGCGACTGATCGATATCCTGGATACACGGTCCCAGACCATCGATGCCCTGACCAAGCTCGATCTCCCCGCGGGCGTCGATGTCGAAATCAAAGTGCAGTGACGGACAACGGATGACGGATAACGGACGACCGTAATGACCGGACTGATCGGCAGGAAACTCGGCATGACCCGCGTGTTCGACGCGGAAGGCACCCACGTGCCCGTGACGGTCATCGAGGCGGGTCCGTGCCCCGTGGTGCAGGTGGGCCAGTCGCAGGTCCAGCTGGGCTTCGGCACGAAGAAGCCCAAGCGGACCGCGAAGGCCCTGGCGGGGCACGTGAAGAAGGCGGGTCTCGAGACGGCGCCGCGGGTGCTGCAGAGCTTCCCGGTCGCGCCCGCTTCAGGAGAACCGCCCAAGGCCGGGGAGACGGTGACCGTCGCGATCTTCGCCGAGGGCGACCGCGTGAAGGTCACGGGCGTGACCAAGGGTCGGGGGTTCCAGGGCGTCGTGCACCGCCATCATTTCGGCGGCGGCCCCGAAACCCACGGGAATACGCGGCACCGCAAGCCCGGCTCGATCGCCCCGGGTACCGATCCGTCGCGCATCATCAAAGGAAAGCGCATGCCCGGGCACATGGGGGCGCGGAACTTCACCGAGCTGGGGCTCCGCGTCGTGAAGGTGGACGCCGAGCGGAACCTGTTGTTTCTGCGCGGCGCGGTGCCGGGGCCGATGAACGGGCTCCTGACCGTACGCAAGCAGGGAGGCCCGAGCCGCCATGATTGAGGCGCCGCACTATTCCGCCGCCGGCGCGAAAAAGAAGTCCGTGCGCCTGCCCGCGACGCTGTTCGACGGCACGGTGAACGAGCACGCGCTGCACCGGGCCGTGGTCACCTACCTCGCCAACCAGCGGCAGGGGACGAGCGACACCAAGACCCGGAGCGAGGTCTCGGGCGGCAACCAGAAGCCATGGCGTCAGAAGGGCACCGGCCGGGCGCGGCAGGGCTCGACCCGCGCGCCGCACTGGCGGCACGGCGGGATCGTGTTCGGGCCCCATCCCCGCGACTACCGGCTGGGGATTCCGAAGAAGCTGCGCCAGCTGGCCAAGAAGTCCGCGTTGAACGCGCGGGCGCGTGAAGAGGCCCTGTTCGTGGTGGACGCGCTCGTGTACGAGAAGCCGAAGACCAAGACCCTGGCCGAGCTGCTCGGCAAGCTGGGGGTCGCGGAAAAGAAGGTCTTGGTCCTCACGGCCGGCGCGGCGAGCGCCCACAACGTCTACCTGTCGGGGCGGAATATCCCCGACGTGCACGTGATGCGGTTCGCCGATGCGACGGCGTACGAGATCCTGTGGGCGGACGCAGTCGTGGTCGAGCTCCCGGCGCTGGAGGGTAGCGAGTCGCCGGCGGAGGCCGAAGGGGAGGGGGAGAGCGCAGATGCCTGACCAGCACCGTCTGATCGTGAGCCCGGTCATCACCGAGAAATCCTCGGCGGCCTACCAGGCTCGCAAGGAGTACGCCTTTCGGGTGGACACGGCCGCGACCAAGCCGCAGATCCGCGCGGCCATCGAGGCGCTGTTCAAGGTCACCGTGACCGACGTGCGCACCCTGGTGGTGCGCGCCCGGCGCCGCACGGGCGGTCTCTCCGGCCGTACGGGCCGTCGCTCGGCCTGGAAAAAGGCGATCGTCACGCTCAAAGAAGGCGACGCGATCGCCGTGTTCGAGGGCTGATATGGGCATCCGACAGTTTCGACCGATGACGCCGGGCACGCGGTTCCGCTCGGTCTCCGACTTCGCCGACGTGACGAAGACGGAGCCCGAAAAGTCGCTGCTCGAGCCATTGCGACGCACCGGCGGCCGCAACAACAAGGGCCACATCACCAACCGCTGGCAGGGCGGCGGGCACAAGCGCCGGTATCGGCGGATCGACTTCCGGCGCGAGAAGTTCGGCATTCCCGCCAAGGTGGCGGCGGTCGAGTACGACCCGAACCGCACGTCGCGCATCGCGCTGCTGCACTACGCGGACGGCGAGAAGCGCTACATCCTGGCTCCGAAGGGCCTCGCCGTCGGCGATACGGTCGTGTCCGGTCCGGGCTCGGACATCCGGGTCGGGAACGCGATGCCGCTGTTCGAGATCCCGCTCGGCACCACGGTGCACAACGTGGAGCTCAAGATCGGGCGCGGCGGCCAGCTCGCGCGCTCCGCGGGCACCGGCATCCAGGTGGTGGCGAAGGAAGGCAACTACGTGACCCTGCGCCTCCGCTCGACGGAAATGCGGATGGTGCGCGGCGAGTGCCTCGCGACGATCGGCGAGGTGGGCAATCCCGAGCACGAGCTGCTCTCGATCGGGAAGGCCGGGAAGAGCCGCTGGCTGGGCCGGAACCCGCGGGTGCGCGGCGTGGCGATGAACCCCGTCGACCACCCGCTGGGCGGCGGCGAGGGCAAGACGTCCGGCGGCCGCCCACCCACGAATCCCTGGGGCAAGGTCGAGGGGAAGAAGACGCGACACAAGAAGAAGCCGTCCTCGAAGCTCATCGTTCGGGGGCGCAAGCGGGGCAAAGCGACGCAATAATTGCGGATTGGCGATTGCGGATTGCGGATTCGAAACACGGACGTCCAATCCGCAATCCGAAATCCGCAATCCGAAATGGAGACACCATGGGACGCAGCGTCAAAAAGGGCCCCTACGTCGAGCCATCGTTGCTCGTCAAGATCCAGGCCCTCAACGAGAAGAACGAGAAGAAGGTGTTCAAGACGTGGTCGCGGCGCTCGACCATCACGCCCGACTTCGTGGGCCACACGCTCGCGGTGCACAACGGGAACAAGTTCCTCCCGGTGTACATCACCGAGAACATGGTCGGGCACAAGCTGGGCGAGTTCGCGGCGACGCGCTTGTTCCGCGGGCATTCGGCCAAGGGCTCGGCGCAGGAGCGCGAAGAGGCCGCGGCCGCGGCCGCCGAAGCGCCGCCCAAGGCAACCTAGGCCATGGAAGCGCGAGCGATCCAGCGGACGGTGCGCCAGTCGGCGCGGAAGATGCGCCTCGTGATCGACCAGATCCGGGGCCAGGCCGTGCCGCAGGCGTACGCCATCCTGCGGTTTTCGAAGAAGCTGGCCGCGAAGCAGATCCATAAGGTGCTGAAGTCGGCGGTCGCGAACGCCGAGCAGCGGGCGCTGCGCGAGAACACGGCGCTCGACGTGGATCGGCTGCGCGTCAAGTACGCGGTGGTGAACGAAGGGCCGACGCTCAAGCGGTTCACCCCGGCGGCGATGGGCCGGGCGACACCCATCAAGAAGCGCACGAGCCACGTGGAGATCCACGTGGAAGGGGACACGGAGTCCCGGGCGCCCAAGGCCTCGCCCGCCAAGGCCGGGGCGAAAGCGGAAGCCGTAGCCCCGCCCGTGAGGGCGGGTGCGAAGAGACGCAAGCCGACGAAGGCAAAGAAGGCGACGAAGTCCAAGAAGAAGGAGAACAGGTAAGTGGGCCAGAAAACGCACCCCTATGGGTTCCGGCTCGGGATCATCAAGCCGTGGCGCTCGCGCTATTACGCGCGCCACGACTTCCCCGAGCTCCTGAAGGAAGACGACCTGATCCGGAAGTACTTGAAGACCAGGCTCTCTCACGCGGCCATCGCCGACATTCACATTGAGCGCAAGCCGGGGAAGGTCACGGTGACGGTGCACACGGGCCGCCCGGGCGTGGTGATCGGCAAGCGCGGGGCGGAGGTGGACAAGCTGCGCGACGAGCTCGCCCAGCTCACCGGCAAGGAAGTGGGCATCAACGTCGAAGAGATCAAGCGGCCGGAGCTCGACGCCCAGCTCGTGGCGGACTCGGTGGCGCATCAGCTGACGCAGCGCATCTCTTTCCGGCGCGCCATGAAGCGGTCGGTGCAGAGCGCGATGCGGATGGGAGCGCAGGGCATCAAGATCAAGACGGCGGGTCGCCTGGGCGGCGCCGAGATCGCGCGCACCGAAGGCTACCACGAAGGGCGGGTGCCGCTGCACACGCTCCGCGCCGACATCGACTACGCGACGTCGACGGCCAAGACGACCTACGGCACCATCGGCGTGAAGGTGTGGATCTTCACGCGCGAGATGACCGAGGAGCTGTCGGGCCGGACGTACTCGACGGGCGTCTGACGAGGGGGAGGGGGAGGCGATGCTCGCGCCGAAGCGCGTGAAGTTCCGCAAACGGTTCAAGGGCCGCACGAAGGGCATGGCCACGCGCGGCAACACGGTCGCGTTCGGGCATTACGGGCTCATGGCGCTCGAGCCGGGGTGGATCTCGAATCGCCAGATCGAGGCGTCGCGCGTGGCGCTCACGCGCGAGATGAAGCGGGGTGGCAAGGTGTGGATCCGGCTGTTTCCCGACAAGCCGATCACGAAGAAGCCGGCGGAGACCCGGATGGGGAAGGGGAAGGGGAATCCCGAAGGGTGGGTCGCGGTGGTGAAGCCGGGCCGGGTGATGTTCGAGCTCGAGGGGATCGCCGAGAATCTGGCCCGCGAGGCGCTGGCGCTCGCCGCCGCCAAGCTGCCGATCAAGTCGAAGTTCGTGAAGCGGGAGGAGCGCTGAGATGCCGCGGAAGAAGCCCGAAGCGCTGCGGGAGATGAAGACCGAGGAGCTGGAGCAACAGCTCGCCATTCTGACCGAAGAGCGCTTCCGCCTGGGATTCCGCCGCGCCACCGAGGCGCTCGAGAACCCGCTGCGGCTGCGCGCCATGCGTCGCGAGATCGCGCGGATCCACACCATTCTGGCAGAGAGGAAGCGGGCATGAGGGGGCGGCGCAAAGTTCGGACGGGTGTGGTGGTGAGCGACAAGATGCAGAAGACCGTCACGGTCTCACTCGTGCGCCGCTTCGCGCACGGGTTCTACGGCAAGCAGATCGTCCGCACCAAGCAGGTCGCCGCGCACGACGAGACGGGCGCCAAGGCGGGCGACACGGTGCGGATCGTCGAGACGCGGCCGCTGTCGAAGACCAAGCGGTGGCGCGTGGTCGAAATCGTCGAGCGCGCGAAGTAGCGGCGGGACGAGGGAGGGGGGACCGTGGTGCAGCAGGAATCGATTCTCAAGATCGCGGACAACTCGGGCGCGCGGCGGGCGCTCGTGATCCGCGTGCTCGGCGGGTCCAAGCGCCGCTACGCGGGGCTGGGCGACATCGTCGTCGTCACGATCAAGGACGCCATCCCCACCGGCCAGATCAAAAAGGGCGAAGTGGTGAAGGCGGTGATCGTGCGCACGGCCAAGGAGACCAAGCGCAAGGATGGCTCCTACATCCGGTTCGACGAGAACGCCGCCGTGCTCATCACCGACCAGGGCGAGCCCCGGGCGACCCGCATCTTCGGGCCGGTGGGGCGCGAGCTGCGCGACAAGCGATTCATGAAGATCGTCTCGCTCGCGCCGGAGGTGATCTGACATGAAGCCGCTCGTCTACAAGAAGAGCCGCGCGCGCGCCGACGCCCGCGAGCCCGAGCGCCACAAGCTGCACATCACCAAGGGCGACACGGTGCGGGTGATCTCGGGCGAGCATCGCGGGAAGGAAGGCAAGGTGCTCCGCGTCTTCCCCAAGGAATTCCGGGTGGAGGTGGAGGGTGTGAACATCGTGAAGAAGCACAAGCGCGCCACGAACCCGAACGAGGAGAGCGGCATCATCGAGCTGACGGCGCCGATCGCGGCGTCGAAGGTGATGCTGCTCGACCCCAAATCCGGGGAGCCCACGCGCGTCCGGCGGCGCGCGGACAAGGATGGCACCGTGCAGCGGATCGCGGTCAAGTCCGGCCAGCCGATTCCGCGCGTGAAAGCGAAATAGCCCATGGCGGACACGAAAGAGAAGGAACCGACGCAGGCCGGCCAGGCGGACCCCGGGGCGACGCCCCAGGGTCAGGAGCCGCAGGTCGCTGACGTCGCTCCTGCGGCGCCCAAGCCGAAGCAGAAGGAAAAACAGAAGGATAAGCAGAAGGGCAAGAAGCCGGCCGAGGGCAAGCCGGCGGCGCCGGCCGAGCCTGAAGGCCCGCCGCCCGAGCCCGCGCCGCCGCCCCGCTTGCACGAGTTCTACGAGCAGCGGGTGCGCCCCAAGCTCGCGCAGCAGTTCGGCCTGACGAATCCGCACGAGATTCCGAAGCTCGTGAAGATCGTGCTCAACGTCGGGATGGGGGACGCGTCCAAAAACCCAAAGGCGCTCGAGGCGGCCGTGGCCGAGCTCGGCGCCATCACCGGCCAGCAGCCGGTGGTGACGCGGGCCAAGAAGGCGATCGCGAACTTCAATCTGCGCGAAGGCATGCCGGTCGGCTGCTCGGTGACGTTGCGCGCGGCCCGGATGTTCGAGTTTCTGGATCGGTTCATCAGCATCGCGCTGCCGCGCATGCGCGACTTCCGCGGGCTCCCGACCGACAGCTTCGACGGCCGGGGCAACTACACGATCGGCATTAAGGAGCAGATGATTTTCCCGGAGATCGACTACGACAAGGTCGAAAAGATCCACGGGATGGATATCACGCTCGTGACCAGCGCCGGCCGGGACGACACCGCCCTGGCCCTGCTGCGCGAGCTGGGGATGCCCTTCCGGGGCGAAGCCCCCGTCGCGGTCGTCGCGTAGGAGACGAGGGAGTCATGGCCAAGAAGACGTGGATGGAGAAGGTCAAGCGGAAGCCGAAGTTCAAAGTGCGGGGCTACTACCGGTGCCAGCGCTGCGGCCGCAGCCGGGGCACGCTCCGCAAGTTCCGGCTGTGCCGCATTTGTTTCCGCGAGCTCGCGCTGCGCGGGGAAATTCCCGGCGTGCGCAAAGCCAGTTGGTAAAGGACGGAACGCGAGATGAGCGTGATTGATCCGGTCGCCGATATGCTGACTCGGGTACGCAACGCCTGCCAGGCGGGGCACCGCCGCGTCGACATGCCGGTGTCGAAGCTGAAGGTCGAGATCGCGCGGCTGCTCCGCGACAACCACTACGTCCAGGACTTCAAGGTGCTGGACGATGGGCGTCACGGGCTGCTGCGGCTCTACCTCAAGTACCACAACGACGCCCCCGTCATCCGCGAGCTGCAGCGCGTGTCTGCGCCCGGCCTGCGCCGCTACGTCAAGGCGCGCGAGATCCCACGCGTCAAGAACGGCCTCGGGATGGCGATCCTCTCGACGCCCCAGGGGCTCATGACGGACCGCGAAGCGCGCACCGCCCGGGTGGGTGGTGAGCTGCTCGCCGTGGTCTGGTAGGAGGCGGCCCCATGTCGCGCATCGGCAAGAAGCCCGTCCCTATGCCCAAGGGCGTGACCGCCCAGGTCGACGGTCGGCGGATCACCGTGAAGGGCCCGAAGGGAGAAATCAGCCGCACGGTGCATCCGGAGCTGGCGCTCGCGCTCGAGGAGGACACGATCGTCGTGCGGCGCCCCTCCGACGAGAGCCGACACAAGGCGCTCCACGGACTCACGCGCACGCTCGTCGCCAACATGGTGGACGGCGTCACCAAGGGATTCGCGAAGGCGCTCGAGATCCAAGGGGTGGGTTACAAAGCGGAGCCGAAACCGTTCGGCGTGCAGCTCGTCGTCGGCTTCTCCCATCCGGTGCCGTATCACGCGCCGCAGGGGATCAAGATCTCGGTGGACAACAACGTCCTCGTCAAGGTCGAGGGCGTGGACAAGGAGCTCGTGGGCCAGGTGGCGGCGGAGATCCGCGCGATCCGGCCGCCCGAGCCCTACAAAGGAAAGGGGATCCGCTACGTGGGTGAGCAGGTCCGGCGCAAGGCCGGCAAGACCGCCCAGGCGGCGAAATAGCCCATGCGAACGATCCATAAGGTGCGGACGCGGGACAGCCGCCGCTACCGGCGGCACCTGCGGGTGCGGCGCAAGGTGGCGGGCAGCCCCGAGCGGCCGCGCCTCGTCGTGTTCCGCTCGTCGAAGCACATCTACGCGCAGATCGTGGACGACGCGCGTGGCGTCACGCTGGTGGGGGCGGCGGACACCTCCGAGGGCCTCCAGGTCGACGGCAAGGGCAAGACCGCGAAGAGCTTCGGGCTGGGACGGCTGCTCGCCGCCAAGGCCAAGGAGAAGGGGATTACCAAGGTCGTGTTCGACCGCGGTGGCTACCAGTATCACGGGCGCGTGAAGGCGGTCGCCGACGGCGCTCGCAAAGGCGGATTGGAGCTCTAATGACGCACGAACAACAGCCCGGGCCGTCAGGCCCCGGGACGATTGAGCCGGCGGAAACGGCGCACGCGGGTGGCGAGGCGACGCATGACGCGCGCCCTGCCGGGGCTCCGGGTGGTGGTGGCGGGGCGGGTGCCGGCGGTGCCGGCGGTGGCGGCGGTGGCGGCGGTGGAGGCGGACGCGGACGGGGCCGGGGAGGCCGGGGTCGGGGGCGCGGCGGGGAGCGTCGCGATTCGAGCGAGCGACAGCGCGAGGGCGACGGGCTCATCGAGAACGTCATTTCCATCAACCGCGTCGCGAAGGTCGTGAAGGGCGGCCGGCGCTTCGGCTTCAACGCGCTCGTCGCCGTGGGCGACGGGCAGGGACGCGTCGGGATGGCCACCGGCAAGGCGAACGAGGTGAGCGAGGCGGTTCGCAAGGCCGTCGAAGCCGCCCGCCGCCGCATGGTCGAGGTCCCCCTCGCGGGCACGACCATCCCGCACGAGATCATCGGTCACCACGGCGCCGGGCGCGTGCTGCTCAAGCCTGCCGCCTCCGGGACCGGCGTCATCGCCGGCGGGCCCGTGCGCGCCGTGCTCGAGTGCGCCGGCGTGCGCGACATCCTCACCAAGAGCCTCGGCTCCACCAACCCGCACAACATGGTGCGGGCCACGCTGGACGGACTCCAGCACCTGACAACGGCGCGGCGCGTCGCCAAGGAGCGCGGCGTCGAGCTCGAGGCCATCCCGTACCGGGCGCGCCAGGAAGTGGCTCATGGCTAGGCTGCCGCCCACGCGGAAGTACCGCAAACGCAAGCCGGGCCGCGACCGGCCGCTGCCGCCGCCAGGCAAGGGCGAGCTGCGGATCCTGCAGGTCCGCTCCGGGATCGGGCGGCCCGCGTTCGAGCGGCGAACGCTCGAGGCGCTGGGCTTGAAGCACCACCAGGCAGTGGTGGTGAAACAGGATCGCCCGTCGCTCCGGGGGATGCTGTATCAGGTGCGTCACCTGGTCCAAGTGACACCCGCGAAGGCAAAGGCAGGGGAATAGGCGATGGCGAAGCCGAAGGCGAAGATAAAGACGAAGCCGAGGCCGAGACCAAAGGCGAAGCCGCGGGCGAAGGCGCCCAGCCCCGAGCTCCCGCACATCACGCTGTCGACGCTGCGGAGGCCACCCGGCTCACACCGCGCGCGCATCCGCAAGGGGCGCGGGCCGGGCTCGGGAATCGGCAAGACGGCGGGGCGGGGCGGCAAGGGCCAGACGGCGCGCCAGGGCGGCAAGGTACGCCCCGGGTTCGAGGGCGGGCAGATGCCGCTCATCCGCCGCATCCCGAAGCGGGGCTTCACGAACCCGTTCAAGCAGCCCGCCCAGGTGGTGAACGTCCGGCACCTGGGCCAGCTCGCCGAGGGCGTCGAGGTCACGCCGGACACGCTGTTCGGCGCCGGGCTGGTGCGCCGGCCGGACCGCCCGATCAAGCTGCTCGGCATGGGGGACGTGCAACGTAAGTTCAGCGTGAAGGGCGTGACGGTGTCGGCCTCGGCCCGCTCGAAGATCGAGCAGGCGGGCGGCACCATCGCGAGCTGAGCCCCCGATGACCGCGCCGCGGCTGCCCAACCTGTTCAAGGTCCCGGAGCTGAAGGAGAAGATCCTCTTCACGCTCCTGTGCCTGGTCGTGTACCGCGTCGGGGCGCACATCGCGACCCCCGGGGTGAACGTCCAGGCCCTCGCCGACTTCCTGCGGAACCAGGGTCAGGGCACCCTGTTCAGCCTGTACGACCTGTTCGCCGGTGGGAGCTTCGGCCGCGCGACGGTGTTCGCGCTCGGCATCATGCCGTACATCTCGGCGAGCATCGTGTTCCAGCTGGCCGCGCCCGTGTTCCCGGTCGTCGAGAAGATGCAGCGCGACGAGGAGGGGCGGAAAAAGCTCACGCAATGGACGCGCTACCTCACCGTCGTGCTGTGCCTGTTCCAAGCCTACGGGTACGGGCTCTTCACGGAGCAGATTCCAGGGGCCGTGGCGTCGCCGGGGTTCTTCTTCCGGTTGACGACGGTGCTCACGCTCACCACCGGCGGTGTCTTCGTCATGTGGCTGGGCGAGCAGATCACGGAGCGCGGCATCGGCAACGGGGCGAGCCTCCTGATCTTCTTCTCGATCGTGGAGCGCATCTGGCCCGAGACGATCCGCACCGTCGACGCCCTTCAGGCGCGCAGCCTGACGTTTCCGAAGCTCATCATCGTGCTCGCGGTCATGGTGCTCGTGGTCGCGGGCACGGTAGCGGTCACGGTCGCGGCGCGGCGCATTCCCATTCAGATTCCGCGCAAGGTGATGGGGCGAGGCCGCATCCGCGAGGGCCAGAAGACGTTCATCCCGCTGCGGCTCAACACCGCGAACGTGATGCCGATCATCTTCGCGCAGTCGCTCATCATCGTCCCCGGGACGATCGCCGCGTTCAGCGGCAATCAGACCCTGAAGCACCTCGCCGAGTACTTCAGCGTCACGTCGCCGGTGTACCTGATCACGAGCGCGCTGCTGATCATTTTCTTCGCCTACTTCTACACGTCGATCATCTTCAACCCTGTGGATCTGGCGGAGAACCTGAAGAAGCAGGGCGGCTTCATCCCGGGCGTGAAGCCCGGCGCCGCCACGGCGGACTACATCGACGACGTGCTGTCCCGCATTACCTTCCCGGGTGCCATCTTCCTCACGGTCGTGGCCATGCTGCCGATCGTGGTCTCGAACACCTTCAACATGCCGTTCGGATTCGGCGGCACCGCGCTGCTCATCGTGGTGGGGGTCGCGCTCGACACCGTCACCCAGGTGCAGCAGCACCTGCTGTTGCGGCATTACGATGGGTTCATGAAGGAAGGGCGCGTCAAGTTCCGCGGCCGCCAGCGGTACATGTAGGCGGGCGGTGTTCATCCTCCTCTTAGGCGCGCCGGGCTCGGGGAAGGGCACACAGGGCAAGATCCTCGCGGAGCGGCTCGGGCTCCCGAAAATCACGACGGGCGACATCCTCCGCACCGCGGTCACGACCGGTACGCCGCTCGGTCGCGAGGCCAAGAAGTTCATGGACGAAGGGAAGCTCGTCCCCGACGCGGTCATTCTCTCCCTGATCAAGGAAGAGCTCGCGAAGCCCGAAGGGTGGCAGGGCGCGGTGCTCGACGGCTTCCCCCGCACCGCCGCCCAGGCCGAGCTCGTGGATCGGACCCTGGGGGAGCGCGGCCAGCGCCTGAACCACATCCTGCTGCTGGACGTGCCCGAGGAAGAGCTGGTGCGCCGGATGACCAGCCGGGCGGCGCAGGAAGGCCGGTCCGACGACACGGCGGAGGCCATCAAGACCCGGCTCCAGGTGTACCAGCGCGACACCGCGCCGCTCATCGCCCACTTCGCCCAACGCGGCATTGTGCACCGCGTGCCCGGGACCGGCACCGTGGACGCGATCGCGACCGAGATCCGGCGCATCATCGGGCGATGATCACCATCAAGTCGCCGCGCGAGATCGAGACGATGGCCGCCGCCGGCCGCCTCGTGGCGCAGACGCTGGCCCTGGTCGCGCGTCAGGCGCGCCCCGGCGTGTCGACCGAGCAGCTCGACCGCGCCGCGGAGGACTTCATCCGCTCACACCCCGGCGCCCGACCGTCGTTCAAGGGCCTGTACGACTTCCCCGCCACCCTGTGCACGTCGATCAACCAGGAAGTCGTCCACGGCATCCCCTCGCCGCGCCGCGTCCTCAAGGAAGGCGATGTCCTGAGCGTGGACGTCGGCGTGTGGCTCGACGGCCTGCACGCGGACTCGGCCGCGACCTTCCCCGTCGGGAAGGTGAGTCCCGAGGCCGAACGGCTGCTCGCGGTGACTCAGGAGGCCCTGGCCGCGGGCGTCGCGCAGGCGCGGGCCGGCAACCACGTGGGGGACATCGGCCACGCGGTGCAGCGGGTGGCGGAAGGAGCGGGCTACTCGGTGGTGCGGGAGCTGGTCGGGCACGGGATCGGCTCGGCCTTCCATGAGGACCCGCAGGTGCCGAACTACGGCAAGCCGAAACGCGGCCCCCGGCTCATGCCCGGAATGACACTCGCCATCGAGCCGATGGTGAACGTCGGCGGTGCGGACATCCGCACCCTGGACGACAAGTGGACGGTGGTGACCGAAGACGGGTCGCTGTCCGCCCACTTCGAGCATACCGTGGCCATTCTCGACAACGGCGGGCCGCCGCGGGTGCTCACGACGGCCGACTGACTGCCCTTTCCAATCGGTTCGCCTCTTCGAGCAGCGACTGACCGAGCCCCGGCTCCGACAGCGACGCCACGTTCACCCTGACGTTCTCCACCGCCCCCGCGAGCGCCGCGCGGGCCAGCGCTTCACCGACCTTGGCGTCGGAGTGTGCATTCCGATTGCCGATGGTCCCGATCTCGTTCGCGAGCGCGAGCAGCCGCGCGGCACCGCGGGCCATCGCGAGCGGCGTCTGGGCCGCCCCGATGAGCGCTTCGTCCGCCGCACGGGTCCGCCGGGGATCGCTTTTCGGGAGCCGGTAGGCCGCGCTGACCTTCGTGTACGCGGCGGCATCGTCGTCCGCGAGACGGCGGAGCTGGGCGCGCAGGGCGTCGGCTTCGGCCAAAATCTCCGCGACGCGCTGCTGCACGCCGGCATAAGCCTTCCGCCCGATCGTGAGCCGCGCCACCATGGCGACGAGCGCGGCGGCGAGCGCCCCCGCCAGCGCGGCGGCACTCCCGCCGCCGGGCACCGGCGCCCCCCCTGCCAGGTCGTCGAGCCAGCCGTCGAGCGTGGGACCCTCGGCAGCCCGGATCTTGGGCTCGAGCAGGTGAGCCTCGGGATCGGGGAGCTTCAGCGAGGCCGCTCCCGCAGCGAGCACGGCGCGCTCCGGGATCAGCCCCACCACTTCGCTCTTCAGAATCCCCACGCCGCGCTGCCGGGCCGCCGATTCGACGGCGGCGAACACCGTCGCCGGGGACGTCGTGTCGATGTCCAGCAGGTTCATCGAGACCTGAGCCTTCCCCTCCACCTCGAACCCGGAGGCCTGCACCGCCGGGAGCCCCCCGCCCGACGCGCGGATCCGCTTCGCGATGTCCTTGGCGATCGTCACGTCGGTCGTATCGAGGTAGATGTTGAACGCGACGAGGAACGGCCGCGCCCCGATCGCCGTCGCACCGGCGGTGGGGTGGATCCGCTTGGGTCCGACGTCGGGATCGGCGGCCGGATCCTGCCCGATGCGGTCACGCAGGGCTTCAAACTGGCCCTTACGGATGTCGGGTAGGCGCTCGCGCTCCGGGCGGGTGGCCGCCTTCGCGTACAGGTAGACGGGAATCTGGAGCTCCAGGGCAACCCGCTCGGCGAGCCGGCGGGCGAGCGCGACGCAGTCGTCCATCGTGGCGTCGCGCACCGGCACGAACGGCACGACGTCGGTCGCGCCCATCCGGGGGTGCTCGCCGCTGTGCCGCGTCAGGTCGATGCGCTCGGTCGCGACGCGCATGGCGGCGAGCGCCGCTTCGACGGCGGCGTCGGGCGGAGCCACGAACGTGAAGACGGAGCGGTTGTGGGCCGCGTCGGCCTGAACGTCGAGCAGCCGCACGCCGGGGACGCTCGTGAGCGCGGCGCGGAGGGCCTCGATGGTCGCGGCGTTGCGGCCCTCCGAAAAGTTGGGCACGCATTCGACGAGGGGAGCGGGCATGCGAAACGCGTTCCGCGTTTTCATGATCTGCTCAAGAGGTCCATGAGCCATTTGTGCAGCGTAGGATTTCCGGCGACCACCGACCCGTGCTGCAGCACATCGGGTGAACCGTCCAGCGTCGTCACCACGCCGCCGGCCTCGCGGACGAGCACCACGCCGGCGGCCACGTCCCATGGGGCGAGGGTCAGCTCCCAGAAGCAATCGAGCCGGCCGGCCGCCACGTCCACGAGATCGAGCGCCGCCGCGCCCGCGCGCCGGATGCCGCTCGTCGCTCCCATCACGGCGCCGAACTGATCGAGGTAGCGTCGTAGCAGCGGCAGATTCTTGAACGGGAACCCGGTGCCGACGAGGGCCTGCCGCGGCTCGGTGAGCCCGGACACGTGGAGCCGTCGCTCGCCCTCCCAGGCGCCAAGCCCGCTCGCGCCCCAATACACGCGATCTCGCGCCACATCATGCACCACGCCGACTCCCAGCGCCCCGTCCACCAACGCCCCGATCGACACCGCGTACTGGGGATAGCCGTGCAGGAAGTTGGTCGTGCCGTCGAGCGGATCCACGATCCAGACGACGTCGCCCACACGCGCGACCGCCGGCGACAGCTCCTCTCCCACGACACGCGACTCCGGCACCGCATGCGCCAGCATCTCGGCGATCAGCGCCTCCGCCTGCCGATCCGCCTCCGTCACGAAGTCGTGGCGACCTTTCTCGATCCAGTCCCGGCTGCTCGCCGGCGTGGCGTGGCGCAGGAAGCGCGCAGCGCGCTCCGCGGCCTGTCTGGCGACATCGACTAAGTCCTTGAGTTCTCGCACCTTGCGGCGCCGACCTCCACCGGCGTAGGTTGTGAGCCCATGGCGCGCGTCTTCTCCGGCATCCAGCCCTCGGGCGAGCTGCACATCGGCAATTACCTCGGCGCCGTCCAGAACTGGGTCAAGCTGCAGCACCAGCACGACTGCCTGTTCTGCGTGGTGGACCTGCACGCCGTGACGCAACCCTACGACACGGCGACGCTGGCCCAGCGCACGACCGACATGGCGATCGGGTTGTTCGCTTCCGGCATCGATCCGGCGCGGGCCGTCGTCTTCGTGCAATCGCACGTCCCCGAGCACGCGGAGCTGTACTGGCTCCTCAACACCGTCACGCCCCTGGGCGAGCTCGAGCGGCAGACGCAGTTCAAGGACAAAGCGCAGCGCCAGGAGAGCGTGCCGGCGGGACTCCTGAACTATCCCGTGCTCCAGGCGGCCGACGTGCTGCTGTACGAAGCAACCCTCGTGCCGGTGGGGGAAGACCAGCTCCAGCATCTCGAGCTGATGCGGGAGATCGCGCGCCGCTGGAACACGCGGTTCGCGAACGGGTTCTCGTTCCCCGAGCCGCAGGCGCTGCTGTCGACCGCGAAGCGAGTCTTGGGGCTCGACGGCCAGGCCAAGATGTCGAAGAGCCTCGGCAACACGATCGCCCTCTTCGACGCGCCCGAGACCATCTGGGAGAAGCTCAAGCCCGCGGCCACCGATCCGGCACGGGTCACGCGGAAGGACCCGGGCAACCCCGAGATCTGCAACATCTTCACCATTCACCAGGGCTTCTCGCCGCCGGCCACGCTCACGCTGGTGGCGCACAACTGCCGCACCGCAGGATGGGGCTGTCTCGACTGCAAGCGGGTGCTGGCGGACAATATGATAGCCGCGCTCACCCCCATCCGCGAGCGGGCAGAGCGGCTACAGGCGGAGCCGCGCAGGGTCGCGGACCTGCTGCGGGCCGGCGCGGCCAAGGCCCGCGCCCTCGCGCGCCGCACCATGACCCAGGTACGCCGCCGGATGGGCTTCCTCGAGGCTGCGGACCAGGGAGGGGGGGCGGTCTGATGGCCCAGTTCGCGGAACGCATGGTGGAGCTGTTCCGGCTGGAGCTGTTCCTCCAGCTGTGCCTCGCAACGCTGTTCGGGGGCGCTATCGGTCTCGAGCGGGAGCTCGGCGGCAAACCCGCGGGTCTGCGGACCAACATCCTGATTTGCATCGGCTCGATGCTCTACACCAAGCTCTCGATCACGATGGCCGCCGGCACCGCCGACCCGACCCGCATCGCCGCGCAGATCGTGACGGGGGTGGGGTTCATCGGCGCGGGCACGATCCTGCACGCCCGCGGCGCGGTCGTCGGCCTCACCAGCGCGGCCACGATCTGGGTGGTCGCCGCCATCGGGGTCGCCCTCGGCGCGACGTTCTACTGGGAAGCGGCCGGCACGACGCTGCTCGTCCTGGTGGTGCTGCGGGGGCTCGGGCGCGTCGAGCGACTGGTGGCGCGGCAATCCACGCGGAGCACGTTGTCGGTGCATGCCCACCCGGACCCCAAGGTGCTGGACGAGCTCGAGGCCGTCGTACGCCGGACGGGACTCGAGATCGAGCGGCAGGCGAGCCGTCGCGAGAACGTGGACCTGGTGATCGACTTCACGTTGGTCGGGCCCAAGCCGCTCCACGACGAGGTGATGGTGGCGCTGCTCCACCAACCCGGCGTGCGGACCGTGTCCACCGGCGAGTGACGCCCCCCCGGCCCCCCCGGCGGCTCGTCGTCGATCTCGCGTCGCCGCTCGCCGCCTGGCGGATCCCGCCGGCGAGCACGCAGGCGATTCGCGCGGCACTGGGGTCCGGCTGGGAGGTCGTCGTCGTCCAGGCGCCTGCCACCTCGGACGGAGACGGCGGCTCGGGCACTCCGGAAGCGGTGGCCGCCGCCCGCGGCGCGGAGATCTACGTCGGCTACGGCGTCCCGCGGGGAGTCGTGGCGGCGGGCGCGGGCACGCTCAAGTGGGCGCATTCCGGCACGGCCGGCGTGGGAGCGAGCCTGCCGCACCTCGCCTCAAGCGGGATCGTGCTCACCAACTCGGCGGCCGTGCACGCCGAGCCGATCGCCGACTGGACCATCGCCGCCATCGCCTACTTCGCCCGCGGGCTCGATCGCATGCGGGAGTTCCAGGCGGCGGAGCAATGGGCCCGGCAGGCGTTCGCGGATCTGGAGGTTCGCGTCCGGGAGCTTGGCGAGCTGCGCCTCGGTGTGCTCGGCTTGGGCGGCATCGGCGCCGCGATCGCGCGGCGGGGGGTGGCCCTCGGGATGAGCGTGGCGGGCCTGCGGCGGCGGCCGGCGCGCGGCGGGCCGCCCGGCGTCCGTTGGGTGGGAGGGCTGGGCGACCTCCCGCGGCTCGCCGCCGAAAGCGACTGTTTAGTGATCGCCGCGCCCCACACCGCGGAGACGCGGGGGGCCGTGACGCGCGGAGTCCTCGAGCAGCTGCCTCAGGGCGCGATCGTCGTCAACGTCTCTCGCGGGACGCTCTTGGATGAAACGGCCGTGCTCGACCTCCTGGACGCCTCTCGTCTCCTCGGCGCCGCGTTGGATGTCTTCGCCACGGAGCCGCTCCCGGCGGGCCACCCGTTCTGGCGTCATCCGCGCGTACTCCTCAGCCCCCATGTCGCCGCCGTGACGGCGCGGTTCTGGGAGCGCGAGACAGGGCTGATCGTGGAGAACATCCGGCGCTATCTTGCAGGGTCCCCGCTCGCCAACACGGTTGACCTGGAGGCCGGATACTAGTGGAGGAACGAGCCAAGAGCGCCCGTGCGGGCGCCGCCGTCGGACAACCGCGCGGCATCGAGCAGATCATCAAGGCGGCCATCGACCGCGGGGCGTCCGACCTCCACGTCAAAGCCGGGGACGTGTTCCGCGCCCGCATCGACGGGAAACTGGTGCCCCTCACGAAGCATCGCCTGACGCCGGAGCAGACGAAGGCGATCGCGCAGCACCTGCTGCCCAGCGACGAGGACCGCGGCCGGATCGACCGGCTGCGCGATTACGACTGCTCCTGGGGCATGCCCGGCGTCGGGCGGTTCCGCGTGAACATCCTGCGGCAGCGCTCCTCGTTCATGATCGTGATGCGCGTGATCCCGTTCGACGTGCCGACGTTCGATACCCTCAAGCTGCCGCCGATCCTGGCGAGCGTCGCGGCGGCCGAGCGCGGGATGGTTCTCGTGACCGGGGTGACGGGCTCGGGGAAGAGCTCGACCATGGCGGCCATGGTGAACTACATCAACCAGACGCAGAACAAGCACATCGTCACGCTGGAGAATCCGATCGAGTTCCTGCACCGCGACATCAACTGCTCCGTGACCCAGCGCGAGATCGGGGTCGATACGGACGACTTCCGCGCGGGGCTCCGCGCCGCGCTGCGCCAGGACCCGGACGTCGTTTTGATCGGCGAGATGCGCGATGCGGAGACCATCGACACCGCGCTGAAGGCCGCCGAAACGGGGCACCTCGTCATCTCGACGCTGCACACCCCCGATGCCGTGACCACGGTGAGCCGCATCGTCTCGATGTTCCCGCCGGACGAGCAGGAGGTCGCTCGGCTCCGATTGTGCGAAGCGCTGCAGGCCATCGTGTCGCAGCGGCTGCTCGCGCGTGCCGACGGCCACGGGCGGGTGGCGGCCGTGGAGATCCTGATGTGCACCAGTGAGGTACGCGAGCTGATCAAGGACCCGAGCCGAACCGCGGACCTGCCCGAGTACGTTCGCGAGGCACGGGACGAGTACGGCATGCAGACGTTCGATCAGCACCTCATGGACCTGGTGGCGGACGAGGTGGTGACGTACGAGACCGCCCTCGCCGCGACCACGAACCCGGCCGACTTCGAGAAGCAGATGCGCGCGCTGCGCCGCCGGCCGCGCACCGCCACGCCCGCGGAGGCGACTCCCGGCCAGTGACGGAGCGGCAGCTCGCCGGGGTGCTCGCCCCCATCACGACGCCGTTCGACAGCACGACGGGTGAGGTCGCTCCCGTCCACCTGCGCCACAACGTGACCCGGCTCGTCGCAGCGGGGCTCGATGGGGTGGTGGTGGCGGGCTCGACCGGGGAATCGGCCCTGCTCGACCCCGATGAGCAGCGCCGGATGGTCGCGTGGGTGCGTGAGGTGTTGCCGGACAAGGGCTGGCTCGTCGCGGGGACGGGCGGGGAGTCCACCCGACAGGCGGTGGCGCTGACCCGGGCGGCCGCGACGGAGGGCGCGGACGCCGTGCTCGTGCGGCCTCCCGCGTACTTCTCCGCCGCCGTCTCTCCCGCGAGCCTCGCGGATTACTATCGGGCCGTGGCGGACGCGAGCCCGGTGCCGGTGCTCGTCTACAACATCCCCAAGTACACGCACCTCCCCATCGCCGCCGGCCTGCTGCGACAGCTCGCGGCACACACCAACATCATCGGCGTCAAAGACTCGTCGGGAGACGCGAAGAACCTCGCGGCGTACCGCGACGCTGTCCCGCGGTGGTCGGTCTTTGCCGGCTCAGGCTCGCTCTTGTATGCCGCACTGGAGCTGGGCTGCGACGGGGGCATCCTCGCCGTGGCCTGTTTCGCAGGGGCGCTCTGTGCCCAGGTGTTCGCCGCCTTTCGCGCCGGCGACCGAGCGGGCGCGGGGAAGCTCCAGGAGCGCCTCGCACCGCTCGACCGGGAGATCGTGGGGAAGCTCGGGCCCGCGGGCGTGAAGGCCGCGATGGACGCCGTTGGAGGAGGGCTGTACGGCGGGCCGGTGCGCCCGCCGCTCGCGCCGGTGGCGGCGTCGGACCGGGAGCGGGTGGTAAGACTCGTCGCCGCGTGACGGACGACCGGGCGCTGCTCGCGGCCATCGCGCTCCCGCGGCTCACCGGAACGGCGGCGAACCAGCAGATCCGGGAAATGTTGAAACGCGAGCTCGCGGCCCGCGGGTTCGTGGTGATGGAGCACCGGTTCATGGCGCGACCGCTGCTCCACCGCCTCGGGCGGGCGCCGCTCGAGGGCGTCAACGTGATCGCGGTCCGCCCCCGGGCTCGCGTCGCGGTGTGGCTCGTCGCCCACTACGACTCGAAAGGCCAGCCCCTCTCGATGGCCACCCGCCTCGTGGCCGCCGCGCTGGCGATCCTCGGGGGGCTCGAGCTCCTCGCCCTGGCGGTGCGCGCGTTGCTCGGTCCGCTGCACCCGGGCATGCCCGACGTGCTCGTCGGCGCCGCCGGCGTGGCGGGCATCCTGTTGCTTGCGGCCAACGGTGTGACCAATCGTTCGCCGGGCGCGGTCGACAACGCGGCAGGGGTGGTAGCCGTCCTCGCCACGCTCGACGCCCTGCCGCCGGAAGCGGGAGTGGGCGTGCTGTTGCCCGATGCCGAGGAATACGGCCTCCTCGGCGCCCGGGCGCTCGGGCGGGAGCGGGCCAACCTGCTCGGCGACACGTGTATCGTCAACTTCGATGGTATCGACGATCGCGGCGGCACGATCGCCTTCGTCCATCGCGCCGGGCCCACCATCGAGCGGGTAGCCACCGCCCTCGGTGCGCGGCGGGCGCGCTGGCTGCCGGTGCTGGTAGACGGCCTCGTGCTGAGTCGCGGGGCGCGCGAGGGCGTGACCATCATGCGAGGCGATTGGGGGACGGCACGGATCGTCCATACGCCGCGTGACTCGGCCGAGCGCCTGACACTGGATGGTGTGCGGGAGGTGGCCCGGGGAGTTGCGTCCGCGCTGTCCCCAGGCTGAAGCCTGGGCCCCGTGATGCACTGCCCTTAAGGGCAACGAAGTGCCGGGCCCACTCTTTAGAGTGGGAATCGGATGCGTTGACGCCCGATGCTCATGGGTCTAGCTTCCGTCGGAGGATACTCCAACGCCCCGATTCCGGGGCGTTTTTGCTGGGGGGGCTGGGGCGATGTTCGGACCGAAGACCCACTGCGTCGTGGTCGTCGGCGCCCAATGGGGCGACGAGGGCAAAGGGAAGATCGTCGACGTGCTCGCCGAGCGCGCCGATCTCGTCGTGCGCTATCAGGGCGGGGCGAACGCAGGCCACACGGTGCACACCGGCGCCGGGGAGTTCGTGCTGCACCAGATTCCCTCGGGGATCATTCAGGGTGCGGTATGCCTGGTCGGCAACGGCGTCGTGCTCGATCCGGAGACGCTCTTTACCGAGCTCGACGCCCTGAGCGAGCGGGGCATCCGGACGGAGAACAAGCTCTACGTCTCGGATCGCGCGCACCTGACGCTCCCGTTCCACAAGCTCCTCGACCGGGCCCGGGAGGCTCGGGAAAAGATCGGTACCACCGGCCGCGGCATCGGGCCCACGTATGAGGACAAGTACGGGCGACGGGGCGTGCGGGTAGGCGACCTGCGGAACCTGGGCCGGGCGAAGGAACTGGTGTGCGGGCGCGTCCAGGCCGCCAACGAGTTCCTCGGGCTGCTCGGCTCGAACGAGCGCGCCGACCCCGGGGCCCACGTGAGCCTGCTCGAGCGGCTCGCCCCGCGGCTGCTGCCGCTCGCCGTCGACGCGGGACGCGTGGTATGGGAAGCGCTCGAGCGCGGCGAGTCGGTGCTGCTCGAGGGCGCTCAGGGCGCCCTGCTGGACGTGGACCACGGCACATACCCCTACGTGACCTCCTCCAACACGACGGCCGGCGGCGCGGCGGTCGGCGCCGGGATCGGCCCCACCGCGATCGACGCGGTGCTCGGGGTCGTCAAGGCGTATACGACTCGCGTGGGAAATGGGCCGCTTCCGACTGAAGCCACGCCGGCGCTGGCCGAGCGGATCCGCGAGCTGGGAGACGAGTTCGGGGCGACCACGGGGCGGCCGCGTCGCTGCGGGTGGTTCGACGCCGTCGTCGTACGCTATGCGGTGCGCGTCAACGGCCTGACCGGCCTCGCGGTCACCAAGCTCGACGTGCTCGACTCGTTCTCCGAGATTCCCGTGTGCGTGGGCTACCGTTGCGGCGGCGAGCCGCTCGACTCGATGCCGGCCGAGGTGGAGCGTCTCGCCCGCGTGGAGCCGGTGTACGAGTCCCTCCCCGGCTGGCAGAAGTCGTTGAGCCACGTGCGTCGCCTGGCGGACCTGCCGCCGCCCGCCCGCGCCTACCTGGACCGGCTACAGGATCTCGCGCACGCTCCCATCGAGTACGTGAGCGTCGGGACACATCGCGAGCAAATCATCGAAGTGACGTGACAGTGGCGCATTGATGCTCGATCTCGCGGTGATCGGCGCCGGGCCCTGCGGGCTCGCGGTAGGCGTGGCGGCGAAGCGCGCCCGGCTGACGTGCTCCCTGTTCGACAAGGGGCCCGTGGCCTCGAGCCTCATGCGCTACCCCTTGTACATGACGTTCTTCTCGACCCCCGATAAACTCGAGATCGGGGTGCCGTTCGTGACTGCCGGCGACAAGCCGACTCGACGCGAAGCCCTCACTTACTACCGGAAGGTAGCGGAGCATTTCGAGCTGGACGTGCGCCAGTATCACACGGTGTCCCGCGTGGCGCGGGCGCCGGATGGGTTCGAGCTGGTGGCGCACCATCACGGGAGCGACGAGCCGGAGACCATCCGGAGCCGTTACCTCGTGTTCGCGACCGGCTACTTCGAGTCGCCTAATCCACTACGCGTCCCCGGAGAGGATCTTCCGCACGTATCGCACTTTTTCGTGGAGCCGCATCCTTACTGGCAGCAGCGCGTGGTGGTTGTGGGCGGCGGCAACAGCGCGGTGGAGGCGGCGCTCGACCTGTGCCGGGTCGGCGCGCGGGTGACCATGGTGCACTTTCTGAGCGAGTTCGACCGGGGGGTGAAGCCGTGGATCCTCCCCGACATCACCAACCGGGTGAAAGAGGGCCGGGTCGCGGTTCGGTGGTGCAGCCGTGTGGTCGAGATCGCACGGTCACACGTCGTGGTAGGTCGCGACCCGGACGGGGACCGCGAGACGATTCCCGCGGATTTCGTCCTGGCCCTGACGGGCTATACTGCAGACCTCACGCTGCTCCGGTCGGTCGGCGTAGCGGTGGACGATGCCAGCGGCGTGCCGCAGCACGCGCCCGATACGATGGAGACGAACGTGCCGGGTGTGTACATCGCCGGCGTGCTCGCCTCCGGATTCGACGCCAACAAGATCTTCATCGAGAACGGGCGCGAGCATGGTGGGCGGATCTGCGACCACATCAAAAGCAAACCCCCCAGAGTTGCCCCTGGGGGGTGATCGCCTGCTCGACATCGTGCGCCCTAGAACCCGATGCGAGCGAGACGAAGCTCTTGCTCGGGGGGCCAAACGAACGGCCCCGCGCTCGTGTCAGGGCGTGGGGCCGGCGCCAACCTCCGGCAGCCGGGCTGTCTCGCGTGTTCTGAGACCCCTTGGCTTTGCGCCCCGCCGTCGCCGACGGTTTGCCCCTGACAGAGATATGCCGTTGGGGTGTTGAGCAAGAACGGTGCCCCCACACTAACCGTGATCGCTACGACACATAGGACGATGGGCAAGAAAGGAATGTGTTGCAGAATGCATGTTTTTAAGCATTATGCATCATGCAGCAGTTGATATTAGTTGCTCCTGCTGCGTTTAAGGGCACGATGAGCCCCCTTCAGGTCGCCGAAGCTCTGGCCGAGGGGGCCCGGCGGGCCCTACCGGACGCGGCGGTCCTTCAGCTTCCCATCTCGGATGGGGGCGATGGGCTCCTGGATGCTGTCCTCCCGCGTGGCTCGTTGCGCGAACGCATAACGGTAGCCGGCCCCTTGGGTGAGTCCGTGTCGGGTGAGCTCGGCTGGGTGGACCCGGAGACGGCGATTTTCGAGAGTGCCACCGCCTGCGGGATCGCGCTTCTCAGGCCCGAGCAGCTCGACCCGCTGCGAGCCACGTCGCGCGGAGTCGGGGAGCTGATCTGGGAGGCGGTCGAACGGGGCGCGAAGACGGTGGTCGTGGGTCTGGGGGGGTCCGCCACGGTAGACGGCGGGACCGGCGCGGCTCGGGGACTTGGCTGGGCGTTCCTCGACGCCCACGGCGAGCCGCTTCCCGAAGGAGGCGGGTCGTTGGCCCAGCTGGCGGAACTTGAGGGGGGATGGGGCCTCGCCGCGCGCGTCATTGCGCTCGCGGACGTGACCACGCCGCTGGTCGGCCCACAGGGCGCGGCGCCGGTGTTCGGGCCACAGAAGGGAGCGGGGCCCGAAGGTGTGAAGCTCCTTTCCCGGGGACTCGAGCGCCTCGCGGCGTTGATGGCCCGGCACGGCCGGGGAGACCTGGCGATGCTCCCCGGGGGCGGTGCCGCGGGCGGACTGGGCGCGGGGCTCGCGTATTTCGCCAAGGCCCAGCTCACGCGCGGCGCGGAGTGGGTTCTGGCCCGAGTGGGATTCGATGCCGCCCTCGCCAAAGCGCAGCTCGTGATCACCGGCGAGGGGTCGTTCGACAAGACGTCGCTCGTCGGCAAGGCGCCGGGCGAGGTCGTGCGGCGCGCTCAGGCCGCCAGGACGCGCGTGGCGGTCGTAGCCGGCAAGGTCGAAGGGCTCGTGGGCCTGCATGCGCTGGACGGCGAAGGTCGCGTGCTCGACGCCGCGGGGATCGCCGCGCTCGCCGAGCGGGCCGTGCGCGAGGCGTTCGGGTTGCCCGGCCCCTAGCGGTCCTCCTATCTTCCGGCGCCCTATGCCTGCAACCGACAACGTCATGGATAAGCTCGTGTCGCTGGCCAAGCGACGCGGCTTCGTGTTCCAATCCTCGGAGATCTACGGCGGCCTCGGGTCGGTGTGGGACTACGGGCCGCTGGGCGTCGAGCTCAAGAAGAACATCAAGGAGCGCTGGTGGCGCTCCATGGTCCACGACCGCGAGGACATCGAGGGGTTGGACGCGGCGATCCTGATGCACCCCAAGGTGTGGGAAGCGTCGGGGCACGTGTCGGGGTTCACCGATCCGCTGGTGGACTGCAAGCAGTGCAAGAATCGGTTTCGCGCCGACGATCCCCGCATCAAGGGCACGCCGGGCGAGCCCACGGCGCAATGCCCGGTGTGCGGCAGCAAGGGGACGCTCACCGCGCCGCGAATGTTCAACCTGATGTTCAAGACATTCATGGGGCCGGTCGAAGAGGCGGCGGCGCTCGTGTACCTCCGCCCCGAGACGGCGCAGGGGATTTACGTCAATTATCTCAACGTGCTGCAGTCCTCGCGCCAGAAGATCCCTTTCGGGATCGCGCAGATCGGCAAGGCGTTTCGCAACGAGATCACCCCCGGCAATTTCATCTTTCGGACCCGCGAGTTCGAGCAGATGGAGATGCAGTTCTTCGTGAAGCCCGGTACCGACTCGGAGTGGTTGGAGTTCTGGCGCGGTGAGCGGATGAAGTGGCTGGTCGGATTGGGCGTGCGGGCCGAGAAGCTGCGGTTCCACCAGCACACGAAAGACGAGCTGGCGCATTACGCCAAAGACGCCTACGACGTCCAGTACGAGTTTCCGTTCGGCTGGCAGGAATTCGAAGGAATCCACAACCGTACGAACTTCGACTTGTCGCGGCACCAGGAATTCTCGGGGAAGAAGCTCGAGTATTTGGATGTCGCAACGAACGAGCGATTCATTCCGTACGTGGTCGAAACATCGGCGGGCGCCGATCGTACGACGCTCGTCGTGATGGTGGATGCGTACCACGAGGACGAGGTGGAGGGAGAGAAGCGGGTGGTCTTGCGGCTGCATCCCGCGCTCGCTCCGCTCAAAGCCGCCGTGTTCCCGTTGGTGAACAAGGACGGGATGCCCGAGCTGGCCCGCCGCATCTTCGATGATTTGCGGAAGTACTACAACACCTTCTACGACGACGGCGGCTCGATCGGTCGCCGCTACCGCCGTCAGGACGAAGCCGGCACCCCCTTCGGCATCACCATCGACGGTCAGTCCACGCAAGACGGCAGCGTGACCGTGCGCGACCGGGACACCCTGAAGCAGGATCGGGTCGCGGCCGACCGGCTGGTGACCTATCTCGCCGAGAACCTGAAAGGGTGATGTAGGGGCGCAGCATGCTGCGCCCCTACGGAGTGCCCCTCATGCCCATGGCTAAGCGCGTCTTGCTCGAGACGCGGGACCTGCTGTTCCGCTCGAAGCTTGGCGCGGTAGTGGCCGCCGCCGGGGCGGATGTGTCCCGGGACGAGGCCGCTTGCGATCTCGCGGTAATCGAGCTCGGCGGGCCGGGGGCGACGGAGCGGATCGGCGAGCTCGCACGCCGCGGGATTCCAGTGCTCGCCTACGGCTCTCACGTCCATGCGGAGCTGCTGCGCGCGGCGCGCCAGGCAGGCGCGGCGGCGGTGCCGAATTCCCAGGTGGAAGAACGGCTGCGGGAGCTGCTCACCCAGTAGAAACACGTAGGGGCGCAGCATGCCGCGCCCCTACCGTCGGGCCTCCACCGCTACGCCAGCTATTTCGACGCGACCTGCACTTCGATCTGCCGCGGCTTCGCCTTCTCTGCCTTCGGAAGCGTCACGGTCAAAACGCCGTGCTCGTAGGTCGCCTTGATGTTGCTCGCGTCGACCGTCGCGGGCAGGGTGAAGCTGCGCTCGAAGGTGCCATAGGTCCGCTCGTAGCGGTGCACCCGCTCGGTGCGCTCCTCGGCGACCTGCTGCTTCGAACCCTTGATCGCGAGGACGTTGTTCTCCAATGAGATCTTCACATCCTCGGGTTTGACACCCGGTACCTCGGCGATGATGCGGATCCCCTCGGCATCCTCGAAGATATCCACCGGCGGCACCCACGACGCCTCCGGGCTGTCGCCGTTCAGGCTGCCCAGCACGTCGAAGAACCGGTTGATCACCGGGTCTCTTTGAAGGGAACGAGTGGTGACGAACATTGCCAGTACTCCTTTCATTATTGGTCTGGACTCCAGCTGCTGCACGCAGGGCCCATCGCAATCGACGTGCCGCTCCTGGCAGGCCGCGGCGTGTCAAGTTGACAAACGGGGCGTTCAAGCTGGCACCGGAGGCTGTCAGCTTTGCGGAGTCCGGGGCGCCATCTATCTTTCCGAGCCATGACGCACTCCACCACGGTTGCGCTGCCACCCCAGGACGTGCTCGACCGCGCGAAGCGGTTCTTCGCGGAGCGGGTGCCGCACGCGGCCGCATTCGTGGAGAAGGAAGGGCCGGGGTTCCTGGTGCTGCGCGGTCAGGGCGGAGAAGAGATCGCGCTGCACGCGCGGGTGGATGCGGAGGGCAAGACCCGGGTGCGGGCGTCGACGCTCTTCTTCGATCAGGCGCTCGACCGCTTCCTCTCGACACTCCCCCTCGAAACCACGGTGGAGCTCGCGTGACCGCGGTAGGCGAGCGATTCGCCGTGCGGGTGATGGTGACCGATGTGTGGGATCAGGTGTTTCTCGCGGTCGAGCCCACGACCACGGTTGCGGAGCTCAAGCGGCAGGCGCTTACCCAGGCGCTGAAGCGGGCACACGTACGAGCCGAGGATTACGTCGTGAAGTTCCGCGGCGCCCAGGTGCTCGACGAGACCACGACGCTGGCCGCGCTCGGCGCCGTGCCCAACTCGCCTTTCATCGTTCTCCCTGCCCGACGCCAACCGGTGCGCTGATGGTTTCTCGCGCGCTCACGACCTTCACCGTCGGCTTCCTGCTGCTGGACGCCGTGCTGCTCGCGTACGGCGGGTTTGCGCTCGGTCGCCAATGGCTGGTGTTCTGGGGCGCGGTCTGTGTCGTCGCCGCAGTGCTCGTGGTGATCGGCTGGCGGCGATACCGTAGCGTCATGTCGGACCTGGAGCGTGCGCGGCGGGAGATGCGCGCGGAAGTGGAGTCGATTCGCGAGCTGCTGCAGGGCAAGCACCTGGACAATTGATGCCGGACGGGCGGACAGGCGGACGGTGGGACGGTAGCTCGGCGTCGCCTTGCCGTCACAGTCCGCCTGTCAAACAGTGCGACCGTCCGAGTCGGTAATGCCTGTCCCCGTTGTGTTCCACAGCGCCACTCTTCTCCACAACCCTGGCCCCGGTCATCCCGAGCGCCCGGAGCGGATCGAGGCGGTCCTCGCCGCGCTGCGCGCGCCCGACCTGACGGCGACGATCGAGTGGGTGGAGGCCCGGCCCGCGGCGCGCGACCAGCTCGAGCGTGTCCACTCGCCGGCCTACCTCGACACACTCGAGCGCCTCGCGCGGGGGGGCGGCGGCGCGCTGGACGCCGACACGGTGATGAGCCGGGACAGCTGGAACGCCGCCGCGATGGCCGCGGGCGTGGCGATCGGCGCGGTGGAGCGAGGGATCGAGCGGGGGTCGGGCTTCGGCGCGACGCGCCCTCCAGGGCACCACGCCCTCGCCGGCCGCGCCATGGGATTCTGCCTGATCAACAACGTCGTCGTGGCGGCCCGGCACGGGCAGCAGCTGGGGAAGCCGCGCGTGCTGATCGTGGACTGGGACGTGCACCACGGGAACGGCACCCAGGCGCTGGTGGAGCGCGATCCGTCCATCCGCTACGTGTCGATGCACCAGTATCCCTGGTATCCGGGGACCGGCGCTGCGGACGAGCGTGGCGTCGGGAACGTGTTCAACGTACCCCGCCCGCCCGGGCTCGCCCGCGAGGTGTACGTGCGGGACCTCCTCGCCGCGGTGGACGCCGCCCTGGAGGGGTGGCCGCCGGACCTCCTGTTGGTCTCGGCCGGATTCGATTCCCTGGCGGGCGATCCGCTGGGCGGGTTCACGCTCACGCCCGAGGATGTCGCGCACTGGACCAGCGCGCTGCGCGCACGCGTCGCGCCGGCACCGGTCGTCGGGGTGCTCGAGGGCGGCTACCGGCTCGACTTGCTCGCGGCCGGCGCGCGCGCCCACGTGGGCGCGCTTGCCTGAGGGTCGCGACGTCCCGATACTACAGTCGTGACCGCGACCGCCGCACCGCAAGCCTCCAAACACTGGCCCGCCAGCATCTATCGGCGGCCCGACGGGGGGGTCGAGCGAGGTCTCTCGCCCGCCCGGCTGCGCGACATCGTGCGCGCGGGCGAGGGCGAGCTGTGGGTCGACGTCGACAGCACCGACCTCCACCAGCACGCGCTCCTGGAGAAGGTGTTCGAGTTCCACCCGCTCGCGGTCGAGGACACGCTCTCCCCGCGCACCCGCGTCAAGCTGGAGGAGTACGACCGCTACGTCTTCGTCGTGATGGCGGGGGTCGCCTTCGACCAGGCGACGCCCAACCCGTTCGATCTCCAAACCTCCAACCTCTACTTCTTCCTCGGCAAGAACTTCCTCGTCACCGTGCATGCGATACCCTCGGTGGGCTGTGACGCCGCACGAGACCGCTTGTTGCGCAGTCCCGACCTCCTTGCCCGTGGTGCCGAGATGACGATGCACCACATCATCGACCAGGCGGTGGACACGTACTTTCCATTGGTCGAGGAGCTCAACGGCATGGTGGACGGGCTCGAGCAGAAGCTGTTCGAGGAGTTCGACGAGGGTCTGATCCACGAGATCTTCAAGGCGAAGCGGTCGACCTTCGGACTGCGGCGCCACATCGGGCCGCTGCGCGAAGTGCTCAACATCCTGACCAACCGTCCCTGCGGCTACATCCGGCCCGAAACGCAGCTCTACTACCGGGACGTCTACGACCATACCATCCGCCTGATGGAGTCGGTCGACACCACGCGCGACCTGCTCGCCGGTGTGCTGGAGACCTACCTGTCCCAGACTTCCAACCGGATGAACCGGGTGATGAAGCAGCTGTCGATCGTGGCCACCGTCGCGCTGCCGCTGATCGTGATCGCGGGGATCTACGGCATGAATTTCAGTCGCATGCCCCTCATCCACGATGCGCTTGGCTTCTGGGTGGCCGTTGCCAGCATGGTCATGGTCTCGCTGGCGATTGTGTGGTGGTTGAAGAACCGCAAATGGCTCTAAGGCTCGCCGCCGACGTTCTCACCCTGAAAACCAAGCATCCATTCGTCATCGCCCGGGGCGGTGATGACGACACGCGCGTCGTCTGGGTGCGCCTGACCGACGGCGATGGGATCGAGGGGTGGGGAGAAGCCGACCCCTCACGCTACTACGGAGAAACGGCGGACACCGTGCTGGCGATGCTGAAGCGGCTCGAGCCGCATCTCCCCACGGACCCGTTCGATCTCGACGCGGCGGAAGCGAGGTTCGCACAGGTCGTCCCCAGGAACGGCGCGGCCCGGGCGGCGTTGTCGGCGGCGCTGCACGATCTCGTGGGCAAGCGGCTCGACCAGCCGGTGTGGCGCCTGTGGGGACTCGATCCCGCCCGCGCGCCGCGCTCGTCGTTCACCATCGGCCTCGACACCCCCGAGAAGGTGCGCCAGAAGGTACTCGAGGCGTCGTCCTATCCCATCCTCAAGATCAAGCTCGGCACCGATCGGGACGAAGCCATCCTGCGCACCGTCCGCGACGCTACCGACAAGCCGCTCCGCGTGGATGCGAACGCGGGGTGGACGCGGGAGCGCGCGCTCCAGATGCTCCCCGTGCTCAAAGAGTACGGCGTGGAGTTCGTGGAGCAGCCCCTGCCGCCCGACGATCTCGAGGGCATCGCCGCGGTCCGGCGCCGGGGGATCCTCCCCGTGGTCGTGGACGAGAGCTGCATCGTCGCGGCCGACATCCCGCGACTCTCGGGCGCCGTGGACGGCATCAACATCAAGCTCGCGAAGTGCGGCTCGCTGCGCGAAGCGGTGCGCATGATCGCCACCGCGCGGGCGCACGGCATGCTCGTCATGGTGGGATGCATGATCGAAACGTCGCTGGGGATCACGGCCGCGGCGCACTTCACGCCCCTCGTCGACGCCGCCGATCTGGACGGTGCGGCGTTGACCGCCAACGACCCCTTCGTGGGCGCCACGATCGACGGCGGGCAGATTCGCCTGCCCACCGGACCGGGGCTGGGCGTCCGACGGCGGGGATGACGGGGCCAGCGCCGGGCACCCCGGGCCTGCGCCCGGGGTCAGAGCGACCACTGACCCCGCGCGCGAGCGCGCGGATCGCTGCTCGCTATGCCGAGGTCGTCCTCCCCGTCCCTGTCCCGCGCACGTATACGTATGAGATCCCGGCGGAGCTCGGGGCCCGCGTCGTGCCCGGCGCCCGGGTCATCGTGCCGGTTCAGCGACGGCAGGTGGTGGGAATAGTTGCGGCGGTCGACGCGCCTGCACCCGCGGTGGTGGCGAAGCCGATGGTGGCCGCGCCCGACGCGGAACCGGCGATCACGCCACCGCTGTTGGCGCTCGGCGTCTGGATCAGCCGCTACTACGGCGTCCCCCTGGGGCTCGCGCTGCGGGCGCTGCTCCCGGGGGCGCTGTGGAGCGTGCGCCGGCCGGCGGGGCCTGCCGAGCAGGTGGAGCGCGTGCTCGCGCTGACCACGGCGCTGCCGTCGCTGCTCGAGCGCGAGCGGGCGTTCAAACGCGCGCCCAAGCGTCGCGTGGCGTACGAGGCCCTGGAGGCGATCGGCGGCTCGGCGCCGGTCCGCCACCTGATCGCCCGGCTCGGGCTGTCTCCCGCCGCGCTGGACGGGCTCGTGACCCAGGGTGTGGCCCGCTACACCGACGTACCGCGCGCCCGGGATCCGTTCGCCGGCCTGTCGTCCCCACCACCCCCCGACCTCACGGCCGACCAGCGCCGCGTCGTGGCCGGGATCCTGGGGACGGCGGCCGAGACGCCCTCCCTGATCCAGGGCGTCACGGGCTCCGGAAAAACGCTCGTCTATCTCGACGTGCTTCGTAGCGTCGTAGCGACGGGTACCGGTGCCATCCTGCTCGTCCCCGAGATCGCGCTCACGCCTCAAACGGTCGCGCGGGTGCGCGGCGTGTTCGGCGACCAGGTGGCGGTGTTGCACTCGGGGCTGTCGGACGGCGAGCGCGCCGACGCGTGGCGGGCGCTGCGGCGCGGCGAGCGACGCCTGGCCGTCGGGCCCCGCTCGGCGGTGTTCGCTCCCGTCCAGCGGCTCGGGGCGATCGTGGTGGACGAAGAGCACGAGCCGAGCTACAAGCAAGGGACGGCGCCGCGCTACCATGCCCGCGACGTGGCCATCGAGCGCGCGCGACTCGAGGGAGCGCGGGTGATTCTGGGCAGCGCCACGCCCTCCCTCGAGACGCTGCACCTCGCCGCCACGGGGAAGGTGGTGCGTTTCGAGCTGCCCGACCGGATCGGCGCGCGACCGCTGCCACCGGTCGCGGTGATCGACCTGCGCAGCGCCGAGCGGGTACCCGACGCCCGCGGGGTACCATGGACCGTGGCGCTCGACGAGGCCGTGCGCGGCGCCCTCGGACGGGGCGAGCAGGTGATCCTCCTCTTGAACAGACGCGGCTTCGCGACGTACCTGCAATGTCCCGCCTGCGGCGATGTGCGCACCTGCCCCCGCTGCGCCATCGCCCTCACGGTGCATCAGACACCAGCTGCGCTGCGGTGCCACTACTGCGGTCACGAGGAGGTTGTTCCCACCGTCTGCCGGCTGTGCGGCCAGGAGACGCAGCGGATGCGGGGCCTGGGGACCCAACAGCTCGAGCATTTCGTCGGTCTCCGATTCCCCGAGGCGCGGATCGCCCGCATGGATCTGGACACGACGAGCACGAAGTGGGCGCACCATCGGGTGCTCGAGCGCATGGAGCAGGGAACGATCGACATCCTGCTCGGGACGCAGATGATCGCGAAGGGGTTGGATTTTCCCAACGTGACCGTGGTCGGGGTCGTCGACGCGGACACCGGGCTCCATCTCCCCGACTTTCGCGCGGCCGAGCGGACCTTCCAGCTCGTGGCGCAGGTGGCCGGCCGGGCCGGGCGCGGGCCGAGCGGAGGCCGCGTCTACGTCCAAACCCGGGCGCCCGATCATCATGCCATCCGCGCGGCGGCGGTCCACTCGGTGGCGCAGTTCGCGGCGGCGGAGCTGCCGCTGCGGGCCCCGCCCCATCCGGCGTACCCGCCGTACGTCGGGCTGGCGCGGTTCGTGGCCTCACACGAGGACGCCGGTCGGGCCCAGCGGGCGGCCGAGCGGGTGGCGGCATGGCTCGTCCGGGCCAATACCGAGCGGCTGAGCGGCGCGCTGAGCGTGCTCGGACCGGCGCCCTGCCCGATCGAGCGGATCAAGGGACGCTGGCGCTGGCATGTGCTGGTGAAGGCGGCAGAGCCACGTGCGATCGGTCGGGTCGTGCGCGCGCTGGGCGCGCGGGCGCGGGGCGTGGTCGTGGACCGCGATCCCGTGTCGCTTCTGTAATTCCGCATTAGTTTTCCTTCCCTGTGACAACCCGTCCGCGGTTCCAGTATCACCCGCCCGACTTCGACGCGCCCCCGCTCACGGGAGCGCCCGACGCACGCTTCGAGCCCGCGCCCGCCGACGGGGTCCTGCCCGACGGCTTCTTTTCGACCACCAACCTGCCCACCTACGTCAAAGCCGGCGGCACATGGTCTCGCCCGCGCCTGCCACGCATGGATTGCGTGATCGTGCGCCAATCCGCTCGTGATCTGGTGACCACGGAGCCGCGCAGAGTGCGGAAAGGGCAGGCGGTGGCGGTGGGCACCGAAGAGGACGGCAGCCAGGGCATCTTTGTGCACGCCGAAGGGTTTCTCGGCGGCAGTCACAGCGCCAACGAGTTCGGCTTCATGCAGACGGAAGTGTCGCGGGAGCGGCCGGTGGATTACGCGGTGCTGGCGCAGCTCCTGGGCGAGGAAAAGCAGCGCGGCGGGAAGATCGTCTGGGTGGTGGGTCCGGCGCTCGTCCACGCGCGGGCGCGCGAAGACATGATCTGGTTCATCAAGAACGGCTACGTGCAAACGCTCCTCGGGGGGAACGCCGTCGCGGTGCACGATCTCGAGGCTGCGATCTTCGGCACGACCCTCGGCATGACGAGCTCGGGGCAGGGCGTCGAAGGCGGTCATGCGCTGCACATGCGAGCCATCAACCAGATCCGGCGGGCCGGCGGGATCGCGGCGGCGGTGCGGCAGGGCCTCGTGACCGCGGGGATCATGCACGCCCTGGTCGTGCACGGAGTGCCGTTCGTGCTGGCGGGCTCGATCCGCGACGACGGGCCGCTTCCGGAAGTGCTCTCCGATACGCTCGCCGCCCAAGACGCGATGCGCGAGTTCACGGCGCAGGCGACCTTCGCCGTCTTCGTCGCCACGGCGCTGCACGCGATCGCGGTCGGGAACATGCTCCCGGCCTTCGTGGACGCGCGCTCGCCCGACGACCTGCGGCCGCTGACCACGATCTGCGTCGATCAGACGGAGTTCGTGGTGAACAAGCTGCGCGACCGGGGCACGCACCAGGCGTACGGCGTGGTGACGAATGCCCAGGACTTCATGCACGTGCTGCGGTTTTACGTGGAGCGATGGGAGCAGGCGCAGGCGCCGGCGACCGTCCTCCGCTAGAGCCGGGCCGGGGGCCGGGGTGGGCGAAGCTCGCCGAGGCTGTCGCCCTCCGCGTGCCGCCCTCCGAGATCGAGACGATCTACCTGTTCGCGCCCTGGAAGCGCGAGGGTCGGGAGTGGGGCACGGCAGTGGTGGCCTGCCGGGGAACGGAGGGGAGCGACCGGTTGCGCGTGTACACGGCGCGCTACATGCTGATCGTGCGTGGGAAGGAGCGGGGCCAGTCCCGCATCGAGGTCGAGGAGACCGCGCTGTCGCCCGCGGACGTCATCGCCCGCGTCATGCAGGCGGCCGCGGAGCGAACCGGGGACCTGGAGCCGCCCGTGGCGGTGGGACCGGCGGTGTGGTATGAAGGTTGACGGCGCGAAGTTGCTCGAGGAGTTCCGCCGCCATCTGGCGGAGCACAACCTGCCGGCGACGCAACAGCGCCTGGCGGTGGCCGAGGCCGTGTTCTTCGCCGGCGAGCACCTCTCGGCGGAGGAGGTGGGCCGGCGCGTGGCGACGCGAGTCGCGGTCGGCACGGCCACGATCTATCGGACGCTCGACCTCCTGGTCCGCGCCGGCCTGGCGAAGGAACACGACTTCGGCGAGGGGTTCAAGCGGTACGAGCCGTTCGCGGCCGGCCAGGCGCACGAGCATTGTATCTGCTCGGCGTGCGGCCAGGTGACGGAGTTCGCGAACGACCGGCTCGAGCGGATGATCGCCCTGCTGGCGGAGGAGGTGGAGTTCCGGCCCCACCACCACCGCCTGGAGATCTATGGATTGTGCCGCACCTGTCAGCAGGCGAACCCTTTAGCGCGCACGAGGTGACGGGTTGATCGAATCACGAATGTTCGTGCCCACCAAGGCCTTTCTCACCAAGGGCGTTGGTCGGCACAAGGAAAAACTCACCAGCTTCGAGATGGCGCTGCGGGACGCGCATCTCGCCAACTTCAACCTCGTGCGGGTGAGCTCGATCTTCCCGCCCCACTGCGAGCTGGTGGACCGCGAGGAAGGTCTCTCGCTCATGAAACCCGGGCAGGTCGTCTTCGCGGTCATCGCCGAGTCGGCGACCAACGAGCCGAGCCGCCTCGTCGCCGCGTCCATCGGCGTCGCCATGCCGGCGGATACGACCCACCACGGCTACATCTCCGAGCACCACAGCTATGGGCAGAACGAGGTCACCTCGGGAGAATACGCGGAAGACCTCGCGGCCTCGATGCTCGCCACCGTGCTCGGCGTTCCGTTCGATTCGGACAAGGCGTGGGACGAGCGGCGCGAGCAGTGGCTCTTGTCGGGGGAGATCGTGCGCACGATGAACATCACCTCGACCGCCGAGTGCGGAGACGACGGCCGCTGGACGACCGTGGTCTCGGCGGTCTGCTTCTGCGGGTGACGCCCTCCTTCGCCCTCGCCTTTCTCGCCGGCCTGCTCAGCTTTCTCTCCCCCTGCGTCCTGCCGCTCGTCCCGAGCTACGTCGGGTTCCTGACCGGCCTCACGCTCGAGGAGCTCGAGATCCGGCGTGGCACCGCTCTGGTGCACGCGCTGTGGTTCGTCGCCGGGTTCTCGCTGGTGTTCGTGGCGCTGGGCGCCACCGCATCCGCATTGGGGGTCTGGCTGGTGCAGTCGCAAGTATGGATCGGGCGCGGCGGCGGCGTCCTCGTGATCCTGTTCGGCCTGTATCTGCTTGGCCTGCTCCGCCCGGGGTTCCTGATGCGAGAGCGCAGAGTCCAGCTCGCCCGCAAGCCCGTGGGCTACGTGGGGTCCGCGGTGGTGGGGGTGACGTTCGGGGCGGCGTGGACCCCCTGCATCGGACCGATCCTCGGAGCCATTCTGACCCTGGCCGCCGCCCAGGCGAGCGTGGGGCACGGGGCAGCACTGCTGACCGCTTACTCCATCGGGCTCGCCGTGCCCTTCCTCCTCACCGCCCTCGCGCTCGACCGGTTTCTGGTCTGGTTCCAGCGATTCCGGCCGTATCTCGTTTGGGTCGAGCGGGTCGCGGGCATTCTGCTGTTCGTACTCGGCTTGCTCCTCGTGACGGACCGCTTCACCCTGCTCGCGAGCTGGCTGCAAGGGCTGACGCCCGAGTTCCTGAAGCGCCGGCTGTAATCCTAAAGGACGCGCCGAGTGTGCTTTAGCACCGTGCCTTCCCGGGCCCAGGCGTCAGCCTGGGAACTTGAGGGGCCGCCTTCCTATATTATGTGCCGGCAAAACTCCATGAGAGGGACTACATGACAAGGCTAGCAAAGCAGGGATCGATTTTCGCCGCCCTGGCGGGCGTCGCGCTGTTCGCTTGTGTGCCAGGTGAGAAGACCGCGCAGAGCGCCGATTCGACGGCCCGCAACCTGACGCTCGCGCCGACCGAATCGACGGCGGCCCTGAAGGACGTGCCGGCACCGGCGACCGAGGCCGCGAAGCCGGCGCCCGAGAAGAAGGCGCCCGTGAAGAAACCGGTCCCGCCGAAGCCGGCCGCCCCGGCTCCGCTGACGCTGGCGGCGGGGACCCGCGTCCCGGCGACGGCGGTCGACACGATCAGCACGCGCACGGCGAAGGCGGGTGATTCGTTCAGCGCGACGGTCAGCCAGGATGTGAAGGATGCGACCGGACGTGTCGTGATCCCGGCGGGGGCCACCGTGTCCGGGACGATCACGGCGGCCGAGCCGGCGCCGAACCCGAACTCCACCGGCAAGATCGACTTGTCGGTCACGAGCGTCAGCGTGCGTGGCAGGAGCTACTCGATCGATGCCTCGGTCGTGGCGATGGATACCGTCATGAAGGGCCGCGGGGTGACGAAGGCCGACGCCGCCAAGGTCGCCGGGGGCGCGGTGGCAGGCGCGATCGTCGGCAAGCTCCTCGGGAAGAACACAAAGGGCGCCGTGATTGGAGGCGCGGCCGGCGCAGCCGCAGGCGCGGCCGCGGCGCGCGCGTCGCGCGATATCGACGTGGTGATCCCCAAAGGGGCGGCGATCACCATCAAGCTGAACGCGCCGCTGACGGTGAAGACGGCCTAGGAAAGCGGATCTCAGTACCCTGCCGCGCCGCCGCCGCGCCGGGGATCGGCAACCCCGATCCAGCCGACGGCGGCGCGCCCGATGGCGTTCACCTCGGTCTTGTAGTTCCAGGCAGTCACCTTGTGGCCCATCGCCTCGAGCGAATCGATCGAAGCCTGCACGAACCCCTCGAGCTCGAGGTGCAGCGTGTCCGGGACCGCTTGATGGTGCAACCGTGGCGCCGCCACGGCCGTCGGCAGCGGCATGTCCTGGTCGATGACGTTGCTCACCACCTGATAGACGGCCGTCGTGATGCGCGAGCCGCCGGGTGACCCCAACACCAGAAACAGCCGGCCCGCCGGGTCGAGTACGATCGCCGGCGTCATTCCCGACAGCATCCGCTTCCCCGGCGCGATGGCGTTCGCCTCCCCCTGGACCAGGCCGAACAGATTCGGCTTGCCGGGCGCCGTCATGAAGTCGTCCATCTCGTCGTTCAGCAGGAACCCGGCCCCCGTCACGGTCACCGCACTGCCGAAATCGTTGTTCAACGTCGTGGTGCAGGACACTGCGCTCCCGCCGGCGTCCACGATCGAGAAGTGCGTCGTCTCGGTCCCCTCCGAGTGCCCGCCCCCGGCCGGCGGCGAGGGCGTCGCGCGCTGGGGGTCGATGTCCGCTCGCAGCCTGGCCGCGTACGACTTGGAGAGCAGCCGCGAGAGCGGCATCTCCACGAAGTCCGGGTCGCCGAGATACGCGTTGCGATCTGCGTACGCGCGGCGCATCGCCTCGGTCTGGAGGTGCATCAGCCGGGCGCTTCCGAACGGCGGGAGGGGCGCATACCCCTCCATCACGTTGACGATCTCCGCGAGGGTGACCCCGCCCCCCGAGGGCGGCGGCATCGTGTAGATGGTGTAGCCGCGGTAGCCGATCGCGATCGGATCGCGCCACTTGACCCGATAGCGGGCGAGGTCGTCTCGGGTGATGAGCCCGCCGCCGCCGGCCATCTCCTGGACGATCAGCTCCGCGATGCTCCCGTGATAGAACACCTGTGAGCCGCTGTCGGCGATGAGCTGCAGGGTGCGCGCCAGGTCCGATTGCACGAACCGCGTCCCCGCCGGCGGCACTTCTCCGTTGACGAGGAACTGGGCTCGCGAGGCGGGAAACCGGGCGAGGCGCTCCGCCTCTCGGCCGATCTGGCGGCTGCGCACGCCGTCGAGCACGTGCCCGTCGCGCGCCAGAAGCACGGCGGGTGCGACCAATGCCTTCCACGGCAGGCGCCCGAACCGGCGGTGCGCTTCGAACAGCCCCGCGACGGTGCCCGGCACGCCGACCGAGAGCGGGCCGGTCAGGGACGACGCCAACACGTTCCCCGCCGAATCGACGTACATGGAGCGCGTGGCGCCGGAGGGCGCCGCCTCCCGAAAGTCGAGGGTGCGCACCGTGTCGTCGCGCGTCCGGATGACCATGAACCCGCCGCCCCCGATGTTCCCCGCCACGGGGTGTACGACGCTGAGGGCGAAGGCGACCGCCACCGCGGCGTCGACCGCGTTGCCGCCCCGGCGCAGGATGTCCACGCCGACGTCGCTCGCCAGCGGATGCGACGTCACCACCATGGCGTGCTCACCGGCGACGGACTTGACCCGCTGGGTGAGAGGCCAGTCGGCTGCAACGAGCGCGGGACCGGCTTCCCCCCCTCCGGCCGCCGGCTTTGCGGACGTGTCGACAACCGGGGGCGCGATGGCGGCTGGGATAGCGGGAAGGACGCCGGGCGCAACGGGGATCGTCTCCGGCGTCTTGATGCCGCCGCTGCACGCCGCCAGCACCAGGAGGCCAAGACGGAGGGCTCTGCGCATGCCGAATTGTGCACGTTGACCCGAGTTCGGGTCAACGTCTAACTTGGGGGCCATCCGACGGCCTTCATGACTGTTCCCGACTACCGCGACCCGCGGCTCACCGAGCAGCGCAACCCCCGCACCGAGCGTATCGACGTCGCGTCGACGCTCGAAATCGTCGACCTCCTGAACGCGGAGGACGCGACGGTGGCGGGAGCGGTGCGCGCGGTGCGCGGCGAGCTGGCCCGTGCCATCGACCTCGTGGTGAGCGCGTTCGGCCGGGGGGGGCGGCTCATCTACATCGGCGCCGGGACTTCCGGACGCCTCGGCGTGCTCGACGCGAGCGAATGCCCGCCGACGTTCGGCACGCCGCCGGAAATGGTGGTCGGGGTGATCGCGGGCGGCTACCCGGCGCTGGTGAAGAGCAGCGAAGGCGCCGAGGACGACGTGAACGCGGGGATGGCGGCGGTGGATCAGGTGCGCGTCACACCCGCGGACTTCGTCCTCGGCATCGCGGCGAGCGGCACGACGCCGTTCGTCCGCGCGGCGCTGTCCCGCGCGCAGACCATCGGCGCCGCGACCGGGCTCGTCTCGTGCTCCGACCCCCCGGCGGTCCTGGTCGAGACGTGCGACGTCCTCATTCTCCCGAAAGTCGGGCCGGAAGCCCTGACGGGGTCGACCCGCATGAAGGCCGGTACGGCCACCAAGCTCGTCCTCAACACGCTGTCGACCGGGGCGATGATCCGGCTGGGGCGCGCATACGGCAACCTCATGGTGGACCTGATGGCGCTCTCCGACAAGCTGCGGGACCGCGGCGAGCGTATCGTGATGGAGTGCTGCGGTGTGGACCGCGCGGTGGCGCGTGGCGCGATCGCAGCCGCGGGCGGCCGTGTAAAGCTCGCGATTGTGATGGTGAGACGGGGGGTGGCGAAGGCGGAGGCGGAGCGCTTGCTGAGCGATGCCGGCGGCTTCGTGCGCCGCGCGGCGGGCGATCCGCCGCCCGTCACGTGACGACCGCCCTGGCGGTGGGCGTGATGTCGGGCACGTCGCTCGACGGGGTCTCGACGGCGCTCGTGCGACTCGAAGAGAAGCCCCTCGACGCGCAGCTCGTCGCATTCCGCCAGGACGCCTACACGGCGCCGGAGCGCGGGCAGATCATCGAAGCGATCGCGCGCGGCGGCTCGAAGGATCTGGCGCTGCTGCACGTTGCCCTGGGAGAGCGCTTCGCGGGCGCGGTGCTGCAGCTCCTGGCCCAGGCGAAGGTCGGGCCTCGGGACTTGTCCTTCGTCGCGTCGCACGGGCAGACGATCTGGCACGAGCCGGGACGCGCCACGCTGCAGCTCGGCGACCCCGCGGTGATCGCCGAGCGCGTGGGGGTGCGGGTGGTGAGCGACTTCCGCTCGCGCGATGTGGCGGCCGGCGGCCAGGGAGCCCCCCTCGTGCCGTTGGCCGACGTGCTCCTGTTCGGACACGCGGAGCGTGGACGGTTGCTCCTCAACATCGGTGGCATGGCAAACGTCACCTTCGTGCCGCGACGCGCGGTCACGGGTGGCGCGGTCGCGTTCGACACCGGCCCCGGCGTCGCGGTGGTCGACGCGGTGACCCGTCGAATCGACGGCGCGGCGGCGTTCGACGCGGGCGGCGAGCGGGCGCGCCGCGGCAAGCCGTCCCGCAAAGTGCTCGAGGCGCTGCTCGCCGATCCGTACTTCGCGGCGCCGCCGCCCAAGAGCACGGGGCGCGAGCGCTTCGGCCCCGACTATGCGGCGCGGCTGCTCGACGACGTGAAGCAGGCGGGGGGCTCCGACAACGACGCCGTAGCGACGGCGACGGCGCTGACTGTGGAGACCATCGGTCGCGGGATCGAGCGCTGGACGCCCGCTCGGGCCCCCGACGAGCTCGTGATCTCGGGCGGCGGCGCGCGCAATCCGCGACTGGTCGAGCTCCTCGCCGCCCGGGTGGCCCCGCGACCCGTGGTGCGGTTCGAGAGCCTCTTTTTCGACGGGGAAGCCAAGGAGGCTCTGGTGTTTGCGTTCCTTGGCTTTCTCACGGTCCTCGGGGAACCGGGAAACCTGCCGGCTGCGACCGGCGCCCGCGGCCCCCGCGTGCTCGGCCACATCACCCCGGCGTGACCGGGTCGCTTGCTCGTCTCGTCTTTCCCGCGCTGCGCTGGCGGCCAAGTGACGGCAGCTTCGAGCACGAGCGCCGGAAGATCGACGCCGCGCTCGCCGCCGGGGTGGGTGGGTTCATCCTCTTCGGGGGGACACGCGACGCGGTCGCGACGCTCACGCGGGAGCTCGTGGAGCAGGCGGGGCGCTCGCTGCTCGTCGGCGCGGATCTGGAGCGGGGCCCGGCGCAGCAGGTGCAGGGGCTCTCCGAGCTGCCACCGCCCGCGGCGCTCGGCTGGCTCGACGACCTGGAAGCCACCGGCGCCTGCGGGATGATCACCGGGACCGAGGCCCGCTCGGTCGGGATCAACTGGGCGTTCGCTCCCGTGTGCGACCTCGATCTCGAGCCCAAGAACCCGATCGTCCAGACGCGTGCCTTCGGGGCCGACCCGGTGCGCGTTGGCGAGCAGGCGGCCGTGTGGATCCGTGGGCTCCAGGAGCACGGCGTTCTGGGGTGCGCCAAACACTACCCGGGCCACGGGCGCACCACGCAGGACTCCCACGCGACGCTGCCGCGCGTGCCCGCCACCCCGAGCGAGCTGCAGCAGGTGGACGTGACTCCGTTCGAATACGCCATCCGCGCCGGTGTGGGGAGCGTGATGAGCGCGTTCGTAGCCTACCCGAACTGGGATCCCGCCGGCCGAGCGGCGAGTTTTTCGCCCGAGATCCTGGGCTACCTGCGGGATACGCTCCACTTCGGCGGTCTCGTCGTTACCGATGCGCTGATCATGGCAGGCGCGCGCGCCGCACAGCCGGTGCCCGTCGCGACCGTGGGCGCGGTCGCCGCGGGGTGCGACGCGCTCTTGTACCCCGAGAACTTCACGAGCGTGGTCGCCGCGCTGGACCGTGCCGTCGGCGCCGAGATCTCGGCCGCCCGCGCGGACGAGGCGCTCGCGCATTACGACGATGCGCTGGTCGCGTGGACCGCCCTGCCCGACCAGGGGGAGCCGGACCTCTCGGACCACGCGGCGTTCGCGGACGGGCTGGCCGACCGCGCGGCGCACCTGGTGCGCGGTGACGCGCCGACGGTCCGCGCACCTCTCACCGTGTCGATCGTGGACGACGACGTGGGGGGGCCGTACTCCGTCGGTCCGCGCGATGTGTTCCACGCGACGCTGCGCGACGCGGGAGTCGCCCTCGTGCAACGTGCCACGGGCAACCGGCAACGCATTATCCTGGTGTACGCCGAGCCGCGCTCGTGGAAAGGGCGGGCCGATCTCGGTGCCCGATCGCGCGCGGCCCTGCGGCGTCTCGTGCCCGGAGCGCAGCTCGTGGTGCTGTTCGGCCATCCGCGACTCGCGTCACAGATCCCCGGCGCGACCCCGATCCTCTTATGCTGGCACGGACAGCCCCTCATGCAGCGGGCGGCGGCGAGATGGGTCCTCGGAAGAGTCCGGTAAGAAGCCAGTAGCAGGCCGGGGAAGGGGGAAGGCGGGGCCCCTTCCCGGGCATTTGACCGTTCCCCGGCCTTCTCCGGGCTCTTTATCGGGTGGTGCCGAGCTGGGTTAGAAATGCGACGATTTGGCTCGCCGGAACGGCGTAGATGATCTTGCCCTGCGACTCCCGATTGCCGCCGTATAACACCGCCGCCACGCGGCCCGAGCGATCGAAGATCGGGCTCCCCGACGACCCGGGTGCGCCAAATCCGTCGACCTGTACGACGTTGGCCAGCGCCTTGCTGACCGTGCCGACCGTGAGGGTCGGGTCCGCGACCACGCCGCTCTCGCCGATGCGCTCCATGGGGAGATCCTCGCCCAGCGGGTAGCCGATGATGGCCACGGGATCGCCGCGCGCCAGGGCCCGCGGCTCGCCCGCGAAGCCCGCGACGCGGGGAGTGCCGCCGCGGATCTCCACCTTCACCACGGCGACGTCGGCGGAATCGGCGACGCCGACCAGGCGGCCGGGGAACCATTGCCGGCTCCCCGAGAACTTGATCGCGATGCGCCGCGGCTGCCGGGTGCCGTCTTCGCCCACCAGGATGTGCCGGTTGGTCACCAACGTGCCCTGCGAGTCGGCGGCGAACGCCGTACCGCTGAAGATCTCGCTGTCCGAGAACTGCACCACGAGCAGCGCGACCGCGTCCTGATTCTTGAGCGAGATGGTGCGGTAGTCCATGACGACCGCGCCGGCGAGGCCGCGCTGGCGCGTCTCGGCCGCGTCGAGCGCGGCCCGGAGCCGCGCGATAGCGGCGGCGTTGCCGCTCGTGCCTGCGGCCGCCAGCTCGGTCCGCAGCCGTGCGACTTCCGCCTGCGACTGCCGCAGCGCGTCCCGCACGCTCGCGAGCTCGGTCTCGAGTCGCGTGAGGAGCCGCTGCGACTCCGCTCCCAGGCTGTCCGCCCGCGCTTCGAGCCGGGCGACCTCACGCGCGTCGCGCGCGCTCTGCCGTTGCAGCACCGCGAACGCGGCGAGCACGACGACGAGCAGTCCGATCAGCAGTTTTGTCCTGCGGTTCAGGCGCGCCACCTCCACGGCGATCCGCAAGGCGGTGCTCGAGCGCCGGGGAGGAGGGGCGGCCATCGCCGCGTACTGCTCGCGGGGCGAGCTCGCCCGCTCGGCGGACGCCCGCACCCCGTCCGGCACGGTGTCGACCGCCGGCTCGCCCGGCAGGATGCGGAACTCCACTGCGGGCCCGTTCTGCCCGAGACCGATCACGTCGCCGTCCGCCAGCACGACGTCGCCCGAGATGGGGGCGCCGTTCACGAACGTGCCGTTCGTGCTGCCCAGGTCCCGTAGCACGAAGGTGTCGTTGTGGCGCACGATCCCGGCGTGGCGCGAGGACACGTCGAGATCGCGCTCGGCATCGCAGCGCACGTCGGAGAGCGGGTGCCGGCCGAGGCCGATGTACGCCTTGCGAAACGTCTCGACCTGCCCGACGCGCGCGCCGGAGAGGAAGGTGAACTGAGCGCTCACCGGCTCCGGTTGATCAGGTAGAGCGCCACGGCGGCGGCCGCGGCGATGACGAGCAGCGTGATCACGCGACGGCGATTCCGCGCCGCCGGCTCGGGCGCGCGGCTCCCGTGGTAGACGGGGACCGGCTCCGTGCTCGTCTCGGTGTCGATGAGTGGATACACCTGATGACCCATCGCCCCGTTGGGCTCCGGCGGCCGCAGACCGTCGCCGTCGAACCGGGCCAGCACGACCGTGATGTTGTCGGGCCCGCCCCGCTCGTTGGCGAGCGCGATCAGCCTGTCGCACGCGGCCTGCAGGTCCCGCTCGCGCGTGGCGACGGCGGCGATCTCCTCCTTCTTCACCTGGCCCGACAGGCCGTCGGAGCACAGCACCAGGATGTCGCCCTTGCGGACTTCCTGATGGGTGAGATCGACCTTGACGCGCGCGTCGGGCCCCAGAGCCTGGAGGATGATGTTGCGACGCTCGCTCCTCGCGGCCTCCTCCTCCGTCAGCTCGCCCGCCTCGACCAGGCGCTGCATCAGCGACTGGTCCCTGGTGAGCTGCACCGCCTCCCCGTTGCGGATCAGGTACGCGCGGCTGTCGCCGACCTGGGTCAGGAAGAAGTGATCGGCCAACACTCCCACGGCGGTCGTCGTGGTTCCCATCCCGCGGACTTCGGGGTGCGTCGCGGCGTACGCGTGGATCTGCTCGTTGGCGACCTCCACCGCTTCCTTCAGGCGGTAGGCGAACCGCTGGGCCGTGACCTCCCGCTCGGTCCCCCAGCCTCGAACCAGCTGCTGGTAGATCGTGTCCGTCGCCATCTGGCTCGCGAGCTCCCCGGCGGCCGCGCCGCCCATCCCGTCGGCAACGACGAATAGCGAGCCCCGCTCACCGATCTCGTGGGTGCGGACCGCGGGTAGGAGCGACGCCTCACGGCGCGAAAGATCCGCGACCAGGAAGCGGTCTTCGTTGTGGTCGCGCGTCCGGCCGAGGTCGGTCTTGGCGAAGACCTCGACCTTGATCGGCTTGGCAGAAGAGCGTCCGAACATGGTCAGCGCTGGCACTGCGCCAGCAGGTCGCGATACCGCGCCTGCGACGGGTCGAGGTTCATGGCCCGCGCGATCCACTCGCACCCCGCGGCGCGGTCATTCTCCGGCGGCTGGGCGCGGGCGAGGCCGACGACGTACGCCGCGTATGCCTTGTCCTCCGTCGCGATGTTGGGCGCGTCGAAAATGTGTCTCGCGGAGTCTCGCACCATTGCGGCCTTCGGACCGGGCGCGAGCTTGGCCAACAGGTCGTCCAGCAGGTACCGTGCCCGGGCTACGTCGATGCGCGGCTGCGTGGTGGGCGCGCGCGGACGCTTGGCCGCGTCACGTCGCGGCGGCACCACAGGCGCGCGGGAGGCGGCGGTGTCCGGTGGACGCGGCGCCACGATCTGTCGCGCCGTGTCGGCGGGCGGGACCCGGCTGGTCTGCTTGACGGCGCGCCCGATCGTGATCACCGCGCCCGCGGCTCCCAGTGCGACGATCGCGCCGACGACGAACGGCACGCGCGAGCGCCGCCGGACGCGTACCGGCTCGAGCAGCTCCGTCTCGTCGTCGGCGAGCGTGGAGGGCAGGGCCGTGTCGGCGTCCGTCCGCGACAGGCCGACCACGATGGCGACGTCGTGGGCGAACTTGGCGGCCGATTGATAGCGGTCCGCCGGGCTGCGGGCGAGCGCGGTATCCAATGTCTGCTGGAGCCCCGGGGGAAAGTGCAGATCGGGTCGCATCTCGATCAACTCCGCCGGCTCGTCGGTGAGGCGCTTGATCATCGCCTCCTGCACGGTGTCGGCGGGGAAGGGGAGCGTTCCCGTGAGCATCTTGAAGAGCACCAGGCCCAGCGAATAGACGTCGCTCCGGCCGTCCAGCGTGTCGCCCGAGAGCTGCTCGGGGCTCATGAACTCGGGAGTGCCCACCACCAAGCCCGTCTTCGTCACTTTCTGGTTGCCCGTCTCCCCGCCCACGGCTTTGGCGAGGCCGAAATCGACCACCTTCACGGCGTCCGCCCCGTCACGCCCGCGCGTCAGCATGATGTTGTCGGGCTTCAAATCGCGGTGCACGATGCCGAGGTCGTGTGCTGCCTGGAGCGCGGCCGCCACCTGGATGCTGATGTCCGCGGCGCGCGCGACGGGCAGCGCGCCCTCACTCGCCAACAGGTCCGTGAGCGGTGCGCCCTCGACGAACTCCATCGCCAGGTAGATGAGCCCGTCCGGTGTCTCACCGAAATCATAGATGGCACAGACGTGAGAGTCCGAGATGCGGCTGGCGTTCGCGGCCTCGCGGTTGAAGCGGGCCACCGCCTCCGGATCGTGCACCAAGGAGGGGTTCATCACCTTGATGGCGCTGCGGCGTCCCATCTTTACATGCTCGGCGAGGTAGACCTGGCCCATGCCTCCCTCGCCCAGCTTCTTCATGATGTGGTAGCGGTCGGCAAGCACCTGGCCCACGAGATCCTTTGTCGGGCCCGACGAGCGCAGGGTCTGCCCGTCGTTCGGGCAGAATCGCACGTCGTCGCGATACTCGGTGGCACAAATGGGGCAGATCTTCACGCCGGAATCTCGATGCGCAGCAGCTTGTCGCCCACCAGGATACGCGACTGGTCGCGCAGCGCCATCTCGCCGCGGGCGGCGAGCGCGATGCCGTTGCGGCTGTTGGCGTCCACCACCACGAAGTCCGCATCTTCGGAGCGCACCAGCGCATGGCGCGCGCTCATCGACGGATCGTACGGGAACACCCAGTCGCCTTGCTCACGGCCGATGGTGACGTCGCGGCCGGGGGAGAGCTGGATCACGTCGCGGACGCTGCCGTCGGAGCGCAACTGCGTGAGGGTCGCGATGTCGGCGCTCGGGATGAGGCTGCCCATCCGCCGGGTGGCGTCGGCGTCGGGCGGGTGCGGCCCCGGGTACCCCAGCCGGCGGAATCGGATCACCTGGGAGCCGATCAGCAGCAGATCCCCGTCGAGCAGACGATGCGCCCCCTCGAGGAACACCCATGTGCCGTTGCGGCTGCCGAGATCACGCACGACGAGGGTGTCCTGCTCCCATGAGAGCTTCGCGTGCAACGGCGACAGGAACGCGTCGTCGGGGAAGCGGATGTCGCCGTCCTCACGGCCGATGGTGGTGTCGGGCGTCTTGCGCTCGAAACGCTGCACCGCGTTGCCTAGATCGTCGAGCAGCAGGAGCGCGATCGTCGCTCCCGCCCGCGACGGTCCCGGGGGGGGGCCGCGACGCACGGCCGCGAGATCGACCAGCGACGCGCCGCAGTTCGCACAGAACTTGATCCCCGGCTCCACGGGCGAGGCACAGCGCGGGCAGTTCGGGCCGGAGCCGGGGGCCGTGAGGCGGCGGCCGCAGTGGGGGCAGAACGGCCGCAACCCGCTCGCCCGGGCGCCGCAGAAGGGGCAGGCGATCGGCTCGCCCGGGTCGCGGGCGACGGGCGGGCGCGCCATGACGCGCGTGCCCGGCACCGACGCGGCGCCCGCCCCCGTCGTTTCCCCCCCGCCCGCTGATGCCGCGGCGGCCTTGCGTCCCGTGGATGTGCTCATGGGTTTACCGCAGTCCGTACAGAACTGCGCGCCCGGGTCGTTCGCCCGGCCGCAGTAAGGGCAGGCGGTCACTGACAGAAGTGCTCCACTGGGCGCAGAAGCTATTGCCTGCCAATCTATTCGGCAAATTGACGCGCTGAAAGGGCCGATGCTACCTTGCGCGTCCTGTGCGATCGGTCGGCGTGTTGCTCGTGAGTCTTGTGACCGGATGCGCCGGCCCGCGCTCCGGTGCGGCGCCCGTCACCGCAACCGCGCCGCCGTCGCCCAGCCTGTCGGCGCGCGACTCGCTGCACGTCACCGTCGTCTATCCTGCCGTCACCGATGTCATTCAGTCGCACGACTCGGCATTCCTGTTCGGGGTGGTGCGAGGAGGAGGTGGAGGAGCGGCCCGCGGACCGGTGCACCTGGGCATCAATGGGCAGGCGGTGCCCGTACTCGCGAACGGGGCCTGGATCGCCTGGCTGCCATTGCCTGACGACACCGTGGCGCATTTCCTCGTAGCGGCGACCGCCGGGCCCGACTCGAGCCGCTTCGTCTACACCGCGCGGGTCGCGCCGCAGTTCCGACCCCCGCCGGGACGCGCCGCGTGGATCGACACGACGAGCTTCACACCCGCGGGGACGCTCGCCTTGCCCCTCGAGGAGGGGATTGCCCTGAGCGTGCATGCCGCGCCTGGCGCGACGGTCCGCCTGCTCTTGCCGTGGGGCTCGAGCGTTCCGCTCCTCCCCGATACCCTGGCGCCCGAGCCCCCGGGGGGCGTCCGCGCCTTCGTGATCGATACGGCGCCGCGCCGACACGTGCCGGCGGCGGGACACTACGTGGGCTGGCTGCCGGCGGCAGCGTTGTGCGCGGACGGGCGCACGGCCTGCGCTACGCTCGTGGTGACCGTGGGGGGGGGCGCCGACACGGCGACCGCGCGCTGGCCCCTCGGCGTGAACATCGTGGACATGACCTTCCCGACCGTCGTCGTCCTGGACGACGACACCGCCCACACCGGCACCACCGATAGCCTCACCGCGGGGCGCGCCGTCCCGCATGGAACGTACAATTGGTTTTTTCCGACCGGGACGGTCGCGGTCGAGTCGGGACGCTGGAACGATCAGGTGCGGCTCCGGCTCTCCCGCGCCACGGTCGCGTGGGTGAACGCAGCCGATGTGGTGCGGCTCCCGCCGGGCACGCCGCCGCCGGGTGGCGCGGTGAGCTCGGTACGGCTCACGTCCGGGCCGAAGTCCGTGACGTTGCGCGTGCCGCTGCCCGCGCGTCTCCCTTATCAGATCACGGAGCGGGAGCGCAGTCTGACGTTGCGCCTGTACGGTGGTGCGTCCGACATCAACTGGATGCAGTACGGCGAGGGCGGGGGGGGCGGGGGGGCCGGGGGAGCAGCCGGCACCGACCCGCTGGTCACACGGATGAGCTATGCGCAGCCGGCGGCGGACGAGGTGACGATCACGCTCGAGCTGGCGCAGCGCGTGTGGGGGTACCGCGCGCGGTTCGCCGGTCGAGACCTGCTGCTCGAGGTGCGGCGTCCCCCCCTGCTCGATGGCGAGCACCCGCTTCGCGGCCGGACCGTCGTGCTCGACCCGGGTCACCCGCCCCTGGGCGCCAGGGGGCCGACGGGACTGTGGGAGCCGGTGGCGACCCTGGCCGTGGCGTTCAAAGCCAAGACGCTGCTCGAGCGGGCCGGCGCGATCGTGTTGCTCACCCGCACCGACTCGACGTCGATCGAGCTGTATCCGCGCACGCATTTCGCGGAGCTGCGCGACGCCGACGTCCTCGTGTCGATTCACGCGAATGCCTTGCCGGACGGGGTGAACCCGTTCACCAACTCGGGAACGAGCGTGTACTACTTCCAGCCGCGGAGCACCCGTCTGGCCCGCGAGCTGGATCGCGCGCTCGTGACGGAGTTCCGCGTGCGCGACCTCGGGATCGGCCGAGGAGACTATGCGCTGGTGCGGCCCACTTGGATGCCCGCCGCGCTCACCGAGGGACTGTTCATCATGCTCCCCGAGCAGGAAGCGGTGCTCGCCAGCGAGGACGGACAGTGGCGGTACGCGAGGGGGCTCGTGCGGGGAATCGAGAACTTCCTGCGGGAGCGGGCGAGGGAGCCCTGACAATGCGGATTGCGGATTTCGGAATGCGGATTGGCAAGGGGAGCTCAGGCTGGCGGCTCGAGCTTCCATTTCCATTCCGCAATCCGCAATCCACAATCCGCATTCTCTTATTCCTGTTGCTTGCCGGGCGCGCGGAGGCCCAGGTCGATCCCTCCGGCAGCTGGCACACCCTGCACACGCCGCATTTTCGCATCCACTTCCGGCCCGCCTACCGCGACGCAGCCCTCACCGAGGCCCGCGAGGCGGAGCGGTCCTACGGATTGCTCGCCACGGAGCTGCATCCCCCACGCGGCGTCGTGGACATCACGTTGGCCGACGACATCGACGCCGCGAACGGCTTCACGACGGTGTTTCCCACCAACCGGATCACCATCTACGCCGCGCCGCCCGCGGGCGACCACGGACTCCTGTTCTTCGACAGCTGGCTCCGGCTCGTGACGACGCACGAGCTCACACACGTGTTTCACCTCGACCGCTCGCGCGGCCTGTGGCGCGGATTGCAGCGCGTCTTCGGGCGCGCCCCCGGGCTGTTCCCGAACGAATATCAGCCGAGCTGGGTGATCGAAGGGCTCGCGACCTACTACGAGTCGAAGTTCACGAATGCGGGACGGGTGCGGGGGAGCTTCCATACCCAGGTGCTCGGGGCGGACCGCGCGGCGGGGGCCTCGCGGTCTCCCTGGAACGCCACCCTGTTCACGCGGTGGGCGGACGGCCTGGTTCCGTACGCGTACGGCAGCCGCTTCTTCCACTATCTCGCCGGCGCGGTGGGCGACTCGGTGGTCCCCCGGTTCGTGGAGGCCACCTCTGCCCAGCTCATTCCGTTCCGCGTCGGGCGCCAGGTGGCGAGGGTGGCGTCGGGACGCACGCTCGGCCGCGACTGGCCGCGGGGAACGGCACCCGACCTGCCCGGCACGAGCGTGGCGCCGCCCGCCGGGCGCGTGCTCGACAGCCTGCTCCGGACGGAGCCGGTGCCGCGCGTGTCGCCCGACGGACGCCGAGTGGCCTACGTCCGGGACGACGGGAAGGGGGCGAGCGTCTTGCGCGTCCTGGACGTCGCGACGGAGCGCTCCCTCGCCGCGCACCGCGTCAACGGGGGCGTGGATTACGACTGGCTGGGAGATACCCTCGTGATCACGCAGCTCGATTTCACGACCCGCTGGCGGATCCGGAGCGATCTCTACCGCTGGGTCCCGGGACGGGCGTGGCGCCGCGCGACGCGCGGGGCCGGGCTGGTCGCCCCCGCCGGGGGAGGCGGACGGCTGGCAGCGATCGCGCTCGAGCCCGCCTCGAGCCGCCCGACGATGCCGGCGCCTGCTGTCCCGGGCGGCGCCGTGTGGCAGGATGTGACGCCGTCAGCCGATGGGCGACGCGTCGCCGGGAGCCGGATTGTGGACGGCCGTTGGGCGCTGCTACGGTGGCCGGCGGACTCGCCCGATGCGGCCGCGGTCCTGCTCGAGACCGACGGCAGCATCGCCGACGTGGTGTGGACGCCCGGCGGCGAGCTCTGGTTCGTCGCCGACCCGACGGGAATCCCGCAGGTGTACCGCTGGCGCGACTCGGGGGGGGGCCGCGCACAGCCGCTCACGAACGAGCCGCTCGGAGCCCGCGCCCCGGCGCCGCTCCCTGACGGCACGCTGCTGTATGCCGCGCTCAGGGCGCGCGGCTGGGAGCTGCGCCGCACCAGCGCGCTCGAGCAAGCTGCCCCCGTCGCGTTTGCGGAGCCCCTGGCATTCGATTCGGCGCCGGCCGTCCCGCTCTCCGAGACCGGCTACACTATGTGGCCGTCGCTGCGTCCCCAGTTCTGGATTCCGGTGTTCGAGAACGCGGGACCGACCGGACGGTTCGGCGGCGCTCTCACGGCGGGGACCGATGCCCTGGGCCGCTTCGCGTACGCCACGGACCTGTTCGTCTCTCCGGAGCCGTTTCGCGCCGAAGGCGACTTCGCGCTGGTCTGCTCCGCTTTGGGCAACCCAACGCTCGACGTTTCGGCGTGGGCGTCCTGGACGGACCTGGGACGGCCGCCGAGCGCGCCGACGGTGACGGTATCGGAACTCGACCACTATGCGGCCCTCGGCGCGTCCTTCGTGACGCGCCGCTGGCGCAGCCTGGCGAGCTTGCGGGTCGCCGCGGAGCTCGAGCGCACCCGCTACGCCGCGATCCCCGACACCGCCCTCGCCGCCGTCTGCCCGGGGTGTGTCACGCAGAATCTCGTCGGCGGCTCGGTCACACTTACGTTGTCGCGCCTCGTGACCGGCGCTCTGTCGATCTCACCGGAGAACGGGGTCGCGTGGTCCGCGACCTACCGCCGGCGGGAAGAGCAGGGCAGCGCCCGCTGGTCGAATGAGCTGCGCTCCCGGCTGGCCCTGTATGCACGGGTACCCGGTCCGGGTGGCTTCGCTCACCACGTGCTGGCGCTGCGGCTCCTCGCCGGCGCCACCAACGGTCCGCTCGGCATGCTGTTCCGCGTGGGGGGCGTGGCGCCGCAAGGCGTGAATGTCTTCTTCGCGCCGACGCTGAGCGCGACGCGCGCGTTTCCGCTCCGCGGGTACGCGTCCGGCGAGCTGCGCGGCCAGCGCGCGGCCGCGGGCAGCGTCGAGTATCGGGTGCCGCTCGCGCTGGTGGGTCGCGCCCTCGGTCACCTTCCCGTGGGCGTTGACAGGGTGTGGCTCAACCTGTTTGCCGACGCCGGTGACGCCTGGGCGCCCGGCGCGTCCCCGCGCCTCACCCGACTTCGCTCCGCCGGAGTCGAGCTCGCGAGCCGGATGACGGTGAGCTACGACTTTCCGCTCTCGGTGCGACTCGGCGTTGCACAGCCGCTCGCCGCTCCGCCGTCCGGCGCTCCGCGGCGGCCGCAGTGGTACGCGGCACTCGCTTCTGACTTTTGAGCACGCCGGGCACTGTCGCGAGTTGACACGTCGTCCGATAAATCCCTAAGTTTCCGCGACTCATCGGAGAATTGATGTACTGCTCCCGTTGTGGCACCCAGAACGACGACGCCAGCAAGTTCTGCCGGTCCTGCGGACTGGATCTGTCGCACACGACTCCGGTCGCCGCGGTGCGCGACCAGCCGGTCGACGCGACGGAGCAGGACCTGGTGCGGGAGCAGCTGAAGGACGAGTACGAGATCATCGAGGAGCTGGGTCGCGGCGGGATGGCCATCGTCTTCAAGGCGCGCGAGAAGCAGCTCGAGCGTGACGTGGCGATCAAAGTCCTGCCGTTCTCCCTCGCGTTCGACAAGGAGTTCGTCGAGCGGTTCCAGCGCGAAGCTCGTACGTCCGCCAAGCTCGAGCACCCCAGCATCATTCCGATCTATCGCGTCGGCAAGTCCGGCCGGGTCATCTATTTCGTCATGAAGTTCCTGCGCGGCAAGCCGCTGTCGTCCGTCCTGGCCGCGCGCGGCACGCTCCCCCCGGCGGAGATCCGTCAGATCCTGGTCCAGGTGGCGCGCGCCCTTGCGTACGCGCACAAGAGCGGCATCGTGCACCGCGACATCAAGCCCGACAACATCATGTTCGACGAGCACGGCCTGGCCGTGGTCACGGATTTCGGGATCGCGAAGGCGGCGTCGGGCGGCAAACTCACCGGCACCGGAATGTCCATCGGTACGCCGCATTACATGAGCCCGGAGCAGGCCCGCGCCCAGGCGCTCGACGGGCGTTCCGACATCTATTCCCTCGGCGTCGTCGCGTATCAGAGCCTCACCGGCCGCGTGCCATTCGACGGCGAGGACTCGTTCTCGATCGGTTACAAGCACATCATGGAGGAAGTCCCCACCCCGCCGCTCGAGACCTACGATCAACGCACCGTGTTCGAGCTCGTCAGGAAGATGATGGCGAAGTCGCCCGACGAGCGGTTTCAGAGCGCGGACGATCTGGTGCAGGCGCTCGAAGCGGGCGGCGGGTTCGCCGCGGTGGGGCTGGCAACGGCCGCCACCAAGGCCATCCCCTCCCTGGCGGGGGTCCGCCTGGCCTCCGCCCTCACTACGCCGCTGCCGCGTGTCGCCGGAGCGCCGGGGGCCGCCGACCACCACAAGCGCTCGGTCGCCGCAGGGATCGCCCTCTGGGTGGTCGTCCTGGCGATCGGCCTGGGCGCCCCCGGGTTGTACGCCTACAAGAAGGGACTGCTGTTCTTCGCCCGGGGCGCCCCCGCGGACTCCGCGTCCGGCGTCACGCGCGACACGCTCGCCCAGCGCCTCCTGTCCGACACCGGCGTCCCTTCAGGGCTCGACACGGCGGCCCAAACCGCGGCCGCGACCCCTCACGCCGACACCGCCCGCACCCGCGCGGTCCCTCCGGGGACGCTCGGGCGCCTGACGCTCCAGGGCCTGCCCCGGGGCGCTCGTGTCACGCTCAACGGGATGCCGTTCCGGGGCTCGCAGGGAGACGTGCCTCCCGGTACCTACAGCCTGGCCGTGCGGGCCGGCGGGTTCGAGCCGTACGATCGCCAGGTGGTCATCACGCCGGGTGCGCCATCCACGGTCAGGGTCGAGTTACAGCCCGCGGGGGACGGAGACTCGAACGCCGGACCGTGCGACCACTACGGGCCCGCCTACAATCAGGACAATCTCTGTTTCGACACCCGTCCGTTGCCGCTGTCGCTGACGCGCATTCCCGTGCCCGCCGACGCAACCATATTCCCGCGCCAGGCGATCCTGCTGATCCATGTGTCGAAGGACGGGTCGACACTCGAGGCGCGGGTGTTCGGATCTTCCAACCTCGACACGTTCAACAACGAGGCGCTGGACATGGCGAAGACACTGCGGTGGAACCCCGCTCAGAAAAACGGCGAGCCGGTAGACGCATGGGTCCAGTGGACATTCCAGCCGATGAGGCAGTAACATCAACATCCATCCGACGGCGTTCATCGCTCCCGGCGCGGTCGTGCTGGGGGACGTAACGCTGAGCGCGCATGCGAGCGTGTGGTACGGCGCGGTGCTGCGCGGGGACATGGCCGCGATCATGGTCGGTGAGAACACCAATCTCCAGGACGGCACGATCGTGCACGTGGATGAACGGCTCCCGGCGCGAATCGGGGCGCGGGTCGGGGTGGGGCACCGCGCCATTCTGCACGGGTGCACCGTCGAGGACGACTGCCTGATCGGCATGGGGAGTGTGCTCCTCAACGGCGTCCACATCGGAACGGGGAGTGTCGTCGCCGCAGGCGCCGTCGTGCCGGAAGACGCCCGCGTACCTCCAGGCTCCCTGGTAGTGGGAGTGCCGGCCCGGGTCACACGACCGGTGGACGACGCCCTGCGGGAGCGCATCCGAGGCACCTGGGAGCACTACGTGGCCGAGGCGCGGCGGCACCGCGCCGGGGCGTTCCCGATCGCTGGAACAAGTTTGTGATGTGAATTGTTGGACGTCTCGTGGGGCTGGCACTCCCGCGAGGTGTTGCCCGGGCGTGCCTTTCGCTCTACCTTGCCCCTCCGCGCCTTTTTCATCTGCGCGCAGTAAATTTCACCCAGACCACACGCTTGGTGAGTAAGCTCACCTCCGCGAGGGACGAGCCCGCATGACTGCTTCCAGCCGCACCGGCACACTCGATCTGAGCCCCAACGCCGTCACCGTGCTCGAGCGACGCTACCTGGTCAAGGACGACCACGGCCACCCCGTCGAGCTGCCTGAGGACCTGTTCTCGCGGGTCGCGCGCACCATCGCCGAGCCGGATCGACGCTACGGGGCCTCGGACAAGGCCGTGGAAGGCCTGGCGGAGACGTTCTTCGAGCTCATGGCCACGCGGGTCTGGATGCCGAATTCGCCCACCCTCATGAACGCCGGCCGACCCCTCGGCCAGCTGTCGGCCTGCTTCGTGCTCCCGATCGACGACGCTCTGTCGAACAACCGGAGCGGGATCTACGACACCCTCCGGGCGATGGCCCTGGTACACCAGTCCGGTGGAGGAACTGGGTTCTCTTTCTCGCGCCTGCGCCCGAAGAACGACGTGGTGCGCTCCACCATGGGGGTGGCGTCGGGCCCCGTGTCGTTCATGAAGCTGTACGACGCCTCGACCGACGTGGTGAAGCAGGGCGGGACGCGTCGCGGCGCGAATATGGGCATCCTGCGGGTCGACCACCCCGACATCCTGGAGTTCATCGCCTGTAAGGACGATCTGACCCAGGTGACGAACTTCAACATTTCCGTGGCGGTGACGGACGCCTTCATGCGGGCGGTGGAGGAGGGGAGGAGTTACGACTTGATCCACCCGCGTACGGCCGCCGTGGTGGCCCAGCTCGACGCCCGCGAGGTATTCCGGAAAGTGGTGCACGGCGCCTGGAAGACCGGGGAGCCGGGCGTGTACTTCATCGATCGCGCCAACTACTACAACCCGGTGCCGCAGCTCGGCAGCTACGAGGCGACCAACCCGTGCGGCGAGCAGCCGTTGCTTCCGTACGATGTCTGCAACCTCGGCTCCATCAACGTCGGACTGTTCGTGAAGGACGGCGACGTCGATTGGGATCGATTGCGGACGGCCGTGCACCTCTGCACGCATTTCCTCGACAACGTGATCGACGCCAACCGGTACCCGCTCGCCGAGATCGACGACCTCGCCAAGCGCATTCGTCGCATCGGTCTCGGGGTCATGGGCTGGGCGGACCTGCTGGTGCGTCTCGGCATCCCCTACAACTCGGACGAGGGCGTGGCGCTGGGCCGCCGCGTGATGGAGTTCGTGGACGAGGAAGCGAAGGTCGCCTCGGAGAAGCTCGCGGAGCAGCGCGGCGTGTTCGCCGAGTGGGAGCGGTCGATCTGGGGGCCGGACGCCACGTGCGCCCGCGGGCCCCGGGGTGAGCGGGTGCGTCCCATGCGGCGACTGCGCAACTGCAACCTCACGACCGTTGCCCCCACCGGCACCATCTCGATCATCGCGGGCTGCTCCTCGGGCATCGAGCCGCTGTTCGCGGTCGCGTTCATGCGGAATCAGGCGGGCGTGCTCATGCCGGACGTCAACGAGGACTTCGTGGCGATCGCGAAGCGGGAGGGGTGGTATTCGGACTCGCTGATGCAGCAGATCGCCGAAGCCGGGCACATTCACTTCGATCAGGTGCCGGCGAAGTGGCAGCGCGTGTTCGTCACGGCGCACGACGTGACGCCGGAGTGGCACATTCAGATGCAGGCCGCGTTCCAGGAGTTCACCGATTCGGCGATCTCCAAGACCTGCAACTTCTCGAACGATGCGACCGAGGAGTACGTCGAGAAGATCTACCGGTACGCGTACAAGCTGGGCTGCAAGGGCGTGACCGTGTACCGCGACGGGGCGCGCGAGATGCAGGTGCTCTCCACCGGGTCGACGGCCAAAAAGGTGCAGGAGCAGGCCGCGGGGCTGGGCAAGGACGCGCTGGCGGAGGCACTGGGGCGGATCGCCGAGCTGGACGCCGAGCTCGCCCGCACGCGCGACAAGCTGCACGATGCCGAGGCCGAGAACCTGCAGCGGCGGGCCAAGCGGTCGCGTCCCGACCTGCTCAAGGGTGCGACCCGGCGCGTCGAGACGCCGCTCGGCACCATGTACGTCAACATCACCGAGGACGACAAAGGCCAGCCCTTCGAGGTCTTCATCTCGCTCGGCAAAGCCGGCGGCGCCCTGATGGCCGACGTCGAGGCGATCGGACGGCTCATTTCACTCGCGCTGCGCTCGGGCATCCCGTTGCGCGAGGTGTACCGCCAGCTGCGCGGCATCTCGTCCGATCGGGTCGTCGGCCTCGGGCCGAACAAAGTGCTGTCGGTTCCCGATGCCATCGGGATCGCGATCGAGAAATGGATGCAGGAGAAGCAGGGCATCCAGCAGGATCTCCTGGGTGGCGCGGTGCCATCGGCTCCTGCTCCCGTCCAGGGGGGCATCCCCGGCCCCGAGGGGACGGCGGGTGAGCGCGGGGGGGCCGGTGCCGCACACGACTTCATCGGCGCCTGCCCCGATTGCGGATCGCAGCTCGCCTTCATCGAGGGCTGCGCCAAGTGCCACGTGTGCGGCTTCTCGGAGTGCGGGTGAGGTGGTAGGAGCGGTCGTCAGCGCGCCATCTTGAGGCGGGGGCGCGGGGGCGCGGGGGGCGCGCGTGTCATGCGTCACATTTTTCCGACTGCGGTAAGTGTGACCCCAGTCACGACTTCCATCACGCGAACTGGGTATTGTTCTCGCGTGAGCATGCCCTTTCGCCCCATGACGCCGACGCGCCTCCAGGCCAAAGGATGGGCGCGTGTGGGACGGCCCGGCGCGCATCTGCTGCGCCGCGGCGCGTGGTACCCCGTCGTCCGCATCTCCTCGAGTCACATCGTGGTGTTGGACGTCAATCGGCGGAACGTGCCGGTCGACCGGCGCTTCCTCGAGATCCGGTATCATCCCCCCGAGCGCTGGAGCGTCGTGCGGTGCGAGCCGCGCGAGATTCAGCGCGTGGGGCGCCTGTTCCCCCTGACCTACGCCGTGTGTCCCGCCTGCCGCCATCGGCAGGGGTTCGAGTCGGACGTGAAGGAGCTGATCTGCGAGCGGTGCAAGAAGGTCGGCGCCCTCGCGTGGGACGAGATGAGCTAGCAAGAGCCGGGAAACGGGAAAGAGAAACGGGAAACGCGAAGGCATCCGGCCTTTACGTTTCCCGTTTCTCGTTTCCCGCTTCTCGATTAGAGGACCGCCACCCGATCGCCCAGCGCGACGATCCCCGTACCCACTCCGACGCAGTAGTACCCGCGCGTTCCCCCCTCCAAGAACTGCAGGGATTCCTTCAAGACGCGCGCTTCTACGACGCCGCCCAGCGCCCAGCCGGTGAACGGCCGGCACGGTTCGGCGACCTGCAGCACCTCCAGCCGGGCGAGCTCCGGACCTTCGGGTGCCAGCAGCACGACGCCGCGCGCCAGGTCCTCGAATGCAATCCGATGCTCGGTCTCGACGATGATGTTCTCACCAGCGCAGCCGAGTGTGATGCGCTCCCCGAAGCGGTCGCGCATCAGCGCATAGTGGGCCGTGAAGCCGAGCGACACGCCGTGTGCGCCGTCCTCGTTCTTGGTGCGGGGATGCGCGCGGTGATGCACATCCACGAGCCATGATCCGTCTGGCCCCTCACCCAACGCACCGTCCGGTCCCAGCGCCAGACGGTCCACGGCGAGGAGCGGCATGGGGTCGTACACACGCGTGGGCTTGTCACCGGTCTTGAGCGAGGAGCGTTGGATTTGCAGTCGGACGATACGGCCGAGCTCGCGCATAACGGAATCTATCAAAACGTGGTATCATGTGGGTCGGTCATTTCTCCCATGCGCGTCACGCTCGGTTGGGCCCGCTGTGCGGACAACGTGGCGGACATTCTCCGCCGCGGCGCCTGGTACCCCATCGTCGAGGAGTCGGTGGACGGCCACGTCGTCGTCGAGGTGCGACAGCAGCGGGTGCGCCTGCCGCGTCGCGACGTGACGATTCGCACCGAGGTCCCCGACCATTGGAGCATCGTGGCCCGGACCGGGGTGCTCCGACCCACCCTGGGCGCGGGGCGGGGGAGTGACGTCGTCACCACCTACGCGGTCTGTCCCCTGTGCCATTATCGGCAGGACGTTGCCGGCAAGCCCGACAGCGTGAAGTGCGTCCGCTGCGGCGCGAGCTCACCGGTGGACTGGAGCGAGACGTGCTAGAACGTCATCCGCTGTCCGTCATCCGTCATCCGTAAAATCAGCCCCTTGCGCGGCCGTGAATGTTATTAGTATGTTAACTATCAACATATTAACTTCATCACCGACTTCCACGGTGTACGGATAACGGATCACGGACGACGCATGACAGATCGTTCCGAGCTGGCCCTGCAGCTGACCGACGCCATCGTCGCCGCCAAGGCGGCAGCGGAGCGAGCCGGTGACCGCGCGTTCCGCGCCTATGGCCTGTCGCACCGGGCCCAGGCAGCGCTGGTGGCCGTCGACTTGGGGGGGCCGGACGGCGCCCGCCCCAAGGAGATCGCTGCCCAGCTGCGCGTGTCCCGCGCGGCCGCCACCACCTTCATCCAGCGACTCGAGACCAAGGGGCTGGTCGAGACCAACCCGGACCCGGAAGACGATCGCGGGGTGCGCGTGACCCTCACCCGGCGGGGCCTCGAAGTGTTACTGCGCGCCGGGCAGCTCGAGCGCCGCCTCGCGGCCCGCGCGATCGAGGGACTGCCCGCGTCGAGCATCGCCCGGGCGGTTCATCTGCTCGCGGAGTTCAAGCAGCGGCTCGAACAGAAGCAGATCGGGGTCGTGCACTAGGGCTTACACGTGTGCGTATCTTTATGCATGAGCCCTGGGCCCCGCCCTTGCCGCTCGTGCGAGCGAGAGACCACTTGAAGTGCATCGTCTCATTCGGCCGGTCCATATCCACTTAACTCATCTCCCCAGGTCAGTCTCGGACCCCATGCTCCGGCCTCTTGCCCGATGATTCCGCGGGAGCGTTTTCCACACTCGGGGCGGACGCTCGGAATGTTGAAAACTGACCGGGGGATAAGAAAGGGGGAACAGCTCTGATCCGTCGCACGAAGATCGTCGCCACGCTCGGTCCCGCCACGGGGACGCCCGAGGGCATCGCCGGGTTGATCGGCGCCGGCGCCAACGTCATTCGCGTGAACTCATCGCACGGAACCCCGGAGCTCCGCGCCAGCTGGATCGCCGCGGTGCGAAAGGCGGCGGAAGTGGCCGACGTCGCGGTGGCGGTCCTCGTGGACCTGCAGGGGCCGCGCATCCGGGTCGGCAAGCTCGCCGCTCCGCGTGTCCTGCGCGCCGGGGAGACCGTCGTGTTCGCGCCGGAGGAGGTGGCGCGCGGCGATGAGTTGCCGACGACGTACGCCGATCTCGCCGCCGACGTTCGGCCGGGCGCCCGGATCCTGCTCGACGACGGCCTCTTGTCCCTCGAGGTGACGCGCATCGCGGCACCGCGCGTGGAAGGCCGGGTGGTGGACGGCGGGACCCTCACCGCTCACAAGGGCATGAACCTCCCGGGGCTGCACGTGTCCGCCCCAGCGCTGACGGAGAAGGATCGTGAGGACGCGGCACACGCGGTCGCCGCCGGCGCCGATTATCTGGGGCTCTCGTTCGTACGGCGGGCGGAGGACCTGGGAGAGCTGCGCGCGCTCGTCCCCCCCGATGTGAAGCTCGTGGCGAAGATCGAGAAGGCGACCGCGCTCGACGACCTGGCGCGGATCCTCGAGGCGAGCGACGCCGTGATGGTCGCGCGCGGCGACCTGGGCGTGGAGCTCCCGTTCGAGGAAGTGCCCGCGGTCCAGAAGCGCCTCATCCGTGAGGCGAACCGCTACGGCAAGCCGGTGATCACCGCCACGCAGATGCTGGAGTCGATGGTGCACCACCCGCGGCCGACCCGTGCCGAAGCGTCCGACGTGGCCAACGCGATCCTCGACGGGACGGATGCCGTCATGCTCTCGGCCGAAACCGCGGTAGGGGAGTACCCCTTCGAGGCGGTGCGGGCGATGGACCGCATCATCCGGGAGATGGAGCGGCACGGCCCGGCGGCGGGCGCCGGGGCCCGGGACGAGCGTCGGCTCACCCCCGGCGAGACCGTGTCCGTTGAAGACGCGATCGCCATCGGCACCAGCGCGGTGGCGCGGATGCTGCGGACGCCCCTCATCGTGACGCTCACGTCGGGCGGGTTCACCTCCCGCAAAGTCGCGGCACTCCGCACCCCGGTGCCGATCCTCGCCGTGACCACCCAGCCCACGACCTACCGCCAGCTCGCGCTGGTGTGGGGGGTGACGCCGGTCCTGGTGGATCGGGTGCCGGGCTACGACGCGATGCTCGCCGTGGTGCGCGACCTGATCCTGAAGCGCGCGTACGCGCGCGCCGGCGACCGCATCGTGATGACGGCGGGTCTGCCGTGGGAGGTCTCCGGAACCACCAACCTGCTCAAGGTCGAGGTCGTGTGAGGTGAGGCTCGTGTTCCTCGGCACGGGCACGTCGTACGGGGTGCCGCAGATCGGGTGCGGCTGCCGCACGTGCACATCGTCCGACCCGCGTGACCGGCGCACGCGGACGGCGGCGTTGATCGAGTCGGGGGGACGGCGCCTGCTCATCGACACCCCGCCCGAGCTGCGGCTGCAGCTCGTGACGGCAGGCGTCGGGTCGGTCGACGCCGTGCTGTTCACCCACGCCCACGCCGACCACGTCCACGGCATCGACGACCTGCGCGCCTTCTCCGCGCGCCAGCGGGCCCCGCTCGACGTGTACGGCGCAGCGAGCACGCTCGCCGAGCTGGAGCGGCGCTTCGCGTACATCTTCGACCGTGCGCCGGCTCAGCCGGGGACGAGCAAACCCGAGCTCGCCGCCCGACCTCTCGAGCCCGATGGCGAAGCCGAGATCGCCGGGATGCCGGTACGCGCCCTCGCCCTCCCGCACGGCGACCGCACGGTGCTCGGCTACCGCGTGGGACCGATTGCGTACCTCACCGACGCGAAAGCCATTCCGGAGGCGGCGCTCGCCCGGCTGGTGGGGCTCGAGGTGCTGGTGCTGAACGCCCTGCTGCCGCGCCCGCACCCGCTGCATCTCTCGATCCCCGAGGCCGTCGCCGCGGCGCAGCGGATCGGCGCGCGGCGCACCTTCCTCACGCACCTCACGCACGCAACGCTCCACGCGGAGCTGGCGGCGAGTCTGCCGGCGGGCGTCACGCCCGCCTACGACGGACTGGTCATCGACGTGAGCCCGGTCTAAATTCGTCGCGAGGAGGGATCGCACGCCATGACGAACGCACCCGAAGCGACGCTGCGACGGTTCCAGAGCCCGGCCGCGCGCCAGAGCGCCGCGCTGGACGAGCTGGTGCGGCAGGCGGTATTCGGCGCGCCGGAGGAGCGCGAGCAGGCGCGCTGGCTGATCTGGGAGATCGGCCAGCAGGCGGGGGTGCGGCCCGCGTCGATCCACGAGCTGTACCTCGCGCGCGGTCGCGGGGAAGTCCAGCCGTTCACGACGCCCGCGATGAACATCCGTGTCCTCTCCTACGACTCCGCGCGCGCCGTCTTCCGGGCCGCGAAGCGCCTCGACGTCGGCGCCCTCATCTGCGAGATCGCGCGCTCCGAGATCGGCTACACCGAGCAGCGCCCCGCTGAGTACGTCGCCGTGATGACCGCCGCGGCGCTGCGCGAGGGCTTCACAGGACCGCTGTTCATCCAGGGCGATCACGTGCAGGTGAACGCCAAGAAGTACGCCGTGGACGCCGAGAGCGAGCTGCAGGCGATCCGGACGCTGATCGAAGAAGAGCTGCACGCCGGCTTTTACAACATCGACGTCGACACCTCCACGCTGGTCGACCTCTCCCAAGCCACCCTCGACGCGCAGCAGCGCGTCAACTACGAGCGGGCCGCCGACCTGACCAAGTTCATCCGGGACCGGGAGCCGGAGGGGGTGACCGTCTCCGTGGGCGCGGAGATCGGCGAGGTGGGTGGCAAGAACTCCGACGTGCACGAGCTCAAGGCCTTCATGGACGGCTACGTCCGCGCGCTCGCGCGCCTGGAGGGGGGGCCCTACACCGGCATCAGCAAGATCTCCGTGCAGACGGGCACGAGCCACGGCGGCGTCGTGCTTCCCGACGGCTCGATCGCCAAGGTTCAGCTCGACCTCGATGCCCTCAAGGCGCTGTCCGCCGACGCGCGCAGCCGGTACCGCCTGGGCGGCGCGGTGCAGCACGGGGCCTCGACGTTGCCGCCCGACGCGTTCGGCCACTTCCCCAAGTGCGAGGCGATCGAGATCCACCTCGCGACCAATTTTCAGAACATCGTGTTCGACCACCCGAAGCTGCCGGCCGAGCTGCGGCGCGAGCTGCAGGAATGGGTGAGGGCGGAGTGCAAGGACGAGTGGAAGAAGGGGGATACCGAGGAGCAGTTCTACTACAAAAGCCGCAAGAAGGCGATCGGCCCGTTCAAGCGGCGCATGTGGGACCTGCCGGCGGAGGTCCGTGCCGCGATCGCGGCCGACCTCGAGAAGACCTTCGCCTTTCTCTTCGAGCAGCTCCGCGTCACCGGCACGCGCGCGATCACCGACCGCTACGTCAAGCCGCCGCTCCAGTCCCACGCGCAGCCCCGCCCGGTCGCCGTGGCCGCGCCCGATGACCTGGAGGCGGGAGAATGAGCGAACGGGGCGCGGCGTTCGGGCCTTTCCTGCTGGGCCTGGGTCTGGGGGCCGTGCTCGGGTTCCTGTTCGCGCCCGAGCCGGGCGAGGCCTCCCGCACCAAGCTGTCGCACAAGCTGCGCGGGTTGCGCGATCTCGCGGCCGAGAAGGCGGGCGAGCTGGGCGAGCTGCTCGAGACGGCCGAAGACGAAGAGGAGGACGCGCCCACCGCCCGCGTCGCGATCGAGCGCCGGCTGACGGAGGCGAAGAGCCGCCGCCGCGGCGCCAAGCGGGGGGGGGCGCGCCTCGAGGAGGAGGACGAACCCGGCGCGTGAAGGCCGAGCGCGGCTGGCATCGGTCGGTGACCGGCATCGCCCGTCGGACGTTCGAGGCGGCTTTCGAAGACAACATTCCCTTCCTCGCGAGCGCGCTGTCGTTCGATCTGCTGTTGACCATCATCCCGTTCGTCGCCCTGCTGCTCGCCACAGTCGGCTATCTCGTGCAGCATCAGATCACGACCCAGCAGGTCGAGCTGCACGAGCTGCTTGCCCGGCTGCTCCCCTCCACCGCGGGCGGCGTTCCCGATAGGGCGTTCACGCAGGTGGAGAGCGCCTTGGCGAGCGTCGTGCGCCAGCGCGTCCGGCTGACCGCCGTCGGCCTGCCGCTGTTTCTGTGGTTCTCCACGCGCCTGTTCGGCGGCCTGCGCGCCGCCCTCAACGAAGTGTTCGACACCGACGAGCGACGGTCGTGGCCCGTCGCCAAGCTGCTGGATCTCGCCATGGTGTTCGGCACCGGCACGCTGCTGGTGCTGGGGGCGCTCGTGGCCACCTGGGAAGCGCGCAACGCCGGCAGCGTGAGCCGCAGCTTCGCGATCGACTGGCTGTGGCGCTTCTGTCTCGAATTGACCTCGTTCGCCCTCGGCGTCGCGCTGTTCTTCGTCGTCTTCAAGTTCCTGCCCAGCCGACGAATCGTGTGGCGGACCGCGCTCGTCGCGGCCGTCTTCTGCTCGCTCGGCTTCGAGGTCGCGAAGCGGCTCTACGCGCTGTACGTGACTCGGTTCGCCACTCTCGACCGCGTGGCGTCGGACGCGAACATCGTCGCCCTGTTCCTGTTCCTGCTGTGGGTCTACTACACGGCCTACCTGTTCCTCCTGGGCGGGGAAGTGGCGGAGATGTACGATCTGGTCCGCATGCGTCGGTCGCAGCGGGTGCAACTCGGCTGAAGCAGGTTGGGGAGGTTGTGAAAATCAGGTTGGGGGAGGTTGCTCCGCTGACGTGACAACCTCCCCCAACCTTCCCCAACCTCCATAACCTCCACCCACCTCCGCGCCACCGTTATCTTGGATCGATGAGCACAGGCGGTCCGCTGCGCCAGCCGATCCCCGTCGGCCGGTCGATCCTGTGGAGCCCGGCCAGCGAGGGCGGGGGCGGGGGCGGGGCGGGGGGGGCCCAGCGACCGGGCCACATCCCGTTTCCCGTCTTCCTGTCCCAGTCGGCGCTGACGGCAATCCACGAGCACGTGGCAACCCCCGCGCGACCCGGTCAGGGCGTCCTTGGCTTCCTGCTCGGCGACCTGTGCGAGTGCCCGGAGACCAACGTCTCCTATCTGGTGATCGACGCCGCCCTCCGGCTCAACCAGGCGATCTACGGCGACCGCACGCGCGACGTCATCACCCGGCTGTGGGATCGCGTCCAGGAGCAGGTGGAAACGCAACAGGCGCATCTCATCGGCTGGTACCACACCCACCCGCCGCTGCCGCTGAGCCTCACCGGACACGACGTCGAGACCCACGAGCACTACTTCGGCGAACCGTGGCAGGTGACCTTGCTGCTCGGGACCGATCCGGCGGAGCCCGCGGCCGCGTTCTTTCGAGCCGGCCCGGACGAGTCCTGGCTCGCCACTCCCCTGCCGTTCTACGAGCTCCTCGCCCCGGAATCGATCCGCCCGGATGGGAAGAAGCGCTCGTTCGTGACGTGGAAGAATCACCGGGCCTACAATCCGGTGGCGCCACCGGCCGCGCCGACGCTGCGAACGCCGGCGGCGAAGCCGCCCTCGGAGCCGAGGTTCACGCCGGCGTCTGCGAAGCCGCAGCCGCCCCCACCGCCGCCCCCACGGACCGCGCCGCCGCCCCCGTCCCCCCCGCCCCCTCCGCCCCCGTCTCCCCCGCTGCAGCCCCCGCCCCCGCCGCCCAGACGGGCCGATGATAGGCACGAGCTCAAGTTCCTCACCGCCGCCGAGGACATGCCGCCGCCCCTGCCGCCCCCGTCGCCCCCGCCCCGACGGGACACGCCTCGGCCGCGACCGGCGCTCCGGCCCGAGCTCGAACCCGAGCCCGAGCCCGAGCCGGAAGTCGAGCCCGAACCGGACCCCGTCGAGCCGATGGCCACCGAACAGGAGGGCGCGGCCGCGCCAATATGGCCTGACGAATTCGAGGAGCGTGATTCAGGCGACGAATCCGAGGCAGCCGAGGAGCCGTTGCAGCCGGTGCCACGCCGGCGCCGGCGCGGGAGGCATCGCAAGGGACTGTGGGTGACGGTGTTCCTGCTGCTGATCGCCGTGGGCGGTGCCGGGGCCTACTGGTGGTTCCAGCCGGAGCTGCCGCTCCCCGAGTGGTCCACGATCACGGGCAAGTGGTCGGCGATCTCGTCAACGATCAGCGGGCAGGTGTCCGCTCTCAAGGCAAAGCTCCGGCGGGCGCCGTCCGTCCCTCAGCCGCAGCGTCGCGCGCAGCCTCCATCGCGCCCCGCCACGCAGCCTGCGACTGTCCCCGCTCCGGGGGGGGGGCGCCCCGCACCGTTGCAACGGGCTCCGTCGCCGCCGGCGCCCCTCGCGCACCTCGACGTGGTCGGCGACTCACTGTCGCAGGTCGTGCGTAACTTCGGCGAGCGGGCCACACTATTCGCCCGGGGCCAGTTGCCCTGCGCCGGGCTGGCGCGCGGCCTGGCGGCGGTGGAAAACCGTTGGATCGCGTACAACACCGCTCGGCGCGGTGCCGGGGTACTGGATGCCGCCCACACCGCTCGCGACCAGACGCTGTACGCCGGCGTGGACTCGGTGGAGCGCCGGTTCGAGCAATCGGGATGCCCGCGGCCGTAGCCTGCCTCTTGGTGCTGGTCGTCGCGCTGCAGGGCGGCGAGCGCTTGCGCAAGACCGACCTCGTCCGCCTGCTCTCGAGCGTGACCTTGGCCCCCGACGAGCTGGCGGCCCTGATCCGCCGCAACTGCCTGAGCTTCACCCCGAGCGGGCGGGATCGCGCCGACTTCGTCGCCTTGGGCGCAGGTCCCGTGGTGCTCCGGGAGATCGATGCGTGCGTCCGCCGCGGCGGAGCCCCGCGCCCGGCGCCGACGCCCGCGCGGCCGACGCCCGTCGCCACGCCGGCGCCTCTGCCCGTCCCTCGGTCGCCGGTCTCGGGTGTGCGGACCGGCTTCGTGCTCGGCGTGGGCCAGCACGCCGCCGTGGGCATGCGCCCGACACATGCCCTCCTGTTCGAGGTGCGGGATACGGTCGGCGCCGCCGTCGGGGGGCAGGAGGTACGCCTGGGGGCGACGAACGGACACCTCACGGCGACGCGGCTCGTGACCGATACGAACGGTCACGTGGAGGTGGACCTGACGCTGGGGCCGAGGGTCGGCCCCGTGCAGGTGAGCGCGACGGTCGGCGCGATCGAGCGACAGGCCACGCTGTATGCCGAGCCGGGGCCTGCGGTGCAGCTCGCGGTGCGTTGCGGGGACGCGATGCTCGGCGCCCGAGTCGCGTTCGCTCCGCGCGGCGTTGTGGTGCTGCGGGTCTCGGCGCAGGACGGGTTTGCCAACGCTGCGCCGGTCACGGGTCTCCAGGCCGCGCCTGGGGACCGCGGTGTGCTGCGCATCGCATTCGTGGGTACCGACGCCTCGGGCACCCTGGTCCGGGTCGAGCCGCGCGACGAGGGCTCGACGAGCCTCGTGATCGTCGCGTCAGGGCAGCGCCGGGACCTGAGCGTCACCGTGGCGAAACAGCCGCCACCCGGCATTGCGCTCTGTCCCTGACCGGTGCGTCTGTTCACCCCTGTGCGTCTGTCCCTGTTCTCCGGTTCACGGCCTGACTAGCTTTGAGAGCCCCAGGTCCGCAGGTCGTCCACTCGTGAACCGCGTCAGGCCCTCGCAGGGAGCAGCGCTAAGCGATGTCGGGCGTCGCTGCGGGGTGCCTGGGGCATTTCACAGCAAACGCGGAAGTGGGAACGCGGAACGCGGAACAGAGAGGGAGCCTTCGTGCCGCGCGACGGTGGCCTTGATGTTCCGCGTTTGACACCGCGTTCCGACTTCCGCGTTAGATTGCTCCGCATGATCGCCCTCGCCCGCAAATACCGTCCCAAGAAGTTCTCCGATCTGCTCGTCCAGGATCACGTGGCCGCCGCGCTGCGTGGCGCCGTGGCGGGAAACCGGGTCGCGCACGGGTACCTGTTCGCGGGTCCCCGCGGCGTGGGCAAGACCACCGCCGCCCGCATCCTCGCGATGGCGCTGAACTGCGAGCGGCGCGGTGCGGCCGGCGCGCCGGCGGGTGAGCCGTGCGGCGAGTGCGATTCCTGCACCCGGATCTGGACCGGCGCCGCGAACCTCGACGTCGTCGAGCTCGACGCCGCCTCGAACCGGGGCGTGGACGACGCGCGCGATCTGCGTGAGCGCGCCATGTACGCCGCCTCCGCGGAAGGTCGCCACAAAGTGTACATCGTGGACGAGGCCCATATGTTGACGCGCGAGGCGTGGAACGCGCTTCTCAAGATTCTCGAGGAGCCGCCCTCGCGCGTCGTGTTCGTGTTCGCCACGACCGAGCCGCAGAAGATCGCGCAGAGCGCCGCCCCAATCCTCTCACGCCTGCAGCGGTTCGATTTCCGGCGGATCGGTCCCCGCGCGATCGCCGATCGCCTGCGGCATGTGGCCACGGCTGAAGGGCTCGCCGCGGACGACGACGCGCTGCACCTCATCGCCAAGAGCGCGGACGGCGGAATGCGCGACGGGCTCTCGATCCTCGACCAGGTCGTGTCGTTCGGCGAGGGGCCCGTCACCGCCGTCCGGGTGCGTGAGGTGCTCGGCCTGATCTCGGACGACGTCTATGGCGAGCTGCTGCGCCTCGTGTCCGAGCGCGACCCCAAGGCCGTGTTTCCGCTCGTGGAGCGGCTGGTACATGCGGGCGCCGATCTCGGGGAGTTCGTCGCCGGAGCGGGGGAGGTTCTGCGCGCCGTGCTGCTGGGGAATCTCGGCGGCAAACCAGAGGGGTTCACGGAGGCGATGCTGGCGTTGATCGAACGGTACCGCTCGCCGGGACCGTCAGGGACTCCTTTAGGGCTCCCCGCTCCCGATGTGGTGCGGCTGCTGGCCGTGCTGTCGGAGATGGAGCCCCAGCTCCGCTCCAGCGGCAACACGCGGCTCACCGTGGAGCTCTTGCTGCTTCGGTGGGCGATGATGAGTCGGACGGTCGAACTCGAGGCGGTCATCAAGGCTCTCGGTGAACGGCCGGGGGAGAGGCCGGGGAAGGGTGAACAGCCGGGGAAGGGCAACCCAGCGCCGGTACTGCGGGACGCCGCTTCCGTTCCCCCTTCCCCGGCAGTTCCACGGGCCGTCTCCCCGGCTGTCCCCCCGGAGCAGGGTCCGTTAACGCTCGATCGCCTCCGCGCCCTCTGGCCTCGGATCGTTGAGGACGCCCGCGCCCAAAGCCCGATGCTCGGCGCGCTGCTGCTAGTCACCGAAGTTGCCGGTGTGGAGGCGGGAGCGGTCACGATACGCCTGCTCGACACGAATCCGGTGCATGCGGAGGGGCTCGCGCGACAGGGGGAGGCGCTCGCGCGGCTGGTGGGACGATTCTTCACGGAGGCCGTCCGCGTCAAACTCCAGGGACCGGAGAGCGGAGAGCGGTCGGCCCGGCGACCCGGCCGGCTGACTGAGGAAGGGGCTCGCGCGGAGCGGCTCAAGACGCTGCGGGCACAAGATCCCAGCCTCAACGCCGCCGTAGACGCGTTAGATTTGGAGTTGTTGGAATAGCTTGCCACCCGTTTCGGCGAGGGGTAACTTTCGACGTATGGCGGATTTATCCAACCTGCTCCAATTGGGGCAGCAGATGCAGTTCCGGTTGTCGGAAATCCAGTCCCAGCTGGCCCAGCAGACGGTGACCTGTACGGCAGGTGGCGGGATCGTGGCCGCCACGGCCGATGGGCGGGGCCAGATCCGCGCCATCAAGATCGACCCCCAGGCGATCGCCCAGGGGGATGTGGAAATGCTCGAGGATCTCGTGCTCGCCGCCGTGTCGCAGGCGCAGCAGCGCGCCGCCGAGCTGTACCAGGCGGAGGTGAAGAAGCTCGCCTCGGGCCTGCCGTTCCCGTTTCAGCTGCCGCTATAATCCGCCGTGTCGGCCATCGAAGATCTCGTGACGGAGCTGGCGAAGCTCCCCGGGATCGGACGGAAGACGGCGCAGCGGCTCACGTTTTACCTGTTGAAGCAGCCCGCGGAGACCGCCACGCGCCTGGCGGAGGCCATCCGCAACGTCCGGGCCCGAGTGAGGGCCTGCGGCGAGTGCGGCACGCTCACCGATGAAGAGCCGTGCGCGATCTGCCGGGACCCGCGCCGCGACGCGAGTGTGCTGTGCGTCGTGGAGGAAGCCTCGGATGTGGCGGCCATCGAGCGCGCCGGACGGTTTCGGGGCCGCTACCACGTGCTGGGCGGCCGGCTCTCCCCGCTCGAAGGCGTGGGTCCGGAGGCGTTGCACCTCGAGCGCTTGATGGAACGGGTGGCGAATGGGGGAGGCGCGGGGCTGCGGGAAGTGATCATCGCCACGAACCCGTCGATGGAGGGCGAGGTCACCGCGACGTACCTGCAACAGCTGCTCAAGCCGACGGGCGTCCGGGTGACCCGCATCGCGCGGGGGCTCCCCGTGGGCGGGGATCTCGAGTATGCCGACGGCGTGACCATCGCGCAGGCGCTCTTGGCCCGGCGCGACATGGCCGAGTCCGACAGACCCGAGGGGACGTAATGGCGGGTGCGGCGAGCTGGTCGTTCTCCGAGAACGACTTCAAGCAGATCCAGCAGCACTTGCAGGCGTTCCTTCGTGACTCGAACGCGCGCTGCGCGCTGCTCGTCGACCGCGCCGGGCAGCTGGTCGCGACCGTCGGCGAGCCTCCGCAGTTCGATGCCACCGCCTTCGCCTCTCTCACCGCCGCCGACTTCAGCGCCAACGACCAGCTCGCCAAAATGATCGGTGAGAACGAGTTCGCCTCCCTGGTGCATCAGGGGGAGAAGGAGTCGATGTTTCTCGCCGACGTGGCGAAGCGCGTGATCCTCGTCGTGCTGTTCGACCAGCGTACCACCCTGGGCCTCGTGAAGCTCAAGGGCAAGGGCGCGGTGGAGCGGTTGAACAAAGTCTTCGAGGAGATGTTCAATCGCGTGGGCGCGGGCCCGACGGCGCCCGAAAAGGGCCTGCTCGAGGGGGCGGAAGACGAAATTGACAAACTCTTCGGTTGAGAGGACGCGCGTCCCATGTCGATGATCAACTACGCGTCCCGCGAGATCAACTGCAAGCTCGTCTATTACGGCCCGGGCCTGGGCGGCAAGACGACCAACCTCGAGCACATTTACGGCAAAGTGTCGCCCAATACGCGCGGCAAAATGATCTCGCTCGCCACCGAGACCGAGCGCACGCTGTTCTTCGACTTCCTGCCGGTCGACTTGGGCACCATCCGCGGCTTCAAGACCCGGTTCCACCTCTACACGGTGCCGGGCCAGGTGTACTACAACGCGAGCCGCAAGCTGATTCTCAAGGGCGTGGACGGAATCGTGTTCGTGGGCGACAGCCAGATCGAGCGGATGGAGGCGAACGTCGAATCGATGCAGAACCTCTACGATAACATGTCGGAATACGGCTACGACCTGACGAAGATTCCGTTCATCATCCAGTACAACAAACGCGACCTGCCGAATGCCGCGCCGATCCGCGATCTCCAGGCCTCCCTGAACCCGGGCTGGCCCATCGAAGACGGGGCGCAGCAAAAGGTCACCCCCGATCCGATGCATGCGGGCGAGAACCTGATCGAGCGGGTCGACAATCAATGGATCGGCCGGGCGCCCTACCTCGAGGCCGTGGCAGTCCGCGGCGATGGCGTATTCGACACCCTGAAGACGGTGAGCAAGCTGGTCTTGAAGACGCTGAGCTAGGGGGGGGCTCATGCGCTGGACCCTCCCCAACATCCTCACGCTGGCGCGTATCTGCCTCACGCCGGTCATCGCGCTGCTCCCCTTCATCGAGGGGTACTGGCCCAAAGTCATCGCGTTCCTCATCTTCCTCGCGGCCGGGGCCTCCGATGTGGTGGATGGCTACCTGGCGCGTCGGCGCAACCAGGTGAGCGAGCTCGGCCAGCTGCTCGATCCGGTCGCGGACAAGCTGCTGCTCTTCGCCACGCTCATCCCCATTTTCTGGCTCACGCGCCACCCGACGATCCTGTACGGGATTCCCTGGTGGGGCAGCCTGCCGGTATGGGTGGCGCTGCTCCTGGTGGGACGCGAGATCCTCATCACGGCGTTTCGGTTTTTCGCGAAGCGGCGCGGCGTCGTAATCCCGGCCGCAGGCGCGGGCAAGCTCAAAGCCGTGGTGCAGAACGTCTTCATCGGGGCGACGATCGCGTGGTTCGCTTGGCGCGACGCGTTGCTGCGCCACGGCTGGACGGGGCGGCTCGAGGAGGCCTGGAACAAGTTCCACGGGTGGTTCGTCGCCGTGACGCTGGCCGGCGCCATCCTGCTCACCGTGTATTCCCTCATCGTGTATCTGTATCGCTATCGCGCCGTCCTGAAGGGCGGCGGGTGAACGTCGAAGTCCTCACCATCGGCACCGAGCTGCTGCTTGGCTACACCGTGGATACGAACGCCGCCGAGCTGGGCCGGGCGCTCGCCGCCGCGGGGGCGGAGATCGTGCGCCGCACCACCGTCGCCGACCGGCCCGAGCCGATCCGCGCCAGCGTGGCCGAAGCCCTGAATCGCACGGGGTTCGTGATCACCACCGGTGGCCTCGGGCCGACACGGGATGACATGACCAAGACCGTCGTCGCGGAGCTATTCGGTCGTCGGCTCGTGCTCGACGAGCGCCTGCTCGCGAGCATCCAGGCACGGTTCGATCGGATGGGCCGTCCGATGCCAGCCGTCAACCGCACGCAAGCCGAAGTTCCCGAAGGCGCGGTCATTCTCTCCAATCCACGCGGCACCGCACCCGGGCTCTGGGTCGAGGACGCGCGCGGAGTGGTGGTGCTGCTCCCCGGCGTGCCGCGCGAGATGCGCGGGCTCCTGGTGGACGAGGTGCTCCCCCGAATCGTGACCCGGCAGGGGAGCGCGCGCCGGGTCGTGCGGTCACGCACCTTGCGCACCACGGGTGTGTCGGAGTCGGCCTTGGCCGAGCGCGTCGGCCCCATCGAACCCGAGATCGCACCCCTCACGCTCGCCTACCTCCCGTCCGTCGACGGCGTGGACCTGCGGGTCACCGCGTGGGGGCTCGAGCCCACGGACGCGGAGGCGCGGCTGGGCGTCGTCGTGGAGCGTCTCAAGGCCGCCGTCGGTGAGCACACCTACGGAGAAGACGACGCCGACCTCGCCGCCGTGCTGCTGGAAGCCTTGCGAAGGCAGCGTCATCGACTGGGTGTGGCGGAGTCGTGCACGGGCGGGATGATCGGGGAGCGGATCACCAACGTTCCCGGCGCTTCGGATACCTTCATCGGCGGCGTCGTCGCGTACGCCGACGTGATCAAGACCGCCGCACTCAAGGTGCCGCTCGAGACCCTCGAGGCGTACGGCGCGGTCTCCGAAGAAACCGTGCGGGCGATGGCCGAAGGGGCGCAGCGCCTGTTTTCGGCCGACTGCACGATCGCCGTGACCGGCATCGCCGGCCCGGGAGGCGGCACACCCGAGAAGCCCGTTGGGACGGTCTGGCTGGCGGCGCGGGTGCATACGAGCACGCGTGCGCTCAGGCGCGTGCTGCCGGGCGATCGCGACGACGTCCGCCGTCGCGCCGCGCAGGCGGGACTGGACCTGCTCCGTCGGCTGCTCGCGGAAACCTAGATGCCCACGCTCACCGCACCGGACGGCACGCTCTTGGTCTACGACATGTACGAGCCGGCCACGCCGCGCGCCGCGGTGCTGGTCCTGCATGGCTGGTCCGATCACGCCGGCCGATGGCGCGACGTCGGTGAGCGGTTGTGCGCGGCGGGGTACTCGAGCTACGTCCTCGATCTGCGTGGTCACGGCCGCTCGGGGGGCCGCCGCGGTTACCTGTCGCGCTTCAGCCAACTGTTGGGTGACCTCCAGGCGTTCCGCCGCGTCGTGCGACTCCGGACCGACCGCCCCCAGCTGTTGCTCGGCACCTCGTTCGGCGGGCTCGTGGCACTGCGCTACCTGGAGACCCAGCCGAGCGACGCCATCGCCGGCGCCGTGGTCGTCTCCCCCTGGCTCGGGCTCGCGTTCCGGCCGCCGGCTTGGCAGCGTCTCATCGGCCGGGTGTTTGCCGATCTCTGGCCTACGCTGCCGCTGCCTGCCCGCCTCGATGCCGACACGTTGAGTCGCGACCCGGCGGTGAACGAGGCGTACGCGGCCGATCCGGCGGTACACGGCGTGATGACGCCCGGCGCGTGGCGCGAGATCCAATGGGCGCAGCGCGCGGTGCCGGCGGACAGCCATCGCATCGAAACGCCGTTGCTGTTTCTCCTCGCGGGCGAGGACCGAGTGGTCGACGCGTATCTGGCGCGCGCCTTCGCCGACAGCCTGAAGGGCGCCGTGCTGGTGCGCTGGTATGCCGAGATGCATCACGAGGTGTTGCACGACCCGCAGCGCGACACCGCGTTCGGAGACGTCCTGGCCTTCTTCGCCGACGTGGTGTAACCGCCCGCTGGCTCGACAGCGCCGAATGTCGCGGCTATCTTCTTGTCTGATCGCCAGTTCCGTACTTGGGCAGGACTCGAGACCAGCCAAAACGGCGCATTTCGAACGGCATGCCGATTGCTTATGAAGCGCAAGAATATGAACGACAAACCTGAACAGCCCCAGCCGCCCGACCAGCCCGCGGGCGCGGAGTCGGGGGCGTTGATCGAGCCTTCGGAAGAGGCGGTCGTCCGTCTCGAAGGAGAGCTCGGAGACACCAAGGACAAGTATCTCCGGCTTGCCGCGGAGTACGACAATTTCAAGAAGCGCTCCGTCAAGGAGCGCACCGAGCTGTGGCAGCGGGCGCAGGCCGATCTGGTGCAACGCCTGGTGGATGCGCTCGACGATCTGGCGCGGTTCGCGCACGTCGATCCGGCACAGACCGATGCCAAGACGATCCACGACGGAGTGGCCATCGTGGAGCGGAAGGTGTGGAAGGCACTCGAGGGGGCAGGGGTCAGTCGGGTCGACCAGGTGGGAGTCCCGTTCGATCCCCACGTGCACGAGGCGGTCACCACGCAATCGGCCGATCATCCCGCGCGGGATCACACCGTGGGGGCGGTGCTGCAGCCCGGATATCGGATGGGCGAGACCCTCCTCCGGCCGGCGCGCGTGATCGTGTTGCAATGGCAGGGAGAGGCGGGGCGGGGGAGCGGGGACGGGACGTAGATGGCCTCACAGAGAGACTATTACCAGATCCTCGGAGTGTCCGAGACGGCGACCACCGACGAGATCAAAAAGGCGTTTCGCCGTCTCGCCAAGCAGTACCACCCCGACCGAAACCCCAACAACCCCCAGGCTGCCGAGCGCTTCAAGGAGATCAACGAGGCGCACGACGTGCTGAGCGACGCGGAGAAACGGAAGAAGTACGACCAGCTGCGGCGTTATGGAGCCTTCGCGGGCGCTGGTCGGGGCGGGTTCGGTGGAGGGGGCGGGGGCTCTGCGCAGGGTCCGGATGTCGACTTCGATCTCTCCGATCTTGGCTCGTTCGGCGGGCTCGGAGACTTGTTCTCGTCGATCTTTGGACGGCGCGGCACCGGGGCCCGGCTCGACGACGAGGACGAGATCGAGACGGCGATCGCGATCCCATTCCGGGTCGCGGCGCTGGGCGGCAAGGTCCCCGTCACGCTCACGCTACCCGAGGTCTGCCCGACGTGCGGCGGCTCGGGTGGCGCACCGGGGGCGACGTTCTCGACCTGCCCCGAGTGCCGGGGGCGCGGTACGATCTCGTTCGGCCAGGGCGGGTTCACCGTGCAGCGGCCGTGCCCCGTGTGTCGCGGACGCGGCAAGGTACCCTCGCAGCGCTGCCCCACTTGTCAGGGGTCGGGCGAGGTCCGGCAGGAGAAGCATCTGACCATCACCATCCCGGCCGGGACCGAAGACGGCACGCGGCTTCGCCTCAAGGGACAGGGCGCGAAGGGTCGCGGCGACATCGTGGTGGCGATTCAAGTCGAGCCCGACCGGTTCTTCCGGCGCGAAGGACTCGACGTGATCGGCGTGGTCCCGATCAATCTGGCGCAGGCCCTCCTCGGCTCGAAGATCAAGGTGCGCACCCTCGACGGGAAGCGCGTGGTGCTCAAGGTGCCGCCCGGCACCCAGCACGGCCAGAAGTTCCGGATTCCGGGGCAGGGGATCGAGCGGAACGGTCGGCGAGGGGACCAATACGTCGAGGTCCACGTCCAGATCCCGGAGAAGCTCACGCCCGAGCAGGAAACCGCGCTGCGCGAGTTTGCCGAGAAGAGCGGGATGAGGCACTAGCTCTCCGCCTCGTCACCTCACCCCCAGACCGACCTGCAGCATGTGCGTGTTCATCCCAGGGTTGAACGCGAGGCCGCCGTTCGAGACGTGCTGAAACCGATAGCCCACGTCGATCGCGCGGTGGCTCCCCGGTGCAATCCGGACCCCGACGTTACCCGTGATGCTGAAGTTCAGGCGAGAGGCCATGGGGTCGGGTATCCGCTGCGTGAAGTACAACGCGCCGACGGCTGCGCTCGCGACGATGCGCAGCCGTCGGTGCGCGGCGTAGCGCAGCTCCAGACCCACGGGAGCGAGTCCAAAGCCGTACACGGTTCCGAAGTGAGGTACCCACTGGAGGCAGGTGGCCTGGTCCTGTGGCGCGGCACCGGCGCACGTCCCATCGTCGTAGCGAACGGGCATGGCGGTACTGACGGCGAGGGGAAGGGCGTCAACCGTGTGGTAGAGCTGCAGCGCGCCGTGCTGCACCAGCGCGCGTTCGGCCCGCAGGCCCAGCACGTATACGTCGTGGTGTCTCGTGCCCAGCCGCGTGAGAAACGGGGCGTTAGGACCCACGGCGAGCCAGGCGCCCGTCAGCCGCCACCGGGCGCTCCCGGATTCCTGGCCCCAACTCGGGCGGGCGAACGCCATGGCGCACACCGGTAACCAGAGCGCCACCCGAAAGCCGGGCCCGCTCATTCCGTGAGCTCGGCTCGCATGACCAGCGCACTCGCCGGACAGGCCGTCGTGAACTCCGTGGAGCCGCGCACCGCCACATCCACGTCGGCGCGGGTGATCGGGCGGAATCCGAACCTGGGGAAGAAGCGGCCCGCCGTCTCGGTGAGCAGGTACACCGTGCGCACGCCGCGGTGGCGGGCGAGATCGAGCGCGGCGACGGTGAGCGCGGCTCCCAGCCCCTGCCCCTGGAACCGTGTCGCCACGGCGACGGAGCGGAGCAGCGCGGCGCTGCCGTACAGCTCGAGCGCCGCGGTGCCGACGACGCCCGAATCGACGCGCGCGAGCAGCGTGCTGGCGAGGTGGTCCTCGATGCCGGCGCGCGGCAGCTTGCTCGCGGCGAGCAACTCGAGGATGGCGGGCAGGTCGGCAGGACCGGCGGGCGTGATGTCGGGCGTCATGGGCGTATGCGCTACCCCTTCGCGATATTCGCCGCCGTCATCGCGGTGCGCTGCCAGAAGTGCCAGAAGGCGCGGTTCAAGCGCGCGGCCAACCTCCGGTCGCCACCAATGCGGATGCGGCGTCGGGCTATGGCCGTGGCGAGACTCGCGGCTCCCGTAATGGCGGCGACGGTGTCCTCCGCGCGCGCGCGCCCGCGGATCCAGTCCACGGTTCGCGCGAGGCGACCGACCCAGGGAGCGGCGCGTGCCTGAGCGGCGGCCACGAGCGCCTCGGGATCGGCGACGAGGGTCACGTCCACGCGCCGGTCCGCGCCGCGCTCCACGCGGCAGGCACCGTCGGCCACCGTCAGCGTCCAGTCACCGCCCGTCGGGCCGTGCAACCGGTAGCGCATCGCGGCCCGCAGTCCTACCGCCCGCTCCGGGCGAAACGTCGCCGGTCTCAACTCGCGGAGAAACCAATCGACAAGGGGGGCGGTGTACTCCGGGTCGAAGCCAGGCCATCTCCGGTTGGCGATCAGCAGGTCACGCTCGTGAAACACGTTGTCCGCGAATTGCGCCAGGAACAGCGTGCGCACGCGAACCCGTCCAACGAAGAACCAAGCCGGTCGGTCCCAGTCGGAGTCGCTCAGCTCGCGATAGGTCCGGAGGATTGCTTCCAGCTCGGTGCGGAACTCTCGCATGAGACTCGCGACCGGTACCGTGCGGCGGCGATCCACCTCCCGCGCGTTGCGGGAGAACGTGTCGAATTCCGGCGGAGCACCCGGATTCCCCCCAAGCGCGCGGCCGAGGACCTCGCGAAAGTTGACCGGCATGGCGCTCGTCATGTGGGCGAGGACGTCGCGCGCGCTCCAGCCGAGGTACGCCGTCGGGCGCTGCCATTCGTCGGGCGTCAGGCCGGCGAGGGTACGATCGAGCCGGCCGTAGAACCGATCGGCGAGCGTCAACCAATCGCGCCGCGACAGGCTCGTGAAATCACTCACGCGCGCGGAACGGTCCCGGGCGGGTCGGCGGGGGTAGCGGTGGTGATGTCCGGGGTCATGCGCGTGGGCTTGGCCCCTTGCTCGGGGGAGGGGGTCGTAGTAGTGTGTAGGCCCTATGCAGACGTTCGCCGGTCTGGGCGCAAATGGCAACCGTAACGCCAGCCTCTCGAATCCGAGGGACCGGGCGGCGTAGCGTTCATGGTGTGAGTGAACGATGCGCCCCCGGCACCGAGCGGTCCCGGGGGCGTTTGCTTACCTCGTCACTGGCACCTGTTCACCGCTGTGCGTCTGTGCGTCTGGTTTCTATTGGCTGTTGACGGTGTGAAGGGTGGTTGCGGTGCAATGGGGTGTAGGTCAACTGGCAGACCGCCCGGCTGTTAACCGGGAAGTTGGAGGTTCGAGTCCTCCCGCCCCAGTTCTGCAAGTTCAAGCTCGCCTGATGCTTCCGTTTCGGTGCCCCAGCCGCGCGCGCTCGGCGTGTGCGCCGTTAGCGAGGGCCAGGCAGGATTGGCGCTCTCATCAGTAATCCCCGACGTTGCCCCTCCGTCGCAGCGGCCGCGCTCGGAGCTGTCGCGGACGCTGCGACGGCGCCGGCGGCCGCCTTCGTCGTGAAGCCGAAACGCTCTGAAATGGTCTCGCCGACGTCCCCGCGGTCCGCGTCGGTAATGAGGCGTCGGAAGCTCTCCCCCGCAGCAGCGTCCACGGACGCCACGGGGAAGAATCTATCGATCTGCCAGTAGTAACTCGCGCCCGTCGGCAGGCCCATCCCTTCGGCTGCGAGGTCCGGGATGTTGGCGTCCGCTGCCGCCGTAAACACGAAGTACCTCGGGCCGTTGCCGTTGCCAGGCCACACGTTGACGACGTTCACCCCGGTTCCTGCTCCTTGACTCCAATTGAACGGGGTGGTGGCGTCCACACCGGAGGCGCCGTTCGCCGGCAAGGCGAGCTGTGGGGCCGCTGTCAGGGGGATGCCGACGTTGCTGGCGTTTCCGCTGATCACTTTAAAAAAGGACGACGACCGCAAGGAACCATCGTGGGCCTCGGCCCCTACGGCGAACGTGACTCCGGCCTGAGCAGGCACGGTGTACGTGAACGCGTTGGAGGACGCATTCTTCTCTTCCCAGTACAGCGCGCCGCGCCCGAAAATGACGTAGAGCTGGCGGGCGTTGAGCGTGTAGCTCGCGGGCACGGCGATCGCCCCGCTGATACTCTGCTCCGGTGGATCGGTCAAGTCGGTTGCGGCGAAGTCATTGCTGGAGAAGTTCCCTCCGGCACTGATCGTGACTGGTCTACTCGCATACCCGTCATAGCTCGCCGGCAGTCCCGTAGCATCAGTCGTCCACCGAAACCGAAGCAGCGAAAGCTGTCCCGGGTCCGTGTCGTAGGAGCCGTGCCACCGGACCGTGAAAGCGTACTGACCGGTCGTCGCATCGGCACGGCCTGCGCCGAACGCGTAGCGGCCGCTGCTGACGAAGAGCACAACCGTCACGCTGCTAGCCGCGGGAGGCACCGTGCCGCTGATCGTGGCGGTCCGCTCCGCGGCCGCGACGTCGGGGTACAGTAGCGCGGGGTCCGACCGGGTGAGCCCCTTATAGATCACCGCCGTATTCTGGGCGCTTAGGATCACGGTGATGTCATAGGGCGCCACCACGCCCGGAATCGAGAACGTCCCATCCGAGCTGCTCGTCACTGAGCTTTTGCCTAGGAGCACCGTCGCGCCGCCGATTGGTTCGGCGACCCGGTCTCGTACCGATCCGCTCACCGTGACCCCCTGGGGCGGTGGGGTCGGTCCGTTGCCCGCGCACGCGACCAGGAGACCGAGAGTTGCCAAAGGAAGCGTCGTGGACCTGCGGAGCGTGTTCATGGTGTCCCCCTCCCGCGAAAGAAGTCTTGCTCCCTCAATTGATCAGTCCCAGTGCGCGTGCGACGTTGATGCGCCCCTTCCCGTAATAAGGATCCACCCCGGGGTCGCCCAAGTCGTCTGCCGACTGCAGAATTCGCGCGCGGATCAGCGCCGGATTTCCGTGGCCGAGCTGCGCCACCAGCAGCGCCGCGAGTCCGGCGACGTGCGGCGCCGCGAAGCTCGTACCGGCGCCCTGCGCGACGGGCTGGCGGGCGCGGCATGCTGGGGCACCGGTGGTCTGTGTCGGGGTCGTCGTGCAGAGCACCCACATTCTCCGGAATTGACCCACATCGCCGGTGCCGCCGGGAGCGGCGACGCTGACGGCGGAGCGGCCGAAAGCGCTGTATGGCGCGATTGCATCCACGTCTACCCACGGCCCATTGATGCCGGCCGCGCCGGTCGGCCCGGTGGCTGAGACACACATCGCGTTGGCGGCTTCGCAGGGCATCCGCACGATGTTGCCGTTGTGATCGAGGTCGGCGGCGTCGTTGAAGGCGACGCTGACGACGAGCGCCCCCTTCCGGAACGCGTAGTTCACGGCGCGCTCGAATGCCGCCACAAAGCCCGGGCTCTGACTCTTGTGGCGCTCGCTGCCTCTGCTGAGGTTGATCACGTCGGCGCCCTGGTCGGCAGCGTACACGATGCCGCTGATCAGCCGGCCGACGGTGTGGTTGTTCGTGGAGTCGGCGACCTTCACTGCGAGGAGCGTCACGAACTGGTTCAGTCCGGCGAGCACCCTGGCATTACTCGCGACGACGGAGGCTACAGCCGTGCCATGCCAAAACAAGTCGCTGAACGGGAGCCGGTCGGCATAGCGCGCCGGCATGACGTCCTCGGGCACGAACGACTTCGAGTGCACGAGGTCCACGAGCCCGACGAGGTCCGGATTCAGGTAGTCGATGCCGGTGTCGAGGATCGCAACCTTCACGTCGCGCGAGCCAAGGTAGCCGGCCGCCCACGCTTCGGGCGCGAAGACGGCCCGCAGGTTCCACTGGCGCGCGTAGAACTGGGCGGCCGTTGGCGACGCGATCGCATCCGCCACTGCGACGATGTCGTTCGCGGCCTGTTCAGGCAGGTCCTCAGCCGCTTCCCCACCCTGCGGAGTAGTGATTGCATCGGACTCCACGGCTCGGACGTGGGCTGTGGCCGACAACTCGGCGGCAGCCGCGTCCGACAGCCCGGTCACCGTGGCGACCCCGATACTGTCGAGCGCGTTCTCGATCGAGCCGCCGAGCTGCGCGACGCGTGCCCCAAAGTCGGCGGGGACACGCTCGGACGAGAAGACGACGATGAAGCGCCCGGTGGATGCAGGTGATGCGACGCTCGCGGCGAGCATTCGCTGGCCCGCTGCCTCCGTCAGCGCTGGATGGTCCTGGCAACCCTGGAGCGACAGCCCGACGAGGGACAGGGTCAGGATGCACGATGCGTGACGCTTCATGGATGTCTCCTTCCCACTCGATGGAAGTCGGCCTTCACGGCACTGCCACCTCGGCCCACGCCGAATACGCGCCATCCTTCGTGGCCGCCACGAGGTAACTGACGACTGGGCAGTCGCCATACCAGTAGGTTGTTGCGGAGGTTGCGTCGGCGGGAAGAACGGCGAGCAGGGCGGTGGGCACCAAACAGTACGGGCCGAACCGGAACCAGACCTCGTAACCGTCCTCGATCGACGAGTTGTCGATCCACGTCAGCCCGCCGTCGGTCAACGTGAGACTCGTCGGACCTAACAAGGGTGCCGTGCACGCAGTGGCCGCCGGCGAGTCGCCTGCGCCGTTGAACGCGAAGACGCGGTAGCACGCCTGTTGCTCGATGGTCCATGTGTCGTCCGTGAACGACACCGAGGTGTCACTCGACGGACCGATGGTCGCCACCGTCGCCCACGTTACCTGATCAGCCGAGCGCTCCACGCGAAAGCCATCCTCGTTCGTCGAGTTGTCGGCCCACTGGACCCGGACCCTGATACCGGGCACCAGGGCCGCGGAGACGCCGCTGGGTGCACGTGGCTGCGGCGGTGGGGGTGGCGCCGCAGTGGCGACGCATGCGATGGCCGAGAAGGCCGAGAAATACGTCTTGAAGCCCTTCGTCTGAAAGGCGCGCACCTTGTAGCAGTACTGAGTGCTGTTGGTGAGACCCGTGTCGCTGAACGCGATCGTGTTCGTCGGGAGTTTGGCCCGCAGCGTGAACGCGCTGCTGGGCCACGGTGTGGCGCGGTGGACCTCGAAGCCCGATTCGTTGCCGGCGTTGTCCTGCCACGACAGGTTGATCCGGGCCGTGTCCGCGGCGGCGGCGCCGACGTTCGATGGCGCGTTGACGGTTGGTCCCGTCGCGCCCGTGTTACTGGCCTGGAGGACGGGCTCGAGTGGCTGGGTGCGTTCGCAGGCTGTGAACGACAACGCCAAGACCGGCCAAGCTAGGTGATAGTGACGCAACGACATGAAACCTCCGTTTGTGCAGCGTCTTTCCCTCTGGCACGGTCATTGTTGCGCCGCGTCGATTGCGGCCCCCGAGGGAGGGCGTATGTTCTCTAAAAGTGCGGCGGCCCGGTGTACTGCTTCTTTGCCATCGCTTAGCTGACGGCTAAGAGCGGGCCCGGCCCGGAGGAACACGTCATGATCAGCTTCCGGATGCTGGGGTCTGTCGAGCTCAGGGACTCGCAAGGCCGCGAGCTTGATGCAATTCTCCGGCGCCCCAAGCTCCTTGCCCTCCTCGGCTATCTCACCATTGCCCGCCCGTGGGGCTTCCAGCGACGCGACACACTCGTGGCGCTACTCTGGCCCGAGCTCGACCATGCGCATGCACGCAACGCGCTCAACCAGGCGGTCCACGCCTTGCGACAAGTGCTGGGGCGCGAGGTGCTGCGGGCCCGTGGTGAAGAAGAGGTGGGGACCAGGGAGGAGGGCATTTCATGCGACGTCCGTGAGTTCGAGACGGCGCTCGAGGCAGGACAGGCGGAGCAGGCGTTGGAGCTGTATCGCGGGAGCTTGTTCAACGGCTTCCATGTATCGGAGGTGCCAGAATTCGAGCGCTGGCTCGATGAGGAGCGGGAACGCGTGCGCCGACGCGCATGCGAGGGGGCCCAGCTCCTCATCGATCGAGACGACACGGCCCGGAACCCGGTGGGGGCGGCACGCTGGGCGCAGCGACTGACTGAGCTGTCGCCGTTCGACGAGACGGCGGTGCGGTGCTTGGTCGAGCTGCTGGACCGCGCGGGCGATCGGGCGGGCTCGGTGCGGGCCTACGAGGAATTCGCCAGGCGCCTCGGACGCGACCTCGAGGTCGAGCCGTCAGCTGAAACCCGCGGGGTCATGGAGGGAATCCGGACGCGGCAACCGGCGGAGCGAGTGGACGCGGCAAGGTCTGCGGACGCGGCGGTCCGTCGCGAGCGGGTCGCAGCGCCTGGGCCGGCGCTGTCGGACGAGAGCCGAGACGTCGCGGCGCGGCGATCGCCGACAGCCCGAAAGCGGCTTGCACTCGGGCTCACCCTGGTCGTTGTCGGCCTCCTCGCGAGTGGATGGCTCCTGATCGGGCAGTTGGCCGGCGCCCACAGTGCCAAGACCACACGGGAGCCGAAGAAGCTCGTGGTGTTGCCCTTTGCCAACCTCGGACCCACGGGCGACCAGTACTTCACGGACGGGGTCACCGAGGAGATTACCGCGCGGTTGTCCGCCATCGGCGACTTGCGCGTCATTGCGAGCACCAGCGCCAACCTCTACAGAAATAGCCGGAAGGGGATTCGGGAGATCGGCGCGGAGCTGGGGGTGGACTACGTCCTGGAAGGGAGTGTCCGCTGGGAAAGGTCAGCGCAAGGCGCGGCCCACATCCGCGTCACCCCACAGCTGATTACGACGGCGGACGCCACGCATCTTTGGGCGGAGGTGTACGACGAGCCGCTGGACGAAATCTTTCGGGTGCAGGGGGACATCGCTCAGAAGGTCGTACAGGCGCTCGACCTGCGGTTGCTGGAGCCGCAGCGCCGCGAGCTGGCGAGCATCCCGACTCGCAGCATCGAGGCATACCATTATTACCTGCGCGGCAGCGACTATGAACGTCCTGGGTCGGCGAAGGCTACCCACCTCGCGGCCGTCCGGATGTACGAAAAGGCCGTGACGCTGGATCCCAAATTCGCGCTGGCGTACGCCATGCTCTCGCGGGTGCATTCCCGCATTTACATGCGCTACTGGGACCGCTCGCCGGAGCGGCTCGCGTTGGCCAAGCGTGCGGTCGACAGAGCGCTCGAGCTGGATCCCGGACTGCCTGAGGCACATCACTCCCTCGCGAGTTACTACTTCCTGGGCCAGTTGGACTACGAGCGCGCGCTGCGGGAATTCGCCGTAGTCGAGGCGAGTCGGCCCAGCGATGCACATGTGTTCCTTGCGGAAGGCGTGTTGCGAATGCGGCAGGGGAAAATGCCCGAAGCGCTGGCGGCTTTTGACAAGGCGCTGCAGCTCGATCCCCTTTCCGACGGCGTGGCTAACCAGTACGCGCAAGTCTACGACATGCTGCGGGATTTCACCCGCGCCGAAGCGCTGTACGATCGAGCTCTCGCGTTAGCGCCGGACAATGCGGAGGTCTACTACTGGAAAGCGTGGCTGTATCTGCGGCGCGACGGGAGCACACCACGGGCCCGCGAGGTGTTTGAGCAGGCCAGAACAGCCGGCGTCAGCGACAATCAGCAGATGCGCTACACACGAGTGATGGTAGAACTGTTCGATCGCCGTTACGACCAGGCCATCGCCCGCGTGCACGAAATGCCGGAGGTGCTCGATGGGCAGGCGCGTTTCGCGCCGAGGACTCTGCTCTTCGCGCAGGTCTATGGGCTGATGGGACGCGGGGCGTTGGCGCGCGTCTACTACGATTCGGCACGCAGCTATGTGCTAGGGAGGGTCGCCCAGCGTCCAGACGATGCACGCCTGCATACGGCGCTAGGTATCGCTCTTGCCGGCCTCGGCCGCAAACAAGAGGCGATCCAAGAGGGTGAGCGGGGGGTTGCGCTCCTCCCTGTCACCAAGGAGGCGTACCAAGGCTACTATCGCGTGCTGGACCTGGCTCGCATTTATGTGATGGTCGGGGAGTACGACGCGGCGATCGGCCGCCTCGAGTATCTGCTGTCGATCCCCGGGCATCTCACCACCGCGTGGCTGCGAGTCGATGCCACCTGGGACCCGTTGCGGGGCCAGCCGCGCTTCCAAAGGCTCTTGGCCGGCGCGCGGTGAGGTACCCGCTCCTCCTGCTTGCGTTCGCATCTCTCCCGCGGCTATTGAACGCGCAGGGCGTCACGACGGCGGCGATTCAAGGGACTGTGGCGGGTGAGGACGGCACGCCGATCGCAGGGGCGAGCGTCCGCATCACGAACCTTTCGGATGGGCGTCGCTGGGGAGTCTCGACACGGTCGCGCGGCGGTTATCTCTTCGAGGACGTCGCAGTAGGCGGGCCCTATCGCATCGAGGTCCGTGCCCTCGGGTTCGCACCCCAGGCCCGGACCGGCATCGTGCTCGCCCTCAACCAGCGCCTCGTCGCCGAGTTCACGCTCCTGCCGGCCGCCGTCGAGTTGGCGCCGGTGGCGGTCGACGCCACGGCTGATCCCCAGCTCAACCCGAGCCGCACCGGACCCGCCGAGGTCATCTCGGCGGCACGGATCGCCACGCTGCCGAATCTCGGTCGTGACTTTTTCACGTTGACCGCCCTGAGCCCGCAAGTGGCCGTGTCCCCTTCGTCGGCCAGAGCTCCCACGGGAGGCATCGCCATCGGCGGCCAGAATCGACTGCTCAACGAGTTCCAGATCGACGGAGGCGTGAACCACGACCTGTACACGGGGCGCCTCCCAGGGCGAGGGACGCTGCCGCGGCCGATTGCCATCGAGGCTCTCGAGGAGATCCAGGTGCTGGTGGCGCCGTTCGACGTCCGCCAAGGGGGCTTCGCGGGTGGCCTCGCGAACGCCGTGACGAAATCGGGGACGAACACCACGCACGGCTCGACGTTCGCGTATCTGGCCGACGGTGCCCTGGTCGGCAAGGATGCGACCGGAGATCCCGTGGCGGGGTTCACCACCTGGCAGTATGGGGGGACGATTGCCGGGCCAATCGTGCACGATCGCGCCCACTATTTCCTGAGCGTCGACGCACAGCACCGCGTCGTTCCGGATCCCGGCCCGCTGATCGCGGATACCGCAGGCGGCGCGGACCTTGCGAACATCGGGATCCGTTACGCCAGCGCGACGCGCTTTCAGGACATCCTCAGAAACACCTACGGATTCGATCCCGGAACGCTCAGTTCCTCGAACGGGCGCGCCCCCGCAACGGACGTGTTCGGCAAAATTACCGTCCAGCTGGCGACGAACAGTCAACTCGAATTGTCGCATCACTACAGCGACGGCGACCGCTCGGGGTTCATCGATCGCGCCTACCGGTTCTACTGGCTTTCTTCGACCGGGAAGCGTGATGTTGCCACCGTCAACGCGTCCCGGCTGATCTGGACGAGCTTGCTCGCGGGCCGGTGGTCGAGCGAGCTGATCGCGAGCCATCTGCGGCTGCGCGATGCGTGCCGGCCGAACGTTTCCTACCCGCAGATCAACGTCAACGCCGATCAGGGTGTGCTGATGGCCGGGACCGGAATGACCTGTCCAACCTCCTTCGGACAGGACGCATTCGAGGTCCAAGAGAATCTCAGCGCCGCCTTCGGGGTGCACGTCCTCACACTGGGCACGCACGTTGAAATGCTTCGCTTCGAGGATGGCCAGCTGCTCGGGGGCGCCGGACTATG
>QHUK01000020.1 GCA_003222085.1 Gemmatimonadota bacterium
CGAATCGAGATGGGGCACCGCCGCCTGCAGCTCCGCCAGGAGGGGCTCGACCAGATCCGCGGTCCCCGGCCAGACGGGGCGCAAGTTGTCGCACCGCGCCCGCGTTTCAGCGACGAGCATCTGCGCAGTCGTGGGTTGCTCCGGCACGAGCGGCGCGCGATGCAGGTCCGCCGCCACCGCGGCTGCCTGTCGCAACAGCTCCGGCTTGCGGCCATCGACGATCTTGCTCAGGATCCGGCCCTCGACCCAATCGAAGACGAGCACTCGCTCCTGCGGGAGATAGCGAATCGGCAAACACGGTCGATGGTGCCGGAGCGGGAGGCGCTCCGCCAGCTGCACCGCGTGCGTCCACACCCGTTCGCCGAAGTCGTCCGAGTACGCTTTGAGTGCGTACACGCGCTCCTCGCCGCCGCGCGAGCGCACCTGCACCCGCAGCACGAACCGATCCGAGTGAACGCTCTGCAACGTGCAGACGGCGGCGGCCGGCGCGAGCCCGTCGGGCAGGATCGGGCCGAGCAGCTCCAGCGCTGCCGCCGGCTGCTGCAACCGGGCCAGCTGGGCCTCGAGGGCAGCGCGTTGCTCGGGAGCGGGGTCGAAGTGGAAGCGCATCAGTCGCCCCTGAGCCAGCGGGCGAGGTACGCGACGAGCCGCGCGGCGCCGTCGAACGCGGGGATGACCTCGCGCACCCGTTCGGCGTGGGCGCGTCGATCGCAGCCCACCGCCCACCGCAGGGCCTCGACCAGCCGCGGGCCGGCCAGGTCCCTGGGGTGCACGCACCGGGCCAATCCGCGGGCCGCGAGGGTCTCGGCGCGGATCTGCTGCTCGACCTTGTGCGTCGCCCGCGGCACGATCACCAGGGGCCGTGCCACCGCCAAGGCTTCGCACACGCTGTTGTAGCCCCCCATGCTCACGACGGCGTCCGCGGCGGCCATGAGCTGGAAGTTGTCCGCCTGCGACATCACGCGACACGTCGTCGTCGCCCGCGCCTGCAGCACGGCCTGCTGCTCGGCCGGCATGAACGGTCCCGTCACCATGACCGCGTGCAGCTCGGGGACCTCGGCCCGCAGCCGCTCCACGGCCCCCTGCGCGGCTTCCAGCACGGGATACCCGTCGCTGCCGCTGCCCACGGTCGCCACGATCAACGGGCCCTGGGTCGGCAAGCCGAGCTCCTGGCGCAGCCTGTCCGGGTCGAGTGCCGGTGGATCGCGGACGACGTACCCGCAGTAGTGCAGCTTGGGCTGCACCGCGGCCGGGATGTCGTAGGCGTCCGCCACGTCGTACAGCGCTGGAGAGCCGTACACGGCGATGCCGTCGTACAAGTGCTCCAAGGCGTCGTACACTCCCAGCTCACGCCACTGCCCCTGAATCCGACCGACGTCGTCCATGATGTCGCGCAGGCCGAACACGAACTTCGTGCCGGGGCAGTGCGCCTTGAGGGCATACAGCCCGTCGCGAAACTCACCCTTGGCGCCGAGCGGCTCGTGATCGACCAGGACCAGGTCCGGGGCCAATCCCAGGGCGGCGGCACGCAGGATCTGACCGCGGATGGTCCGGAAGCGTTGCTTGGCCGCCTCCTCCTCGGCCGGGGACCGCTCCACGCCCTCCGCGGTCAGGAGCGTGGGCAACTTGATGTAGTCGCACCGCTCGGGAAGGGTGAAATTGGCGGCGACGGGCGACTTGGTCGCGATGTATGCGACGAAGGCGGGATAGGCCGCGAGCACGCGCCGCGCGATGGTCAGCGTCCGGGTGATGTGGCCCAGCCCCTGGTGATCCTGCGCGTACAGCAGGACGGTCGGTGTGTGTGGCGCCCCGGATCGCGTCACGTCAGCCCCACCCCCGCAGCCGCCGACGCGGCCGGCTGCAGCGGGCCCGCGGGGACGCCCAGCAGTTCCGCCAGCAGGCCCGGGATGCGCGTGAGGCCGCCGAGATCGATGCGGCTGCGGCTGGCGGGCGGTGGGCCGAGGTCGCGCGCCAGCCACGCGGTGAGCGCCGCGGGGTCCAGCTGGTCCGGATGTAGCACGTCGACGAGGCCCATATCGCGCAGACGCTCGGCACGGATCCACTGCTCGGGCTCGGGCCGCACGCGGGGGACGATCAAGGCGTGCTTCTCGAACGACAGCACTTCGCAGATCGTGTTGTACCCACCCATGGCGATGACCCGGTCGGCCCGCTCGATCAGCGGTGTGGGATCCGGCACGAACTCGAGCACGTGGAAGCAGGAGCGGCCCTGAGCGCGCTGGTAGACGCCCTGCCGCTTTTCGCCCGGCATCAACGGCCCGGTCACGAGCACGCCGGTGGTATCGGGCGGCAAGTCGGCTTCGAGAAACGCCTCGGCCAGCGCCGCACCGTCGTGCCCGCCCCCGACGACGCACAACACCACGCGACCGGGAGGGGGGGGCAAGCTCGCGAGCAAGGGGCCGGCCTGTGCCTCGGCAAACTCAAGCCGCGGGCGCTGGTCCAAGTACCCCGTGTAGCGCACCCGTGCCGCGATGTCATCGGGCAGGCCGTATTCCCGAACGGCGTCGTACACGGCGGGATCCCCGTATATCCAGATCGCGTCGTAGTGCTCCCGGATGGCGTCCATGTTGGCCCGGTCGGACCAGGTGCGCTGCACGGTCTCGGGGTCGTACAGCACCTCGCGCATGCCGAGGACACAGCGCGTGTTCCCCCGCTTCCGCAGGCGCTCGAGCGTGCCGGTGAGCTCGTTCGCGACACCCAGCGGCAGGTGGTCGACGATCAGCAGGTCCGGCTCGAACACCTGCATCGCGCTGCGAATGACCCGGGAGCGGAGCGCGATGAGGTCCTGGTCGGAGACGTCGAGCAGGAAGCGGGGGTTATAGGCCCCGTCGGCCTCTCGCCGGAGTGCCGGAAGCGTGACACAGTCCACGCCCTCCGGCATCGGGAGGGCGCCGGCCTGCCACGCTTCCGCGATCAGCACGATCGCCGGCGACGGCGGTGCGGCACGCAATGCCTGAGCGATCGAGGCGTTGCGGCGAATGTGACCGAACCCGACCATCCCCTGCGAGTACATGGCGACGCGGGGAGACGCTGCCTCGCGGGTGGCAAGGGCAGCGAGCGGCGGATGCACCGGCCGCGCCTGTGGCGCCGGCTTCGGCGCCTCCACGCGCAGCCTGATCTCGTCCACCAGCTTCTGGATCTCGTCCAGCTCCTCGGCCGTCGCGGGCGTCGTGGTGAGTGCCTGGAGGACCAGATCCAAGGTCGACCCCCGGAACGCGCGGTATCCGGCCGCCGGCTGGGTGGAGAGCGAGTCGCCGGGAACGATCGACTCGCCGCGCACCGCGCGCTCGGCGGCCGCGTAGATGTAGCGCGCGAGGCGCCGGGGACCGTGCGGCACGCCCTTGAAGCCCGGGAAGCTCGAGATGTCGATGACATACGGGCGGCCTTCGCTCTCCACGATGTCGAGGCCGAAGAGGTCGATTCCGAACGCCGATCCGCAGCGTCGCGCGATGTCCTCGAGCTCGGGAGTGAGGGTGAACGGGTGACCCCGCTTTTCCTCGGGGGTGCGCCCGGGGCGAACCCGGACCACGCCGAAGCGCTCGCTCCCGAGGGAGTAGACCTTGCGGTACGTCGGCCCGTCCGGCGCGTGATAGCGCTGGGCGAATACCGGCTCCTCCATGGGCCCGAGCGCCGCCAGCTCGGCGGCGTTCGAGACCACCGCACTGCCCCGCAGCCGGGCGCGGCGGTGAGGCCGTATGATCAGCGGCCCCCGATCGAGCGCCGGGAAGAGCTGGCTGGCGTGGGACGCGACGAACGTCTCGGGCACCGGCACCCCGGCCGCTCGGAGCACTCGGAAGGTGACGATCCGGTCGCGCAGCAGCACCGCGACCGGGTAGGGATTGAGGAGCGCGGCGCCGGCGCGGTGGAGATCCGCCGCCACGCTCATGCCCAGGTCTTTGCGGTTCTTGAGCACGTAGAGGTCGTAGTCGAGGCGCACCCGCGCGACGTCGATCAGGTCGTCGCCGAGATGCAGCGGTCGCGCCGTGGCGCCGAGCTCGCCGAGCAGGCGGACCACCTCCGGCATGCCGTGCTCGTCCGTGAACGAGCGTCCCAGCAGAATCGCGATTCGCAGCACGACCCCCCTCCAATGTCCGCTGTTACCTTCTCGCACCCCGGCGCGCTTCAGAACCGCAGCAGATAGCTCATCTTCAGGAACACCTGCCGCCCGACGGAAATCGTGGGCTCGTCCGTGCGATACAAGGTCGGCGGGCTGCCCGGCTGCAGCGCGAGATTCTCATACCCGTCGCGATACCCCACGTACAGCGCCGTGCCCGGGTTGACGAGGTACGTGAAGAGCACGTCCATCGTCCAGCGCTGCTCCGGCGTGACGCGCGACAGCGTCGAGTCCCGGTCCACCGCCGCGTAGTCCACGATGGCGCGCAGGGACAGCGCGCGACTGAACTGGTAGTTGAGCTTCTCGCGCACAATGCGGTCGGTGAACACCCGGACGGGCGGTCCGCCCGCCGGAGCCGCCCCGGGCAGCGTCGTGAGGCGACTGTACAGGTATGTGTGGTCGAGACGCAGCCGGGGCGTCGGACGGAACGTGAAGGTGAGCTCCCCCTTGCCCGACCCCGCCACGAACGGCGCCACGCCGGACGGTGGCTTGTGGTTCACGTCCGTCCCCTGTTTGTAGGAGACGGACCAGGCGAGCCACTTCAGCCACTCGCTTTCCAGCGACAGCTTCGTCTGGTAGAGGTCGAACGGAAGGTCCTTGAACAGCTCGAACGCCCGCTCGTGCGAGACCTCGAGCTTGGTTTCGCCGACGAGCTTCACCTCCCAGGATGCCTTGAGCGACCGATCGAGCAGCCCGCCGCTCCGATCCCAAGTGAAGTCGGCGGTGAACGTGGGGCCGATCTTCACGATCGGGCCATGCGGCCGCCGCACGAGCTGCAGCTCGTGTACCATCTCCCGGACCCCGACACGGGGCACGTAGCCGAGCTGCGCCTCGAACGAGGGACTCAGGTCGAGGTACTGCGCGGAGTAATCCAGGTTGCGCCCGTCCCGCAGCAGCTGGGTGTAGAGCCCCAGCCCCGACGCCCCGGGAGCGCCCGAGTCCCGCGCGTACGTCGCGATCGCCTGGCTGGTGAGGATCCACGTCTTGCTCAGGGCCAACCGCGCATCGGCCGAGGCAACACGATTGGCGCCGCCCGCGAGCTGCCGGTCGCTGACCAGCAGCCCGACCGCGGACTCGCGCCCGATCTCCCGCTGCGCCCGAACGACGCCGATCCCGGCGTCGGGCTCGTGCGTGAGCCCCGACCCCACGAACTCTTCGGGCGCCCGGTCGTTCATCCCGATGGCGCCCAGTGCCCAGCGACCGGCTTTGGTGGTGACGCGCGCCCCGGCGCCGGGATCGGTGATGCGCCGCGAAAAGAACAGGTTCACGGGCGTCTGGAAGTAGCCCGCGTTCTCGATGAAGAAGGGTCGCTTCTCCGGGAAGAACACCTCGAACCGCTCGTTGATCGTCACCTGCGGCTCGTCCGACTCCACCTGGCTGAAGTCCGGGTTGACCGTGCCGTCCAGCGTGACGGCATCCCGGACCACGGTCTTCAGGTCCAGGCCCAAGCGCCGGTCCGAGGCGTGCCGGAACGCCGGAACCTCGGTGTCGAGGAAGCGGGCACCGGTGAACGCGCCGTACGGAATCGCCTGGACGTTCCGGCCCGGTGAGATGTCGCGGAGCTGCTCCAGGACCCCGAACTGAGGGACGAATCCTGCGAGCCGCTTCGTCACGAGGGGCCAGTAGGCTTCCTCATTGGACCGCCGGACGAAGCGAGCAAGCGCGATGCCCCAGGATTGAACCGGAGCCTTCGCGAACCGCAGGCTACGGAACGGGATCGCGAACCGCACCACGTAGCCGTCCGCGGTCAGGCGGCCCTCCGATTGCCACACGGCATCGAAGCTGTAGTCGTCGTCCTGCCCCTCGGTCACGATGCCATCGAGCTGCACGCCGAGCGGATTCGTCTGGAACAGGTACGCGCGCTTGCGGTCGTGGAAGGTGTCGAGGTACACCGCGACGGCGTCGTCGACCGAGATCTCTTCCCGTTTCGTCAGCCCGGCACGGATCTTCGCCGGATCGTCCCGGCAGACGAACACGACGTACAGGTTGGCATCGTCGTAACTCACATACGCCGTCGTCGGGACGCTGACGGGAACGCCGTCGCCCGGCTCGCGCTGGCGGAAGTCGGTCACGCGAACGCCGCTGGCCGGCAGATTCGATGCGAGAAAGTCCTCGAGCCTGGGAGGCTGATCCACACGCTGCGCGACGAGGTTGGCGCCCGGCGTCTGAGCGCGCAGCGGCTCCGACGCGAGTAGCAGCGTAACAAAGAGCAGCGGCGGGCCGGCCGCCTTCCGGGGCGACCGGGGAATCTCTGGCCGTAGCACGTCCCCCTCCATGGTGACGACCCTGCTCGCAACTCGGCAGAACGAGCAGAGGGCGGGCAAGTGCCGTGCCAATTTGAGGAGCGTGCGCGCGGTCACACGACCACGGGCCGGCGCCCCGGCGGAGCCGAACGAGCCGTCAGTCAGTCACGAAACAATCACGAAACTCGCAGTCGCGACGACGCCACAGCGCACTCGCGAGGTTGTTGCGCATGTGCCCCGTTGGCCTTGGGCGATAGGGGTACTGCAACAACAGTAGACCGAAGTCTGGGGTCATCTTCCACGCTAACTCCCTTCACTGAAGTCGCTGTCTTGCATGAAGTCGCTGTTGCATGAAGTCGCTGTCATGCATCCCACAGACTACTCACGCTTAATCGAGCCGTTGGAAATCGTTGTCCTCAGTCCGGCGCGGAGGGCTACACGCGCGAACTTCACTCCTTCCGCCGTCAGCACGTCGTCAAGGAGCCGAACGCCTGGTCTTAGAGCTGGAAGGGGACGCGCACGACGAGCAGAACCGACGGAACTATGATGCCGCTCGTGCGGAATTCCTCGAAGCTGCCGGTTATCGCGTGGTCTGCGTCCGAAATCGAGACGTCACGCGGGAACGTGGGTCAGGGCGTGACAACGAAACGCGCACCCGCAGCTGAGGACCGAACGCGCGACACAGGGTGAGGACCCTCCGCTTTCTGCGCCGCAAGCGCCAGCGCCACCCCGTTCGTCCACCCGAAGCCGTCCTGCGTGGGATATTCTCCGCCGCCCGCCCGCCGCTGGAGGTCGACGACGTCGTACTTCTCGGTCATCTTCCCCGTCGCGCGGTACGTGCGCCGGTTCAACCCGAGCCAGCGGTCGCGGGCGGCATCGGCCAGGTGCGCGCGACCGTAGCGGCGCACGCCCTCGATCGTCAACCATTCCAACGGCGGCCATCCGTTGGGTGCGTCCCATTGCTGACCGGACGCGATCAGCGTCGTGACGAATCCGCCGGGCTTCAAGAACTCCCGCTCGAGGCGCGCGGCGACCGCGCGACCTTGCTCGGGAGTCGCGAGCCCAAAATACAGCGGGGACGCGGCCGCCAGCGTGGGCCGATCGGTCACGCGCTGGCCGGTCCGCCACCGAACATCATAGAAGAACCCGCTGGCCGGATCATATGCCGCCGCGAGCAGGGCCCGACGCCGGTCCTCGGCCGCCTGGGCGAACTGCCGCGCGACGTCCGCGTCTCCGGCCCGCCCGCGGAACGCCCGCAACGCGGCGATCGTCCGCTCGGCGTGATAGAGCAGACTGTTGAGATCCACTGGGAGAAGGTCGGTCGTCTCGAGCGTGCGCAGATCCTTCGGGTCGCGCATCCAGCGGCTCGAGAAATCCCAGCCGCTCTCGGCTGTGGCGCGCACGTTTCGATAGAATCCCTCGCGGCGCTCCGCTCCGAGGGTCTGACCCACCTCGTAATCCGGGCGGTACGACTCCGGCCGGGGATCGGACCGGTCGTCCCAGTACCGATTGAGGATCGGCCCTCCCTCGCGTAGCCGCACGACGCGGCGGTAAGCCTGCCCTCTCCCCGGCGCGAGACTGTCCGCTCCATTCATCCAAAACGCGTGCTCCGCCTCCAACGCGTCGAGGTATGGCAGGGCTTGTGCGGTGTCCGTCGCCTGCGCGAAGCGTCCGACCATGGCGGCGAAAAACGGTGGCTGGCTGCGGCTGAGATAATACGTCCGGTTGCCGTTCGGGATGTGCCCGACCGTCCCGATCAGGTGGGCGAAGTTGTCGAGCATGCTCTTCACGAGGTCGGTCCGACCGCTCGCGATGAGCCCGAGCATCGTGAAGTACGAGTCCCAGTAGTACACCTCGCGGAAGCGGCCGCCGGGGACGACATAGGGGTTGGGGAGCGGGATGAGCGACGAACGGGCGTCAACGGTGTCGGGACGGCGTGTCAGGATGGGCCAGAGCGCACGAATGTGTGCTTCCATCGTCTGCGAGGTGTCCGTATGGAAGCCTTCTCCGACCGGCCGGGGGAGCTCGAAGCGCTGCGCCACGAACGCCTGCAGGCTGAACCCCGCGGCGGTCCGACCGGCGGCGTAGCAGGCGGCGATGTCGGCCGGAGCGACGAGCGGCCGGGCGTCGACGAATGTCTTCGAGTCGGCGAAGATCCCGGAGAGCTGGACGTCGTGAAACAGCTGGCCCAGGTCGTGAGCCGGGTCGTACCGACCCGGAGGTTGGGGGAGGTTGGGGGAGGTTTTGGAGGTTGTGCAGGTCGTCGCGGTGCACGCGACCGAAACCGCGAGGAGCAGCCTCCCCCAACCTCCCCAACCTCCCCCAACCTCCACAAACCTCCGCGACGCGCTCACCGGAAGATGATCCAGAGCACGCCGATTGTCGCGGCGAGGACAATCGAGAGGACGACGTTGAGGCTACGCGGGCCCGCGGGCACCGGGACCGCCGTGATCTCCGGTGCACCGTACGTCACACCAGCGATCCGGGCCGGTGAGGGCGGCGCGGTCGCCAGACTGACCGCGATGAGGATCCCCGAGCACAGCGCGAAGAGTAAGGCCGCGAAGTGGAGGAAGTTGATCCCGGCGAACCAGGCCCACACCGAGCCGCTGGCCAGACTGGCCCGCGCGAGCTCGAGCACGAGTCGCGCCGTCCCGATCACGAGCCCGGTCCAGAGCGCGGCCAACGCGCCCGTTCCGTTCAGTCTCGGGTACAGCACGCCAAGCAGAAAGCACGCCGCGATCGGTGGGGCGATGTACGCCTGCACGCTCTGCAGATAGATGTAGATCTGCGGCGAGATGTACTTCATGAACGGGATCCAGAGCAGACCCAAGCCGACCAGCAGGACCGTGGTGATCCGTCCCACCGCCACCAACCGCTGCTCGCTCGCGTCCGGCCGGAGCTTGCGGTACACATCCCACGTGAGCAGCGTCGAGCAGGAGTTGAACGCGGACGCGAGCGAGCTCATCAGCGCAGCGAGCATTCCCGCCAGCACCAAGCCCTTGAACCCAGCCGGCAAGAGCCGCGTGACCAGCGCCGGGTACGCCGCATCGGCCGACCCACCCCGGATGTCCGAGTACAACGCGGCCGCGATGATCCCCGGCAGCACGAAGATGAACACCGGCAGGATCTTCAGAAATCCGGCGAGGATCGTGCCCGTGCGGGCGGCGCTGACGTTCTTGGCCGCGAGCACCCGCTGCACGATATGCTGGTCGGTGCACCAATACCAGACGCCCAGGATCGGCGCGCCGAAGACAATGCCCGTCCAGGGGAAGTTGGGGTGATTCATCGGCTTCCACATGGAGAAGAAGTCCGCCGGCACGCGCGCCTCCAGACCGCTCCACCCTCCCACCGCCTGCAGACCCAGCACCGTCATGGTCGCCGACCCGATGATCAGCACGACCGCCTGCATCACCTCCGTGTAAATCACGGCGCGCAGGCCTCCCAGGACCGTGTAGATCCCGGTGATGACGATCAAGATCACGGCGCTGGTCCACACGCTGTACCCCGTCACCTCGCGCATCACGATGCCGCCGGCGAACAGGGTGACGCTAATTTTGGTCAGGACGTAGCCGATGATCGAGACCCACGTGAAGTAGGCGCGCGCCGCGGGGTTGAAGCGGCGCTCGAGGAACTCCGGCATCGTGTACACGCCGCTCCGCAGGTAGAACGGCACGAACAGCCAGCCGAGCAGCAGCAACATGAAGCACGCGAGCCATTCGAAGTGCCCCACCGCGAGTCCGCTCGCCGCCCCCGTGCCCGCGAGGCCCACGAGATGCTCGCTGCCGATATTCGAGGCGAACAGGCTCGCGCCCACAGCGAACCACCCGACATCCCGGCTCGCGAGGAAAAAGTCGGCGCTGACGTTCTTCTCTCGGCGCGCCGCCCAGTACCCGATCCCGGCGAGCACGAGGAAGTAGGCGGCGATGACGGCGATGTCGAATCCGTGCAGGTTGCTCATGGTGTTGGGTGGTTGAGGAGATATTGAACGGCGAGGTCGGTGAGGCTCCACAGCTGCACGTCCGAGCTGGTGCCGTAGCGCGACGGGACCAGCCGCCCGTGGTCGATCGTATAGCTCCACAGCTCGGCGTGTCGCAGGCCCGACTGGTCCACGGCATCGGAGATCCGGCGCACCGCGTCACGTAGGGGCGCAGCATGCTGCGCCCCTACATCACCGGCGCGGAGCTGCCGCGCCAGTCCCGCGAGCAGCGCGTTCACGTCCCGGCCCCACACGACGGTCGGCGAATGATACGCGTCGCGGCGGAACGCTTCCCACACGTCGCGTCCGGCATAAGCGTCGTTCGCCGTGACGGGTCCGAGGTCGTCCACGAACAGGCCCACCGGGTACGGCAGCAGGGTCGGCCCGACGAGCTCGAGTATCCGGGCGCGACCGAGCGAGTCGAGTAGCAGCGCCATGGCCGGATCGGTGTTGACGATCGGGATCGGCCGCCCGGAGCCATCGAGCGACAGGGCCAGAAACCGCAGCGTGTCCCGTGCCGATCCCTCGCGCCGCAGCACGCCTTCCCAGTACTCGCGCTCCGCCGCTGGCAGCCACGCGAGCCTCGCCGCGACGCGCTTGGTGACCTCATCGGGCGTGAGCGACACCCTGAAATGGCGCTCCGCGCCCTTCCAAGCGGCCACCGCCCGCTCGAGCGCGGCGCGATCGCGCGCGAAGGTGGCGAGCGGCTGCTCGCGAATCACGGGCGTGACGCCGAGCTGCTGCAGCGCGTCCAGAATCGTCCCGACCGCCTCCAGCGCGTGCGGCACCCAGATGACGTTCACGTCCATTGCGAAGCGTCCACCGCCATATCCCGCCCGGCTGTCCCGCCAGCTCGCCGAGATCCAGCGGCCCAACCCGTCAGGGGCGCGCGGGAAGCTCACGAGGTTCGTCGCCACCGGGCTGCGTGTGTACGGGGCCGCCTTCCGCGCGACGAACGCCAGGTTGGAGAGGAGTCGTTTCAGATGCTCCTCGGACTGCAGGAAGCGCCGCTTGCGATCGGCCGGCACCCGCGAGTCCGACAGATAACGGGCGGCCACCACCGGCAGCTGGAAGTCGTCATCCACCATGACGTAGTTCTCGCGCGTGGCCGCGAGATGCCCGAGCAGCGCGCGGGCGCGGGCGAGCTGGCCCGCCGACACGAGGCGGTTGTACTCGGCGGCGTTCTCGCGGATCGCCTGGCCGCCCAGGGCCTCCTCGTGGCTCACATCCCCCGCGGGCGACAGCTTGCCCAGGGCGCTTCCGACGACGTGCTCCGACATGGCCGGCGCCCACACAGGCTGCATCAACAACGCGGTCATGAGCATATCGCGGCCGAAATACGTCGCGAAGTTAGGGAGCCCCGCCATCAGCTTCTCGCGGTAGCAGAGGAGCTCGACGCCCCGCACCTCGCGCTCGAGCCGCCGGGCGCGAAGCGGGTGAGCCGTATCGGCGCCGACCTGAGCAGCGAACCGAAGAAACTCGTCGTTGAAGATCTCCCCCCGCGTGAGGGGCGCGAGCGCGGGCGCGTCCGTCGTCACGCCAACGGTCACGTGCACGGGACCCCCGGCCGGGCGGCGGATCGTGACGACGTTCCCGGCGAGCGTGGGAACGGTCTCTCGGGTATCGCCCTCGAGTGAGAGCCAGAGGTGGCTCTTGCCGTCGAAGCTCACTTGCTCGACCTCGACCGTCCAGGTCGTATCCGTCCTCACCCCCTGTCCCCCTCTCCGCGTTGCGGAGAGGGGGGATGAGGGCGTGAGGCCGATCGTGGGTGCGAGGCGCGCGCGCAGCGCGTCGACCGTCTTCGCGCCGAGCAAGGCGAGGTGACGCGCGCGCTCGGGCCCTTTCAACTTCGCGAGATGGTCGATCAGCTCGGCCAGCTCCGCCTGCGGAAATGCAGTCGTGCCGAGGGGCAGCGAGTCGCGGCGCGCATACTGAAAGTCCCGCTCCACCCGCATGGAGCCGAGCAGGAAGAGACCGATGGTGACGGAGGAGGGGAGCTCCAGGCCATAGGACACGGACCGCGTGCGGGCGCCCCTCGACCCCGTCACGGCGGCACCGGCAGAGCCCCAGGCGAGCTCCGCCGGCTTGCCGCCCGAGTCGCGGACGGTGAATCCCACGCTTTCGTTGGCCGCGTCGGCCCAGAGGTTCACGACGCGCCCGCTCGAGCCTTTCAGGTAGACCTGGAAGGCGTTGCCGCGCGCGTCCTGGTATACGCGCGTCTGATAGCCTTCGTACGCGGCGGGGTCGTCGAGCCCCGGCTCGGGGAACGCGAGATACGGGGGCACGGTGTCGGCGCGCGAGGAGCTGCGAGTGAACGCTCGACCGTCAGAAGATCCGTTCGGGCGACCCGGCGTTCCCACCCTGAAGGGTGGGCCCGGGGCCGCGCTGCCCTTAAGGGCAATGCCGTGGCGGGCCCAGGCTTCAGCCTGGGAATACGGAACCGCGGCTCCTCGGACGCTGAGTGCCGCGAGTGCCGTTCCAACGTGACTCGCCAAACTTGCCGAGGCCGGTGGAAACAGTTGGAACGGTACGAGCAGCAAGGCGAGCGGGCTCATGGGCGGCGGAATCGTACGGCGTGAAGCCGCTATCGTCCAGCGGGGTCCCGGGCGGGCGGCCGTGGGAAGCCCAGTGTGATCGACTCTACCTCCACGCCGTAGGCGCCCGGCGTGACCGTGACGCCCCGCGCGTCCTCGCGCCGCAGGGAGAGCTGCAGCCGCTCCAGCCGATCGAGCCGCGGTCGGTCTCCGCGGCCGCCCCGGCCTGCCGACGGCGCCACCCAGTAGTTCCACTCGCCGGGGAAGCCCTCCGGGAGTAGGACGCCACGGCCGAGTGTGAAGGCCGCGAGGGGCAGCGACTGCTCCTCCCAGGTGTCGTGCACGGTGACCGCCGCGCTCCAGCTGGTGCCGTCGTCCTCCATGAGCGTGACGTGCAGGATCTGGCGGGGTCCGAGGCCTCGCAGGCGCACACGCATCTCGTCCGCGCCGGCAATGGCCTCCTCCCGGGCTCTGATCCGATCGCGGATCACGAGCGACGCCGTGTAGTCAGCGAGGCCCGCGCCGCTCGCGTTCGCGGGCAACTCGAAGTGGAAGACCGGCTGGCCCGTGACCCCGGAAAACGCCAGGTGGAAGAGCCCGCGGCGTCCCGCGTCGCCGATACGGGTGAACGCCAGGCGCGCGCCGTCTCGGGCGGGGTCGAACAATCGCAGCGGTGTCTCGAGGCCGACCACATCCAGCGTCCAGGACGAGCGACCGTAATAGTCCCAGTCCGATGGCGTCAAGTGCAGGCCGCTGGGGAAGGTGACGCCTGAGTCCCCGCGGAAGAGCGTGATCACGACTTCATGGGGCCCCTCCCGGAGTGCCGCCGCCGGAACAGTGGCGGAGTACACGTAACCACCCGCGGTGTGCATGGCGAAGCCGCGATAGGAGCCGCTCGCCACGGGCCGGATGAAGAGAATGGCTGAGTCGGGAGGCGTGCGGTCGACGACGCGGGCCCGCAGGTCGGCGTCCCGCCCCGCGAGGTATTCCGGCGCGGCCAGCGACGCGACCGACGGCGGCAGCGAGTCGGACGGAGCCGCGTGGTACTCTGCCAGGCCGACGCGGCCTACGTATGGTGGCAGCGTGGCCAGGTCCACGGGGCCTTGGGCGCTCAGCGCGTAGACTCCGGGCGTGACCGCGAACCGCCCGGCAACCGCTCCGGCCGGGCCTCGATTCCCGGCAGTGATCGGCTGCACGGTGAACGACGCGCCGAGGTCCGGCAGGTTGACCGTCATGGACCAGGCACGGCTGATCGCGCGCGTCACGATCTTGTCCGGGCTGGGCGGCTCGAAAGGGTCTCGTTCGGGGACCGCATCGGGATAGACCTCGAGTCGCCAGACGCCCGGGCGCACTTTGTCCAGGAAGTAGATCCCCTCGCCGCCGTAGGTCACCGTAGGAGAGGAGCCATAGCCCGCGATGCGGCGCAACGCGGCTGGCTCTGGGGGCGTCGCGCGTGTCGAGCCGGCGTACAGGAACGCGTCGCGCGCGACCAGCTCCCCCAGGTCGCCTTCGTAAGAGACGTGGAAGTCACCGAAGCGCGAGTTCTCGGGATAGGGACCGTAGGAACGCAATCGGGGCAGCCGGTGCATCGCCTCGGCGGCGATAACGGCGCTCATCGCCTTGCGCGGCGTGTAGACCAGGTTCAGGTAGTGCGTCTGCCACCCCAGGTTGCGCGAGGCGGTCCGGAGCATGTCGTAGGCGAACATGGCGGCGAACTGCGCCCCCACGGCTCGAAACGTCCGCGCCATCGCTGGATACATGTAACCGGTGCGCAGGTCCGGCGAGTCGAACTCGTACACCAGGCGCGGGCTTCGGGCCAGCTCCGGGCGCAGCATGTCGGGGAAGGTGTCGACCGAGCGGAGGTAGTTGCCTTCCAGCTCGTGGCCGGAGTTGAGGCCGGTGGGATACCAGCCGAATGTCACGCCCTGCGCCCGACTCCGCCTGATGGCCTCCGCGATCCTGAAATCCTGGCTCACGTTGTAGAAGACGAGCTTGTTGCACCCCGTGCTGCGCACCGCGTCGGTAAGCGCGTTGATGTAGCGGATGGAGCCCTGAAGGTCCTCGGGGTGATGCCATGGCTCGTTCACCAGCTCGATGAAGAGGATGGCGGGCTCGTCCTTGAGCGCCACGCGCGTGTACGGATTCACGTGATCCAATATCTGGTGCACGTAGTTCACCTGCGCCGCGATGGCGGCTGGGTCTGTGCCCATGCGGGCTTTGCCGAAGCGCCGGCCGAAGCCCGGTGCCGAGCTATCAGACAATGCGTCGGGCCAGTTCGCGCCGTACAGCTGGATGGGGCTGAAGAGCATATAGATGCCCCGCTCCCGTGCGCGGGCGATCAGATAGTCCAGCAGATCCAGGTGGTCGTTGGCGATCAGGTTGCCGGCCGAGTCGGAGGCCTCCCAGTCGCCCCAGAAGGTGAGCCGCAGGCCGTCCCAGCCCATGCGGGCGAACTGCGCCATGTCCTCATCGATCATCTGCTTGCGATCGGCATGGAGGTACCCGGCCGCGCGGTAGTCGGAGGCGGTGGGGAGCACGTAATTGGCGCCGAACAGGGTGACTTCCTGCCGGTTGTCCCGCCAACGCACGACGCCCACGCTGTCGAGGTAAACGGTTCGATTGGTGCGCTGCGCTTGAACGGATGACGCGATCGTGGCGAGGGCTGCCAGAATCAGACGTGACCTCGACTGCAGCCCCCGACACATGGACGCCTCCCGTGGAGCGCGGCTCAAGCCGCGGCTCGGCCCAGCCGCTGAAGCGGCGTCGCGCACGCCCGTTTACGGGCAGGGCCGAGCCGCGAGTTCACTCGCGAAGGTCGAGGACGAGGCTCTCCCGAGGTCCGATCGTCGCCACCGGGACATACTCCCGGATTCGGCCGTCAGCGTGGACCTGCAGAGTGCGGCCGTTCGGACCGCCAAGGAGATTGCGCGCCGCGTACCTGCCGGGCGGTAGCACTCCCTCTCCGGAACTGATCGACACGCCGGAAGCCGGGGCGGCGCCCAGATTCGCGACCACGAGCACCACGTGATCGCCCGCCCGGCGCACGTAGGTAGCGACCCGAGGGCTGCTGGCTGAGAGCGGTACCAGTGTACCCGTCGCCAGCGCGTCGTTCTGCCGGCGCAGGTGGATCAGCTTGCGGTAGAGGTTCAGGAGCGAGCCTGGGTCGGTGTCCTCCAACGCGACATTCACCACCATCGAGTCCGGCTGCTGCGCTTCCCAAGCCGGGCCGGTGGTGAAGCCCACGCCGGCCCGCGGGCTCCACTGCATGGGGGTACGCAGGCGCGGATCCGGTTTGTCGCCCGTCATGCCGATCTCCTCGCCATAATAGATGAAGGGCAGACCCGGGAGGGTGAGCAGCAACGTCGCCGCCTGCTTGGCGCGCGTGACACCACCGCCGAGCGCGGTAAGCACCCGGGTTTGGTCGTGGTTGCTCAGAAACGGCGACCAGCGGTACGCCGGCAGCGTGTCCTGGAGCCGGACGAAGCCCGTGAGCAGTCCGGCCGCCGAACCTGTGCGGACCGCCGACAGAAGCGAATCAGCCAGCTCGAAGCCGAAATACGACGTGAGCTGGTCGGGGTAATAGGGCATCATCTCGTCGATGTTGCCCCACGCCTCGCCGACGGTATACGCGCCGGGCTTCACGCTGTCGATGTGTGCCGCGTATTCGTGGAGGAACGCGTGCGTGCCGGGGCACCCCATCAGGCAGGTTCCTTCCTCCACGAGATAGGGGACAGCGTCCAGGCGGAAGCCGTCCGCGCCCAAGTCCCGGAGCCAGAAGGTGGCGATCTTCTTCGCCTCGTCCCGCACGGCCGGAGTCTGGTAGTTCAAGTCCGGCATCCCGCTCCAGAAGACCCCGTAGTAGTACTCGTCCCGCACGGGCGAGCGGTGCCAGTCGTCCCCGCCGTGGGGCCCCTTGCCGAGCGGCGCCGGGGCGAAGCGGTACCAGGCGCGATACGGCGAGGTCGTATCGTGCAGGGCCGCTTGGAAATAGGGGTGCTCGCTCGAGCTGTGGTTCAGCACCATGTCCACGAGGACTTTGATGCGGCGGCGATGTGCCCCCGCCACCAGCCGCTTGAAGTCGTCGTTGGTGCCGTAGGCGGGCTCGACACGGTAATAGTCGCTCACGTCGTAGCCGTGGTAGCTGGGCGATTTGGCTACGGGCATCAGCCAGATGCAGGAGGCGCCGAGCTTGGCGATGTAGTCGAGCTTCTCGATCAGACCGTTCAGGTCGCCGATGCCGTCGCCGTCCGAGTCGGAGAACGAGCGGACGAACACTTCGTAGCATACGGCGCCGCGCGCCCACGCGGGCCCGGTCGCGCGCTGCGCGGCGAGCGATGTGATCGAGGCGCAGGCCAGGAGCACGACGCCGAGTCTGACCGCTCGTGAGATTGACACGGCCCGCGTTATCGAGAACGCGACCCTATATTGCCCCAGAGGCTGCGGTTCGTCCACCTGCGTCGGGAGTCCCGTATGCAAGGCGGCTTACAATTCGCGCTCGCCGCGCTGTTCGTAACCACGTCCGCGTGCGCCCATCGCCGCGGCAGCGCGGCAGACCCCGAGCAATTACGGCCGCATGCGGCTCGCGTCAGCGTGAACGTCACCAACAATTCCCAGAGCGCGATGGAGATCTTCGTCGTCGGAAACGGAACCTCCTACCACATGGGGACTGTGGCCCCGGGAGTTCCCCGCAGTTTTGAGCTCCCCCCGGGGATGGTCGCCGCCGGCGGTCACCTACAGTTCGTCGCGCAGGCCAGCGGCGCCGGCCCCCGTGTCCGGTCCGACGAAGTCCTGGTGGCGCCCGGGGACGTTGTGGACTTCGAGATAATGACCAATCTCGTGGGTAGCCGCGCCACGGTGCGACCCTGAGACGGAGCCGTCATCGCTGAAGCGCCCAGGCCCCTTCACGGAGTAAAGCCCGGATTCTGCTTCAGGTTTGGATTGGCACTGAGCTCGTTCAGCGGGATCGCGTACAGATTGTAATGCGGATCGGTGGCTGTCCCACCCGGCTGGTTGCCCTTCCACGCCCAGAGGTACGCCCCGCCCGTGAACAGACCGTAGCGGATGAGGTCGGTCCGACGGCGGGCCTCGAACAGCAGCTCGCGGCCCCGCTCGGCCAGGATGGTGTCCAGCGTCATCTGGCCGGCCGTGATGTCGTGGGTCGCATTGCCGTACGCGCGCTCCCGCAGATAGTTGAAATAGGTCACCCCCTGGGCCACGTTGGTGCCCGTGCGAACGGCGGCCTCGGCGTAGATGAGGTACGCCTCGCCGAGGCGGAAGATCGGGAAATCGGTGTCGATCATCGTCGTTTGCGAGCCGGGGCCGCCCGTAGACGTCTTGTTCGTGAACTTGGGCCCGGCGACGCCGTAGTTGAACGAGCCGATGTCGATGACGGAATCGCGAACGCTGTGGTCGATTGTCGTCCAGTGGTTTTTGCTTGTTGGATGCCCGGGGTCCCCTGCCGTGTCCGCACCAATCGTGAGCGAATCCCGAGCCCGCTGAGCCCTCGTGGAGTCAACCGCTGCCATGCTGTCGTAGATGAACGACGCGCGGGAATCCCCTGCGCCGAACCGGCGGTGCGCCTGCTGCTTCACCCGGTAGCCGCCCCAGCAGTAGTCCATGCCGAACCACGAGGCCTGCATGCTGCCGCCGCAGCCGGCGTGCACCAGGAAGGTCATCCCCCCCCACGTCTGGGTATGGGACCCGTCCTGGATGGCGGCGAATATGACCTCCGTCGACGTGTTGTTGTCGGAGGTGAAGTTGTGCCGATAATTGCCTTCCAAGGTGTACAGGCCCGAGGTGATGACGTCGGACGCGGCGGTCAGCGCGTCGGCATAATGGGGTGTGCCGCTGTAGACCTCGGCGTTGAGGTACAGCTCGGCTAGCAGCATGTTCGCCGTTGCGGGCGTCGCACGGCCGTAGGTGATCGTCCCGTTGGGTGTCGGCAGGGAATCCGCGATCGCCTGCAGCTCGCTCACGACGTAGCGGTACATGCTGTCGCGCGCGACCTGCTTCGGCGGCGGGCCGCCGATCGGGTCGGCCTCGGTCACGAGCGGGATGCTCCCGAAGAAATCCAGCCCGACCCAGTAGGCCAGGGCCCGCAGGAATCTCGCTTCGGCGCGGTATTCCTTAATCTGCCCCTTGAGCGCCGCGCTGACGCCCCGCGAGTCCAGCAAGCTCGTCGTGGTCTGGCGCAGAAACTCATTCACCAACACGGTCTCGAAAAAGACCCGGTAATACATCGCCTGGCTGATCGTGTTGGTCGAGTTCCATTGCCATCTATTCAGGTCGGGAACGCCCGGGTCGTTCCAGCCGATCACCGCCTCGTCCGTCGGGAGCTCCTGCAGATACCAGTTCAGGCGCAGGAATTCCGATGTCCCTTCGTCGATCAGCTTGATGTCCCCGTTCTTGTCCCCGGGATCATTCGGGCCGATCTGTGAGGTGACGACCAGCCCCGCGTACAGCTTCGCCATGTACTGGGCATAGGCGTTCGGGTCGGCCCAGATATTGGCGCCGGTCACGGCGCTCTTCGGAGCTACCGTTGGGTCCGTACAGCCGGCCGCGAGGAGCACGGCGACGATCGCGACAGCCTGACACGTTCTGAGGTTCATATTGGTCCCTTCTCGAGTAGCCGTATCCATGGCCCTGTGTCAGAACCGGACGCTCAGGCCACCGGTGACGGTGCGCGAGCGCGGATAGATGTTGTTGTCGAGTCCGTTCAGCCCGGCGGTCGGATCCACGCCATCGTAGCCCGTGATGGTGAAGGCGTTCTGCACCGTCGCGTACGCGCGCCACGGACGGCCACCGTACTGGAAGGAGCAACCGAGTGTGATGTTGTCCATCCGGAGGAACGATGCGTCCTGTACGTAGAAATCCGACAGGAACTGGGGCGCTGTGAAGCCGGTCTTCAGGACCGAAGCGTCCATGTTCGTCGGCGTCACGTTGCCGGACGTGATGTTCTGGTACGAGCCGTTGGACGCCGCAACGTTGTTGTAGACGTAGCTGCCCAGCTGCGCCCGCAGCGTGAAGCTCAAGTCGAACTTGTGGAAGGTAAAGTACGACGAGTGACCCAGCTCCACCGTCGGCCAGGGGGAGTGGAACGGCCGGAGGTCATTGGTGCAACCCTGGACGGTGCTGTCGCCGGCCGCGTTCTGGACCAGCGGCAGGTAGGTGTTCTGGACCGGCGTTCCGTTCTGGTAGACTTGCTGGCACACGAAGAACGAGTTGATCGGATGGCCCGGCATCAGCACCTGGATGGTGTTTCCCGTGCCGCCGCCGATGGGGCCGACGTTGATCTGGGAGACGCTGTGGTTCGGGTTGATGCTCAGCAGCTCGTTGCCGTTGTGGCTGACCGTGAAGCCCGCGGTCCAGCCCAGGCCCTCGGCGCGCGGCTCCAGGACCCTGGCATTGACGCTGAATTCGATCCCCCGGTTCCGCATGGTGCCCACGTTAGTCGTGACGAGGTTCGTGAAATTCGTACCGGCGGGGACGGGCACGGTGAAGATCAAATCGCTGGTGTTCTTGGTGTACCAGTCGAAGGCGCCGCTGATCCGTTCGCCGAACAGCGCGTAGTCCACGCCGACGTTATACGACTTCGTGCTTTCCCAATGGATGTCCGGGTCCACCGCGCCCGGCCGGATGGTGGGGATGAATTGCCCGCCGAAGTAATACTGGGCCAGGCCGTTGCTGTAGGTGTAGGTCGGGTACTGCAAATAGTCCCCGAACGCCTGGTTGCCGGTCTTGGCCCACGACGCCCGGATCTTCAAGTCCGAGACCGCGGTGACACTCCTCAGGAACGGCTCCTGCGAGATCCGCCAGGCCAGCGACACCGAGGGGAACGTGCCCCATTGATGCCCGGGCCCGAAGCGCGATGACCCGTCGTGCCGGACGCTCGCGGCGAGGAGGTAGCGGTCGTTCAGATTGTAGTTGAAGCGACCGAAGAAGGAGATCAGCTTGTAATCCACGACGTAGTTGCTGTTCTGGACGACCGAGTTCGGCCCGACGGAAACGCCGTTGATGCCGAGCAGGTTGCTGGGAAGGCCGGTCTCCTGGAAAAACGGGCTCTCGGAGTGCGAGGTGCTGTACGAGTAGCCCGCGGTCAGATCGATATTGCCGGGCACCGCGAGGATCGGAGCCGAATAGTTCAGGTACCACTCGCTTACCAGGCTCGTCTGGTTCCGGTTCGAGAGACTCAGGAGGCCCTGGCCCTGCCGGATCTGCGCGGCGAGGTCGTTCGGGATGAACGTCTGGGTGTTGGCCTGAGTCAGATCGTACCCGAGATTGACGTTGGCCGTGAGGCTCCTCAGGAACGGGAGGTGGTAAGCGCCCTGCATGTTGCCGACGCTGCGCCAGGTGGTGCCCTGGCTCACGGACCGGTTCAGACTCGCCACCGGGTTGCTCGCCGACGCCCCCGTCGTCGGCCAGTCCCAATAGCCGGTCTGGTTGGTCGCGTCGTAGACCGGTTGCGTCGGCGCCATCGCGACGGCGTTGCCGAGCACGTCGCCGGCCTGGAACCGCTCGGACGCGCGGGCCCCGCGCACGTTGGTCTTGATGTCGAGGTTGTCGTTCAGCAGGAGCTGTTCGTAGCTCATGCCCAGGGAGAGCCGCTCCGTCGAGCTGCTCCGGATGATGCCATCCTGGTTGAGATAGCCCACCGAGAACCGGTAGTTGCTGCTCTGTCCCACACCGGAGACGACCACGTCGTGCTGCTGGCCGAAGCCGCTGCGATCGACGAGGTCGAACCAGTTGGTGTTCGCGTTGCCCAGGCTGGCGCTTTTCGCCGGCGCCTGCGCCGTCACCGCCGCCCGGAACTCACCGGCGTCGAGCACCGAGGGGAGCCGGGTGACCGATGAGGAGGAAATGCTCGTGCTGACCTGGATCTCCGGGCCGTGTTGCCGGGACTTCTTGGTCGTTATGAGCACCACGCCGTTGGCGGCGTTCGCCCCGTAGATCGCCGCGGCCGAGGCGTCCTTCAACACCGTGATACTCTCGATGTCGTCGGGACTGAGGAAGTTGAGGGGGTCCCGGCTGAGGGAGTCCCGGCCCGCCGAGAGGACGCTCGTTACCGGCATCCCGTCGATGACGTAGAGCGGGTCGCTGCTCGCGTTGACCGAGGTTGCGCCGCGAATCCGAATCTTGAGGCCACCACCGGGTTCGTTGTTGTCCACGACCCGCACGCCCGCCACCTTGCCCTGGATGAGCGCCTGAGGCGTGATGATGCGGCCGGTATTGAACTCCGCCGACGAAACCCGCGCGACGGCGCCGGTGATGTTGCCCACGCGCTGCGTCCCGTAACCGGTCACCACGATTTCCGAGAGACCCACCGCTTGGGGGGATAGGGCAAGGTCGACGCCGACCGTGTCGCCCCCCACGACCGTGACGGACCGCTTGGCCGGCGCGTATCCGATCATCCTCGTCCGCAGAGTGTCCGTGCCCGCGGGGACCCCCGTGATGAGGTAGCGGCCATCCGCCTGGGTCAGCGCGCCGCGGCTCCCGACCGCCACCGTGACCCCGGAGAGAGGCTGGTGGGTCGCGCCGTCGGTGACGTGGCCCCGGATCGTGCCCGTGGGCTGCTGCGCGCTGAGCGGGGCCATCCATAACACCGCCACAAGCGCACCAATGACGCACTCTGCTCGTTTCATACGCGTCCTCTCAAACTGAAGGTGTGGCTCGCATGCCACACCATTCTCCCCTCCCGCGTCGAGTTGTCAAGGACGCTCAGGGCGGAGGCGGACTCTTGACGGCCTATAGTTCCCCCGCCATGCTAGCCGCCCCCAAACCCGCTGAGCGACCATGGGTGAGGCCCTGACCGTTCGTGCCCTGCGCTCCGCGGTCCTGATCTCTCTTCTGCTGCTGGGTGGATGTCGTCCCGAGGGACCGCAGCGCCCACTGTTCAAGCTGCTGACGCCGGCTCAAACGGGCGTCAGGTTCGCCAACACCATCACCACCAGTGATTCCCTGAACGCTCAAACCGACCCCTATGTCTACAACGGTGGGGGAGTGGCCATCGGTGATATCGATAACGACGGGTTACCGGACATTTTCTTCACGGGCAACATGGTCTCGAGCCGCCTGTACGTGAACAAGGGCAACATGCGGTTCGAAGACATCACGCAGCCCGCGGGCGTCACCACACACCGCTGGGCCACCGGCGCCACCATGGTGGACATCAACAACGACGGGTACCTGGATATTTACGTCTCCGTTTCCGGACCCGAATGGTCCAAGCCCGAAGAGCGGGCCAATCTGCTGTTCATCAACAACGGGGATCACACCTTCACGGAAGCGGCCGCACGGTACGGGATCGCCGATACGAGCTTCACCACCCACGCCGTCTTCCTCGACTACAACGGCGACGGCTACCTCGACCTGTTTCTGCTGAACAACTCGCCCGACGACTTTACGCGTGGTGAGGAAGCACGCCCGGCCGGCATCAGCGGCGGGAACCCTCGCAGTTACAACGAGCTGTACCGCAACAACGGCGACGGCACGTTTACCAACGTTTCCGGCGAAGCGGGGATTCTCCGCGAGTTCGGATATGGGCTCGGCGTTGTGGTCAGCGACATCGACGGCGACGGGTGGCCCGACATCTATGTCTCGAACGACATCACGCCCAACGATGTCCTGTATGTCAACAACCGGGATGGAACGTTCACCGATAAGGCCGCCCGCTGGCTCAAGCACACGAGCTTCGCCGGCATGGGCGTCGATATCGCCGACTTCAACAACGACGGCCGGCCCGACATCCTGCAGGTCGACATGATGCCGGCCGCCTTGAACAAGCGAAAACGGATGAGTGGCAACCTGACCTACGGCGGCCAGATGAAGCTGCGCAGCAGAGGATTTCATGCCGCCTACGACGTCAACTCCTTGCAACTCAATAATGGAGTCACGAACGACGGCGATGTCGTCTTCAGTGAGATTGGCCGCCTGGCGGGAGTCGCATACACCGACTGGAGCTGGAGCGCTCTGTTCGCAGACTTCGACAACGATGGCTACAAGGACATCTTCGTCACCAATGGCTATCCCAAGGCCGTGAACGATTTCGACTACCAGACAGCCGTATTCAGGGCACGCCAGGTTGGAGACACCCAGCTAGCACTGAAGCACCTGAAGGAGCTGCACAGTTACGAGGTGCCGAACTATGTCTTCCGGAACGAGGGAGATCTGACATTTACCGATAGAACCAAAGAATGGGGGATGGGCCAGGCGGGCTTTTCGTACGGTGCGGCCTATGCCGACCTCAATAACGACGGGAAGCTCGATCTCGTCGTGAATAACATCGACGCGCCCGCATTCATCTACGAAAATGTCCAATCCAAGGACGACGCTCATCACTACTTGCAGATCAAGTTGGAGGGGGAGTCTCCGAATAGGCGGGGGATCGGATCGAAACTGATCCTCACCGCCGGAGGACAAAAACAATACCTCTACCATTCCCCGTACCGGGGATACATGTCCACCATGGATGATCGAGCGCATTTCGGTCTGGGTCGTGCCACGCGCGTCGATAGCCTGGAAGTGACATGGCCCGATGGACGTCGCCAACTACTGACTGATCTGAACGTTGATCGGACGCTGGTCCTGGAACAGCGAGAGGCAGCAAAGAACGGAGCAACCTCCAGAACCTCCACCAACCTCCACCAACCTCCACCAACTTTCCAGCAGACGCGAGTGTTGAAGTACCGGCACCAGACGGGCGCCGTCCCCGATTACAGTGTCCAGCCTCTCTTGCCATACCAGCCTTCCAGCCAGGGCCCTCCCGTTGCCGTGGGCGACGTGAACGGCGACGGCCTGGACGACGTCTTCATTGGCGGCGCGGCAGGTGTCCCGGGCAAGCTGTTCGTTCAAAGGAAGGACGGCAGCTTCGTCGAATCCACACACGGTCAGCCCTGGGCGGCCGACAAGCAGTTCGCGGATTGGGGGGCGCTGTTCTTCGATGCCAACGGGGACGGTCGTCCGGACCTGTATGTGGCGAGCTGCGGCTATCAGCTCGCACCGGGCTCGCGCTGGTTGCAGGACCGGCTCTATGTCAACCAGGGAGGTGGCAGGTTCGTGAGAGATACCCAAGCGTTGCCGAACATGCCGACCTGCACCGCCGCTGTGGCGGCTGGGGATTTTACCGGCGACGGCAGACCGAATCTGTTCGTCGGCGGTCGCCTGGCACCGCGAAACTATCCCTATCCGACCCGCAGCTACCTGTTACGGAATGACGGGGGTCACTTCACGGATGTCACGGAGGCCGTCGCCCCGGAGCTCGTTCACCCCGGAGGGATGATCACCGCCGCGGTGTGGATCGACGTCGACGGCGACGGGCGATTGGACCTGGTGACGGCGGGGGAATGGATGCCGCTGCAGTTTTATCACAACGACGGCGCCCGATTGCGCGATGTCACGGCATCCATGGGCCTGCCCCCGATGCGGGGGTGGTGGTACAGTCTTGCCTCCGACGATTTCAACCACGATGGCCATCCCGATCTCGTGGCCGGGAATCTGGGCTTGAATTACACATACACGACGTCCGAGAAGGGCAAGTTCGGGGTGTATGCGGCCGATTTCACGGGCAACCAGACGACGGACGTGGTGCTCACACAGGAGCTCGACGGGACTGAATACCCCATGTTCGGGTTGGCGCCATTGGGCAGGGACATCTATCCGCTGGCGGTGCGATTCCCGAGCTATGCGGCGTTTTCCCAGGCCTCGGTCCCGCAGCTATTCGGCGCCGCGCAATTGCAACGTGCCATCCATTATCAGACGGATACCTTCGCCAGCCTCTATCTGCAAAACAATGGAAACGGGACTTTCACCGCGCGTCCATTGCCCAAACTCGCGCAGATCTCACCGATCAGAGGGATCATCGCCTACGACGTCGATGGTGACGGCAACCTGGATCTGATCGTGGCGGGCAACCTGTACGACGCCGAGCCGAACACACCCGCGGCTGACGCCGGCAATGGGCTCTGGGTCAGGGGAGACGGCCAGGGCCACTTCACTTCGGTCGCTCCAGTGGAGAGTGGCTTTCTGGCCCCCCGGGATGTTACGGGACTGGGCCTGATCCATACGCCTGCAGGGAGCGCCGTACTCGTTGCCAATAACGGCGACTCCTTGCAGGCGTTTGTCATCCGGCGTCCGTAGCTTACGGACAGACCGTGCCCCACCCACAGTTCTGGATTAACGCGCCCTGGCTCAACTCGATCTGTATCTGAGGGATGGGATACAGATGATGGCGAGCCTCAAATGGAGCCGCGCCCCCAAGCCACCCGAGCCGATTTGTCTCGGTCGCCAGGTAGTTGGTGATCGTCGTATCGGCGTCACCCCGGCGTCGCAGGTCGAAGAAGCGTTGGCCCTCCATCGCCAGCTCGAGCCGGCGTTCGTACCGCACGGCTGCTCGGGCAAAGACCTGATCAGTCCACGGCGTCGTGTACAGTCCGATCTTGTAGAACGCATATGGAGTCAACAACGAATCCCGACCACTCACGGGATCATTGAGCAAGGGCACGGCGATGCGATCATCCCCCACACATCCGGCAGGCCACGCTCCGGGGTACTTCGCCTGCGTCGCCGCATCCGTGGACCCCGACCCACACCCCTCAGCGGTCTGCCCGGCCCGTGATCGGATCTGATTGACGATCGTCCTCGCGTTCTCGAGGCTCCCCGCCTCTACTTCCGCTTCGGCCAGTTGCAACAGCAGATCCGCGTAGCGGTAGATGTGAATGTGCACGGAATTCAATTGGAACGAGTTCCAACCGACGCTGCTCTGAGCGCCACTGCGCTTTTCATGGACGTTCTTCTTGGGACTGTAAGGGCCCGCGTATGCCCGGTCCCTGTTGAAGGCACTGGTGTGTAGCCCCCAGTCCTTGTAGGGCACGCCATCCCTGCCGGCGGTCCAGTCGAGCCGCGGATCCACGGGAACGGTTGTGTTGGCGGCGAAATTCGTGTCTTTGGCGCCAGTTCCAGTCGGGTTTCCCGTGTTCCACGCAGGATCCGTCACGGCCAGGGGAAGTCCGCTGTCGTTCACGACGAAGAAATTGACCAGATTTTGGGACGGCTGGTGAAAGCCGCAGCAGAATGGGTCCTTATAGGGGAAATTGAGGCGTTCGCCATAGTTGGAATTGTTCCCATCGGGCTCTCCATCGTTGATGGAGGCCTCATACGCCAGGATGGTTTCCTTGCCGTTGGCGAACTGGTGGAAGCCCGTCCAGACGTGATCGAAGCTCGTTTCCAGCGAATAGGCACCGCTCGCTTTGACCAAATTCAAGGTCGTTAATGCGCCGGCGTAGTCGCCCGTGTAGATCTGAACCCTTCCTTTGTAGGCTGTAGCAGACCATTTCGTCGCTCGTCCCACCTGCCCGTTTCGCGGAGTCGCCGGCAGCAGCGCGATGGCCGCGTCCAGGTCCTTGATGATGAGCGTCGCGACTGGATCCAGGCGACCCGGACCACAGTCGTGCGCTGGACACAGGTCATTCGGCTTATCGAAGGTCGCATCATCCTCGGTGTAGTAGGGAATATTTCCCCACATCCGCCAGGCCTCGAAGTGATAGTGCGCCCGGAGAAACAGCGCTTCTCCCCGGATCCCGTCCACGTCGGTGGCAGAGATCGCAGCCGGGTTCGATTGCACAACCTTGTTCAGCAAGCGCAACGTCGCGTTGCTGCGGACCACCCCTTCATACACGGCCCGCCACTTATCGTTTAAATAGCCCTCGGCAACGCCGGTCCCCCAGTTGTAGAGCTCGATGTCCTGAATGGCGTTAATATCGCCGTTGTAGGATCCCTTGTGGGCATCACCGCTCGCGACGCTTCCCCACACCCAGTTGCTTGCGGCGGCTCCCCAGCAGTCGCAACCTGCTAGTGAGGCCCCGTCCAACCGCCTGTAAGCGGCAATGAGGATGCCTTCAACTCCCGCCTGGTTTGAGAGCGTCCCTTGATCCAGCGCCCCTTGTGGGGCGACATCGAGAAAGTCCTTGCAGCTATACGTGACGCCGCCCACCAGTATCAGGAACGCCGTCCCGAGCAGCAGCCTGTTCATATCGCGCGTGTTCATCGTCGTCCGTTCCTCGAGAAAAGGCGTTCCCTAGAGCGTGGTGCTGATGCCCACGCTGATCATTTTGTTGTTCGGATACGCACCCCGATCGACACCCCGATACTGGTCTCTGATGTCGCCTGCGGCTCCGAAGATGTTCGCCGCGGGCAACGCCGGATCGAGACCCGAGTACCCCGTGATGGTGAACAGGTTTTCCGCCTGCAGATAGATTCGCGCGGCGGGTATCCAGCGGATCATTCCCGGAGGCACCGTGAATCCGATTTGCAGATTGCGCAGCCTGACGTACGTTCCGCTCTCGAGGTAATAGCTGCTGAACTGGTTGCTGTAGGTATCGCTCTGATCCACGCGTGGATACTTGGCGTTGGGGTTCTGCACCGTTACGTCGTGGCAGCTAGTACTGGTACAAGGTCCGTCCAGAACCACGGAGTTGGCCAGCAGGTCGCTTCGCACGTTGGTCTCGAACACGCGGAAGATGTACCAATACTTTTGCAGGTTGAAGATCTTGTTGCCGAACGAGCCGAACAGGGTCGCGCTCAGGTCCCAGGGTCCCCAGCGCAGCCCGAGATCCAGTCCGGCCGTGAAATCGGGATGGGGACTCCCGATGATCGCGCGGTCGGCCGAGGTGATATGGTGGTCCCCATTCACATCGACGAACTTGATGCGGCCGGGACGGGCGCCGTCGTCCCAGCATTCCCCCACCGGGTCCCCGGTGCCGCATTGCGCGGCGTCCAGCGAATCCCGATAGTAGCCATTCGCGACCAAGCCATAGAACGACCCGATCGGATAGCCCACCTGGTTGATGATGGCATTCTGTTCGCGGGTGACTATCGGACCAAAGAAATACGTCGCCGATCCATCGAGTTTCTCGACCTTGTTGATATAATGGCTGCCGTTGAACGTCACGTTCCAGAGCTTGCCCTCGCCCAGGTTGCCGGCATAGCCGATGGAAAACTCGATGCCTTTGTTGTCCATCTTACCGATATTGATGAAGGGGGCGGATGCGAGGCCCGCGGTACCCGGAAGAGCGGGGGGAAACAGCAGATTGTCCGTTTTCCGGTCGTACACGTCAACGCTGAACGTGCCCTTGCCGTGGAAGAATCCGAGATCCAATCCGACGTTTACCGACTTGTTCTGTTCCCACTTCAGGTCCGGATTGCCCAGTGCCGTCTGCCTGAAGCCGGGCAGCACCGTGGTGCCCGTTCCACCGATATCGTAGAAGGTGTCTCCCACTCCCCCGCCAAATTGGTCGGTGATGCGACCCGAAGGGATGTTCTGATTGCCGGTGATGCCCCACCCGAAGCGGAGCATGGCGTTCGAGACGAGGTCGCTGCCCGAGAGGAAGGATTCCTGCGACAGGCGCCACCCCGCGCCGATGGCGGGGAAGGTACCCCACCGGTGCGCCGGGGCCATCCGCGAGGAGCCGTCGCGTCGGAGGGTGAAGCTCAGAAAGTAGCGGTCGGCAAAATTGTAGTCGAGCTTGCCGAAGAACGACAGCAACGTGCCGATGTCACCCCTGCTGTTCACGTTCTTTGTCTTGGCGTCGCCCAGGGCATCGGTGATATACCGGTAGTCCAGGCCCGTGTTGAGCAGGTTGGAGAGGGTGCCGTTGATCCCCCTGGTCGCGTTGCGGTTCGCCTCCTGTCCGACCAATACGGCGACGTTGTGTCGGTCGAACGAGGTCACGTAATTGAGCGTGTTGCTCCAGGTCCACTCCACGAATGAGCTGAAGTCCTGCGCGATCTGCGTGGCCGTGACGGGCTCTTTGTTCTCCGGCGTGGTCGGCGTGAAGGTTCTCACTGTGCCTTGACCCACGTTGAACCCGAACCTGGTTTTCGCCGTGACGCGGTGCGTGAGGTCCAAGCCGCCAAACACATTCCCGAAGATCCGGCCGTTGGTGTTGCGATCGTCCTTGTGATTCCAGGCGTACCCGAGCGGATTCGATTGATTCCCCAGCGTGGTGGCTTTCCCCGAGGCGAAGTGTCCGCCGATGTCGTACACGGGGACCACCGGCTGCATCAGGATGTTCTTGCCGAGGATGCCGTCTTCGGCATAGCCGCCGGGATCATCCGCGAGCCCGCCGTACACCTGCTCGAGCGCCAGCCCGATATTTTCACCGACGTTGAGCCGGTCCAGGTTGAATGCGGTGTTGACGCGAACGGTGCCGCGCTGGTACCGGTTATACGCGGCCGTTCCGTCCTGCCGGAAGAAATCGAACGAGACGTGGTACGCGTTGTCTTCGCCGCCGCCTGAGACGCCGAGGTACGCGTCCGCAACCGCAGCGGGACTGAACACCGCCTTCCACCAGTTCGTCCCGGCGCTGCCGGGCATGATCAGACTCGTGGGATAGGAATACGCGGTGGGATCCACATCCGCAGTCCTGCACGGGTTCGGCTTACAGTCGTTCGGCCAGATGTATGCGGGAACCGTGGGATTGATCGAATCGCCAAAAACGTTCACCGGGACTTTTAGGTTGGCATTCTGATAGGCTGTCTTGACGACCTGAAAATACTGCAGCGCATCGAGCGTGAGGAAATCGTCATAGCCCCTGACCGGATTGGCGACGCCCGTTCTCACGTCGAGCGTAATCTGGCGCGGTCCCGGTCTGCCCTTTTTCGATTCGATGATGACGACGCCGTTGCTCGCCCGAGACCCGTAGATCGAAGCCGCCGATGCATCTTTCAGGACCTGGATCGACCCCACATCGCCCGGATTCACCCAGTTCAGATACGAGTCCAGCGTGGGCGTACCGTCGATGATGAACAGCGGATCGTTGTTCTGGAACGAGCTGACACCCCGGATCCTGATGGTGGTGCGTGAACCGGGAGAGCCGCTGGCATCGATCGTCACACCGGGAACGCGACCATCGAGCCGCTGCAGCACGCTGGCCGAGCTCTGTCGTTCGACACTTCCGAGGTCGACGCTGGTGACGGCACCCGTAATGTCGGTCCGTTTCTGGGTCGAGTAACCGGTCACGACGACCTCCGGCAACACGCTGATGGCTCGCTCCATCGAGACATTGATGGTCGTGCGCCCGCCGATGTTCGCCCCGACGCCGCGAAACCCGATGAGACCAAACGTCAGCACTCCATCCGACGGAGCCGTCAGGGTGTACTTTCCATTGTCGTCGGTAACCGTACTGGTGGCCGAACCCCGGACGCGCACGGTGACGCCGCGCAGATGCTCGCCCGTTGCCGACGTGACCGTCCCGGAGATGTCGATCTGCTGAGGCTGCTGGGCGACGGCAGGAGCGCGCAACACCAGGGCCATCAGCACACTCATCCCCACTCCACGAAGCAAACGCGTTCTCTGTCGCATGTCGTTCATGGCGGCGTCCTCATCCTGCGGGTCTTCGCATGGCCGTCAGGCCTTGCTTGGCGATCAGCTCGCGATACGTCGTGAGCACTACGTGTCGGGCCTTCAGGGCCCCGGTGAACTTCTGTGACGTGAGCGCATCGAGCTCTCCCTGACGATTCTTGCTCATCTCGGGGAGGGGTTGATCGGTGTTCATGTCCACCAACGCGCCCAGCTCGGCGTCGTCGATCCCCACGTGGGTAACCACGACGTTCACGCCCGGCTTCAGTCGATCGATAAACGCCACGAGGCTGTCCGCCTTACTGCGCGGGGCCGCCCAGTATTGCGGATTGTCCATGGTCTCGCCGAAGTATCCCGACATGCCGAGCCCAAACTCGCGCGCCAGCCGCTCGGTGAGGTCGCGGAATTCGGGGTAGCGAACCGCCGTGCCCATGTGATAGTCGACGTAATCGATCTTGAGACCCGAGCGGAGCGCGCGCTCGATCTGGACCCGCAGCTCCTTTTCGATTTGCCGCAGATCCGGGTGGTTCTGGTAGAGCGCCTCGGAGGATTGGAAGAAGTATCCATCCGCGTCGACTAGCGTCGGGACGGCCTCGCGGCCCGACACGGGCCCCCACCGATAGTTCTTCCACTCCGAATTGAGCGTCAGATGAATGCCGACGGCGACCGCGGGATGTCGCTTCAGAATCGCCACGGTCTCCTGGTACCAGGGACACGCAAACATCACCGACACGGAGACCGGCAGGCCGCTGTCGATGAGTCGCTGCAGCGCCATGTTGACGCTGTGACTCATGCCCGCGTCATCGCTGCGGATAATCAACGAGACCGGGTCGCGAGCCTGACCCGGAAGGGACAGCGGCGAGCCACCGAAAAGGAGAGGCAGGGCCCACCCTACACTACGGATGTGCGCGGCAACAAGGTGACGGCCCGGTGCCATGCGCCTGCCCTCCTACAGCGTGATCGAACACCCAGCGGAACTAAGCGCGGGTTTGAAATACGGCTCGGATGGCAACCTCGCAAGGGGACCGGCCCTCTTGACGGACACAAACGCCGCGGCCATTCTAACGGGCTCGAAACGTGCGCCATGGGAACAATGGGCGATCTGGGCGGGCGCTACGCCGCCTACACCACGCGGCTCGTCGACGGCGTGCTCGCGTCGCCCGGCCACACGCCCGCCGAGCTGCGGCGCGCGGTGCTGGCGCGAGCGTTTGGGGCACCGGGTGAGGACATCCCCCCCATCCCCCCCGCCCTCGCGGCATACGTCGACAAGGTCGCCCGGCACGCCTACCGGGTGACCGACGAGGATCTCGCCGCGCTGCAACGCGCCGGCAACTCCGACGACGCCCTGTTCGAGCTGACCGTCTCGGCAGCCCTCGGCGCGGCCCTGGGCCGGCTCGAGCGCGGGCTCGCCGCCTTGCGGGGCCAAGAGCCCGACTGATGCGGCTACGCGCTGTCGAGCACCGTCATCGCTTCCCCCAGCGGCTGAAGCTCCTGCTCATCCGACTGGTGAGCGGACGCCGGGTGCCCGACGTGGTCAAGACGCTCCTCTACCGGCCGGAGTTCTTTGGTCGCCCGATATGCGATTGGACGCAGGCGGTGATGCGCGGGCCCTCACCGTGGAGCGTGGGCGAGCGGGAGCTGTTCGCCGCGTTCACGTCCCGCCTGAACCAGTGCGTGTTCTGAACGGGCGCTCACGGCGCGGTCGCGTCGCTGGCCTTGAAGCACGAAAAGAAGGACGACAAGCTGGTCGCGGCGGTGCTGGCGGATTGGCGCACCGCTCCGCTCGATCCCAGGCTGCGGGCGACGCTTGGCTTCCTCGAGAAACTCACCCTCGCGCCCGCCGACGTACGCCCCGCCGACCTCGCCCCGCTCCGCGCCGCCGGCGTCAGCGACGATGGCATCGAGGACGCGATTCACGCGTGCGTCCTGTTCAACATCTACGATCGCCTGGCCGACTCCATGAACTGGTACCTGCCCGGGCCGGACGGTTATGCCGCCTCGGGGCGCAACCTCATGAGGCGTGGCTACCGGTTGTAGGACCGCAGTCCCACCCGCCGCGTGTTGTATGTCTCGACGAACCGCCGGTGCGCGGCGTCGGTCGGGAACGCCTGTTCGGCGCCGTAGGGATAACGCGACATCGCATGGAACGGCAGCGGCTCCACGCTGCCGCCGGCCGCCGTGTTCAAGTCGGCGTCCTTCAGCCAGGCGTCCGTGTAGATGAGGAAGTCCCGCGTCCAGCCGCGAGGTAGCGGGGGCGCCGCGGTCGAGTCGAACTGCAGCGCGACCTCGTCCCCCGGGCCGAAGATGACGTACTGATCGTCCCTCGCGTCGACGAGCGGCAGCACGTCACCGTAGCGCGTGAACGCACCCGGGATCGGCGCCCAGGCCGGCTCCCGCGAGACCACGCCGTAGTCGTACCACTGGGGCCCGTAGCGACCGCCCTTCCTCTCCATGCGGGAGAATCCGCGATAGCGGAGATCGGCGCCCACGGGACGCAAGCTCGTCACCGTCACGGGGCTCGCCGACGCCGTTGAGGCGACAAACGCCCGGTCCCAGTAGATCTCCATGTTGGTCCGGATACGCACGCGGGTGTCGGCGCTCAGAAACTTTCCCGTGAGATCCGCGATGACCGTCTTGTTTTTCCCCGCCGGAAAGCCGAGGTCGGGAATCACCGTGCGCCACCGGCCGGCCGCGTCCTTCACCTGTACGTGCAGCGGGACGACCTGCAGCGCATGCGACTGGGCGAGGGCGAAGTTGATACTCGCGTCCGTCGGATAGATCCAGCCGGTGAGGAACAGGAAGACGCTGTCCATCCCCGCGAGGTCCCCGAAGTCGAGGACGAGGTCGTGTAGCTCGGTGAGGCCCTGGTAGCGCGCCGGGCGTAGCGTCGCCGCATAGACGTGATCCTGGGCGCGCAGCGCCGGGAGCAGATCGTTGCCGAGCTCGTCGGTCGCCGCCACCGGCAGCCGGGGTCGCGCGACCTGGTACAGCCGGAGCGACGATGACCCCGCCGGCACGAACCGCTCGTTGACGTAGACCTGCACCGATTCCGGATGGTCCACCGCGACCAACCGCGCTTCGTCCAGGTAGGCCGTCTCCCACAGCTCCTCGGTGAGTCGCAGCTCGTAGCGTCCGTCGCGGGGGCGGAGCAGGCCGCTCGGGATCCGCAGGTACTCCTGCGACGCGTGCGGCGAAGCGGACAGGATGCCGCCCTCCCGCGTCATGATGCCGAGCGGCATGCCCAGCGCGCTGTTCCACATGGCGTCCGTCGCGAACGTGAAGCCGCGGCCGTCCCACACGTACAGGAACGGGCACGACCCTTTGAGCAGCTGTTGCTCGAGCACATCCTCCTCTGTCCCCGGATAGTAGACCGTCTGCGACACGCCGTTGGGCCAGCGGACGCGCAGCACGTCGGCTTTCAGCCGGCGCCCGAGGCCGAAATGGGTCACGCCGCCCGTCGCGAGGCGCAGCTGGTACAGATCGCGGGCGCGCAGCTCGACCGTCGCGCCGACCCCGAAGGCGTTGTTCTTCCCGCTCCCCTGGCGCAGCGCGACGAGGCGCACATCCACGTACTGGTTCACGTTGCCGCCGTCGTTGCGGAGCACGCGGGGCCGTCCGTCCCAGCCGGCGACGATCAGGTCCAGGTCGCCGTCCTGGTCGATGTCGGCGACGACGACGGCGCGGCCGGCCCTCAGGTCGGGGGGCAGGACGGAGGAGAGGTCCTCGAAGCCCCGCGTCGCATCGTTGCGGAACAGGCGCACCCCGCCCTTCCCCACGACGATCAGATCGAGGCGACCGTCGTTGTCGAAATCGAAGAACGCGGCGTCCAGACCGGCGACCCCGGGGAGCGTGCGCCGCAGAAGGTCCGTCCGGGCGTCGCGCTCGAACGTCCCGTCCCCCCGGTTGTGGTACAACGCGGGATCGGTGCCGTCGAGCGAGGTGAAAAACAGGTCCAGAAATCCGTCGTTGTCGTAGTCGCCGACCGCCACCGCGCCGGCCCGCCTCACGGCGGCGAGGCCGCTCGCCGCCGTCACGTCCTGGAAGCGTCCCTGGCCCAGGTTGCGGAAGAGCCGTGTGCTCCCGTCGCCGCCGACGACCAAGAGATCGCTGTGGCCGTCGCCGTCGAAATCGCCGAGCTTCGCGTCGCGGCTGCTCTCCATGGCCAGGCCCATCTGGGCGGCCATCTCGCGAAACGTGCCGTCCAAGTTGTTGCGGTAGACACGATTCCCGGTGGCCGTCGCGAGGAAGAGATCGAGATCGCCGTCATGGTCGAGATCGGCGAACAGCACCTGCCTCGCGGCTCCCGACTCGGCCAGGCCTGCGGCCGCGACGTCGCGAAACCTGCCCCGACCCGCATTCTGGAGCAGGACTCCCCGCCCCGCGGTCGCCACGTAGAGGTCCAGCCGTCCGTCGTTGTCGAAATCGCCGAACGCCGCCGCGACGGGCCGATCCCGAAGCGCTAGCCCCGCGCCCGCGGTGGTTTCGACGAAGCGGCCCGCGCCGGGCGCGCCGCGGAACAGGTGGCCCGCGACGAACAGATCTTCGGTCTCGTCGTCGTCGTAATCGCCCACTGCCAAGGCCACCACGCGCTCGAGCGACCCCGCGAGGCTGTCGGGGAGCGGCGGCACACCCTCGAGCCCGCTCCCCGCCGTCACATCCGTGAAGCGGATGGCCGCCGCGACGGCGCGCGGATCCTCTTTGGGCACGGCCATGTTGGGGTTGAACGTCAGGACCGGATAACCCGCGAACGTACCTCCGCTGGTCGAGCCTCCCAGGCGCTCGAGGCCGACCTGGTACGCCGCGGTGACCTCCATGGCGCGGTGGAAGAGCCGCGCCTGAGTCGCCGCCTCGGCCGCGCGCCCCGCGCGCGCCAACCGTAGGGCATCCGCGAAGAAGCGGGCGGCCTCGCGCGGCAATTGCGGCAGCTGCCGCTGCAACGCCTCGAGCTCCCCGGCGGCCGCGCCAGCGGATCCGCGCGCGAGCAGGAGGCCCACCAGCTCGAGCCGCGCGACGACATTCGCCGGCGCGCGGGCCACCACCTGGCGCAACCAGCCCTCCCGGCGTTGCCGGTCCACGGAGTCGGCGGACCGCCTGGCGAGCTCGGCGAGCGCGTACAGCGCACGGATGTCGGTCGAGTCGCGGTGCCGCACGCGCTCCACTTCCCGCAACGCATCGGCATCGCACCCGGTCGCCTCGTACACGCCGGCCAGCATAAGCCCGACGTCGCTGTTGGTGGAATCGAGCGCCGCGGCCCGACGGAGCTGCGCTTCGGCCTCGCGGTAGCGGCCCTCGCGCAGGTACACGAGCCCGAGGTTGGCATATCCGAGAGGTTGATCGGGGGCGAGCGTCACGACCTTACGGAACTCCGCTTCGGCACGGGGGAGCTGATGCTGCTGCAGGTAAGCCAGGCCCCAGGTCCGGGCCATGACGGCCGAGTCGCTCCTCGCCTGCTCGTCGCCACGCGGCGCCGCTCCCCGGCACGCGACCGTCAGCAGCAGGCCGATTCCGCCCAGGTTTCTGATTCGCACGCGAACGCCTCCAACCCTTTACGGGCCCAGACCTGCCGCGTCCGTATGCGCGGCTCAAGCCGCGACTCGGCATTGCCGGTAAACCGGCGTGAGTGCCGACGTCACGTGCCCGTTTACGGGCAGATGCCGAGTCGCGGGTTTACCCGCGGACTCGACGCACGCGGTGAAGATAGTACGTTACTTGTCTCGCTGACACGGCGGGTGGTATGGTTCACGCCGTGACTTCCCTGTTTCAGCGTCGCGTCGCCCTTGGCGCGTCGTTCCTGGCCGCCATCGCGCTCGTGATCATCCTGAACCGGCGCGCGCCCGGCGCCGGCGATTCGCGCGTCGCGGTGCAGTTTCACCTCTCGAACATCGCGGCCGAGGCGGGCATCGACTTCGTGCATCACGGGCCGACGCTCGACGCGAAGCTCGACAACATCGCTCCGCTGGTGGCGGCGCTGGGCGCGTCGGTGTCGGTCACCGACGTGAACAACGACGGCTGGCCCGATCTCTACTTCACGAACAGCCGGTTCGGGACCGGCAACGCGCTGTATCTCAATCGCGGGGACGGCAGCTTCGTGGACATCGCGCGCGATGCCGGGGTCGCCGACGTGAATCGGCCGGGAGAGGGCGTGTCGATGGGGGCCGTCTGGGGCGATTTCGACAACGACGGGCTCGAGGACCTGCTGGTGTACAAGTGGGGCTACCTCCAGCTCTTCAAGAATATGGGCGATCTCCACTTCGCCGACGTGACCGAGGCCGCCGGCTTGCGCCACTGGATGAACAGCAACGGGGCCGTCTGGATCGACTACGATCGCGACGGGCTCCTGGACCTCTATGTGACGGGATACTTCCGCTCCGACATCGACCTGTGGCACCTGAAAACCACGCGCATCATGGAGAACAGCTTCGAGTTCGCCACCAACGGAGGCAAGAACCGGTTGTTTCACAATCTCGGGAACGGGCGCTTCGAGGACGTGACGGACCGGATGGGCGTCGGCAGCACCCGCTGGACGCTGGCCGTCGCCGCGGCCGATTTCAACGGCGACGGCTGGCCCGACCTGTTCCTGGCGAACGACTACGGACCGGAGGAGCTCTACGTGAACGACCACGGCCGGCGGTTCGTGCTGAGCCGCGTGGGCCTGGAGAGTGACTCCAAGAGCGGCATGTCGGCTACGCTCGGCGATGTGCTGAACCGCGGACGGCTGGACGCCTTCGTGACCAACATCTCGGTGCGGGGATACCTGTTTCAAGGCAACAACCTGCGGCTCAACTTCCTGCCGGAGCTGGGGCGCTTCCAGCAGGGAGCCGAAGGCGTGATCACGGACGCGGGGTGGGCGTGGGGCGCCCAGCTGGGGGACCTGGACAACGACGGACGCAACGAGCTCTTCATCGTCAACGGCTACGTCTCGGCGGACCGGGACCGGAGCTACTGGTACGCGATGTCGAAGATCGCCGGGGCGAACGGGAACGTGTTCGAAGACGCGAGGAGCTGGCCGGCCATCGGCACGGCGAGCCTCTCCGGGTACGAGCGCTCCCGGGTGCTCGTGAACCGCGGTCTGGCGGGGTGGACCGACGTCGCCGCCGCCGTCGGCGTGAGCGACGAGTACGACGGGCGCGCGGTCGCGCTGGTCGACCTGTTCAACCGGGGCGTGCTCGATGTCGTGATCGCCAACCAGAACCAGCCCGCGCTGATCTATAAGAACACGGTCGTGCCGGCGAACCACTGGATCGCGTTCAAGCTCGTGGGCACGCGGTCGAACCGCAGCGCCATCGGTGCCGAGGTGACGATCGAAGCCGGCGGGACGCGCCAGCTCAAAGTCGTGGACGGGGGCTCGGGATTCGCGAGCCAGAACGACCGCCGGCTCCACTTCGGGCTCGGGAGCGCCGGGCGCGTGGACCGGGCGGTGATTCGCTGGCCGTCGGGCACCCTGCAGACGCTCGAGCACCCGACCGTGGACCGCTTGCATGGCATCACCGAGCCTGGTCGCTAGTCGGGCGTTGTGGGCCCGCCTTGGCGGGCTGGACCCGCGCTACCCCGTTTCCTTCCTTATTACGCTCATCCTGGTGCTGGGCGAGGCGCGCTACGGCATCCTCGGCGGCTACGATCGCCTCGCCACCGCCCTCGGCGTCTGTGTCGCGACGGAGCTGGCCCTGTCGTGGTGGCTGCGGGGAGGCTTCGCGAACGTGGCGAGCGCGTACATCACCGGGATCAGCCTGGCCCTCTTGATCAAGCCACGGGCCGATCTACTGTGGCCGTTCGCTCTGGGTGGCTTCCTCGCGATCGCCTCCAAGTACGTGCTCCAATACCGTGGCCGGCACCTCTGGAACCCGAGCAACTTTGCCATCAGCCTGCTCGTCGTCGCCGCACCGGCGAGCGTCGCCATCCTCAGTCATCAGTGGGGGAACGACCTGGCGACGAACGCGGTGATCTGGTGCTTCGGGCTCCTCATCGCTGCTCGGGTGGGCATGCTCCATGTGACGCTCACGTACGTCGCGTGCTTCGTCGCCCTGGCCCTCGCGCGCAGCGGAATCGTGGGGGGGCCGCTGCTCGCGGAAATCGCGCCGCTCACCGGCCCCATGTACCAGCTCTTCATCTTCTTCATGATCACCGATCCGAAGACAACCGTGAGCACGGTCCGGGGGCGGGTGATCGTGGCCGCCGCCGTGGCGGTGGCGGAGACCGCCATCCGGCTGGCGGGCGATTATCACGTGGCCGTGCTGCGCCCGCTCTATCCGGCGCCGCCGATTCTCGCCCTCGCCATCGTGGGACCGCTCGCGAAGGCCCTGGACCTCTACCGCGAGGCGCGGAGCGGGCGCAGCAGCTGAAGCCGGTCGTCGTTTCGCGCCACGATAATGAGCCGGCCACCGCGGGCCCCGGCCCACTTGAGCCATCCCATGTGGCGCACCTGCCCCTCGATCACGAGCCCGCTCCGCTCCATGTCGACCGCCTCGAAGCGACCGTCGCCCGTGCCGGAGAGCAGCAAGCCGTAGCTGGCATCGTAACGCCCCAGCACGGGCGGTACGCCGTACAGGTTCCCCCCGACCAAGAGATCAGGCCGGCCGTTTCCGTCGAAGTCGTCCACCAGGACCGCGCGGATGGGCGCGAACTGCGCCTCGGCGGGGAGCGGCCGCACGGTGAAGGTGCCGTTGCCGTTGTTCAGAGCCACGGAGCTCGCGAACATGTGGGCTTCTCGAACCGTCGCCTGGGCAAGGTCCCCGGCCGGGAAGATGTCCTCGACTCGGGCGGCGCCGAAGTCCGCATACGTGGCGTATCGCGTTCTCAGCCGAGGAATCAGACCTGCAAACTCGTCCCGACCGGCGAGCGGGTAGCTCACACCGTGCTTGTAGAACGTCAGGACCTGCTCCCGGGTCCCGTTATGGCCGAAGTCGCCGACGAACAACCGCGCGGGCTCTCCCGGCGCAGCCTGGAGGTAGGAGTTGAGCCCCAGGTTGCCGACGACCAGATCGGGACGCCCGTCGCCGTTCAGGTCGGCGACCGTCACGCTGTTCCACCAGCCTTCCGTTCCCGCGAGGCCCGCCTCGGCGGTCCGGTCCACGAAACGCCCATCTTCCTGGTGGAAGACGCGGATCGCCATCCACTCGCCCACGACGATCAGGTCCAGCTTGCCATCATGGTCGTAATCGACCCATGCGGCGGATGTCACCATCCCCACGTCGGCGAGGGCTGGGGCTTTCTCGAGCGTGACGTCACGAAACCGCCCCCGGCCGTCGTTCTCCAGCAGATAGCTTCGTGGCGTGAGGCCGTAGCCACGCGCCACGACCCGCCGCCCCACGAAGAGATCGAGGTGGCCGTCGCCGTTCCAGTCTCCCGGCACCACGCAGGAGCCGCTCTCCGACAGACGAGGGAGGGCCAGTGAATCCCGGTGGAACTGCCCGTGGCCGTCGTTCAGATAGAGCCGGTCCTGGAGGGGGGCGTCGTCCTTCTCGAACTCGTTGCCCCCGCTGACGACGTAGAGATCGGGACGCCCGTCGCCGTTGGCGTCGAAGAACACCGCGTCGACGTCCTCACTCAGGCTGTCGATCTGGAACGCGCGCTGCGGGCTGTCGCGGAACGTGCCGTCGCGCCGCTGGATGAAGAGCCGGCCGGCCTGCCACTTGGCGCCTCCGACGTAGATGTCGTCACGGCCGTCGCGGTCCACGTCAGCGATGGCCAGGGCCGGCCCTTCGGTCGACAAGAAGTGCGGGATCAACGGCTCGCGGTGGAAGTCGTAGAACCGGTTCTCGTGGTGCGTGAAATCGATGGCGAGACGCTCCGTCACGTCGGTGAACAGCGGCTGTGCCGCAGAAGCCGGGGAGTGCCCTACTGACCCCGGGCGCAAGCCCGGGGATGAGCCGGTGGCATCCTGCTGCGATAGCGTGAGCGTGCGGTCGACCGCTACGCGGGTCAACACCTGATGACGCCGATCGGGCCAAATCACCATCAGCGAGTCGATCTGTTCCGCGGACCCCAGTCCAAAATGCAAGCGCGGATCGACGGAAGACTGGAACCCCCGGGTGGGAAACTGCTCGAGCATCTGGACCTTACCGCCCGTGCCGCCCTTGCCGCCCTCCCTGATGACGACTTTCGCTCCGATGCCCGTCGTGTTCGCTCCGGAGCCCTTCAGTACGACTTGCAGATAGTGGTTCCCGGTGAGCGCGCGCGCGCGGTTTCTATAGATCGCGGCGGGGGCGTCGATCTTGCTCACGACCAGGTCCAGCGCCCCACTGTTGTTCAAGTCCACGTAGGCCGCGCCGTTCGAGAAACCCGGCTGTCCGAGCCCCCAGGCGCGAGCCATGTTCGTGAAGGTCAGGTCGCCGTTGTTGTGATACGCGTAGTTGGGAATCGGGACCTGCGGCATCTTCCTGATGAGCGCTCGTACCAGCCCGCCCGTCCCCTCCTTCAGCGACGCCTGGATGACGGGATCGGCAACGTACGTCAGGTAATCCAGGTCGTTCGGCCGGTGATAGATGCCGGAGGTGATGAAGAGATCCTTGTAGCCGTCGTTATCGAGGTCGGCGAACAATGGGGCCCAGCTCCAATCCGTGGCGTACACGCCGGCCAGGTAGCCGATCTCACTGAAGCGCTGGTGGCCGCGGTTGAGCTGAAGAGTGTTGCGGGCGTATTGCGGATGATAACCGGCCTCGAGCTTCTGGATGTAGACGTCGAAGCTCTCGGCATTCGCGGACGTCTTCAGGATCGCGTCCTGCTCCGGCAACATATCGAGGACCATCAGGTCCGGTCTGCCGTCGTTGTTGAAGTCGGCGGCGTCCACCCCCATCGAGGCGTGGCTGGTATGCCCCACGGACGTGGCGATCGACTCGGTGAACGTGCCGTCGCAGTTGTTGTAGTAGAGAAAGTCGTCTTCCTGAAAGTCGTTGGCGACGTACAGGTCGGGGCAGCCGTCCCCGTTCAGGTCGCTGGCGACCACGCCCAGGCCGTATCGCGTGGCGCCTCCGCGGAGGCCGGCGCGCTCACTCACGTCCACAAAGTGGCCGCCGTCGTTCCGATAGAGACGGTCACCGACCCTCGGACGACGGGGGTCCCGCGGGACGCGCGTGGCCGATGCGCGCTCGGGGTGTGCCGAGTGCGTTAGGAGGTACATGTCCAGATCTCCGTCGCCGTCGTAATCGAAGAAGAGGGCCTGGGTGGAAAAGCCAGCGAAGTCGAGGCCGTACTCCTTGGTGCGGTCGGTGAAGGTGCCGTCTCCGTTGTTGATGTAGAGCACGTTGTGCCCATGCATCGTGAGAACGTCCACGGCGGAGACGTAGATATCGACGTAGCCGTCGCCATTCACGTCGGCCATGGTGACGCCGGTCTTCCAGCCGTCGGGATCGGCCACGCCGGCCCGCTCGGTGACGTCCTCGAACCGATAATCCCCCTTGTTCAGGTATAGCCGGTTGGGTCCGACGTT
>QHUK01000021.1 GCA_003222085.1 Gemmatimonadota bacterium
CAGGACGGCGGTCGTGGTCCAGCGGCTGCCGAAGACGCGATCGGGCAAGATCCTGCGCGGCACGATCAAAAAGATCGCCGATGGGAAGGAGTACCGGGTGCCACCGACGATCGACGATCCCGCGAGTCTCGATGAAATCACGGCGACGTTGGCGATAGTAGGATATCCGCGGGGATGAACCAGGAGTCGCGGCTGAAGCCGCGGCTCGGCCCTGCCGCTGAAGCGGCCAATTGTCCTTTGCCGCCTATTGCCGCCCTTACGCCCACACCCGTTCCGCCTGCCACAGGTGCCGGTGCTGGTGCCGCGGCAAAATCGTAAAGCACGAGTACAAGCTGTACCGCACGCGCGCGTTGAACGGCGACGTGACGCGCACCTGAGAAAGCGGCAGGCCGTCCGCCTGGGCGAGACAGTCGAGCTGCGCGGCCTGGAGGCGATCGAATTCTTGGACGAGAAGCGCCGGGGCGGCCAGGCTCGACGGCAGGAACCGCGCGATGGTCTTCAAGCGGACACGAACCGGCGGTCCCATGGTCGCCCACAACAGCCAGCCGATGGGATCGCGACGGTACCGACCCGGTGGGCGCGGCTCCAGCATGCGCGCGCGCGACACCGCATGCTGCAACAGCGGCAGATAGGCCATGGACGTGAGGTTCAAGTGCGCCACACACTCGGCCACGGACCACCGCCCCGGATCGGAGCGCTTGCCCCACCGCTCCTCCGGAACCGCCTGCACCAGCGCGTGGAGGCGGGCTTGCGCGCTGCGATATTCATCGGCGACGAGCTGGAGTTGCTGATGCATGTGCGACACCGCCTTCCCCGTTAGTTCACCCTTCCCTGCAAGCGTCGCAGTCCCCCGATCGCCGGGGCGTAGCCCGGCATTTTATCCAGAGCCCTCCCATATTCCGCCACCGCGTCGAGCACCTGGCCCTTCTTCTCGTAAATCCGCGCCAGGTTCACGTGGGGGAACTGCGGCGCCTCGTAGCGTGGCGCGTCCATCGCACGCTTGAGCCAGGGAATCGCGTCGTCGTCGCGCCCCAGCTCGATGAGATAGCACCCGATGTCGTTGTACGGATTGCCGAACGTGGGATCCACCGCGATCGCGCGCTTGCACTCGGCGATCGCCTCGTCATAGCGTCGCTCGAACGAGTACACCCAGCCGAGAAACGTGTGCGCCTCCGCCGTCGGCAGCTCCGCGAGCGATGCCTGATACAGTTGCACCGCGCCCGCCAGATCGCCCGCTAGCTGGCACTGGTACGCGCGCTCGAATAGCTTTAGCGCCCGAGCTCGATCACCCACACGCCAAGCTTATTCAGACCTCTCCGCCGTCGCCATCGCGCCCGTTTATCAGCCTGCCGTTGCTCGTCCTGCTCGCGGCGGTCGCGCTTGGCTGGAACCTGAACGGCTACCGCCTGTTGGATCCGGACGAAGGCCGGAACGCCGAGGTGGCGCGCGAGATGGCGTATTCGAACGGCTACGTCGTGCCGCACCTCGACGGACTTCCCTACCTCGACAAACCGATCGTCTATTTCGCCGCCGCGGCCGCCATGATGGAGCTCTTCGGCCCGACCGAAGCGGCCGCCCGCCTGCCCGCCTACCTCGCGACGCTCGCCACGATCGCGCTGCTCGTGTGGTTCGCGCACCGCCGCTGGGGCGAGGAGGCGGGCTGGCTCGCCGGGCTCGCGTACGCCACCATGGTGCTGCCGCTCGCCTATGCCCGCACGGCGATATTCGACAGCACGCTCACGTTGTGCACCACGGCCGCGATCGTCTGGTTCGCAGACGAGCGGCCCGTCGCGGCCTGGGCGGCGATGGCGGTCGGCGCCCTCACCAAAGGCCCGATCGCCGTCGCGATCCCATTGCTCGCGCTCGGCTCACACGCGCTCGCCACCGGCACGCCCGTCCGCAGACTGTTCTCGCGGCGTGGCCTGGCACTGTTCGGCGCGATCGCCCTGCCCTGGTTCATCGTCGTGTCGATCGAGCATCCCGACTTCCCCGGTTACGTGTTCCTCCGGGAGACGCTCCAGCGGGTCACGACGCGGAGCTTCCACCGCACCGCACCGTTCTGGTACTACCTGCCGATCCTGCCGCTCGCGGGCTTCCCCTGGATCGTTCCGGCGCTCGCACGGGTCTCGAGCGTCCGCGCCACCTGGGACGCCCGGCGGGACGCGGCGGCGAGCGAGCCGCTGCTGCTCGCGTGCTGGGTGATCGTGCCGCTCATCTTCCTGTCGCTGAATCAATCCAAGCTGCCGCAGTATGTGCTCCCGTTGATCCCTGCGCTCGCGCTCGCCGCGACGCGCAACCTCGTGGCGGGGGGGAGCCGCACCGCGGCACGCGTGTATGTCGGCGTCTCGGGCGTCGCCGGCCTGGCGCTCGTGGCGCTCACACGCTGGCTCCCGGCGCCCATCAGCCTCACGCCGGCGGAGAAGGCGGCCATCCCGCCCGCCGCCGCGGCGCTCGGGATCGTCGTGCTCTGCTCCGGCGTCCTCGTGGGGCTCGGCGCGCTCACCCGCCGGCCCCGGTCCACGATTTTCGGGTATGCTGTGGTCGTCATGGCAATCCCATTCTTATCCGGGAGGCTGCTCGTCGCGGTGGGAGACGACCGCTCCTCCGCCGGCGTGGCACGCGCCACCGCTGCGGCACTCGAGCGCAGCGGCGGCACCGGCACCGTGCTCGGCGTCCTCGCCTACCCCCCGTCCCTGCCCTTCTATCTCGGCCGCCCCATTGCCGTGGCGACGGAGACCGGCCAAGAGCTCACGAGCAACTACATCGCCGACAACGTCGAGCGCTTCCGCTCCCTCGCCGGATCGCCGCTGCTCCCGGCGGGCTACTGGCGCGAGGCGTTGGCGCGCTGCCCCATGCCTACGGTGTTCTTGACCGGCGCCGGGCACCGCGAGGCGCGGGCCGCCCTGGGCGCGGCCCTGCCGCTCCTCGCCGCCGACGACCATTACGCGGTTTACGGCCCTTGCCGTCCCCGCTCCATGTCACAACCTCCCCAACCTCCCCAACCTCCCCGGCGGGGAAGGGGTGGGCGGTAATGTGCGGCATCTTCGGCGCCGTCTCGCTCTCGGGCGCCCCGCTCACGCATCCCGATTGCCTCGCCGCCATGGGTGCCGCGCTCGCCCACCGCGGTCCCGACGGCGAGCGCATCGTGGGCCACGAGCGCGCGCGGTTGGGGGCCTGCCGGCTCGCCATCATGGACCTGACCACCGGCGACCAGCCGTTCCAGAGTCCTGACGGCTCCATCTGGATGATCTGCAACGGCGAGATCTACAACGCCCCGGAGCTGCGCCGCGAGCAGACCCTCGCAGGCTATCCGTTCCGCTCGACGGGCGACATCGAGACGATCGTGCCGCTGTATGAACGCTTCGGCGCGGACGGCGTCGGACGACTCGAGGGGATGTTCGGCCTGGCGGTATGGGACGACCGCCACGAACGGTTGGTTCTCGCGCGCGACCGCGCTGGCGAGAAGCCGCTGTTTTGGACGGAGCGGAACGGCGAGCTGCGGTTCGCGTCGGAGATCCAGGCGCTGCTCGCCTATCCCGACCAGCCGCGCCGCGTGAACCCCGCGGCGGCAGCCCTGTACGGCGCGCTCGGCTACGTCCCCGCGCCCTACACGATGCTCGACGGCATCTCGAAGCTCACACCTGCGCACTTCCTCGTCGCCGACCGCCGGGGATTGACGGTACGCCGCTACTGGGACCCCGCCGCCGTCGCCGCGCGCCCGTCGCGGCTCGGCACGCCGGCCACGCTGCGCGACGTGCTGCTCCGGGCGGTCGAGCGCGAGCTGATGTCGGACGTGCCCGTGGGCGTATTCACGAGCGGCGGGCTCGATTCGTCGCTCCTCGCGGCCGCGGCGGCGCGCGTCATGGCGGGCGAGCGGATCCACACCTACTCCGTGAAGTTCGCCGAGCCGGGCTACGACGAGAGCCCCCACGCGGAAGCGGTGACGCACCACATCCGCACGATCCACCACGCGGTCACCGCGGACGATGCGGCGCTCGAGCGGGCGTTCGATGTCGTGACCCGCTCACTCGCCGAGCCGGTGGGCGACCCCGCCATCCTGCCGACGTTTCTCCTGGCTGAGGCGGCACGGGAGCACGTCAAGGTCGTGCTCTCGGGCGAGGGCGCGGACGAGCTATTCGGCGGCTACCCGACGTACCTGGGCCACAGGGCGGCGGGGCTGTACCGCCGGATCCCCGGACGAGAGGCGCTCCGCTGGCTCGTCGACCGCCTGCCGACCTCGACCGGGAAGGTCACGCTCGAATTCCTCCTGAAGCAGTTCGTCGCAGGTGCCGATCGCCCGCTCATCGAGCGTCACCTGACGTGGTTCGGCGCCCTGGGGCCCGACGCCCGCGTGCTGGCGTGGGCCGGCGGACTCTTGAACGGCTTTCCAGGTGATTCGTCGCTCAACCGGGTGTTGTGGCTCGACTTCCTCACCTACCTCCCGGACAATCTGCTCGTGAAAGTGGACCGGGGGACGATGCTCGCGTCCATAGAAGCCCGGGCGCCATACCTGGACCGCGAGGTGATGGAGCTGGCGCTGCCGGCGCCGGCGGCGCTCAAGGTGCGGGGCTTCACCACCAAGGCGATATTAAAGGAAGCGGCGCGCGGGCTCGTCCCGGAGGCGGTGATCCGGCGCCGGAAGCGCGGGCTGTCGGTGCCCGTGGCGCGGTGGCTCAATGCGGGCCTGCGTTCGCTCGCCGATCGTCACCTCGCGGCGCCCCGGCTGTTCCGCGACGCGCCGACCGCCCGCCTCCTCGCGGAGCACCGCGCCGGCGCGCGTAACAACGCCCGCATGCTGTGGCCGATCCTGATGGCCGAGCTGTGGGCGGAGCGATGGAGCGTCGATACGGAGTCCGTCCGGGTGGGTTAACCCCGGGGCGGTGCCCCGGGGTTCAGGAGGAAGAAGCATGACCCGAGCCGAAGCCCTTGCCCTGATGGAGCAGCACACCCAGTCCCCCTCGCTCCGCCAGCACATGCTGGCGGTCGAGGCCGCGATGCGCGCCTACGCGGACAAGCACGGCGAGGACGCGGAGACGTGGGGGCTCGCGGGGCTGTTGCACGACTTCGACTACGAGAAGTTCCCGAATCCCGAGCACTCGCCCACCGAGGGCCATCCCGCATGGGGCGTGCGCCTGCTGCGGGAAAAAGGCGTACCCGAGCCCGTGTGCCGCGCGATTCTCGGACACGGCTCGTACACGGGCGTGCCGCGCGATACCCGGATGGCTCAGACGTTGTTCGCGGTGGACGAGCTGTGCGGGTTCCTCGTGGCGTGCGCCCTGGTGCGCCCGTCCAGGAGCTTCGCGGACCTCGAGGTGGCGTCCGTGAAGAAGAAGCTCAAGGACAAGGGGTTCGCGCGTGGGGTGAACCGCGACGAGGTGACCCAGGGAGCCGCCGAGCTGGGCGTGCCGCTGGACGAGCACATCGCCTTCGTGATTCAGGCGCTGCGTCCCGCGGAGGGCGCGCTCGGCCTGGGCGCGCAGGCAGCAGTGGGGTGAGCGTTCCCGCTGCGGCGACCACCGCCCTTGCCGCGCGCGACCAGCTGACCCTGGCGCTCGACCGCGCCGCCGGCGCGCGGCCGATCGAAGGCAACCGCCTCGAGCACCACCCCGACAGCCCGCGCGCGCTGGACGCGATGGTGGCCGCGATCGGCGCGGCACGCCGCTGGGTGCACTTCGAGAACTACATCATCCGCGACGACGCCACCGGCCGGCGCTTCGCCGACGCGCTCGCCGAGCGCGCGCGGGCCGGTGTCCGCGTGCGCGTGCTGTACGATGCCCTCGGCTCGTTCGGCACGTCGCGCCGCTATTGGCGGCGGCTCGTCCAGGCCGGCGCCGAGGTGCGCGCCTTCCACCCGCTCCTCACCCGCCACGCGCTCGACCTGCTGGCGCGTGACCACCGCAAGCTCCTCGTCGCCGACGGCGTCTGGGCGATGACCGGAGGGATGTGCATCGGCGACGAGTGGGCGGGCGACCCGGCGCGCGGCCGGCGCCCGTGGCGCGACACGATGGTCGCTGTCGCCGGGCCCGCCGCCGCGGCGCTGGACGGCGCCTTCGCCCGCATCTGGCGGCAAACCGGCGTGGCCCTCCCCCCCGACGAGCTCGACGCCGACCCCGCGTCGTGCGGCGACTCGACGGTCCGCGTGGTGGAGGGCGTGCCGGGGCGCGCCCGGGTGTACCGCGCGGTGGAGCTGCTCGCCGCGAGTGCCTCCGAACGCCTGTGGATCACCGACGCGTACCTCATCGCCCCAGCCCCGTTGTACGCGAGCCTGCTCGATGCGGCTCGCGGCGGTGTGGACGTGCGCCTGCTCGTGCCCGGCGCGAGCGATCTGCCGGTGCTCCGCAACTTCACGCGCGTCGGCTACCGCGATCTGTTGCGCGCGGGCGTCCGCGTGTTCGAATACCAGGGGCCGATGATCCACGCCAAGACGATCGTCGTGGACCGGCGCTGGGCGCGGGTCGGCTCGAGCAACTTGAATGTCTCGAGCCTGCTCACGAACTACGAGCTCGACCTCGCGGCCGAGTGCGAAGGGCTCACCGAAGAGCTCGCGCGCCAGTTCCGGCACGACCTCGCGTCGAGCCAGGAGATCGTGTTGCAGCCGCGCCGCATGCGGCTGCCCCCGCGGCTCACGACCGGGAGCGCTCCGGACGAAGGTGATGTGCCGCACAAGCGCTCGGGCTACGAGCTCGGCGCCGTCGCGGTGGTGGCGCTGCGGCGGGTTGCGGGCGGATTGCGGCGCGCCATTGCGGCGACCGCCGCGCTCGGATGCGCCGTCCTGGGCGGCCTGCTGCTCGTCTTCCCCCGTATCATGGGGATCGTCCTCGCCGCCGGGGCGTTCACGCTGGCCCTCGCGTTCGGCGTGTACGCACTGGAACGGCGCCGCACGAGGGACCCGGACGATGGCTGACCCCCAACCCCCCTGGGAGCCTGCGCGTATAGCACAGCAGGACGAGGCCGATCTGGTCGCCCGCGCCGTCGCCGGCGAGCGGGCGGCGTTCGGGATGCTGGTGGAGCGCTACGCCGGCGTGGCGCGGCGCGTGGCGCGAGCGGTGCTGGGCAACCCCGAGGACGCCGACGACGCCGCGCAGGATGCGATGCTCTCGGCCCTCGTGAAGCTCGAGCAGTACGACGCGCGGCGTCCGTTCGGCCCCTGGCTGTTGCGGATCGTCGCCAATGCCGCTACGGACCGGCGGCGGCGCCGGTCGGTCCGGCGCGTGGAGCCGCTCGACGTCGGGCTCACCGCCGGCGGCGCGCGGCCCGATGCGACGGCCGAGCGCCGGGCCCTGAACGAGCGGTTGCGACAGGCCCTCGCCGAGCTGCCCGAGCGCCGGCGCATGGCGGTGGTGCTGTTCGACGTCGAAGGGTATTCGCACGGCGAGATCGCCCTCATCCTCGGGATTCCCGAGGGCACGGTGCGATCGGAAGTGTTCCACGCGCGGCGCCGCCTGCGGGTGCTGCTGGCGGACTGGAAGGAGGAGGGATGATGGATCCCCTGCCGTTCGATCACCGACGCGATGGGGTGCTCGGGAGAGCGCTGCGAGAGGCGCTCGACCCCGGCGACGCACAGGCCTTCGTCGCGCGCGTCGTGGCTTTGGCCGGGCAGGTGCGCGTGGCGTCGTGGGACGCCGTACTCGCCCGTTGGGCGCGGGCCGGCGTCGCAGCCGCGCTGGTCGTCGCGCTGGCGGCGGGCTACTTGGTGGGCCGCGGGACCGCGGCGTCCCCCACCGCCGCTCGCCCGACGGTCTCAGACGTGCTGATCGCCCCGCCGGCGCACCCGGCGGAGGTGGAGGTCGTTCTCGCCTCCGTGATCGGCAGCAATTAGAAAGGGAAGACCGTCATGCTGAACCGCTCCACAACCTGGGCCGTGCTATTCCTCGTCGCGACGTTCGCGGCGGGGCTCGCCGTCGGGGCCGGCGGCCGGGCACTTTGGGTCCGCTACGCGTCCGCGGCGGCGCCCGAGCGGGCCCGCGGGCTCGACCGAATGATGGACGAGCTGAACGACGAGCTGCACCTGGACCCGGCGCAACGCGACTCGGTGCGCGCGATCCTGCAGCGCCACCGGACCCGCATGACCGCCGTGTGGGAGACCGTGCGCCCGCGCTTCGACTCGATGCGGGCGCAGATGGACTCCGACGTCGCCCGCCAGCTCACCCCGGAGCAGCAGGCCAAGTACCGCGACCATGTCACCCGGTACCGGCATCAAAAGGAGCAGGAGAAGGCCGACACGGGGTCGGGAGGTCGGAAGAAATGATGGCGGCGCGACGCGCAGTGTTCGGGGGAATCGTGTCGGCGCTGGCCGCGACCGGGGGAACCCTCGCGGCCCAGCAGAAGGCCCCCCCCGCGCCCGTGCAGTCGGCACAGCTCCAGGTCTCGCTCCAGGAGGCGGTGCGCCGCGCGCTCGACGTGCAGCCGGCCGTCGTCGGGGCCCGGGGCGACCAGCGGAACGCCGGAGCAAGCCAGCGGGCGGCGGCCGGCGCCTTCCTGCCGACGCTCACCCTGGGCGGCTCCTCCAACAAGGCGTCCGCCAACCGCTACAACTCGGCCACGGGCCAGATCGTCACGGTCCCGTCGAACACGAGCTACTTCGGCTCGGTGGGCGCGAGCATCGACCTGTTCGACGGCTTCCGTCGCTTCGCCAACGCGAGCGCCACGTCCGCCACCGCGGATGCAGCCGACGCCGAGTTCATGAACCAGCGGGCCCAGGTGACCGCCACCACCCAACAGCTCTTCTTCACGGCGCTCGCGCAGGAGGAGCTCGTGCGCGTGGCTGAAGCGCAGCTGCAGCGTGCCAAGGAGGAGCTCCAGATCGCCCTGAACAAGTTCCAGGCCGGAGCCGCCACCCGCTCCGATACGCTCACCGCGACCGTGGATCTCGGCAACGGGCAGCTCGCGCTGCTGCAGGCCAACGCCAACCTCGCCACCGCCCAGGCCAACCTCGGCCGGCAGATCGGTGTGGACCAGCTCGTGAGGGCGGTGCCGGATACGGCACTTCCGTCGCTCCCCGATACAATGCGGCTCCGGGCGGAAGTGCTCGACTCCTCGCCCCAGGTCCAGCAGGCGGCGGCGCAAGTGCGCGCCGCCCGTTCCCTGGTCACGGTGGCCCGCTCGCAGTACTGGCCGACGCTGTCGGCATCCTACTCGAACGGCTACACGGGCCTCAATGCACCCTGGTCCACCACGGACAGCTACGTCAACAATTGGTCGCTCCGGTTCTCGCTTTCCTGGACGCTGTTCAACGGGTTCACTCGCGAAGCGAACCAGGTGTCGGCTGCGGTGACGCGGGACGTCACGGAAGCGCAGGCGGCCGACACGCGCCGCGGCGTGAACGCCCAGCTCACCCAGCAGCTCGCCGCCGTGACCACGGCATACGCGCAGATCGGGATCAGCGGCGCCAACGTCGCCGCCGCCACCGAAGCACTGCGCGTCACCCAGGAGCGCTACCGGCTCGGCGCCGGCACCCTGCTCGACCTGCTCACCGCCCAGGCCAACATGACCCAGGCCCAGGTGAGTCAGGTCCAGGCTCGCTACAACTACCTCATCGCCCGCGCCCAGGTCGAAGCCCTGGTGGGACACGCCCTGTGACCGGCGTCCAGCCGACCACGTTCCGCACCGGCGATACGCCGCTGCCGGATACCGTCATCCTCACGCACAAGCTCACGCGCGACTACGACATGGGTGGCGAGGTCGTGCACGCGCTGCGCGGGGTCGAGATCCAGATGCGCCGCAACGAGTTCGTGGCCATCATGGGCCCGTCGGGCTCTGGGAAATCGACGCTGATGAACCTCGTCGGGTGCCTCGACACGCCCACGGCGGGCGAATACTGGCTCAACGGGCAGAAGGTGAGCGACCTGTCGGACGACGAGCTGGCGCGCATTCGCAACAAAGAGATCGGGTTCGTGTTCCAGACGTTCAATCTGCTGCCGCGCGCCAGCGCGCTCCACAACGTGGAGCTACCCCTGATTTACGCGGGTGTCGGCGCGAAGGAGCGTCGCGCCCAGGCGGCGCGGGCACTCGAGCGGGTGGGGCTCGCCGACCGCATGACGCACAAGCCGAACGAGCTGTCGGGCGGGCAGCGCCAGCGGGTGGCGATCGCCCGCGCGCTCGTGAACGACCCCTCGATCCTGCTCGCGGACGAGCCGACCGGCAACCTCGACTCCGCCACCGGCGCGGAGATCATGCGGTTGTTCGAGGAGCTGCACGATGCCGGCCAGACCATCGTGCTGGTCACCCACGAAGCCGACATCGCGGCGCACGCTTCCCGCCAGATCCACCTGCGTGATGGGCTCGTCGAGCGCGACGTGCAGACGAAAGGCTGAACGTGCGGCGACCCCTCGTGGCCGCGCCGGCGGTGCTGATGCTCGCCGTCGCCGCCTGCCAGAAGGCCCAGACTGCTCCGCTGTACGAGAAGGTCCCCGTGGGGCGCCGCGACGTCGTCGTTACGGTGATCAGCCAGGGGGTGATCCGGCCGACCCTCCTGTTCAGCGTGAAGTCGAAGGCGTGGGGCGAGATCGTCGCGCAGCCGGTCGCCACCGGAGATGAAGTGCGCAAGGGACAGCTCCTCACGACCATCGACCCGCGCCTCCCCCAGAACAATCTCACGCAAGCGCAGGCGAGCGTCGACAAGGCGCACGCGCAGCTCGCGAACGCCACCGCACAGCTCGGGCGCAGCGAGGCGCTCTACAAGAGCGGCTCGCTCGCTGAAACGGACTACGACCAGGCGAGGCTGGCCAACGCGGTCGCCCAGTCGGCCGTCGCCACCGCCGAGGCGAACTTGCGCACCGCGCAGGACGCGATGGAGGACACCCACGTGCGGGCTCCCATCGCTGGCACGATCCTGGAGCTGGACGCCGTGCTGGGAACGGTGATCTCGAGCCCCACCCTGGGTGGCGGCACCGTCATCCTCAAGATGGCGAGCCTCGACGGCGTGCAGGACTCGGCGTTGGTGCTCGAGACCGACATCGGTCGCGTGCAGCCGGGGATGCCGGCCTCGCTCAGCGTGGACGCGTTTCCGGGACGCACATTCGAGGGCACCGTCACGTCGATCCTGCCGCAGGGGCAGGTCGTCCAAAACGCCACCATGTTCCCGGTGCTGGTCGGGGTCCCGAATCCCGGGCACCTGCTGAAGCCGGGAATGAATGCCGAGGTGCGCATTCACACGGGGCAGCGGCAGGGCGTGCTCACGGTGCCGAACGCGGCACTGCGGACGCCGCGCGACGTCGGCACCGCCGCGACCATGCTCGGACTCGACTCGGTGACCGTGGCGGAGCAGATCGCCACCGGGCAGGCGGCGGACTCCGGCCGCGCTCACGCGGCCGGCCCTCCCGCGGCCGGCGCGACGGACAGCGCGGGGGGCAAGACCGTCACCCTGCCGAACGGCCGCACCGTGACCTTGCCGCCGGGCGTGACGCCCGAGCAGCTGGAGGCGGTGATGAAGCGCATGCGCTCGGGCGGCCAGCCGAGCGTGGACGACCGGGCGATGCTCGGACGGATCTTCGGCCGCGGCCCGCGACCCCGGGGATCTCCCAATCGTCCGACCCGAAACAACCAGAGCTACGTCGTGTTCGTGCTGCGGGACGGGCAGCTCGTCGTGGCTCCCATCCGGACGGGCCTCACCGACCAGGACTACGTCGAGGTCATGAGCGGGCTCACGGAGCGGGACACGGTGCTGGTGCTGCCGAGCGCCTCGCTGGTGCAATCGCAGCAGCAGTTCAAGCAGCGCTTCCAGAACGTCACGGGCGGCGGCCTCCCCGGACTGCGCCAGAGCGGCGGGTCGCGATGAGACCCGCGACACGCCTGCTCCTCACCGCCGCAGTCAGCCTGACCGCCTGCGGGAAGGCCGAAACCGCGCCGCCCTATCAGAAGGTCGCCGTCGAGCGCCGCGACATCGTCGTCACGGCTACCGCGTCGGGCGTGATTCAGCCGATCCTGACGCTCAGCGTCAAGTCGAAGGCCTCCGGGGAGATCCTCGAGGAGCCCGTGCAGACCGGCGACGAGGTGAAGAAGGACCAGTTGCTCGCGCGCGTCGACCCCCGGATCCCGCAGAACAACCTGACCCAAGCGCAGGCGAACCTCGCGGTGGCGAAGGCGCAGCTCGACAACGCCACAGCGCAGCTCAAGCGCAGCCAGGCTCTGTTCGCGTCCCAGTCGATCACGCAGGCGGGGCTCGACTCCGCGCAGCTCGCCGCCGCCACGGCGCGCGCCGCCGTCGCCACGGCGGAGGCGACGCTGCAGACGGCGAAGGACGCGATGCAGGACACGCACGTTCAGGCGCCGATCACCGGCACCGTGCTCGAGCTGGACGCCGTGCTCGGCACGGTCATCTCGAGCCCCACCAACGACGTGGGGGGCGGCACCGTCATTCTCAAAATGGCGAATCTCGACACGGTGCAGGTCTCGGCGCTGGTGGATGAGACGGACGTCGGCAAGGTGCAGTCGGGAATGGCGGTGACGATCAACGTGGACGCCTATCCCAACCGCACGTTCGACGGCTCCGTGCTGAAGATCGAGCCTCAGGCGCAGGTGACCCAGAACGTCACCATGTTTCCGGTCGAAGTGAACATCCCCAACCCGGGGCACGTGCTCAAGCCGGGGATGAACACCGAAGTCGAGATTCACATCGGGCAGCGCCAGGGAGTGCTCGCGGTGCCGAACGCCGCCTTGCGTACGCCCAAGGACGTCGCGTCCGCAGCGAGCGTGCTCGGCCTCGACTCGGCCGCGGTCGCCCGGCAGCTCAGCGCCACGCCGCAGGCGGATCCGGCCGCGTCCGGCACCGACGACACGCCGGGCGACGGGCACAAGCTGCACGCCGCCGAGACCAAACGGCCCCACGGGGCAGGCGCTCCGCCACCACCGCCGGCGCGCCCGAGCGGCACGGCCATCGTGTTCGCCTGGCGCGGCGGCAAGATCGTCCCCGTGACGATCGGCACCGGCCTCACCGACCAGGATTTCATGGAGGTGACGGCCGGCCTGACGGAGAAGGACACGGTGCTCGTGCTCACGAGCGGCACGGCGCGGTAGCGATGCTGCTGGGCGAGATCGTCAAGGTCGCGCTCGAGGCGCTGCGGGCGAACAAGCTGCGCTCGCTGCTCACCATGCTGGGCATCATCATTGGCGTGGGGGCGGTGATCACCATGATCGCCCTTGGCTCGGGGGCCCAGAAATCGGTGCAGGACCGCATCCAGGCGCTGGGCCCGACGCTCTTGAGCCTCTACCCCGGTCAGAGCTTCATGCGCGGCGTCGCGAGCGGCAATCGGGTGAGCCTCACCATGGACGACGACACCGCGCTCGCCAACGGCGCCCGCTACGTCACCGCCGTCGTTCCCGAGCTCTCGAGCAACCTGCAGGTGCAACGCAGCGACCAGAACATCAACGTGAACGTGGTCGGGACGACGCCGAACTACATCACCGCGCACAACTACACCATCACCGCCGGCCGTATGTTCACCGCGGGCGACGATGCGGCCCGGCGCCGGGTGGCCGTGATCGGCAGCGCCGTCCCGACGCTGCTCAATTCCAACCGCGACGCCATGATCGGGCAGCAGATCCTGATCCGGGGCATCGCCTTCGATATCATCGGCGCGTTGTCCGAGAAGGGCTCGCAGGGGTCGTTCTTCAACCCCGACGAGCAGATCCTCATCCCGCTCCAGACGGCCCGGTACCGCGTGATCGGCACCGACCGGCTCCGGTCCATCACAGTCCAGGCCGTCGATCTGCAGTCGATGAACCTCGCCATGATCGAGATCGAGCGCGTGCTGCGGCGCCAGCACAAGATCCGGCCCGGCCAGGACAACGACTTCCAGATCCGCAACCAGACCGACATCCTCGCGACGCTGCAGCAGACCACCGACACGTTCAAGTATCTGCTCGCCGGCATCGCCGCCGTGAGCCTGCTCGTGGGCGGCATCGGCATCATGAACATCATGCTCGTGTCCGTCACCGAGCGCACCCGCGAGATCGGCGTGCGCAAGGCGCTCGGCGCGACGCGCTTCAACATCATGTTCCAGTTCCTGGTCGAGGCGCTGGTGCTGTGCCTCGTAGGCGGCCTGATCGGCGTGGTGCTCGGGTCGGGAGGCGCCATCGTGCTGTCGCGGATCGCCCACTGGAACACGCTCATCTCGCCGCTCGCCATCCTGCTCGCGTTCGTGTTCAGCGCGGCCGTCGGCTTGTTCTTCGGCATCTGGCCGGCGCGGCGGGCGGCAGCTCTGGATCCGATCGTCGCGTTGAGATACGAATAGAAGGCGGAAGTCGGAACGCGGAACACGGAACAGAAGGACCGGCTGACGATTCGTAGGTCAACGCCCCGACGCCGGCCCACGTGTTCCGCGTTCCGCATTCCGCGTTCCGACTTGTATCTTTGCCGCTATGCTTCCCCTCCTCCTCCTGCTCCAGAGCGCCGCCTCCGACTCCGGTCCCGTCTACCGCGGCCTCGCGAAGCAGCTCGACGTGCGCATCCCGCGCTTCGAGGCGGCCGCGACGATCGACGGGGTGCTCGACGAGCCGGTCTGGCGTCGGGCGGCGACACTGACGGGCTTCTCCCAATACCGGCCGGTGGACGGCCGTCCCGCCGAAGACTCGACGGCGGTGCTCGTCTGGTACGCTCCCGACGCGATCTACTTCGGTATCCTCGCGTTCGAGCGGCACGGCAGCGCGGTGCGCGCCACGCTCGCCGACCGCGACAACATCGACGCGGACGACCACGTCGCGATCCTGCTCGACACCTACCTCGACCACCGCCGCGCCATCATGTTCGCCGTGAATCCGCTGGGCGTGCAGGAGGACGGTGTCTGGAGCGACGGCGTCGCCGCCGGAGCAGCCGGAGGGCCGAGCGCGGGCGGCCGGTTCGACGCGACGATCGACTTGAACCCCGACTACGTCTACGAATCGCGCGGCCGCGTGACCGACCGCGGCTACGAGGTCGAAGTGAGGATCCCCTTCAAGAGCCTCCGCTACCAGAGCGCCGACCCGCAGGATTGGGGCATTCAAGTGGTGCGGTCGGTGCAGCACTCGGGCTACGAGGAGACCTGGACCCCCGCGGTGCGCGCCAACGCGAGCTTTCTCGTTCAGTCGGGCCGTCTGATCGGTCTCGGCGCGCTGCGGCGCGGCCTGGTGCTGGACCTCACACCCGAGTTCACCACCAAGGTGGACGGCGCCCCGACCACGCCGGGCTATGACTATCGCGGCACGCCCGAAGTCGCAGGCAACCTGCGGTGGGGCGTCACGCAGAACCTCGGCCTCACCGCGACCGCCCACCCGGACTTCTCGCAGGTCGAGGCCGACGTCGGCCAGGTGACCCTCAACCAGCGGTTCGCCCTGTTCTACCCGGAGAAGCGGCCGTTCTTCCTGGAGGGCCTCGAGCAGTTCGACACGCCCAACAGTCTCATCTACACGCGGCGCATCGCGCAGCCGGTGTTCGGCGCGAAGCTCGCCGGCAAGGTCGGAGGCACCGGGATCGCTTACCTCGGAGCCGTCGACAACAGCGACCAGTCGGCCACAGGCGCGCACCCCGTCTACAACCTGCTGCGCCTGCGCCGCGACCTGGGGCCCACGTCCACGCTCGGCGTGGTCTACACCGACCGGATCGACGGCGATGACTACAACCGCGTGCTGGGCGTCGACGCCCACGTCGTGTGGCGCAAGATCTGGTTCTCCGAGGTGCAGGTCGCCGGGGCGTGGACCCGGGGACCGGACGGCGGCCGGGCGGGCAAGCTGTGGACCGTCACCTTCGGCGACCGCACCGGTCGCGCGTACGGCAACCACTTCGAGCTGCTCGGCATCGAGAAGAGCTTCCAAGACACGAGCGGGTTCGTGAATCGGACGGACATCGTCGCCGCTCGGACCTACAACCGGTTCAGCTGGTACGGCCGCCCGGGCGCGCTGGTCGAGCAACTGACGGCGATCGTCCATTTCGCACCGATCTGGCGGTACCATGACTTCGGCCGGCGGCACGGGACCATCGAAGACACCCTCGAGAACTTTTGGGTCGCGAACCTGCGCGGCGGGTGGCAGGCGCAGGTCACGCTCAGCCTCGATCATTTCGGCTTCGAGCCCGCGGACTATTCCGGCTACACGGTCGGCGCCGTGCCTTTCGCCGTCCCCCACGACCTGTACCACCTCCCGGGCGCGGCGTTCATCGTGAACACACCGAACCGAGCCGTGTCGGGAAGCGTGGTCGTGGGTTACTCGGCCGCGGCCGTTTTCCCCGAGGCATCCGAGGGCCGGCAGGTCGCTGTGACCACCGTCGCCACCCTCCGCCCCACGCCCGCTCTGCGCCTCGAGGCGCGCTGGGTGCACCAGCGCCTCACGCGCGCGCGCGACGGCAGCCGCTTCTCGACCGCGAACATCCCCCGGCTGAAACTCGAGTACCAGCTGACCCGTGCCATCTTCGTGCGCTACATCGGGCAGTACTTCGCGGAGGACCAGACGGCCCTGCTCGATCCGCGCACCGCGCAGCCGCTGCTCGTGAACGGCGACACCGCGCGAGCGATCGTCACGAACGTCTTCCGCAACGACGTCCTGTTTTCCTACAAGCCGACTCCCGGGACCGTCGTCTTCCTGGGATACGGCTCGTCCCTCACCGAGGCCGACGCCTTCCGGTTCCGCGACCTGACCCGCACGGCGGACGGCTTTTTTCTCAAGCTGAGCTACCTCTTCCGCATGTAGCCCCTCTACCCCTCACCTCCGCGCCGGGCCATTTTCTCCGTCATGCCCGACCCGGCCGTGACCCACCAGCTCGTCGACGAGGACCGCGCCAAACAGCGCCGGTACGTGCTCGCGAACACCCGCGCCCGCTGGCGGTTCGTCGCGCTCGGGGTGACCCTGCTCGCTGTCCTCCGCGTCGCGCGGGTCGCTCCCGTCTCGTGGCTCTTCATCATCGGTTTCGCCGGCGTCTTCGCCGGCATCAGCTATGCGATGCTCCGTCTGGGACGGAGCGGTGAGTTCCCCGCCTGGCACGCACACGCCGACATCGCGGTTGGTGCCGCGATGATCTCCGCGATCCTCTACGCGGTGGGGCCAACCGGACACCTGTGGTACGTCGTGTACCTGATCGCGCCACTGCAGGCGGCCCTGTACCTCGGCCAGACGGAGGCCTGGCAGGCGCTGCTCGTCAACCTCACGGGCTTCGGGCTCGCCACCGCCATCCGGGTCAGCCAGGGCACGCCGGGCTGGGCATGGAGCGCGTTCGCGCAGGAGACGCTGGTGCTCGCCTTCGCGAGCGCGGCCCTGGTGCCGACGCTGACGCGGTTCGTCACGCGGCTCAGGGCCGCGCGCGCCACACTGGCACAAGTGGAGCACGGCGACCTCACGTCGAAGGTCCAGGACGAGGAGCTGGACGAGCTGGGCTACCTCGGCGCCAGCGTGAACCGGACCACCGGCGCGATCGCCGGGGTGGTGCGTCAGGTCCAGCAGCAGTCCCAGGAGCTCGCGGCCATGGCCCAGCAGCTCGCCGCCGCCGCCCAGGAGCTGCAGGCTGCGTCCCAGGAGATCTCCGCCGCCGCGGAGCGGCTGGCCGAAGGCACCTCGCGGCAACGCCAGCTCATCGGCCACGGGCGGAGCGACTCGGAGGCGGCGGCGGACGTGGCGGCGCAGCTGCACGCGCGGGCCCAGGAGGCCGAGCGCCAGATCGCCGGCGTGGCGCAGCAGGCGCAGCGCCATGGCCAGGAGATCGCGCGGGCGAGCGAGCTGCTCGTGACCCTCGTCGACCACCTCGATCAGGTGTCCCGCGCGGCCGGCACGTTGGAGCTGAGCTCGCGGGAGATCGGAAAGCTCGTCGACGCGATTACCCGGATCGCCAGCCAGACCGACCTCCTCGCCCTGAACGCGGCGATCGAAGCGGCGCGCGCGGGGCAGCATGGCCTGGGCTTCCGCGTCGTGGCCGACGAGGTGCGCAAGCTCGCCGAGCAGAGCGCCCGCTCCGCGGAGGAGGTGCGGGTCCGCGTGCGGCAGACGCAGGACCAGATCGGACAAGTGATCGCGGCGATGGACGAGGGGCGACGGACGGCCCAGGGCGTGGGCGCCGTCTCCGCGGCGGCCCGGCAGGCGCTGGACGCCATCTTCGGCGACCTGAACGCCACCGTGAAGTTCGCCAGCGCCTTCGCGGGCGAAACCGAAGGTCAAACGCAGCGGATCCGTGAGGTGGTGCGCCGAATGGAAGAAGTCGCGGGGATCACCGAGACGGCGGCCCAGGGCGCCGAGCAGACATCGGCCGCGACGGAGGAGCAGATCGCCTCGCTGGGCGAGCTCACGACGACCTCGCAGCATCTGTCGGTCGCGGCGGCCAAGCTCACGGAGACGATTCAGCGGTTCAACGTGAACGGGAACGCGTGACCGGAACCCCAGGGCCCTGGCGGGAGTTCTGTGGATAGTGCCTTAAACCGAGACTTCTGGGAGCAATCATGTCCATTCGACCGATCAAGCGAGTTCTGCAGGCTAAACCCACCATCGAAGGCGCGGGCGTGCGGTTGCGCCGCGCGTTCGGCTTCGGCGACACGAAGGAGTTCGATCCCTTCCTCCTGTTCGACGACTTTCGCAACGAGAACCCCGAGGATTACCTCGCGGGGTTCCCCTGGCACCCCCATCGGGGGATCGAAACGATCACGTACGTCCTCGCCGGGACCGTCAACCACGGCGACAGCCTCGGAAACAAGGGCGCTCTCGGAGCGGGTGACGTGCAGTGGATGACGGCGGGCAGCGGGATCCTCCATCAGGAGATGCCGCGCGGGGACCCACGGGGGCGCATGCACGGCTTCCAGCTGTGGGCGAATCTCCCGTCCTCCCTGAAGATGACCCGGCCGCGCTACCAGGACATCTCGGCCGCCGCCATCCCGGAGGTCACCGACGACGACGGCACCCGCGTCCGGGTGATCTGCGGGAGCTTTTGGGGGAAGGCCGGCCCGGTCGAGGGGGTGGCAGCGGACCCGCGCTATCTGGACGTGTGGGTCCCGCCGGGGCAACGCAAGTCGCTGCCGGTCGAGACGTCCGGGCACGCGTTCGCCTACGTGTTCGAGGGCGGCGGCACGTTCCGTGACGCCTCGGAGCCGGGTGCCGTGCGGACGGAACGGGTGGGACCCGTGGTAACCGGCGCGGGCGGCGGGGGCGGCGGGGGCGGCCCGGCCGGGGAAGTGGAGAACCGGTCGCTCGTGCTGTTCGACAGTGGGGACGCGGTGACGGTCCAGGCAGGCGACGCCGGTATCCGGTTCCTGCTCGTGTCGGGGAAGCCGATCGAGGAGCCGGTGGCGTGGTACGGCCCCATCGTCATGAACACGCAGGACGAGCTGCGGCGCGCGTACGCCGAGCTCCAGGACGGCACTTTCATCAAGCAACGTTAGCCGGCAACCCTTCTATCCCAGGAGTCAACGCCATGTCTCCGGTCCCTCACGAGACCATGAACGACCTTCCCGAGAACGTGCGTAGCCAGGTGAGTGATCTGCTCAACAACCGACTCGCGGAAGCGATCGATCTGCAGACCCAGACCAAGCAGGCACACTGGAACGTCAAGGGCCCGCAATTCATCGCCCTGCACAAGCTGTTCGACGAGATCGACGAAGCGGTGGAGGAGTACGTCGACCTGCTGGCCGAGCGCGTCGTTCAGCTCGGTGGGATCGCGGAGGGGACGGCGCGTGTGGTGGCCGAGCGCTCCGAGCTGCCGGAGTATCCGCTCACGATCACCACAGGCGAGGAGCACGTGTGGGCACTGTCCTCGGCACTGTCCGGCTTCGGCGAGCGCATTCGCCGGGCGATCGACCAAACGGCGGACCTGGGGGACGTCGATTCGTCGGACATCTGCACCGAGATCTCCCGCGGCACCGACAAATGGCTGTGGTTCGTCGAAGCGCACGCCGAGGGGGCCGTCAAGGCGCACCTGAAGGCCTGATCGAGACGCGCGACGCTACCACCCACGAAACAGCGGCGCGTCCCCGAAGTCCCACAGCACGAAGGCGATCAGCCGGGGGCGCCGCGGCTCGGGCCCCACCGCCGGCAGCTCGGCGCCGAGCGAGCCCGCGACGTGTCCCAGCCGCGAGAGCTGGACCCACACCTGGGGGTAGAAGGAGAGCGTGTGCTCGCCGGCTGCCGGGACGGTCCAGCCGGCCTCGAGCATGGGCACGAAGCGGCCCAGCTCGTGGCCCACCCCGAGCCGATAGGACATCCCGCCGAACCCTCCCGCTTCTTCCCATGTGCCAACGACTTCGCCTTGCACCACGAGCGCGCGACCGGGATTGGCCCCGAACGCGACGAACGGCTCCAACTCCCACACATCCTGACGCCCCAACGGCGGCGTGGCCTCGAGGCCCAGGCTCACGAGCGCGCGCCGCTCGAGGCTGTGCCACACGTTGTACTTGAGCGCGCCGGTCACTCCGTCGAACGCTCGCGGCTGCCCATCGAGCGCCGTGCGCGCGCTGGCCTCGAGCTGGAACCGCTTGCCCAGGCGGTGCTCGTAGATGTACTCCTGGCCGCGAGCCTGATCGGTAACGACGATTTCATCCTCGGGGTAGGCTTTTTCCACGAGGAAGGCCCGCGGGAAGTTCAGCTCGCCCGGGGGCCAGCCCAGCTCACCGCACAGTGAGCGTGCGTAGCGCACCACGGCGCGGATCTGCGCCGGCGTGACCGCGTCGCCGAACGCCGGCATGTCGAGCGACAGGCCGAACGCCGCGCCGCCCCGCGAGACGATCCCTACCCAGCGGTCCTCGGTCTCGGCGGTCGAGCCCTTGCAATCCTTCAGGTCCGCCGGCGGTACTTCGAGCCGGGCCGCGGCGCTCGGCACGCCGCGGCCGTCCGCTCCGTGGCACGACTTGCACCACGCCTGGAACAGGGCGGCGCCCGAGTCGGGGGGCGGGGGCGGGGGCGGGGGCGGGAGCGTGTAGATAGCGAAGGCCAGCGCGACCGCGGGGAAGATCGACATAGGTTCACGCCAGCTGGGCGGCGTCGTGCAGCTCGGCCGCCGCGCGATCGGCCTCCCGCACGATCTCCTCGATCGGCGCGGTGAGGAGCTCGTGGCCGAGCACCACCGGTCGTCCGTCCACGAACACATCGCGCACGTCGCTCGCGCACGCCGCGTACACCACCAGCGACACCGGATCGCCGCCGGCGGGGTGGAGGTGCGGCTCGCGCAGATCGAGGACCACGAGGTCGGCGCGTTTGCCGGGGGCGATCGAGCCGATCTCGGTTTCGAGCCCCAGCGCGCGGGCGCCCCCGAGCGTGGCCAGCTCGAGCACTCGCCCGGCAGGCAACGCATCCGCGCCCAGCCGCGGCTTCTGGATCAGCGCGGCGAGGCGCATCTCGGCGAACGCATCCAGCCGGTTGTTGCAGGGCGCGCCGTCGGCTCCGAGCGCGACGCGGCAGCCGGCGGCGAGGAGCTCCGGCACCTTGGCCACGCCGCTCGCCAGCTTCAGGTTCGACGACGGGCAGTGCACGACCGTCGTCCCCTGGCGCGCCAGCCGCGCCGTCTCGTGCACGTCCACCCACACGCAGTGGGCGAGTGCCGCGCGCGGGCCCGCGATCCCGACCGAATCCAGGTAGGCGATCTCCTCGAGCCCCGTGGTGCGCAGCACCGTCTCTCGCTCCACGATCGTCTCCGCCGCATGAGTGTGCAGCTGGGCGTCGAACCGCTCGGCCAGCTCGCTCGCGGCCCGGAGCAGCGGCCCCGAGCAGCTGGGGACGAAGCGCGGGGCGAAGCACACTCGCAGCCGGCTGCCGGCGCCGTTATGCCAGCGCTTGGCCAGCGCCTCCGCCTCCGCGAGTGCGTTGTCGGTCGACTCCGCGAGCTCGAGCGGCGCTCCTTCGGGGTGCGCGTCCATGAGGCACTTCCCCACCGTCGCCCGGATGCCGATCCCCTCGAGCGCCTGGAACGCCGCGCCGGTGTGGCGCACCGTCTCCATGTCGAGGATGGCCGTGGTGCCGCCGAGCAGGAGCTCCGCGGCGCCGAGCAGGGCGGACCAGTAGACGGTCTCTTCGGTGTGGGCGGCTTCGAGCGGCCAGATGCGACGCACCAGCCAGTCCTCGAGCCGCAGGTCGTCGGCCAGGCCGCGGAACAGCGTCTGGCAGAGATGCACGTGGGCCTGGATCAGGCCGGGCATGATCAGACAGCCGCTGCAGTCGCGTATCGACACGCGCGTGGCCTCTCTGTCCGCCCGTCCGTCCGTCCGCCCGACCGCCTGAATCCTTCCCTCGCGCACGGTAACGTCCGCCCGCTCCACGCGCCACTTGCCGTCGTGCAACAGCACATCGCCGCCGGCGAGAAGGAGGTCAGGGGTGTCCGGGAGGGGCGGCACGGCCTTCAGGTCGCGACGCGCGGCTGAGCGCTGGTGGTGTCGTCCGGCAGGTCGAAGTAGACTCGAAGCTCTTCCAGGAGGTCGTCGTCCGCGTACACGCCGGTGAGGATCCGCTCCGGCCCGCCCGGATCGACCAACAGGTACCCGTAGGGATAATCCAGGCCCGACAGGAGGATCGCGCGACGCGTGTGGTTGGGCAGCGCGACGTACACGGTGTCGGCGTTGGTGGCGAGCAGCCTGATCCCGCCCGCTTCGAGGGTGGGCGCGATCTGTTCCGTGTAATACTTCAGGTCGTCAAAGGTGTCGGCGCGGTCGTCCGCGGCCAGGGTGTCGGCCGCGCGCAGCCAAAACAGCACCACGCTCGGCTCCGTGACCACGCGCGGGATGAGCAGCGTGCCGTCCGTCGAGTCGCGTGGCACGAGCTGCGCGAGATCCACGGAGTCGCTCTGCAGGACCGTTGTTTCTTGCGGCCGCGCCCGGCACCCGGCCACGCAGAGAAGCGCTACGAGCGCGCCGATTCGCATGCCGGGAAATATATTCCGGGCTCTCGGGCCTTGCTCCGCGGCGTGCCGGAGGCCCTTAAGCCGGCCCGATCCAAGCGCGAGCCGCGGCGTTATGTTGCGGGGCAGACCAGAATAATGAATCCGATCACTGCGGATACTATGAGTTAGACAGCGGCAGGGACTCCAATGATCGAACGCCTTCCCCGATCTTCGCTTCTAGCGATGAGCCTAGCCTCCATCGTAAGCGTGTCCACCGCTCAGGTCACGCACCGTGAGCACAATCTTGGATGGGCCAACGGGGCCGTCACAAACACGGCCCTGGATGGCCGCCTCAGCCAGGCCGCCATGCAGTATCGGAGCTACGCCCCCGTGCCGCGCATCGCCTTCTACGACATTGCCTTTCCAAAGGACTGCGCTGAGTTCACAAGCATGAGCGGCCACGCGGTGCTGGTGGTGACTGCGGTGGTTCAGGACAGCACCGAACTGCCACCGGCGAGGATCTATCTCGGGTCCGGACCTGCGGGCACCGACTTGCTGCGAATAGCCAGCGTTCAGTCCCGTGTCGCGTCGGCCGACGTGAGAGCCACATTTGGTCAATTTCGGGTCGATGCCCTTTATCTCCTCCCGTCCCGACCCAATGTCGGAGCGCGTGACGTCCTCATGGACTTTGCCGCTCATCGCCAAGGGTTCCGTCTTGCTCAACTCTCTGGCCAGGTGCCCAAACCACTAGCGGCGTGCCCTGAGGCGGACACACGGTCTCAGCATCCTTCGGATTCAGTCCTGTGGGCACTCGTACGGAGGGAGTATCCCGACTTGTCCCGGGCCCTTGAGTCCGCACATTAGAGATTCATCGGTGACGCCGCTGTCTAACAAGCGCTTGAAGCTGGCGGGGCCGGCTTTCAGAGGAAGCGTACGTTTGCGCACCAGCGTGCAGATACCGCAGTACGGGGCGCTTGCGCCCGCCGGCGCCCGCCCCGCAGCTTAAGCGCGATCCGTTAGGCGGCCTGCTCCGCTAGCCCGAATGAGCGCTTGAGCCTTCAGGAGACTTGTCCCTTGGCCGGACCGAGCGATACTGTCGACCAGCTCACCCAGGCGATCAACCGAGGCGATCTCGAGGCTGCGCTTGCGCTCTACGAACCGAACGCAGTGCTGGTGGTTCAACCCGGCCACCTAGCTCGTGGGACTACCCAGCTGCGCGAGGCGCTTGCCAGGTTTATCGCCCTCGAGCCCACGCTCCTGTCTGAGGTGCAGGAGGTGATTGCGGCAGGCGACCTTGCACTCTACGCGGGCCGCTGGACCCTGCGGGGCATGGATCCGAACGGTCACCCCGTGGTTATGGGCGGCGAGTCCTCTGACATCCTCCGCCAGCAGCGCGACGGGCGCTGGCTCATCGCGCTCGATAATCCATGGGGCGCCAAGATTCTGCCCTCGCGCTAAGCAGGCCGCCTAACATGCGCTTGAAGCTGGCGGACTCACCGCCCGCAGCTTAAGCGGGATCCGTTAGCCGGCACCGCTCCAACTGCTCTCTTGACGACTTGAGGCGTCAGTGTTCTGCTTCTTGAGCAGATGCCGACCCAGTAGGCCCTGCGTCAATGGATGCAAGCCACGCGAGGAGCCCCGGCCTATGCCTACCCCGGTCGATCGGCGTGCAGTGGACCTAGCCGCTTTCCCAAACCTTGTCGTCATTTATCTAGGGATGCGAGTACGCACCTTCGCGGGCATCAAGACCTTGCTTGGCCTTGGCCCCCAGATCGACAAGGCCGGTGCTGCGCGGCCTGAGGGCCTGCTCCATTGCGAAAACAACATCATTTTCCGCCTCTTCCCGTTGCATATCGGCATGCGTTGGTACTGGAAGGACTTCGAATCCATGGAGCGGTGGACGCGCTCAGAGCCGCACCGCACCTGGTGGCAAAACTTCATCCGTGATTCCGGCGGCACGGGGTTCTGGCACGAGGCGTATTTCATGCGCGGGGGAATGGAAGGCGTCTACGTCGACGTGAACCGCCCACCCCTCGGGTTCCAGGCGTTCGCACGTGATGTCCCGATGCGTGGGCCCATGTTCTCCGCCCGACAGCGACTGCAAGTGTCCGGAGACACGCCAGCGCAACCGCCGGGCATGGCAGAGTCCGATCTATACCAATCTGGGGCGTCTGGGCGCGAGGGCGCCGCCTAACCTGCGCTTGAAGCTGGCGGGCCTATCGCTTTCATAAAGGAATCGGAGTGGTTGTACCCTGACGGGCACAGGACTTCGTCCACTGCCCGTTGCGCCGGCGGGCTTGCCGCCTGCAGCTTAAGCGCGATCCGTTAGGCCGATGCCCACGATCATCATCAACGCGACGATTACCTGCCCAAGCTGTGGGTACCAGAAGGAGGAGGCGATGCCGGAGAATGCATGCGTCCACTTTTGGGAATGCCCACAGTGTCACGCCGTGGTCACACCACGACCGGGTAAGTGTTGCGTTTTCTGCTCCCACAGCTCGTCGGAATGTCCGCCGCGGCAACGGGAAGCGGGCACTGCCTAACAAGCGCTTGAAGGTGCCGGGTGGTGATCGCCGTAAGGGAAACGGAGTGTTGTGCCCCCGGCGGAGTACGGACCTCGTCCACTACTCTTGCGCCGGCAGGCGGGTCGCCCGCAGCTTAAGCGCGATCCGTTAGGCCTCAGCGGTCCTAAGCCCGAGCCGGTATGCACCCTGGCCGTTGGTTCAACGAGACTGCCTTCGACAGCCTTGACTACCTCGTCCCAGCCCTGCTGCTCTTCGTGCTGGCTGCCGCGAAGTGGGCGTGGCGTTATTGGCACCGAGAGTCGTTACGCGCGCGGCGCATTGTGCTCAGCCTCCTCACAATAGGCGCCGGCTGCCTTCTCTTGTGGGTCGTGCTCGGCAGGCGTCCTTGGTGGCTGCTGCTCGTTGGGCTGGCCTTCGGGCCAGTCGCGGTCTTGCTTCGAATGCAGTTCAGCTGGATGAATTACCAAGGGCCGCCCGAAACGTTGCAGCCCCTGCCGCGGGCCTTAGAGGACCTGGACGTCGCGCTCATGGGGGATGACGCGCCTCCAAAGGTCCCACCTCACAAGAGCGACGCTGAAGCCTAACAAGCGCTTGAAGCTGGCGGGCGGTGATCGCTTTAAGGGAAGCGGAGTGTTGTGCGCTGGCGCGCGCGAACTATCGTTCAACTACACGGCGCCCGCAGCTTAAGCGCGATCCGTTAGACGGCAGAGCGATTACACCCGCTCTCCCAGGAGTGCGCGTGACCAAGCCGACCCTTGGGGCAGCACCCGGCAAGACCAGCCGGAGACTCGAACGTCCGGTGGTGGGGTGGGCTCGGGTTTGAGCTCCACCGGCTGCACTGACGCGGCAACTCTTACCTGCCCGCCCAGCGTCCGCGTTAGAGACCCGATGGCACGTCTGCCCTTTCCCCCAGCCATAATTTCCGCGCTCGTAACCGTCACGGTCGCCCTCGGCTGCGGCGACGGAGAGGGCCCCACCCAAGCACATCCCGCAACGCGGCTCGCGTTCACCGTGCAACCCACGCGAACGGAAGGGGCGCAGCCGATCACCCCCGCCATCGAGGTCACGATCCTTGACGCGTTTGGAGATATCGTGCCGACCGCCACGAACGCGGTGACGATGGCCCTGGGGGCGAATCCCAACGCCGCGGCGTTGTTCGGGACGATCAGTGTGAACGCCGCAGGTGGCATCGCAACGTTCGCAGATCTCCGCGTGGACCGGCCGGGCACCGGGTATACACTCGTTGCCTCCATGAGCGGCGCTGCTGAGGCGACGAGCGCGCAGTTTGCGGTCGGGCTCACGTTCTCACAGCTGAGCGTTGGATACTTGCAGACCTGCGGCGTGACGACCAGCGGAGCCGCCTATTGTTGGGGCAGAAACAGCAACGGCCAGTTGGGCGACGGGACCACGACCGATCATACAAGCCCAGTGCTCGTCCTTGGTGGGCTCCACGTCGCCTGGGTAAGCACGGGATGGTCACACACCTGTGCAGTGACGATGAGTGGGGCCGCCTACTGTTGGGGTTTCAACGGCAACGGCGAGCTCGGCGACGGGACGACGACCGACCACATGAGCCCGGAGCCCGTTCCCGGCGGACTGAGCTTCGCCCAGGTCAGCGCAGGAGCCGAGCACACCTGCGGTGTGATAACCAGTGGGGCCGCTTACTGTTGGGGGTTGAACGTTCGCGGCGAGCTAGGCGATGGCAGTTTGAATAGCCAGTCGCGCCCTGTACCCGTCCTCGGTACGCTCACCTTCGACCAAGTCGGCACTGGATTCAACAGCACCTGCGGCGTGACGCCCGAAAGGGCCGCCGGCTGCTGGGGCAGCAACGAGTTCGGTCAGCTGGGCGACGGGACCACGACCGACCACACGAGCCCGGTGCTCGTCCTCGGGGGCCTCGGTTTCGTCCAAGTCGCCGCTGGGTTCGAGGACACTTGCGGGGTGATCACAGGCGGTGCCGCATATTGCTGGGGCGAGAACGACCACTTCAAGCTGGGCGACGGGACAATGACCGACCGGATGAGCCCGGAGCCTGTGCTCGGCGGACTCAGCTTCGCCCAGGTCAGCACAGGAATTGAACACACCTGCGGTGTGACAACCAGCGGGGCCGCCTATTGCTGGGGCGACAACTCCTATGGGGAGTTAGGGGATCCCAACTCCTTCTTTGACGCCCGCTCGAGCCCTACGGCTGTTCACGGTGGGCTCACCTTCGCCGAGGTAAGCGCGGGAGCGTGGTCCACCTGCGGGGTGACAACCGACGGGTCGGCCTTCTGCTGGGGCAGGAACGAGTTCGGCCAGCTGGGCGACGGGACCAAGGAGATGCGCCTAGTGCCTGTGCGTGTTCTGCAGTGAGCACGGCTACGTAGAAGGCTACCGCCTAACAAGCGCTTGAAGCTGCCGGGCGGACTCAAGTAGGGAAGAATTCTGTTGCCTCGCCCACCAGCTCGACCAACCGCTCCACCGCCTTGCGCCAGGGGCTATTGCGCCCGCAGCTTAAGCGCGATGCGTTAGGCGGCAGCCCGAATACGCGATGAGAGCAGCCCTCGTAGCGTTCTGTGTCGTCGACCTTTGTGGTCGTCTCAGCGCACAAACGTCGGCTTGGCAGCCAACGCCGGGGCATAGGCAACTACCGATTTGGCCGACCAGCGTTCTCCATCGTCACACGCCAGCAGGCCCCGAGACCAAGACGACGCGCCCCAACGACCATTTGGTGGCTGATCGACCCTGGACCTACATACAAAACGTCTCGCAACCAACCCTCACCGTCTATTCGCCACCCGAACACAACACCGGCGCCGCCGTCATTGTTTTTCCGGGTGGCGGCTATCAGATCCTTGCCATCGATCTTGAAGGCACGGAAGTCTGCGACTGGCTCACAGCGAGGGGGATAACTTGCGTCCTTCTCAAATACCGGGTCCCCAATGTCGGCCGGACATGGGATCAGCAATGCGGCTGTGATCGGGACACCAAATCCTCTGCGCCGCTGGAGGACGCCGTGCGGACCATTCGGCTCGTGCGGTATCACGCCGTCGAATGGCACATTGACCCACACAAGATCGGTGTTCTTGGATTCTCCGCAGGCGGCCATCTCGTCGCCGCGCTGAGCACGAACTATGACCGGCGACTCTATGCCTCGGTAGATACTGCGGACGTCGTGAGTGCCAGACCAGATTTCGCCGTGTTGGTCTATCCCGGACACCTGTATGACCCCGCGCGGCGGGCGCTGAATCCACAGATTCGCGTAAAGCACGAGACGCCGCCGACGTTCATACTGCAGGCGCAGAATGACAGCGTAGATACTGTGCGGAATTCGCTCGCGTACTATGAAGCTCTCAGAGACGTCGGTGTACCAGCTGAATTGCACTTGTACGCCGAAGGCGGGCACGCATTTGGTCTGCGGCGGACCAATCTCGGAATCACGGCATGGCCAGGCTTGGTCGAGGACTGGTTAGCGACCCTCGGCATGCTCGCACGGTAGCATCGGCGCGAGCTCGCGCCCGAATGTGACCCTCCCAGCCTCCGCCTGGGTATCTCCTTGTAACCGCGTCCTGACCACATGAACCGCTTCTTCACGGTAAGTGCCCTGGTTGTCCTCGCAGCCTCTCTCACGGCATGCGAGTCCCCCCTCTCGCCAGCGGAGCTCCGCGCGCTTGCCGATGCCGAGGCTCGCTGGGCGGCTCGCGGGTTCCAGGACTACACCTTCGAGATCAGGCGCTCGTGCTTTTGCGAACCCTTGATCACGCAATGGGCCCGGGTTGAGGTCGTCGGCGGCCAGATGACCCGGGTTGTTCTGTTGGACACTGGCGCGGAAGTCCCGCCTGCCCAGCGGGGCCGCTTCGTAACGGTGGAGCAGGTCTTCACCAGCATCCGCGCGGCAAATCAGAATGAATTACTGGACGATGTCATCGTCGAGTACGATCAGCAGCTGGGATTCCCGACGCGCGTCCGGTTTATTACAAAGCCCGACATTCTCGACGGTGGCAGCGCCAGCTACTTGCGCAACGCAGGACCACTTCCCTAACGGGACCCCCGCCTAACAAGCGCTTGAAGCTGGCGGGCGCTCGCAAGTAGGGAAGAATTACGTTTCCTCACCCACGAGCTCAATCAGCCGCTCCAACGACCTTGCGCCCCTGGGCATTGCGCCCGCAGCTTAAGCGCGATCCGTTAGGCGGCGCCTATTATGATAGCGCGGGTCCGCATTCGAGCTACGGCGAGGTTCCAACCTAAGGTTGTATGAGGATGGTTCTATGAGTCCAAAGAAGGAAACGCAGAAGGCCGCCAAGAGCAGCACCGCGATCGGCAAGAAGTTCAAGGGATTCACGGACGAGGAACGGCTCGCGATGAAGGAGCGCATCCAAGAGCTGAAGGCGGACAAGGCGGACGGGGAAAGCGCCGTGCTCGCGAAGATCGCCGCGATGCGGGAACCGGATCGCGCCTTGGGCAAGCGGCTCCATGCTATCATTAGAGCCAGCGCGCCAGCCCTCTCGCCGAAACTCTGGTACGGGATGCCCGCGTATGCCAAGGACGACAAGGTCGTCTGCTTCTTCCAAAGCGCGCAGAAGTTCAACACGAGGTACGCGACGTTAGGCTTCAGCGACAAGGCGAACCTCGACGAAGGCGCCCTGTGGCCGACCGCCTTCGCGCTGAAGAAGTTGACTGCCACCGAAGAGGCAAGGATCGACGCGCTCGTGAAGAAAGCGGTAAGCTGAGTAGCGCTCTGCCGTCTAACATTGCATGTCGAGGCAGATCGTGAGCATTGAGGCACACGTCATCCTTCGTGCCATTGTTGTCGGTATTGGCGCAACGATTGGCATAGACCTTTGGAATCTATTTCTAAAGCGCGCATTCAGTATTCCATCGCTCAGCTACTGCTTGCTCGGACGCTGGCTTCGCCACATGCCGGAGGGCACCTTTCGGCATGCGAGTATTGCCGCCGCAGCACAGAAATCCTTTGAGTGCACGGCTGGCTGGATTGCCCACTACACTATCGGTGTCGTGTTCGCGGTTCTGTTTGTCGTTCTTTTATCAGCCGACTGGCTTACGCGACCGACCTTGCTGCCGGCACTGCTCTACGGCTTCGGCACCGTAGTGTTCCCGTTGTTCATCATGCAGCCGTCGTTCGGCCTCGGCATTGCTGCATCCAGAACACCCAATCCAGCGCAGGCCAGACTGAAGAGCCTTGGAACACATGCCGTATTCGGAGTGGGGCTGTATGCATCTGCACTCGGTGTGCGCTACGTCCTGCAACCTCATTTCTAACCACGGCCTCGCTGGCGCGAGCGGAACCGCGCCGTATGATAAGGCATGGGGCGCACGGACCTTATTCAAGAGCTTGAACGGACTCGGGACGAGACGCTGAAGTGCTTCTCGCTCGACCGTGGGGACCTGGCGCGCACCTACGCGCCAGGCAAGTGGTCAGTCGGCTATATCCTGCACCATCTCTCCGATAGCGAGACCGTCTTCTTTGATCGCATCCGTCGAGTGCTTAGTGAGCCTCGTCCGGTGCTGTGGGTGATGGATCAGGATGCATGGGCTCGGGGTCTCGACTATTCGCGCGTGCCGCTCGATATCTCCCAGCGCGTATATGAATCGGTTCGCAACGCAATCATCTATTATGCCGGCCTGCAGTATGAGCGCAGCGGCCATCTCGAGTTCGTGCATAGCGTAGACGGCGTACGCACGTTGCGGGATGAATTCGATAAGGTCGCCGCTCATAACGAACATCACCTGAGTCAGGTCAGGTTGGCGCTTGGGCGTCCAGCCGCCTGACGCGCGCGCCTCTACTCTCACCCTGGAGCGGCCATGAATCTCCGTCGCCTGTTAATCCCAGCCCTCGTGCCGACGGCCTTCGTCGCTGGCACTGCAGTCTCCGCTGCCTTCACGCAACAGGGCCAGCCCACCCCGATTGTGACGGAGATCGACTTCATGAAAGTGGCACCGGACAAGGAAGACGACTACCTCCGTCTGGAGCGGGAGCTCTGGAAGCCTGTCCACCGGGAGCGCATCCGCACTGGCAAGTTGCGCTCGTGGACCCTTTACGCCGTACGCTTCCCGTTCGGGACGGAGCAGACCTACGACTACGTGACAGTCAACGAGTACAACTCGCTTGCCGACGCGGACCGGCCACTCGACGATGTCTTCGCGAAGGTGCATCCCACCGTGCCGTTGCAGGAAATTGGGCGTCGCACGATCGGCGCCCGCCAGCTCGTGCGCGGGGAAGTCTGGTACCGACTCGAGCACGTGGAGTAGAGACCCAGATAGCGGGTCTCTAGGATGGAGGCTCGGTTAGGACCAGCTTCATGGAGTAAAACAAAGCGCGCCCGCTGAGACTCTCGAGCTCCTGACGCTCCTCTTTGGAGATCAGGCCCATCGCGTACCCCATCTCGAGGTAATACGCGATCTCCGAGAGCGCGGCGAGCGTCCGATCTACACACGCTGCGAACATGCGACGATTCCGGAACCCGGACCCGCGCGCGATGCGACTCGAGGCGCACAAGCCTGCGGCCCACAGGTGCCCGGCGAGCGTTGCATCCCGCTCTTCAAGCTTCTCGGCGAGCCGATGCACCGCCAACGTGAGTTGATGGCAGGCCTTGAATGCGTCCAACTCTTGGTAGGCCGACACGCTCCAACGATACGTGAGGGGAAGCCCGGGGATAGAACCGGATTGTTGCAGCGCGCATCGAAAGATTGCAAACAAAGCGTTCCGTGGTTCGTTCGCGGGTAAACCCGCGGCTCGGCAGTGCCCGTAAACGGGCGCGCCCGAGTCGAGTTATCACGCCGGTTTACCGGCATTGCCGAGTCGCGGCTCTCAGCCGCGGACTCATCGGATCATGCCACGGTTGGGGCATCGGGGCGGGGGTCGGGATGATTGGAACCGTGAATCGACATTCCGTTGCTATGTCCACTGACCGCGTCTACGTTCGTAGTATGCCACCGGTCCTCATGACCGCCGAGGAGCTGCTCCACACAAGCATCCCCGACAAGCGCGTGGAGCTCGTTCGAGGCGTCCTCGTCGTGCGGGAGCCCGCCGAGTACCGGCATGGGCGCGTGTCCATGAAGCTCGCATTCCTCCTGTCGAAACACGTGGAGGGGACAGAAGCGGGCCAGGTCGTTAGCGGCGACACGGGATTCAAGCTCGCGAGCGATCCGGACACCGTGCGCGCTCCTGATGTGGCGTTCATAGGCCGGGAACGACTCCCCGACCCTCAAAGCCGTGGCTTCCCCGCCCTCGGCCCGGACCTCGTCGTCGAGGTTCTCTTGCCCGACAACCGACCCGGCGAAACGCTCGCCAAGGTCGGCGATTGGCTCGAAGGGGGCGCGCGTCTCGTCTGGGTCATCGACCCTGAGCGGCACGTGGCTCGTGTGTACAGAGGGGATGGGACCGAGACGCACGTGGCCGAGACCGGCACGCTCGACGGCGAGGACGTGCTCCCGGGATTCTCCTGCGGGCTCCGCTCAATTCTGTAGAAGAGCCTAAGCTGACGGGCGCACCCGCACGGTGAGCCGCGATTCCCCGGTACGTACCGGCCAGCGCGGCGTGAACGAGTGGCCCTGTACCGTTTCCTCGAAGCCGCGCTCGGAGCGGGACATGGTCGCGATGGGAAACGTCCACACGTCGGCCGCCGGCGTGAGATCGAGCTCTACTTGGGACGAGACCGAGATTTCAGGACAGAACAAGGCATCCGGCGGGAACGCCGCGGGATCCCAGCGGTAGCGCACCGTCAGCTCCCCGGCCTGGTCGAGCCTGATGCGTTTCTCGAGGAGCCCCGCGGCCGGCGGCGAGGTGCCCGGGTTTGGGTGAAGGACCACTTCCACCGCATGGGCCGACTGCTCCAGGGTCACGTGGAAAGCGGTGCGTGACCAGCAGGCGACCGACTCGAAGGCTCCACCTGCATAGCCATCCAACGTCACGTCACCCCTGAGTACCCGGTCCACGAGCAGCGCGCGGTCGCAAGGGTCGATCGGCGGCAGGCGCGGCAGCCGGACCATTTGCTCGAGCTCGTGGATACTCGGCGTGCCGTCCGCGGTGGGGGCCGCGTCCCCGTGGCCCGCGCGACCAGGGGCCGGCTCGTGGTACGACTCGCGTCTCCGGGTCAGCACGTCCGCATAGTTGATCCCCCGCTCGAACATCGTGTATTCCTCGACCACGCCGCCGCGGTGCGGGCTGACGAGCGCCGAGAAGACGCCCGAGTGGATCCACAGCTCCTCGGCTCCGTCGCCGTCGAGATCGAGCCGCTCGACGGCGAGCCCCTCGCCACGGCGCAGCTCGCCCTCGGCGAGTGCCAGGTTCCGCCAGATCGCGGCCCGCAGGTGCGGCAGGTACAATCCGCCGAACACGCCGTGCCAGTAGGCGTCGTTGCACTGGGCGCGGCCAATGGCGCGCCGCGCCGCGGGCGGGTCCCCGCGCTCGCGGCACAGGGCCGACAGCGCCAGCATTTTCTTGTGCATGCGATTCGCCTCGGGGTACTTCACCAGGAAGTTGCGCCAGTGCGCCCCGCGCACGAGCGCGCCGTCCGGCCCAGCGATGCGGGCCTCGCCCAGCTCCTGCTCGAGCACGGCCAGGCGACGGGCGGCCGCCGGCGGCAGCGCCCATGCTTCCATCTCTCGGTACGACGCCGTGGGGAGATAGGCGAGGCCCCCGCTGCGCACCGTGTCGAGGGCCGCGCCGGGCGTCGTGAGGCGAACCTCCCCCGCAGTGACGAGCGCCTCTACGCAATCGAGGAACTGCGCCAGCCAGCCTCGCGTGTACACCCAATCCTTGGTGCCGGGCCAGCCGCCGAACTTCTCACCGTCGTCCACGAACACGGCGAGCGGGCGGCCCGCGGTCCGCAAGTCGCGGAGGTACGCGCCGATCTCCGCCGGCGGCCTGAAGGGGATGAGATAGCGGAGCCGCTCATCGATGGGAAAGAGCGCGACTCGCTTGCCGCCACTCTCGGTCCAGAAGGGAGCGTGCAGCTGGTCCCGCTCGAAGCCACTCACGAGGAAGTGGCGGTCGTCGAGGACGACGTAGCGCACGCCGGCGTCGGCCAGATGCGCCGCCAGATCGGGCTCCCACACCCGCTCGGTGAGCCACAGCCCCTTGGCCGTCACGCCGAAGCGACGTTCGATCGCCTCGCGCATCCACGCCACCTGCTCGACCCGATCGGCGGGCAGCAGGGACGCGAGCACCGGCTCGTAGAACCCCGCGAGCAAGAGCTCGACGTGACCCTCCGCCGCCAGGCGCCCGATCAGGTCGAGGTAGGCCGCGTCATGTGCTTCGAGCCACTCGAGCAGCGGGCCCGAGAGGTGCAGCGTGAACGGGAAGAAGCGGCGCTCCGCCAGCCGCTCGACGAGCGGCCGGTAGACGTCCCGCAGATGCTCCTGGAACACGTGGTCGAAGTTCCCCACCGGCTGGTGCAGGTGGACGCCGAACACGAAGCCGACCGGGTTCACCGCTTCACCCGCGTGAGGTAGAGCTCCCGCCCCGACCCCACGGCGGGGTCGTTGCTCGGCGCCAGCGCGAGGCGCTCGAGCAGGCCCGCCTCGAGGCGCGCCGCCTCGGAGGGGGGGCCGGACAGCTCGATCGCCCGCGCCGCCGAGCGCAGCACGATCACCGACTCGATGCCTGCGATGTCGTCGAAAAACCAGCCGCATGAGGTGAACATCCGCAGCGCGTGACGCTCGAGCTCGTGCGGCAGGGGCCGGCCGTCGCGCTCGTACGGCGCCCGCAGCTCGGCCGCAAGCCACTCGAGCGCCGCGCGCAGGGGCGCGCGCCAGCGCTGATGCAGCCCGCGCTCCGGCGCGGCGCGACAGCCGCACTCGGCGCGCCAGCGCTCCACCCCGTGGGGGCAGCTCCACGAGCTGGGCGCGACGAGCCGGACGTCCTCCTCCGGCTCTTGCCGGGCGAGAAAAGTGCCAAAGCTCTCGACCCGGACGTCGCCGCGCCGTCTCAGGGTTTCGAGCACGCGGGCAAGGACGGCGTCGCCGTGCTTGTGATGATGACCGTAGGTCTCCCCGTCGGTCGCCACCGCCACCAGCTGGTTCGACCCGGCCGTAAGCCGCTCGATCCACGCGTCGGCGTCACGTACCAGCGGCCCGAACGCGACGTCGTGCGAGATCGCGCCATTATAGATGAAGACGGCGATTCGGCGGCCGCCGCTGGTGCGATACCAGCCGGGGAGCCCGCCCGCCGGCGCGCGCTCCACCTGATGCGGCGCGAGGATCGTGAAGCGGATGCCCTCGCCGGCCACCACGTCGAGCGTCTCGTCGTCTACGGCCGTTTCGGGCAGCCACATGCCCTCGGGGTCGCGCCCGAACCGGCGCTTGAAGTCGGCGATGCCCCACCGCACCTCTGTGAGTTTGTCGCGGCGGGGGCTCAACGGCAGGATGGGATGATGGTACGGCATGGCGACCGCGCCACCCGAGCGACTGGCGGCGACGACGGCCGCATGCGTCCCGGGCGCGTGCCGCTCCATCCACTCGAGCAGCGTGGTCCCGAAATCGAAGCTCATGGCCGCGAGCGACGGAGCCACGGGGGCGTAGCATTCCCGCTCGATGCGCTCGTTCCAGTCGTGGTCTGGCGCGGCGTTCGGCTCGACGGGAATGGCCCCGGTCCACGGGTCGTCGCGCGGCGGCTGATAGAAATGCCCGTGGATCACGATCGACCGCTTCAACCCTGGAGCGCCTCCTCCACCTGGGCCAGCACATCGGGGAACAGGTCGTCGCGGCGTGCGAGCTCGGCCGCCAAGCGACCCGCGCCCTCGAGCTCCCCGCCGGAGAGCGCCTTGATCAGTCGTTCCGCATCGTCACAGTGCAGCGTGAAGCGACGCTCCGCATAATCAACGACCGCCCCCGTCGAGATGATGAACTGCCAGTCGGAAGCCTGCGCCAGCAGCAGCTCGCGGGCCGCTTGCGCCAGCACGGGGCGTGCGGAGGGGGAGGCGAGCACCGCCGGCGCCACGTCCCAGAAGGCGTCCTCCAGGCGCCACAGTCGCTCCCACGTCCAGGCCGTCCGGTCGTTCAGCCACATGCTGTGGTCGCCGTTCGCTCCCCAGGAGCCCTCCGCCAGCTGCAACGCCGTGCCGGGGGCATGCGCCTCGAGGTGCTGCGACGCGGTCACCGCACGGACGCCGTCCTTACCGGAGTCGCGCAGCGCGCGGTACGTCGCGGCCAGGAAGTCCGCCCCCTCGAACCACCAGTGCCCGAACAACTCGGTATCGAACGGCGCCACGATAATCCCGCCCCTGTCGGCCTGCTGCGCGAGGGTCTGGAGCAGATGAACGAAATGGGAGGCATGCCCCCTCGCCCGCTCGTGCGCCACCGGCGGCTCGTAGGCGCGTTTCCCGCCCAGGTCTACGTTCGCGCCGCTGACGCGCCACAGCTTGAGGCCGCCCGGCCAGCGGATCTTGTGGAACTCGAGGTACCATTCGTCGCCCGGGTAGCCCTGGTGCCGGCTCCAGATCTGCATGGAGGAGCGGGGGTCGCGCACCAGCGCCGCGACGCTCGGGCGCACACCGCGACCGGACACCCGGTACGCCCGATAGGGCGAGCGCGCCGCCCGCATACGGCCTGCCGCCGGAGACCCGGGGTCGTGCCGCTCCGCGTCGAACCGCTCCGCGCCCAGGGGGATCTCGCCGTAGGCGCCGAGCGGGCTGCCCGCGTGCGCGAGATGCGCATCGGTGAAGAAGTAGCGAAACCCCGCGTCCGCCAGGTACTGCTCGATGCCGCGGCGCACCTTTTTCCCCCGCCATTTGCCGCGCGGCCGATAGGCGCACTCCGGCAACCAGCATCCCACCGGTGCGACTCCGAACAGGCGCCGGTGCTCCTCCCGGCCGACCGCGAGCTGGAGCCGGATGCTTTCGTCCCGGCCGAGCAGCGGCAGATAGCCGTGCGTGGCCGCGGATCCGATGATCTCGAGGCGGCCCTGCTCCTGGAAGCGGCGAAAGGCGGAAACGAGATCTGCGTCGATGCGCCGGAACAGCGCCTGCAGGCGGCTGAGCCGTGACCTCCAGAAATCCACGAGCGGCACGAGCGCCCCATCGCCGGACGCGGTGAGCGCCGCCGGGGCCTCGTCGCAAGCGGCCAGGCGCTGTGTGAAGAACGTCTCCATTTCACGTGCGAAGGCCGGGCTCGCCAGCTGGTTCGCCAGCACCGGCGTGAAGCCGATCGTCAGCGGCGTCGGCGTCCCCTCGGCGGCCAGCTCCTCGAGCCGCTCCAGGAGGGGGAGATACGTGTCGAGCGCGGCCTCGCACAGCCAGTCGCTGCCGTGGGGCCAGCGGCCGTGATTGAGGACGTACGGGAGATGACTGTGGAGCGCGAGGACGAACTCCACCGCGTTCCCGCTCAAGTGGAGGCCGACCGCACCGCGAGCGCGCGGGCGTACAAGGCGAGATACTGCTCGGCGGAGCGGTGCCAGCCGAACTGCTGAGCCATCGCCCCCCGCACCAGCTTCCGCCACGCGGTCCGGTCGGCGTAGCATTCCACCGCCCGGCGCACCGCCCGGGCGAGCGCCGCCGGTGAGTACTCGTCGAACAGGAACCCACTCACCCCGTCGATGATGCTGTCCTTGAGCCCGCCCACCCGGCGGGCGACGGGGACCGCACCGTAGTGCTGCGCGCGCATCTGCGTCAGGCCGCACGGCTCGTACAGCGACGGCATGAGCAGCGCGTCGGCGCCGGCCAGCAGCCGGTGCTCGAGGCGATCGGTGAACATAAACTCGACCGCGACACGATCGGGCGCCGCGGCGGCGATGTTCCCCAACGCCTCGTGGTACCGATGCTCCCCGGCTCCCAGAAAGATGAACTGCGCGTCCGACGTCCCCAGGAGATCGGCGCCGAGCACCAGGTCGAGTCCCTTCTGGGCCACCATGCGCGCGCTCATCCCGAAGAGCGGCGTGTGTCCCCGCTGCGCCAGGCCGTAGGCCCGCTGCAGCGCCGTCTTGCACCGCCGCTTCCCGGAGAGATCCTCACTCGAATAATTCCCCGTGAGCTCCGGGTCGGTCTCCGGGTTCCACAGATCCGGATCGATGCCGTTCAGGATCCCCACCAGCCGGTCGCCGAGCTCGGTGAACCTGTCGTGCAGCCCAAACCCGCCTTCCGCCGTGCGCAGCTCCTCTGCGTGGGAGGGGCTGACGGTCACGACGACGTCGGAGTGAGCCATCCCGCCCTTGAGCGCATTCATCCGGCCGTACCACTCGAACACGTCGGCGTTGTACAGCTCGGCGGGAAGACCCAACTCCGCCAGGGTCTCGGGCGGGAAGTGTCCCTGAAAGCCGGCGTTGTGCACCGACGTCACGACCGCGAGCCGCTCGTGGAACGGCTCGCTGGCGAACGCGGTCCGCAGGTACACCGGCGCCAACGCGGTGTGCCAGTCGTGCGCGTGCAGCACCTGTGTCTCCGGAGCGATCTCGGGAAGGGCCGTCAGCGCGGCCAGACTGAAGAACGCGAACCGTCGGGCGTTGTCCGGATAGTCTCCGCCGTTATCCCCGTAGATCCCCGCCCGGTCGAAGAAATCGGGATGCTCGATGAAAAACACGCGGGGACCGGGGCTCGGGAGTCGGGCCTCGTACAGCCAACCCCGCTCCGTGTGGCCGCCGAGGGTGACCGTGAGCGGATGCCCCGTCCGCTCGAGCGACGGCGTGGTCTCGCGCACGATCTGATACAGCGGCATGATCACCGTCGTGGGCATGCCGGCAGCCGCCTGGCAGCTCGCCAGACCGCTCACGGCCTCGCCCAGCCCACCGGTGCGGGCAAACGGCCAGTACTCGGCCGTCAGATGGGTGACGCCGATCCGCTCGGCCGGATCGATCTGGGGCCGCGGCGCCGCGGCGGCCGCCGCCCGGCGTGGCTGCGCGGGGCTCCGCCGCCGGGACTTCGGGGCTGGTGTTGTCGCGCCCATGGGCGCCTCCACTGGCTCTCTGATCAGCCCGTCGGCGGATCGTCCGCCGGCTGCTCCCCCCGCATCGCGGGGAGGTAGTACTCGGTGACGTATTCCCGCACCATGCGCTGGGCGGTGAACCGCGCGCCCGCGGTGCGCAGCGCGTGTCGCATCTTCTCTACCCAGCCCCGCGGGAGACCCTGCGCATCACGGTCGTAGAACAGCGGCACCACCTCGGTTTCCAGCAGGCGGTACAGCTGCTCGGCGTCGGCCGCATCGGCGTCCTGACCCGCCGGCGCCGGGGGAATGGCCCAGCCGTTCGGCCCATCGTAACCCTCGGCCCACCACCCGTCCAGCGTGCTCAGCTGCGGCACGCCGTTCAAGGCCGCCTTCATGCCGCTCGTGCCGCACGCCTCGAGCGGCGGGCGCGGCACATTGAGCCAGAGGTCCACCCCCTGCACCAGGCTGTGCGCCAGATGCATGTCGTAGTCTTCGATGAAGGCGATCCGCCCCTCGAACCGGGCCTCGCGGGTGTGGGCATACACGCGCTGGAGGACCTGCTTCCCGGGCTCGTCGCCCGGATGCGCCTTGCCGGAGAACACGATCTGCACCGGGCGCCAGGGGTTGACCAGAAGCCGTTGCAGCCGGTCGGGGTCACGAAACAGCAGGTCGGCCCGCTTGTAGGTCGCGAACCGGCGGCCGAAGCCGATCGTCAGGGCTTCCGGATCGAGCAGGATCCCCGCGCCCACGAGGTGCAGGGCTTCCTTCCACTGGTCCGCCCAGCGCCGCCGCGCCTGCTCCCGGATGCTCCGCATCAGATGGGTCTTGAGCTGGTTGTGCACCGCCCACAGGGCGGTCCCGTCCACGTCGAGGACCTTGTCCCAGAACCGGGGATCGTCCACTTGCGCGAGCCAATCCGGCCCGAAATGCGAGTCGAACAAGGTCAGGATCCGATTCGCCATCCAGGTGGCGACGTGGACACCGTTGGTGACGTGCCCGATCGGCACGCGCGCGACGTCGCGGTCGGGCCAGAGGGGGGCCCAGATGCGGCGGGACTCTTCCCCGTGGCGGCGCGACACCGCGTTGACCCGCGCCGAGAGCCGGATGGCCGCGACGGGCATGTGAAAGCGATCGTGATCGACCACCGGATGGTGGCCGAGGCGGATGAACGCGTCGCGGCCGACTCCCATCTCCTGCCACACCGGACCGACGCACTGCTCCACCTGCTCGATCGAGAACGTATCATGCCCGGCGGGCACCGGCGTGTGGGTGGTGAACGCGCTCGTCGCACGCACCTTGCGGACGGCGTCCGCGAACGGGGTGCCGCGGGTCACGAGCTCACGTACCCGCTCCACCAGCATGAACGCGGCGTGTCCTTCGTTCGCGTGCCAGACGGCGGGGTCGTATCCCAGAGCCCGCAGCACTCGCACCCCCCCGACGCCGAGGATCCACTCCTGCCGCAGTCGCAGATCGGGCCCGCCGGCGTAGAGCCGATGAGACAATCCACGGTCCGCCGGGTCGTTCTGTGCGAGGTCCGTATCCAGAAGAAAGATCGGGACACGACCCACCATGACGCGCCAGGCGCCGACGCTCACGTGGCGCCCGGACAGCCGCACCGTGGCGAGGCAGGGATCGCCCTTCGGCCCCCGCACCCGCTCGAGCGGCGTCGCGGCCACGTCGAATCGCTCCTCGGCGTCTTCCTGCCATCCGTCGAGTCGCAGCCGCTGGTCGGAGTAGCCCCTGGTATAGAACAGGCCGACGCCGACGAGCGGGACACCGAGGTCCGACGCCGCCTTGCACTGGTCCCCGGCAAGGACGCCGAGGCCACCGGAATAGATGGGGACCGAGGCGTGCAGCCCGAACTCGGCGCAGAAGTACGCGACCGGCCGCTTAGCGAGCTGCGGATACGACGTGGCGAACCACGTACCGCCGGGCGTCGCGTCGTGCGCGGTGGCGGCCGCGACGGCGTCGTACAGGCTCAGGAACACGGCGTCCGCGGCGCACGCGGCGAGTCGCGCGGGATCGACCCGTCGCAGCAGCTCGATGGGGTTGTGCTGGGTGCGGCGCCACAGCGCCGCATCGAGCAAGCGAAACAGGGCCCGCGCGTTACGGTTCCAGCTCCACGACAGGTTGGCGGCAACGGCGGCGAGCCCTTTGATCCGATCGGGGAGGGCCGGACCGCTCGGTTGTGGTTGCGTCATCCGGCCTGCAAGCTAAGGCCGGTCGGGGCGGCGTGGGAAGCCATTGGACCCTCGTGAGAATCCGCTAATCGCCCCTTACGCGAGAGGACGTTCGCCCGTAGCGTGCAACGACCATGACCGACCAGCAGAGCCCGCGCCCGTTCGCCCGCCGCCACCACTGGATCGTCCGGCTCACTCACTGGGCGACCGTGATCGTGCTCGCCGGCCTGATCGCGAGCGGCCTCCAGATCTATGAGGCCTACGCCCGGTTCGGAAACCGGGGCGGGCCGTACTTCGTGAGCCCGTTCGACGGCGCACAGTTCCCGCACTGGAGCCGGCTCGGCGGCTGGCTCGCGGGCGCGCTCAACTGGCACTTCGCACTGGCATGGCCGCTCGTCGCTTTCGGTCTCCTGTACCTCGGGTACGTCGTACGGAGCGGCGAGTGGCGCGCCCTGTTGTTCCGGCCGCGGGACGTTCGCGGCGCGCTCGAAATGGCGAAGTACTATCTCCATCTCCGCCGGGAGCATCCGCCGCAGGGCAAGCACAACCCGCTCCAGAAGCTCGCGTACACGGGGGTGATTGCGTTGGGCGCGCTGGCGGTGCTCACCGGCTTCGCGATCTACAAGCCGACCCAGCTGAGCTGGCTGACGGCGCTGTTCGGCGGATTTCAGGCGGCGCGGTACTGGCACTTCTGGATCGTGTGGATCTTCGTCGGATTCACCGTCATGCACGTCATCCTCGTGTTCGCCGTGGATCCCGCCTCGCTGCGCGCCATGCTCACCGGGTGGTACCGGGGACGATTTCCCAGTCATGACTAAGAGACAGACGCCAAGACGCCAAGACGCCAAGTTGCACGAGGTCGACAGGCGCGCATTCGTGAAGCTGGGCGTGGCCGGGGGGCTCGCCTCGCTGGTCGCCGCGTGCGGCTGGGACGGCGGGCGCCTGCTGCGGCCCGGGCTGCTCGACATCAGTCGCGTGAACGACTGGGTCGGCGAGAAGATCCTGTTCTCGCCCACTCGCCTCGCCCGGACGTACAGCACCGCCGAGCGCAGCGCGATGTTGCCGAGCTACTTCATCTCGACGATGACGCCGATGCTCGAAGACCCGGCCGCCTGGCGGCTGCGGGTGGACGGATTGGTGGCGCGGCCCCTCGAGCTGTCGCTCGACGACCTGATGCAGCTGCCGCGCCTGTCGTACACGGTCAAGCATCACTGCGTCGAGGGGTGGTCGGCGATCGCGAGCTGGCACGGCGCTCCGGTGTCGGCCATCGTCGAGCGATGCCGCCCGCTCCAGACGGCGCGCTATATCAATTTCGTGTCGTTCGATGCCGACTACTCGAACGGGTGGGACATGGCGAGCGCCATGCACCCACAGACGATTCTCGCGTACGGGATGAACGACAACCCGCTGCCGGCGGCGCACGGCGCACCGCTGAGGTTGTACTCGCCGACGAAGCTCGGATACAAGTTGACCAAGTACTTGGTCTCGATGACGTTCACGGGGCGCTGACGGCGACGCGGGTCCGGACCCGACCGCCAGCCGCCGTTCTGATATCGACGGTCAGCGGGAAACGATAACTGCCGAATCGCGCGGCCTGGGTGATGGAAAGGGTGACGCGCTTCGCCGCTGCATCGTAGGTCCACGACGTGGTGAGCTCGGGGAAGCCGGGCCGGCGGAGCCACTGGTCGAAGAACCACCCGAGCGGTGTTCCGGATGCAGCTTCCAGCTCGCGGCGAAAATCGTCACTGAGCGCGTTCCCGTTCCGATACCTGTCGTAGTAACGGTGAAGGCCACGGAAGAACGCCGAGTCGCCGAGCGCGGCTCGCAGCATGTGCAATACGAAGCCGCCCTTCTGATAGCTGTTCTCGTTGAGCAACGCCATCAGGTTCTGTTCCGCCGTGTCGATCACCGGCCGCTCGGCGACGACGCGACTCGAGAGCACGGCGCGCCGCATCTCCTCCATCTCCGCGCGAAAAGCCGAGTCGCCGGCCGACTTCCGCGTCCACAGCGCCGCCAGGTACGTCGCGAAGCCTTCGGACAGCCACAGATGCGACCATTCGGACTCCGTCACGGCGTCGCCGAACCATTGGTGAGCCGTCTCGTGGGCCACCACCCCATCGGTCATGGTCCGCTTCCGAAACGGCTGCTCGGCGTAGAAGATCGCGGTCGCGTTCTCCATGCCGCCGAACCGGGTCGACGATTCCAGATGGGCCAGGCGTTCGTAGGGGAACGGGCCCACCAATGATCCGAAATAGGACACGATGTCTGCCGCGCTCCGGAATGGGCCCGGAAGGAAATCCGCCAACCGCGGCTCCACATATACCCATTGGTGGACGCAACGACCGACCAGCGTCACACCGCACGCGGTCTCGCCCAGGTCGTATTCGTGGAGCGGAGCGGCCGCGATGACCATGAGATAGACCGGGATCGGCTCGTTCATCCGCCAACGGGTGACGGTCCTCGGCGGGTTGGAACCGCCGACCGGATCCTCGCCGAGACGGGCGCCGTTGGCGATGACCTTCAGGCGGCTCGGGGCGCGCACGGTCCAGCTCACGGTTGCCTTGTCGCTCGGATGATCGACACTGGGAATCCAGTGACGCCCACGGTTAGGCCAATTGTCCGCGAAGGCCGTCCAACCCCAGGCCGTGTCATTCCGGATGATGAGACCGTCGGTGACCGGGCCACCGTAGCGGACGGCTACAGTGAACGTGTCGGACGACGCGGCCGGCAACGGTATGCGGATGGTACCGCTGTCGCGGCGGAATCGTGTCGCTCGCTCGTCGACCAATACGCTGTCCACTCTCAGGCTCAGGAGGTCGAGCACCAGCGTGTCGGTCCGGGCGGTTCGCCGAACGGTGAGCACGGCGCGCCCCTCGATGCGGTTGCCACTGTCCGGCAGATCCACCGACAGCGCGTAATCCAGCACGTCGATCCCTGGAGGGTACGGCCGTGGAACGGGGGCGGCCTGCTGGGCCGCGAGCCGACCGGTGGTGAACAGCGTGATGACCACGACGCGCAGCGCGTGCATGGTGGGGCGAATGGTCATCCGATCGCCGCAAGCGCGTCGTGCATCTCCGCCGCGGTCTGGTATCGGTCTACCGGCTCCTTTGCCATTGCTCGCAGAATCACGTGCGCAAGCGCTTCGGGCACGTCCTGATTGAGGGTTCGCGGATCGGGCGGCGCCCCCTCGAGCTGTTTCGCGATCACCGCGTATGTCGTGGCCGCCTCGAACGGCAAGCGGCGCGTGAGACACTCGAACAGCACCACACCCGCCGAGTAGAGGTCGCTTCGCGCGTCCAGCTCCTTCCCCGAGAGCTGCTCGGGCGACATGTAGTCCGGCGTGCCGATCGACATCCCCTCTTTCGTCAGGCCCGGGTCCGTGGTGCGGCTCGCGAGCCGCGCGATGCCGAAGTCCATCACCTTGAGCACGCCGCTCGGCTCGACCACCAGGTTCTGGGGCTTGATGTCCCGGTGGATCACCCCCTGCTCGTGCGCGACCTCGAGCGCGCGGCACAGCTGCTTGCCGATCGTCAGGGTGACGGGCACCGGCAGCGGGCCGCGGGTGGCGACGAGCTGCTTCAGCGACGTCCCCTCCACGTATTCCATCGTGAGGTAGTACAGCCCGTTCACTTCGCCCAGATCGTACGTCCGCACCACGTTGCGGTGCGCGATCTTGCGCGCGAGGCGGATCTCCTGCTTGAAGCGCTCCAGCGCCACACCATCGCCGGTGAGCGCTTCGGGACGGAGCGTCTTGATCGCGACCGCCTCCCGCAGCTCACGGTCGAATGCGCGATACACCACCCCCATCCCCCCCATCCCGAGGACCTCTTTCACCTCGTACCGGTTGGCGAACACCGTTCCGGGCCGCAGCGCGTCCCGGGGTGCGGAGGACGGTCGAGCGGACCGGACCGGCTCCGTGGGCGCGGCTCCCGACGTGGCCATCATGTACTCCACCAGCTTCGCCTTTTCCTTCAGGTCCGCGACCAGGCTCTGGAACGCCTGCGACAGCATGCCGATCTCGTCGCCGGCGGCGACGTCGATTTCCACGCTGTAGTCTCCGTCCTGCACCCGGCGCGTGGCGAGCGCCAGCCGCCGGATCGGGCCCGCGATCTGCCGCGCCAGCACGTAGGCCGAGGCGAGCGCGAGCAGCAACCCCAGCACGACCGCGAACCCGATGGTGCGCTGCAGCGCCCGGAACGCTGCGAGCTCGCGATCGTGCGAGCGGAACGCCACGAACCCCCCGAACGCGTCGCCACCGGCGGAGCGGATCGGGCTCGCGAGACCAAGCAGCCGTTCCCCATCCACGTCGGCAGTCAACTCCGTCCCGGCGGAATCGCGCGGCAGTGCCGCGATGGCCTGGGTGTCCGCCGCCAGCACCGGCTCGATCACGCCCCGGGGCAGCGTCGTGCCGACGATGTAGGCCCGGTGGAGCGTGTCGAGCGCGAAGAACACGACGTCGGTCGTGGTGGCCTGCTTGATCTGCTCGGCGAGCGCGTCGTCGATCGCGTAGGCGGCCACGAGCGCGCCCCGCGGGGACTCGGTCGGCGAGGCGCGGAGCGGCACGGCCACGGCCATGAACAGCCGGCGCCGCTCTTCGTCCAGCCACGCGCCGTTCGCCGGCTCGCCCGACAGGGCGTTCGCGATCAGGGCGCCGCGCGAGAAGTTGACGTCGAACTGGGTTGGGTAGTCGGTGCGGGCGACCAGGATGCCGCGCTCGTTCGTGACGAGCACCCACGCCGCTCCCAGCAGCCGGCGGTACGCTTCGGCCTGGTCGAGCACGTTGCTTCGCTCGGAGGCATTGAGCAACCGCTCGCGGAATTGCGGGACCTCCGCACTCACGGCGCTCATCCCCGCGAGCGCCGTGGTCCGGCCCGTGAGGAACGCCTGGACCCCGCGCCGCACGCCGGCGAGGGCGTGGCGGATCGCTTCGTCCGCCGTGCGATGCGCCACGAGCGACGTGAGCCCCAGCGTGATGCCCAGCACGCCCACCACCGACAGCGTGGCCGCGATGAAGATCTTGGCCCGGAGGCCGAGCCGCAGGGCAATCCCTCGCATCGCGTGTGTCCGGTTGCGCTCGAAGCGTCGCAGCTTACTGTTGCGCTACCGAAACCGCCAGGTGCCGCCGGAGCCGGCAGGTCTAGAGGGGAAGCCGGCCTTTCAGATCCTGCGGTGTGAACGGGCCCGGCTCGGCGATGAGCGCCCGCGCGTGGTCCACCTGGCCCCAGGTGTTCCAGAGGAGCACCCCGCGCACCCGCCCTTGCTTCAAGTAGTAGACCACGCCTTCGCGGAACCGCTCCTTCCAGTCGGCAACGGTCTCCAGACGGGCGTCGACGTCACCCACCGCTTCATAGCCGAGCTCGAACAGGTCGGAGTAGAAAAACGGCAGGTGGTGATAGGGAGTCGCCCGGCCCGCCATGTTGAGGCCCGCGGTGCGCCCCATCGTATTGGCGTTGTCTTCGTGCTCCACGCGCAGCCGCGCGCCCAGCGCCCGATTTTCGAAGTTCGCGACGTCGCCCGCGGCGTAGATGTCGGGCTGGCTGGTGCGGCACGCCTCGTTTACCAGGATCCCGTTGTCCACGCGCAACCCGGCTTGCTCCGCGAGCTCCACTCCCGGCTGGATGCCGAGCCCTGCGACCAGCACCTCCGCCACGAGCTCGCTCCCCACGGTCGTGCGCACGACGCATGAGCCGGCGCGCCGGTCGAGCCCCGCCATCCCTTCTCCCATGCGCATGGTGACGCCCTTCCCGCGGTAGTAGTCCACCAGGAACGCTGCGAGGTCCGCGGGGAACACGCGCGCGCCGAGCCCCGCCTCAGGCACGAGCATCGTGACGTCGCGCTGCTGCATCCGCAGCGCGGCGGCGACCTCGCTGCCGATGAACCCGCCGCCGATCACGGCGAAGCGCACGCTCTCGCTCGCGAGCGCGCGCAGGCGCCGGTAATCGTCGAGGGTGCGGAAATAGATGATCTGGTCGGACTCGAGCGGCAGGCGCCGCGGGGCGCCGCCGGTGGCGAGGAGGAGCTTCTTGAACCGGTACCGCGTCCCCCGGTCGTCCGTCGCGGTGTGCGCCCGCGGATCGATCGCCGTGATCCGCCGCCCGAGGTGGAGCACGGCGCCGGTCGCCGCCGTCTTGCGCCAGATCTTCTCCTCGGGCTCGCCCTTCCACAGGGCCTTCGAGAGCGGCGGGCGGTCGTAGGGAGGATGCGGCTCGGCGCCGACCAGGGCGACCGAGCCCGCCGGGTCCGCCTCGTGGAGGGCCTGGGCCGCCGCATCGGCGGTCATGCCGCCGCCGACGAGGAGATAGGTATAGTCGGGCATCGGGCCTCGGCGCGTCCTCTATGCGCAATATACGTTGCTGTTAGAGCAATTGGATCGCGGGTCCGCGCGGTGTAAATTCTTGACGTGCCCGCCACCGATCTCGAGCGCCAGATCGCAGCCATCGCGCTGCTCGACGAACCGATCAGGAGGGGACTTTATCTCTACGTCGCCGAGCGGCGCTCCGAAGTGGGGCGCGACGAGGCGGCCCGCGCGCTGCGGATCTCGCGAGCGCTCGCCGCGTTCCACCTCGATAAGCTCGTCCAACAAGGGTTGCTCGACGCGAGCTACCGCCGGCTGACGGCCCGCCGGGGGCCGGGTGCGGGCCGGCCGGCCAAGCTGTACCACCGCTCCGCGCGGCAGCTCGACCTCACGCTCCCCGAGCGCCGCTACGAGCTCGCCGGTCGCGTCTTGGCTCGCGCGCTGACGGCAATGAGGCCCGCCGCTCGCGGTGCGCTCGAGCGCGCGGCCCGCGCCGAAGGCCGCAGACTCGGCGCCGACGCGCGCCACCGCACCGCCGTGAAAGCCGGGACAGATCGCCTGTTCACCAATACGCTCGCCGTGCTCGCTGAATGCGGCTACGAGCCCGCCCGCGTCAACGGCGAGGTGCGGCTCCGGAATTGCCCGTTCGACGCCCTCGCCAACGAGTGCCGGCCGCTGGTCTGCGGGATGAACCTGGCCCTGCTGCGCGGCGTGCTGGCGGCTGCCGGGACACGCGGCACGCGGGCCGAGCTCCGGCCCCCGGAGGCCGGGTCATGTTGCGTGGTACTCAAACCCCCGAAGCGCTGACCCTCGCCCCTCCCCTCGTCCCCCTCCCGTCTCAGTCAGTCGTCCTCCGCCAGTCGGTCCGGATGCTTCTCCCGTCTGCGATACTGTTTCGCTGACTTGTGCACCTTGTGCGGCGGCGTCTTGAGCCGCCCCTTCACCGGCGCCTTCGGGTTGGGGACGCGGACGGTGAGCTTTCGCTTGTCCTTGCGGCTCACGACCCGAGCCGCGCGCGAATCTGTTTCGCGTGATGCGCGCAGTGGCGGATGTGAAACTGCAGCCATTCGGGCAGGGTGAGATCGCCGAACGCGGGATGCTTCACGAAGAGATCGTTCCGGCGGGCCGGCAGGAGCTCGTGCGCGAGGGCGAGGAAGCGCGCCACGCCGTCCCGCAGCTGCCGCTCCACCGCGCCGGCATCCGGCCGCTCGGCAGGTTCGGTTGCGGCCGGGGCGGGACGGCCGGAGGGAATCCATCCGATATCGAGATACACAAATTGGGCAAGCCGTTGTCGCACGGGTCGCGGCCGGCGCCGCATCGGGGGCTTGGCGCGGCGCTGCTCGAACGCGCGACCGCTCCCGTCGATGGAGATGGCGAGGTGCTGGACGATCTGGGCCGGGGTCCATTTGCCCGGCGGAGCGCGGTGCCAGTGCGCCTCGGGTCGGCCCGCCAGGGGCCCGAGCACGACGTCGGGAATCGCCGCGAACGCTCCGGGCATCATGGCAACACCGCCTCCGCCATCTGACGGGCCTGCGCCGCCGCGGGCGACCCCGCCCGCAGACGGCTCACCAGGGTCCCCGCGCTGTCTACGATCGCGAGATCGGCGTCGGATAGCGCCGCGCTGTCCGTGCGAATCGAGAGGGCCCATTGGCGCCGGGCGGCGACCGCTTGCAGCCGGGCGGCCAGGCGGTCGGCCGCTTTGGGGGGAACGTATACGGTCACCAACGTGCCCGCGTCCGCGGGGCGGGGGCTCGCGCGCGGTGCCTCTCTGCAGGCGAGCGCGGCGCCGGCGAGACCACACGCGAACAGGCGCGCGACTGTAGCGCCCGGCACTCTCATACCCAAGATTGTACGAGTGAATCTGCTGCGTCGCCACCCGATCGCGCTCGCGCTCATCGCGCTCCTCCTCGTTTCCGCGCTCAGACCGTCGCCGCCGCTGGTGGATGCCGTGACCGGCGCGCCCCCGGCCGACGTGGACCTCGTCCGTCCCATGCTCTATACACTGCTCGCACCCGTCTCGAACGTGCTGGACGCGCTCACGTTCCTGAGCCGCGAGCGGGCGATAGCCTTCCTGGTCATCTGGGTCCCGGCGCTCGCGCTGTGGGGGTTGCTGCGTCCCGGCTCGCCGCGGCGGCGGCTCGTGGCGGCGGTGCTGGCCCCGCTCGCGGTGATCCTGCTCGGCGGTGCGGCAGTCCTGCTGCCGCGCCCCGTCCCCCGGCTCGTCGCCGCGGACTCGACGCTCACGGTCCTCGACTACCACGCGCACACGGCCCTATCGCACGACGGCCGCCGCGGCTGGACCCTCGCCGACCTCGCCGCCTGGCATGCGGTCCAGGGATTCGGGGCGTCGTACGTCACCGATCACAACGTGGTGTTCAACGGCGGGGTCGACCAGCCGATCCGCCTCCTGCCCGGAGTCGAGTGGAGCGTGTACGACCAGCACATCGTGGCGCTCGGCGCCGTGGCACCCATCGACCGCGCGGTGTACGGTCGCGACACGCGCGCGATGCTCGGCTTGTTCGCCGCGCTGCACCGGCAGGGCGCGATCGGCCTGGCGTCGCTCTCCGAATACTGGCGTCAACACTGGGGCGACCTGGACGGTTTCGTAGCGGCCGGCGCGGACGGCTTCGAGATCGTGAACTGCGCCCCCAGAGGGATCAGCTTCCCCGCGGCCGCCCGCGCGCGGGTCCTCCGGCTCGCCGAGGCGCACGACCTGCTGGTCGTGGGCGCGAGCGACAATCACGGGTGGGGCAAGGTGACGTGCGTGTGGAACCTCTCCAGTCCGAGCGCGCACGGGTATCGGTCGAATCGCGTGATCGCCCGCCCCATCGCGCTCGCCCAGGGCGAGTGGCCGCCGTGGACGGCCGCCTACACCCAGCCGTGGCTGATGTTCGCGGGACTGTCGTGGAGCGAGCGGTCCAGCTGGCTCACGTGGATTCTCGTGATACTGATCTACCGCGCGGTGCCGCGGCGGGCGAGTGACCCGCCGGGGATCGGGATCCTAGCCCGCAGCCTGTCGCTCAAGATTCTCCGGCTGCGGCGCCCCCCGCCCCCGACGGACTGACGCAGGTGTCCGAGCTCCGGCTGCTCCGCCCCGGCGACGAGGCCGCTCTCGACGCGTTCCTCGCGCGCCACGCCGACAGCTCCATGTTTCTCCGTTCCAACGTGCGCTCCGCCGGGCTCACCGACCGGGGCCAGCCGATGCAAGCCACCTACGTCGCCGCGCTGGAAGGCGGACGGATCACGGGCGTCGCGGCGCACTGCTGGAACGGCATGGTGCTGGTCCAGGCGCCGGAGGGGAGCCACGCCGCAGCCGTGGCGCGCGAGGCGGTGCGGCGCTCCGGCCGCACGGTGACCGGCTTCTCGGGGCCTTGGCGCCAGGTCGTCGCCGCGCGCGAGGCGCTCGCGCTTGACGCAGCGCCCACCGCCAAGAACAGTCGCGATGAGCTGTACGTGCTCGACCTCGCTCGCCTGGTGGTCCCGCCGGAGCTGGCCAGCGGGGCCCTTCGCTGTCGGCATCCTGTGGCAGGCGAGCTCGAGCTGCTGGTCGACTGGCGCGTGCGGTTCGCCGTCGAGGCTCTCGGGGCCACGGATGGCCCGGACCTTCGCCAGGCGAGCACGGACGACGTGCGGCTGCAGCACGAGCGGGAAACGGACTGGCTGCTCCTCGCCGGCGCCGCCCCGGTTTCCTATTCGGTGTTCAACGCCATGCTCCCGGATGTCGTGCAGATCGGCGGCGTGTGGACGCCGCCCGAGCTCCGAGGCCGCGGCTACGCCCGCTCCGTCGTGGCCGGCGCGCTCCTCGCGGCGCGGAAGCAGGGGGTCGAGCGCGCCGTGCTGTTCGCCGACCCGGCGAACGCCGCGGCGCGCACCGCGTACCTCGCGCTGGGGTTCCGGATCGTCGGGGACTACGGTCTCGTGCTGCTGGCGCCGTAGGTCACGGCGCCAACGTCGGATCGGCTCCGTGCTGCCGGGCGAGGTGCAGGAAGTCCGCCCGGGCCTGTTGCTGCGGGAGGAGGCTGCTCGAGACGAGGAGGTCCTGACCAGTCGTCTTGAGGACCAGCACGGCGAAGGCCGCCAGCACCTCGGCGTCGGTGAAGTTGCAGTGCCCATAGCGGCTGACGGTGATGGGTGTGTCGAGCAAGCGGCCGAAGAAATCCAGCCGGCGGCGGTACAGCGACTCGTGCCATATCGGGACGATCGGGTCGCCCGTGGTGTGGATCGTCACCAGGGGCCGCCGCAATCGCGCCGAGGTCTGCAGCTTGGCAACGCGCGCCGGGTCCGCCGTGAATTGAAACCGCCCGACCCCGGCGTTCAGTGCCGCATCGTCGAGCGAGCCGGTGTACTGGCGATCGAGATTTCCGAACGGCATCCCCCCGAGCTTCGCCATGACGTCTGTCGTTCCACGGAAGCTGTACCACAGGAGCCCCTGCGCCGTTCCCGTGGGGGACTCCGGATCGCTCGGGTCGATCGGCGCGTGTGTCACGTTCAAAACTTGATTGATCCTGTCCCTATTGGTCGGCTCGGCGAGCGCGGCCGCGCTGCGTGTTTCCGCCGTTCCCCAGGTGTCGGGATCGATGTATCCGGGGTCCGCCGGTAGGCTTTGCTTCCACACCGGCCAGCCCGGGATCACGCCCGCGAAGAAGTAATCGAACACCACCCGGAAGTCGGCGACGTAGGCAATCTGTTTCCGGTAGTCGCCGATGGGGCCGCACGCCGCCAACCCACCGCTGAACGTGTTGGGGTACCGCTCGACGGCCATCACCGTGCCTAGGCCGCCTTGCGAGCCCCCGGTCTGGTACACGTACCGGGTGGTGCGGCCGGTGGTGTTGGAGACCAGAGTCTTGGCAGTCGCCACCAGCTCGAGCAGATCCCCTCCGATCCAGGTATCGGGCTCAATCAGTCCGGTGGCGCGAAAGCCGGTGGTCACATAGCCGTAGCCGAGTCTGCTGAACAGCAACTCCGCCGCGGTCGGAGAGAGATCGCGCGGCAAGCTCGGAGGCCGTGCGGGATCGTCGTACCCGGGAATGAACACCACGAGGTCCCGGTTCCATTTGGTTGGGTCGACACAGACTCTGAAGGGCGCCCCCGAGCTGAGCCTGGCGTCGGGCTCCGTACAGGACAGTCCTCCGGACTGCGGAGACAGGCGCGGTGTGGACGCTGCCCGCTCACTCAGGTCCGGCTTGACCGGGGACTCCGAGCACCCGACCAACACGACGGCCAGGAGGGCAGCGTACGCGAGCACGGGGACGGTATGGGGGCATTGGACCATGCGGCGCATATCGGCATCCGAGGGCGGCTGTTGACCGTTTTACCAACGAGCAGCCGCTCTGGTTCGGGACGCGTGATGCACTGGACTGCGCCGCGGTGGTGCGCCGCCGCATCAGGCGGGATTCGGTGCCGTCTCCCTCACACGACTGCCGACAGATTCAGCAGCGCCCGCCACGCGCGGAACACTTCCCCGTAATCCGGATGGGTAAACGCGACCGTGCGACCGGCGGTGCGCGTAGCCCCCGGGCAAAGCTCCGCCATGTCCGCGTGGATCGTCATCGCGAAGTCCACCTCGAGCGTCACCGGCGCCCGGAGCGTGAACGGCGCGTGGGTGCGCTCGAGCGCCCGCGGCACTTCCTCGCGGATCATGCGGCACGCGACCGCGGGCGCGACGCTCTTCGCCGCGTGGCGGCTCACGGCTTGTTTCACGATCACCGTTGCGACGCCGTCCCCCAGGAGGTCCTTCGCCTCGGCGGCGAGCGCGGAGTCGCCGCTCACGAGGGCGACCGGCACGCCGTGCATGCCCGCTACGCCCGCGTTGAGGCCCAGCTCCCCTACCGGCTTCCCGTTCAACCGCACCTCGTGAATGCGATCGGCGTAGGTGTGGTCGAGAATCGCATTGCGGGTGCCGGCCCGAGCGTGGTAGCCGATGAACAGCGCCGCGTCGAAACCCGCGTCGATTGCCTGCACCATGGAGCGGGGCTTGGGGTCTCCCGACACGAGCTCGGCCGCCTGGTGCAGCTCCTCGGCGAGCAGATTGCGCATGAACCAGTGGCTGTCGTTCACGACCACCCTGGTGGCGCCCGCGGCGAGCGCGCCTTCGACGGCGGCGTTCGCCTCCGCCGTCATGAGGCGGCGGAACCGCGCGTACTCGGGGGCGAACGCGGGGCTCGCGGGGTCGGTCTGGGACTCGTGGACGACCCCGGCGATCCCTTCCATGTCGACGGAGATGTAGACGCGCACCGGGTCAAAGCTATCTTCCGGCTTTACTTTGTATTACAAAGTACTTGACAACGGCCGGGCGACGCGACATTGTATGAGTGTCATGGTCGCTCCTCGGCCGCTGCACGACCGTGCGCTCGACAACCTCCGCTTCATCCGGCAGACGATGGAGCGCGCGGGATCGTTTACCGCGGTCCCGGGCTGGGGCCAGGTGGCGGTCGGAGCCACGGCGCTCGCCGCCGCGCTCCTCGCGGCCCGCCAGCCCACGCCCGAGCTGTGGCTCGCTACCTGGCTGGGCGAGGCCATCGTGGCGCTCGTGATCGGCGGGTCGGCGATGGTCCGGAAGGCCTACGCCGTGCACGACCCCATCCTCTCCGGGCCGGGGCGCCGCTTCGGCCTGAGCTTCCTGCCGCCCATGGTCGTCGGCGGCTTGCTGACGGTGGCGCTGTACCGTGCCGGCTTGTGGCACGCGCTGCCCGGCACCTGGCTGCTCTTGTACGGAACCGGGTTCGTCACTGGGGGTGCGTTCTCGGTCCGGGTCGTCCCCGTGATGGGGATCTGCTTCATGCTCGTCGGGGCCATGGCGCTGTTCGGTCCGGCGGCGTGGGGGAGCTGGCTCATGGCCGCGGGGTTCGGCGGCCTGCACATCGTGTTCGGCATGATCATTGCTTGGAGGTACGGTGGCTAAGCAGGGAGCGGCGAGGAAGACCGAGGCGGTCGAGCACGGGCTCAAGAGCGAGCGCGGTGGATTGCGCGCCGCCGAGCTCGACCGGCTCGTCCACGAGCGGGTGCGCCTCGGCATCGTGAGCGCGCTCGCGGTGAACGATTCGCTCAGCTTCAACCAGCTCAAGGCGCTGCTCAAGACCACGGACGGCAACTTGAGCGTGCACGCGCGCCGGCTCGAGGAGGCGCAGTACGTCACGTGCACCAAGTCGTTCGAGGGGCGGATCCCGAAGACGGAATATCGGCTCACCGCGGCCGGACGGCGCGCGCTGGAGCGCTACCTGGATCACATGGAAGCGCTGATTCACGCCACCCGTCAGGGATGAGGCGGTTTTTTTTTGAGGACGGACTTTATGCCGCAAAGCTCTTCTCTCCACGTCGCGATCGTGATGGACGGCAACGGGCGCTGGGCCCGGCGCCGCGGCCTCCCCCGCGTCGCCGGCCACCGCGCCGGCGCCGAGGCCGTGCGCCGCACGGTCGAGGCGGCCCCGGACGCAGGCGTGGCCGCGCTCACGCTGTATGCCTTCTCCGCCGACAACTGGAAGCGCCCCCCCGCCGAAGTCGCGGCACTGATGCGCCTCTTCGCCCGCTACCTCCGCACCGAAACGCCGCGGCTCGTGGAGAACGACGTGCGGCTCGAGCTGATCGGGCGGCGTGACCGCCTGCCCCTGCCGCTCGTCGCCGCCATCGACGCGGCCGAGCGCGCCACGGCGCGCGGCGCGCGGCTGCACCTGCGACTCGCGGTCGACTACTCCTCGCGCTGGGCGATCGACGCGGGGGTCATTCTGCCGGACGTCGACCTCCTGATCCGCACGGGCGGCGAGCAGCGCCTGTCCGACTTCCTGCTGTGGGAGTGCGCCTACGCGGAGCTGTACTTCAGCGAAACGATGTGGCCTGACTTCGGCGCGGCGCAGCTCGCCGCGGCCGTGGCCGAGTTTCACGCGCGGGAGCGCCGCTTCGGCGGCCTGCCGGACGCGGCGGCGGGATGAGCGCCGTCAGCCCCAGGACCCGGCTCGGCCTCGAGATCCTCGCCGCGGGCGCGGGCGTTGGGGTCGCGGGCGACGCGCTGTTGCGCGCCGTGCCCTGGGGGCTCAATGCCCTCCTGTGCACCACCGGGCTCGTCGCGGCCGCGGCGTGGCTGGTGCGTCGCCACCGCGTGGCGGCCAGCTCCGACGCCCCGTGGCTCGCGGCGGCTGCGCTCCTCATCGCCTCGAACTTCGTCGCGCGCGACTCGAGGACGCTCCACGCATTCGACACGATCGGCCTGGTGATCGTCCTCGCGGTCGCCTTCCCGAGCATCCAGGGAGTCGGGCTGCGCGGTCGCCAGGCCTGGCACTACGTGCGGGCCGGCTGCGACGCCGCCGTGAGTGCGTGGCTCGGTGTGTTTCCGCTGGTCAGCCGTGACGTGACCTGGAGCGAGCTTTCCCGCGGGGGCCGGCTGCGGCAGGTACGCGCCGTCGCGCTCGGTGGCGCGCTGGCGTTCCCGTTGCTCGTCGTCTTCGGTGGCTTGTTCAGCTCGGCGGACGCCGTGTTCCATGACGTCGTCGCCGACGTGTTCGCGATCGACTTCGACGCGGTACTGAAGCACATCGTCCTGTTCGGGATCTTCGCGACGCTCAGCACGGGGTACCTGCGAGGCGCCTTGCTCCGCACGGCTCCATCACAGACGCTGACGGATGGCGACTCGAAGCTGTCGCTCGGCATCATTCCGGTCGCCACGGCCCTCGGTCTGGTCAATCTGCTGTTCCTGTTCTTCGTCGTCATCCAGCTGCGCTACTTGTTCGGAGGTGTGGAGCTGATCGCCGCAGCAACGGGTCTCACGTACGCGGAGTACGCGCGGCGGGGCTTCTTCGAGCTCGTGACCGCCAGCGGGCTGGTACTCCCCCTGCTCACCGGCGCGGACTGGGTGCTGCGCAACGAGTCCCGCGAGCACCAGCGGACGTTCCGGCAGCTCGCGATCGTGCTGCTCCTGTTGCTCGCGGTGGTGATGGCGTCCGCGCTGGCGCGCATGCGCCTCTACGTCGGCGCGTTCGGACTGTCGGAAATCCGCGTCTACTCGACGGCCTTCATGCTCTACCTCGCAGGCGTCTTCGCCTGGTTCGCGTGGACCACCCTCCGCGGTCAGCGGCCGCGTTTCGCCTTCGGGGCGCTGGTCCAGGGATTCGCGGTGCTCGGTGGCCTGCACCTCGTCAATCCCGACGCGCTCATCGTCCGCACCAACTTGGCGCGCCCTCCCGCCGAGCGGCCGTTCGACGGCTGGTACGCCGCCTCCCTGGGCGCCGATGCCGTACCGCTACTCCTGGAGGCCCTCCCCCGACTCGACCGATCCGCACAGTGCGCGGTCGCCGCCGGCCTGCTGAAGCAACGTGACCGCCTCGAGCACGACGACTGGCGCAACTGGAACTTCGCTCGTGCCCGCGCGCGCCGCCTGTTGCGCGACCAGTGGACCCGTTTGCACGCGGACGCGTGCCCGAAGGCAAGACGACGTTCCGGCTGAGCGCCTTAGATTTCCGCCGAGCCATGGACCTCGGCGCGATCATCCACAGCTACGGCGGCCCGGTGCTGTTCGTGTGGGCCTGGCTGCAAGGCGAGGCGGCCGTCATCGTCGGCGGGTCGCTCGCGGCCCGCGGGTACTGGCCGTGGTGGGCCGTCTGGCTCGTCGCCTCCGTTCCCGCGACGCTGGGACACCAGATCTACTTTGCCCTCGGACGCCGCTTTGGTGATCCGCTCCTGACCCGTCTCCCGAGGCGGTGGCAACCGGCGATCACCCGCACGCGGACCCTGGTGCGCGCGCACGACACCCGGGTGATGCTGCTGATGCGATTCGCCTACGGAATTCGCCTGCCGTTGCCGATCCTGTGCGGCGTCGCAGGTATCGCGCCCTTGCGGTTCCTGTTGTACAACGCCGGCACCGCGCTTGCCTGGTCGCTGCTCTTCACGTGGCTCGGCTACGCCTACGGTACCGCCGCCGGCGCCGCTCTCGGCCGCGTGGCCCACTACGAGACCTGGATCCTCCTGGGCGCCGTGACGCTCGGCCTCCTCGTCCATGCGCTGTCGCCGCGCGTCGGAAGCAGGCTAAGTTAGGGACATGGGTCTGAGGATCGTGCAGGTGGACGCGTTCGCGAGCCGCCCGTTCACGGGCAACCCCGCCGCCGTGTGCATTCTTCCCGTCCCCCAGGATGAGCGCTGGATGCAGGACGTGGCGCGCGAAATGAACCTCGCCGAGACGGCGTTCCTCTATCCCGAAAACGAGGGCTACCGGCTCCGCTGGTTCACCCCCACCGTCGAGGTCGCGCTGTGCGGCCATGCGACGCTCGCGAGCGCACACGTCCTGTGGGAGGAGGGTCGCCTCCCGGCGGGCCGGCAGGCCCGCTTCCACACCCAAAGCGGGCTGCTCACGGCCGACCGCCGCGACGAATGGATCGAGCTCGACTTCCCCGCCACCCCCTCCGCGCCCGCAGTCCCGCCCCCCGGCCTCACCGCCGCGCTCGGTGGGAGCGGGGCAGGCATCACGCCCCGTTGGGTAGGGCGGAGCAAGTTCGACTATCTCGTGGAGCTGGATTCCGAGCAAACGGTGCGCGCCCTCGCGCCCGACATCGCGGCGCTCGAACAGGTGGAGGCGCGTGGCATCATCGTCACCAGTCAGGCCACGACTGCGGGTTACGACTTCGTGTCGCGCTTCTTCGCGCCGCGCACCGGCGTGCCGGAGGATCCCGTGACGGGCTCCGCCCACTGCGCGCTCACGCCATTCTGGAGCGAGCGCCTCGGCCGCGCGGAGATGACCGCGTACCAGGCGTCGCCCCGCGGCGGCGTGATCCGCGTGCGGCTCGCGGGGGATCGCGTGAAGCTCGCCGGGCAGGCCGTGACCGTGCTGCGGGGAGAGCTGCTGTCGTGAAGCCGGTCACCTTCCCCTGCAGCGGCTCGGCCGCCGAGGCCCGGGCGCGGCTCGAGGCCAAGATCGACGGCCGGCCGTGGAACGCGGCCGGACTGGACGGCTGGATCCGCGGCGACGGCGTCGTCCTCTACTATCGCGACGCAGCCAAGTACCGGGCGATCTTCCGACCCACCTTCGTCGGGCGATTTCGCGAGCGCGACGGGAAGACGGTGTTGGACGGCCGATTCCGGATGACCCTGTTCGCTCGTGCCCTGCTGCCGATCTGGCTAGCGCCGGCGATCGTCTGTCTCGTCGTCTCGCTCGTTCCCACCCACCTGCAGCCGCAGTCCCCTGGCTTCCGGATCGCGCTCGCGCTGCTGGGTGGCCTGCTCGCGCTGCTGGCGTTCGGCCGGTTCGCGCTGGAGTGGTGGGGTCGGCCCGGCGATGTGGACGCGGTCTCACAGGCGATCCGCGCGGCCATACAGCCACACTAGTGCCGTTCCAACTTGATGAGATGAGATACGCGCTGCGCCGCGAAGTGAATCGTCGCATGCAAACGCCTCGCCGGACGCGGCCGAGATAGTTGGAACGGCACTAGCCAGATCCGGCCGGAGGCTTCTATCCTTCGGCCCATGACTGCCACCGCTGAACGGACCACTGCGCGCGCGAGCCGCCTCGCGGGTTACCTCTTCGCCCTCGCGGCCGGCGCCATCTGGGGCACCACCGGCCCGCTGTCGACGGCCCTGTACCGCGCGGGTGAGGCGATCACGGGGATCGGATTCTGGCGCTTGGTGATCGGCCTCCTCGGATTCGTTGTGTACGGGCTGTTCCGGCCGCA
>QHUK01000007.1 GCA_003222085.1 Gemmatimonadota bacterium
TTGCTGCCAGCCAGCCGATGCCCGTGCCGAGCGCCGCCCCGCCGAGGACGTCCGTCGGGAAGTGCTTCCCGGCGGCAACGCGCAGGGCGGCCACGCCGAGGGCCCCGACATAGAGCAGCGCGGCGTTGCGGCCCCGGTGCGGCAGGTGCTCGCGCTGCGCCATCACGACATAACTTGTCGCCGCCGCGAACGCGATCGACGCGTGCCCGGACGGGAAGGAACGCTGGCTGTTGGGATCGCCCGCCGCCGCCGCCGCGTCCGCCGTGTACAGCACGGGTCGCTTACGGCGCACCAGTACCTTCATCCAGTCGGTGGCGGCGAGCGTCCAGGCGAGCGAGTTGGCGAACACGGCGACGTGCCCGCGGCGCTGCGCCGCGGTCGCGCCGTCGAGCGACGCGATCCCGGCGAACCCGACGGTGCCCACGAGGAGTGCCGTGCTCATGGTGCCCGCCGATCCTGAGAAGGTGTGGAGGGCGGAGCGGTCGATACCCGGGAGCGACTGCGGATCGCACGGGGCACAGGACGGAGCGACCTTCGGGAGCTTCGTGGCGTCGGGGATGAGCGCGGCGACTCCGGCCGCGGCGACCGACACCGCGTCTCCCCAGCGCAGGCTGTACGGCGCCTGCCCGGCCGCCGATGGGCCGGAAACGACGAGGAAGACGATGGCAGCGGCCAGGCGACGCATGCGAACTCCACTCGAAACGGGCGGCCTACAAGTTACGCGGTCGGGGCGAACCGCGCCCGGTGTCGCATCTCTCGTGGCCTTGCGGTTTTAGCCCCTCGCCGTTACGCTTGGGGCTGAATTTTCCCGTCCATCGCCCTGGGGGCCCCGTGAGTACCGAGACCCTGCAGAACATCGCGTTATTCGAGAAGTGCAGGAGCTTCCTTCCCAAAGCGCGCGAGGTGGAGGCGTCCGGGCTCCACGCCTGGTACAAGCCGATTTCCCGATCCGAAGACACGGTGGTCCTGATCGAGGGCAAAGAGCGGATCATGATGGGCTCCAACAACTATCTGGGGCTCACGCATCATCCGGAGGTCCTCGGCGCCGCGAAGGCGGCGCTGGATCGGTACGGCTCGGGCTGCACGGGGAGCCGCCTCTTGAACGGCACGCTCGATCTACACCAGCAGCTGGAAGCCGAGCTGGCGCAATTTTTCGGCAAGGAGGCCTGCCTCGTGTTTTCGACCGGCTACCAGGCAAACCTGGGAATCGTGTCGGGACTGGTCGGCCGCGGGGACGTCGTCTTCCTGGACAAGCTGGACCACGCCTCGATCGTCGACGGCGCCAAGATGTCCTACGGCGAAACGGTGCGCTTCAACCACGGCGACCTGGGCCACCTCGAGCGGAAGCTGCAGGAGGTCCCGCCGGGCAGCGGCATCATGATCATCGTGGACGGCGTCTACTCGATGGAGGGAGACGTCGCGGACGTGCCGAACCTGCTCAAGGTTGCGCAGAAGCACGGCGCTGCGCTCGCCATCGATGACGCCCACGCGGTGGGTGTGCTGGGCCCACGGGGCGACGGCACCGCCGCGCACTTCGGGTTGAGCGACGACGTGGACCTCATCGTAGGTACCTTCTCGAAGTCACTCGCGTCGATCGGCGGGTTCGTGGCGGGTCCGGAGGGCGTGATCGAGTTTCTCCGCTACAATGCACGGCCACTCATGTTCACGGCCGCCCTGCCGCCCTCTAACACGGCCGGCGTGCTCGCCGCATTGCACGTGATGCAGCGCGAGCCCGAACGCCGAGACTGTCTCTGGGTAAACGCTCGCCGCCTTCAGGAGGGTCTCCGCTCGATGGGGTTCGACATCGGCGCGACCGAGACGCCCATCGTCCCGTTCCTGATCGGGGAGTTCGAGAAAACACTGCTCTTCTGGCGCAAGCTGTTCGACGCCGGCGTGTTCACCAATCCCGTCGTGCCGCCGGCGCTGCCGCCGTCGCGGTGCCGCCTGCGGACCAGCGTGATGGCGACGCACACGGCCGATCAAATCGACTACGCCCTGGAGACCTTCGGCAGGCTCGGAAAAGAGCTGGGGGTCATCTGAGCACTCCGCAGATCGTGCCCGTGACCAACGGGCGCGGTCTGGAGCGGTTCATCGGCTTTCCTTACGACCTGCACCGCGGCGACCCACTGTGGGTGCCGCAGCTGCGGATGGACGTCCGGACCCTCCTCACGCCGGGCAAGAATCCCTTCTTCGAGCACGCCGAAGCGCAGTATTTCCTCGCCGTCCGGGACGGCCGCCCAGTCGGCCGCATCGCGGCCATCAAGAACGACGCCCATAACCGCGAGCATGGCGATCGGGTGGGATTCTATGGCTTTTTCGAGTGCGTGAACGAGCAGGCGGTGGCGAATGCCCTGTTCGACGCGGCCGCCCGGTGGCTCTCGGACAAGGACTTCCGGGTGATGCGCGGACCGATGAACCCATCGGTCAATGACGATTGCGGGTTGCTGGTCGCGGGATTCGACACCCCTCCCACCATCATGATGCCGCACAACCCCCCATACTATGTGGCCCTGCATCAGGGCTACGGCTTCACCAAAGCCAAGGATCTGATCGCGTTCGCGAGCCCGGAGGGCGACCCGCCCGAGCGCATCACGCGGGCCGTGAACGTCATCGCGCAGCGCAAGGGAATCACCCTGCGCCCGCTCAACATGAAGCGCTTCAAGGAAGAAGTGGAGCTGGTCAAGGCGCTGTACAACCAGGCATGGGAGCGGAACTGGGGGTTCGTTCCGCTGACCAATGCCGAAATCGACCACCTGGCGAAGCAGCTCAAGCCGATCGTGGTGCCCGACCTGGTGTGCTTCGCGGAGCGGAAGGGCCAGGTGATCGGATTCGCGGTCGCCCTGCCGGACTTCAACGTTGCCCTGAAGCACAATCCCTCCGGCCGGATCTGGGGCATCCCCAAGATTCTGTGGTACGCCCGGCGCATTCATCGTTGCCGCATACCGTTGTTGGGCACGCTGAAGGAGTACCGGGGGGCCGGCGTCGATGCGATGATGTACCACTGGATCTGGACCAAGGGCGCGATCCACGGCTACCACTGGGGCGAGGGCGGGTGGATCCTCGAAGACAACGCCCCGATGGTCAACGCCGCGCTGCAGCTCAGCTTCCGCCCCTACAAGACGTACCGGGTCTACGACAAACCCCTGTGAGGGCATTCGTCACCGGCGGCACGGGGTTCGTCGGTGCGCATCTCGTGCGGGCGCTGCGCGCCCGGGGCGACACCGTGACCTGCCTGGTGCGAAGCACCACGAAGGCGCAGGCGCTCGGCTGGACCGACGTGCGTCTGATCCGGGGCGATCTGCACGATGCCCCGGCGCTGCGCGAGGGGTGCGCGGACGCCGAGGTGGTCTACCACGTGGCGGGCCGCATCAGCGCCCGCGATCTCGACGAATTCATGCGCGCCAACCGGGACGGCACGGCGAACGTGCTCGAGGCCGCGGCGCCGGTGTCGCTGCGACGCTTCGTGCTCGTCTCCTCGCTCGCGGCCGCGGGGCCGACCGTGCCCGGAAAGCCGATCGATGAGACCCGTCCTCCATCCCCCGTCACACCTTACGGGCAGAGCAAGCTCGCCGCCGAAGGACTCGTCCGGGCGATGGCCGGCTCGTGGACCATCGTGCGGCCGCCTACCGTGTATGGGGAGTGGGACCGGGAGGTCCTCAAAGTCTTCAAGCTGGCCCGCACGGGGTTGGCGCCGGTATTCGGTGATGGATCGCAGGAGCTGTCGGTCGTCTACGCCGGGGATCTCGCCGCGGCGCTCGTGGCGGCCGCCATCGCGCCGGCCGCGGCCAACCGGGTGTACTACGCCGCGCATCCCGTGGTGATCACCAGCCGGGAGTTGGTCCGCGCAATCGGGCGGGCGGTGGGACGGGAGCCGCGCATCGTGCCGCTGCCCGGGCTCCTCGCCCGGGGCCTGCTCTGGACCATCGGTTCGATTGCGCATCTCGCCGGCCGGGCGACACTCTTGTCAGGCGATAAGGCGGCCGAATTCCTGGCGCCGGCCTGGACGTGCCGCGCCGATGCGTTGGCCCGCGACGCAGGGTGGCGGGCGGAAACCGATCTGGAAACGGGATTGCGGCGAACGGCAGCCTGGTATCGGAGGGAGGGGTGGCTGTGAGTCTGCGCAGCGCCGTGGCGTCGTGGCGTCGTGGCGTCGTGGAACGCCTCACCGCCGTGGACGTCGTCACGCTGCTCTACGTCGCCGTCGCGACGGCCGCGGTCCTGGCGTTCTCCGGTCAGGACCACGCCAGCTGGGATCTGCTGCTCACCGCACACGCCCTGCTCGTGACGCTCGTGCTCGTCGCGCCGCTCGCCCGCCAGTCCGGGCCCGTGGGTCGGTTCCTGGGCGATTGGTACCCGATGCTCCTGCTCGGCGCGCTGTACGCGGAGGTCGGTGTGCTGAACGTCGATCTCGGTTACCAGCACGACCAGGTCATTCAGCGGCTCGAGCTGTGGGTGTTCGGCTCCCAGGTGTCCTACCGCTGGATCCGCGAGATGCCGAATCCCCTGCTCTCCTGGTTTCTACACGGCTGCTACCTCGCGTATTACGCCATTCTCTATGCGTCGCCGCTCGGTCTCTGGTTCAGCGGGCGGCCGGACGCGGCGCGACGCACGATCTTCGCCGTGATGGTGACCTTCTACCTCTGCTACGTGGTGTTCCTTTTCTTTCCCGTGGCGGGGCCGCGCTACACCTTCGAGCTGGCCCACAACGCGGCCACGTCCGTCTGGCCGGCGCGCGCCACCCAGTGGCTGCTCGACCTCGGTGACTCATGGGGCGCCGCCTTCCCCTCGTCGCACGTGGCGGCCGCCGTGGTCGCGGCACTGTGCGCCCTGCGCTACTGGCGGCCTCTCGGCCTGCTGCTCACGCCGTTGACGCTCGGACTGGTGCTGTCGGTGGTGTACGGCCAATTCCACTATGCGGTGGACGCCATGGCCGGACTGATCGTGGCATGCGCCGTGCTCGCGTCGCAGTACATCTACGCGTCGCAGCCCGCCGCCGTCACAGCCCCGATGCCCGGACGCGAGCTCGAGACGGGACGCGCCTAGCGGGTAATACTGCCGGCCGCACGTGAGGCGACCGTATCCAGGTCGCCCCCCAGCGCGTCCATCTTGAGCTGGAAGCGGCAGTCGATCACCAGCAGCCCGATCACGTAGGCCGCCAGATTCACGAAGAAGATCACGCTGAAGATCACCGGATACGGAAACCACATCCCGAAGTACAGCGCGAACCGCTTGACCCCGGGGTCGAGCTTCGAGCGGTCGGCGATGCTCGTCATCAGCAGGATCGCGGCGAGCGCGATCGACATCAGCTTCCACGAGACGAGGCCCGTCCACGCGAACCCGGCGAAAATGGCCGCCTCGGACAGGCGGTCGACCAGCGTGTCGAGCCGCCGCCCCGATTCGGACGCGAGGCCGTACGCGCGCGCGATTCCCCCGTCGATCCCGTCCAATACCTGGCCGAGCGCCATCAGGCCGAGCCCCCCCGCCCACCCCGGCCGGCCCGTCGCGACCGCGACGCCTGCCGCCACGCTCACCGCGAACGCCGCCCAGGTCACCTGCGCCGGCGACAGGCCGAGCGTCTCGTGGCACAGCCGCAGCACCGGCTGGATCGCGCGGTCGAAGATGCGTCCGATCGCGGGTGCGAAGTCAAACACGATGCCGCAACCAGTAGACGCCGACGTTGCCCGCGAGGAGCGCGAGGAACAGGATCCCCTCTTTCGCCTTGTCTGGAATGCTCGTCAGCCAGCCGCGCGTGACCCACGGAGAGTACGGGTAGAACGGCATCTTCTCGAAGCGGATACTGTAATCCATGGCAACGTGAATCGCGAAGAACAGGATCGGCAGCGGCGTTCCGAGAAACACGCACAACGGCACGATCCAGAGCAGCGCCACCGGCTCCTGCAGCGAGGATCGCCAGTAGTAGCCGCGCTTGTCCCGGAGGCCGATCGCCCGCAGGTAGAGAGGGGCCTTGACCGCGTGGTCGATGTCGACGCCCATACCGAACGCGTAGGCAAGGACCCTGTCCCGCCCCTCGAGGCCCATCGCCTGGACGCCCAGCGTGGTCGCGAGGAAGTGCGTGACGATCGTCACGGTGCCGCGGCGCGCGCCTGAGCCCCGCGTCCCGAGAACCACACGAGGGCGAGCCCGCCCCCGATCCAGGCGAGATCCCGGAGGCGGCTCACGATGGCAGTATAAACGCCGAGGGCCGGGTCGAGCCCCAGCAGCTGGAACACGAGGTAGAGCGAGCCCTCCTTGGTCCCGACCTCGAACGGCACGACGAAGATCACGTTCTGGACGAGGGAGGTAAGGCCGCCGATGACGTAGGCCTGCGCGTAATCGATGGTCAGGCCGACGCCCAATGCGATCAAGAGGTACTCGATCATGAAGATCGAGCGGCTGAGATATTCCAGCGCCACCGCCTGCACGAACCGCCGGGGGTGCCGGTGATAGAGCGCGGTGATCTGCTCGTCCATTTGCGCCAGGGTGGCGCGTTTCGGCTCGAGGCGGCGCGCCACGCGATCGAGCAGCGGCAGCCGGTGCAGCAGGTCCAACAGCCCCTCGAGCCCTCCGCGACGGTGGCCCGTCACGAGGAGCACGACGAGCGCGGCCAGCACGACGAACGCGAGGGCCAGGAACGCGAGGATCGCGGGATGAGGCGGGAGCAGCAGGGCGCCGAGCACGACTGCCGTGAGGAAGCTGAGCAGCATGCCCAGCGTGTGCAGCATCTGGTAGAGGACGACGGAACCAGCCGCCCGCCGCAGGCCCAGCCACGGTGCGACCGCGGCGATCTTGAACGGCTCGCCGCCCACGTTGACCATGGGCGTGATGAAGTTGAGCGAGAAACCGGCGACGGTGATGGCGTACGCGCGCCAGAACGGCGGACGGCTCGCCTCGTCGGCCATGCTGAGCCACCACGCTCCCGCGTTGCAGGCGCACACGACGCCGTACAGCAGGACGATCGGCACGAACAGCCACCCGGTCCGCACGGTATCGGCGAGGAGCCGCGCCACCCCGATGCGTGTCACCAGGTACCCGAAGATCGCGGAGCCGCCGACGAACAGCAGCAGCTGCAGCTTGCGGCTCACGCGCCGTCCGGGATCGTGACCGTGGCGCCGTTTCGGGCGGCGACGTACGCGTGCTCGACGACGGTCGCCACCCGCCGGATGTCTTCCAGAAAGGGTCGCGCCGCCGCGCCGGGGTCGTCGCGATCGAGCGCCGCCACGAACGCCTCGAACAAGCCCGCAAACCAGCGGTGATACGCGGTTTTCTCGAGCTCCGCCGAGCAATCGAGCCGCTCGACCGCGCCCGCCCGCTCGAGGCGCAGCTCGCCGCCCGACCATTCGATTGCGCCGGCGTCGCCGACGAAGCGGATACGATTCTCGCGCGCCCGCGCGGCCCACGTGAAGAACATGGTGACCAGCCGGCCGGGATATTCGAACCGCAACGCCGCCGTGTCCTCCACGTCGTAGGCGGCGTGCCGCAGGCGACCGGTCCAGGCGCTCACGCTCGCCGGCATGCCGGCGATGTCGAGCAGCTGATACACGAGATGGGTGCCGTGATCCAGTAACACACCGCCCCGTCCGGCCGAGCTCGTGCCGCGCCAGGGGGTCCCCGCCGCCACCCGGCCGGGGTCAGCCGCGGTGCGATGGACCGAGAACTCGGCCAGGTGCCAGCGCCCGATGGCGCCGCCCGCGAGCCATTCCTTGATCTTCATCCAGACCGGGTTGTGGCGGTATTGATGGCACGGCATCACGATGCGCCCGCTGGCCCGGGCCGCGGCCGCGATCCGGTCCGCCTCGCCGCGCGTGAGCGCCACCGGCTTCTCGCACACCACGTGGTAGCCCTGCCCGAGTCCCCAGAGGGTGAGCTCGAGGTGCGAGGCGGTCGGCGTGCAGATGTCGATGAAGTCGAGCGGAGCGAGGTCGCGGAGCTGTTCGCGCCGGCCGAGCAGCGGAATCGCCTCCACGCGGGGCACGTCGACCGCGCTGTCCACCAGCGCGACGACCTCGACGCGGCCGCGGACGGCCGCCGCGTCGCGGAGCGCGGGGAGGTGCGACTGCCGCGCGATGCCGCCCGCCCCGATCACGGCACCGCGGTACCGCTTCCGCTCAGGTGATCCGGGCGTATGCATTACGCTCGCTGTCGAGCAAGTCGCCGAGCGCGGTAGCGTTCCACTCGTGGATCCAGAGGAGCGCGACCAGCACCAGACTCATCCACACGGCCTCGGCCCATAGGAACGCGGAGACGTGGGCGGCGACGGCCGCCACGCCCAGCAACACGAAGCGGATGTTCTGGCCGAGCCAGGCGCACAACGGCAGCACGACCTCCTGGCGCGCACGGTACTCGGCGCGGAACGCGTCGGTGACGCCGCGACGTCGCAGGAGGCGGATGAGTTTCACGGATCGCGGGAAGAGATGCACCTGCCGCTCCACGTAGTCGCGGTAGACGCGCGCGCCGAAGCGCTGGAGCACGGTCGCTCGCCGCTCGCCGTCGAGGTCCTCCGGCAGGTCCAGCTCGCCCCCGGTGCCGACGCCGATGTACAAGAAGGCGTTGCGCACGAAGTCTATGGCGGCGCTCTGGAAAGTGTGGGCCAGTCCCGCGGCGGCGACCAGCAGAAACGCGCCCGGCCCCCAGAACCCGCTGTGGATCAGCCGGTAGATGAGGTGGAAGTACAGATTGACGAACCGGAGGTTGTCGCTGATGCCGTCCAGCGCGCGGCCGAAGCGCGTGGAGCTGCCCCGCAGCCGCGCCAGCTGGCCATCCGCCGAGTCGAAGATGTCCGAGACGATGAAGAGGACGAAGCCGATCGCGTTGGTCCAGCGGTCCCGGTACGCAAACAGGTGGCCGGCGACGAGCCCGATCGCGAGCGACCACAGCGTTACCTGGTCGGCCGAAATCCCCGTCCGCTGGAGCGCGCGCGCGATCCGGATGCCGATGGGGCGGAAGAAATGCAGGTCCGCCCACTCCTCGACCGCACGGCCCTTATGCGATAAGTCGGTCTGCGGCTTCACCGAGCACGTCCTTCATCGTCGCGAGGGCGCCCATCGCCTGATCCTCGTCGATCACCAGGGGGGGATTGATGCGAACCTCGGGGTTGTAGATCATCGCGAGCACGCCTCGGGCCAGCAGCGTGTCGAAGATCCAGCGCGCCGTCTTCTTGTCGAGCAGCTGGCGGGTCCCGGGGACGACCAGGTCCATCCCGATCATGAGGCCTCGGCCCCGCACGTCCGACACGATCGGCAGCTCCGCTTCCCAGCGCTGCATCTCCGCCAGCATCTTGTCGCCGAGCCGCCGGGCATGCTCCACCAGCTGGTCCTCGACGATCGTCTCGATCGTGACACGCGCCGCCGCCGCCGCCAACGGATTGCCCCCGTAGGACGACGAGCTACCGCTGGGGTTGGCCCAGGGCTTGGAGAACGCGATCGCTTCGCGCGCGATCACGCCGCTCATCGGAAAGCCCCCGCCGAATCCCTTCCCGACCGTGAGCACGTCGGGGAGCACGCTGTCGTGCTCGATCGCGAACATCTTGCCGGTGCGCCCGAACCCGGTGATCATCTCGTCGCAGATCAGGAGCGCGCCCAGCTCGTCGGCGAGCTCGCGCAACAGCTTCAGGTAGCCCGGCGGGGGGACCACATTCCCCGCCGTACCCTGGATCGGCTCCACGAGGATCGCCGCCACGTCGCGCGTCGTCTCCAGCTGGATCTTGTGCCGCAGGAAATCCACGCAGTGCCACTCGCACGACGGGAACGTCTTGTCGAAGGCGCAGCGCGCGCACGCGGCGTAGGGTGAGAGGTAGGCGCCGGGCATCAGCGGCCCGAGCGCGTGCTTGAAGCTCGAGCCGAGCAGCGGCAGCACGCCGCCCGTCTTCCCGTGGAACCCGCCCCAGAAACCGATGACCTCCGTATGGCCCGTGCGTGACTTGGCGAGCCGCAGCGCCGCCTCGATCGCTTCGGCCCCGCTCGAGTAGAACTGCGAGCGATTCAGATCGCCGGGCGTGAGCTCGGCGAGCAGCTTCACGAGCGCCGCGCGATGCTCCGTCGCGAAGCTGCCGACGTGCACGCGCGCGATCTGCCGCTGCATCGCCGCGACGTATTTGGGATGGGCGTATCCGATGCTCGCCACGCCCACGCCGGCCAGCAGGTCGACGTAGCGGTTGCCGTCCACGTCGTACAGGAGGGCACCCTCCCCGCGGTCGATGGCGAGCTGGCTGAACAGCGCCACGCTCTGTGTGCCCGGCGCGAGGTACATCGCCTCCGCGTCGAACACGGCCTTGGACCTGGGACCCGGAAGGGAGAGCTGGGCGCGGCGCAGCGTGTCCGTCACGCGTGGTTCCGATGAGCAATGCGATGGGTGATGTAGGCCGCGATCGCCTGGGCCGCGTCCTCGCGAAACGGCGCGAAGCTCGGCCAGTCGTTGATGTCGATCAGCACCGGGCGGTCGGGCTCCGGAAACGCGACATCGCCTCCGAACACCTCGAGCCCCAAGATCGCCGCGGCCTCGAGCGCGAGCGCCTGGAGCCGGTTCTCGTCCACCGCGGGCCGCTCGCCGGCAAACCCTGCTTCCGAGCCGTACCAATTGAAGAAGCGACCGTCGGTCACACCGTAGAACTTCACGACCGGACCGGGAACGTGCTCCTGCAGCGCCACCCAGGCGATGCCGCGTCGCGTGAACGCCTGCAGCGCCTCCGCCACCTGGTCGAGCGAAGTCGCGACTACGTCCTCGGGCCGCTCCGCATGCACGTCACCCCGCTTGATCCAGACCTTCTGATGATCGGGGCTCAAGGCCTTGAGCTGGCCGGCGGGCGGGAGCGGCGCAGAGCTCGCATGAATGAGCGTCCGAGGGAAAGGCACCATGCTGTCGCCCAAACGCTTGACGAGGCGGTAGCGATGGCAGTTCAGCGCGCTCGAGGGACGGTTCACCACGACCGCGCCGTCGGACTCGAGCGGCATGAGCTGTTCGGCCGCGAGGGAGCCCTGGCACATGTTGAGGTACAGCGGCGCAGCCGGAAGGCGGCCCTGCTCGACCTCCAGCTCGGTGGTCTTGATCGCCCGCCAGCCCTGAGCTTCGAGCCGCGCGACCGTCGCATCCATGATGGCCGTGTCGTTCACGCGATGCTGCAGCGGTGAGTACGATGGGCTGCGGTAAATCGCGACCAGTGGGCCCAAGACGGTGTCGCTCCTCGAGTCCGATGTTTAGGTTTCGCGCGCGGCGAGCCACGCGTTGGCGTGCTGGAGATCTGTTGGCCGATCGATGTCGATGATGCGCGCCACTTCCACCGCCGCCACTCGCCGCCCGGCCGCGACGACCGCCTTCAGGAAGCCACGCATCCTGTTCGCGCCGCCGGCCACCGCCTCCGCCGCGGCGCCGCGAATCCCGGCGCTCAAGCCGTAGACCCCTCCGGTGACGCACGGAGGATGAACCGGCTCGTCGCTCAGGCCCCGGACGTCGTCCCCCCCGTCCCCCCCGTCCCGCCCGCCCCGGCTGACGTACACAGGAGACTCGTCGTCCACGTACGGCGTCACAGCGAGCACCAGTTCCGCGCCTCCCCCCAAGTGCCGCTCGGTCGCCCGGTAGACCACCCGCCAGTCGGCAGGTCGCATCACCGTATCCACCATGCTGCAGAACACGGGGCCCGCCGGCACGGCCCGCAGCCCCTCGACCAACGTGTGCAGCGAAGATGGCGTGCGACACTCCACCACCGTAAGGGGGGGGCCGAACCGCCTCCCGTCAAGCAAGCGGGCGACGGCCGGAAAGTCCGCACGAACGGCGCAGGCGAGACTCCGACACCCCAGTGCGGCGAATGTCTCGAGCAGACCAATGATCTGGGGCCGCCCAGCCACTTCGACCAGAGGCTTGGGCACGCCGATTCCACCCGCCGCGAGCCGCGACCCCTCTCCCCCGGCGAGGATCAACCCGTGCACGCTACTCGAGCACCCTTTCGACCTCGGGAAGGCGACCGATCCGCGCCGTGACGACGCGCTCGCCCCCCGGCGGCGCCGTCCGTTCGGACGGAGCGAGCCAGCACGTGCGGAGGCCCACCCCGGCCGCGCCGCGGATGTCCGCCTCGAAGTTGTCGCCCACCATCCAGGCCCGCTGCGGCGCGACCTGGAGGGCGGCCAACGCATGCCCGAAGATGCGCGGGTCGGGCTTGCTCCAACCGACCAGGGCGGAGTCGCTGAGCACGGCGAACAATCTCGCCAGACCAAGCTCCTCCAAACAAGGCCGCAAGTTCCCGGTGAAATTGGACACGACACCGAGCCGGTAGCGCCCGGCGAGCCGTTCCAGGACCGGGCGGTTGCGTGCGACGACCTCGAGCGCTTGGGCGTGCAGCCGGCGCGCGAGGGCGCGGGCGTCCACGGGGTCGGGCACGAGCTCGACGAGCAGCCGGGCCTGAGCTTCGATGGCGGCGCGAAACCCGAGCGCCCGAATGCCCGGCAGGCGCGCGAGGGCGTCGCCCGAGACCTGGAAGAAGGAATCGAAGGCCGCGAAGTCGAGTCCGCCGCCCACGCCGCGATAGGCGGCATGGAAGCGAGGACTCCAGTGCACTCCGTCGGCGTCGAGGGTGCCCCCGAAGTCGAACAGGACGGCGTCGGTCGGCGACTTAGTGACGGGCGTGCGACGGGTGCTCGTGCGCGGTCATCTTCATGGGCATCGACATCATGTGGTGGCCGCCCCCCTCTTCGAGCCGCATGTAGTGCCGGTAGTCCTGCTGATAGAGCGAGTCGCCGGGGTCCGCCGCGGGCCACGTCACGCCGTGGTCGGGCACGAACAGACCGCCGACCACGCCCATGCCGCCGTCCGGGATGGGCACGCCCGTCGGGTTGTCGTACGACACGGCGATGCGGTAGCGGTGCTCCGGGACGATATGCACTCCCAGGCGCGTCAAGCCGTAGAGCATCGCAATCGGAATGGACTCGATATGGCCGGTGGAATCCACCCGGGGCGCGGCACGGTAGATCACCTCGCCGGTCGTCACGTCCGCGAACTCGATCACGCGCCCGTAGTCGTGCATGTGCCCACCCAAGCCGACGATCCTGCCGGGCACGGCGGGGCTGCCTGCGTACAAGCGCGACGAGCGCCCCGGGGGAAGCGTGAACGACTTGTCCCCCACCGGAAAGGCCACGTCCATCTGCCATGGCGAGGCGGAGAACAGCGGCCAGGGTCGTTTCGCGGGCGTGAAGCTCATCACCAGCCGCACGCGCGCCCGGTGGTACTCGGCCGGCGTGAGGTTCTCGACCATCGCGCTCGCAACGACGTGCTCCGCGCGGTTCAGCGGCACGCCGAACAGGAGGCGCGGCAGCCGGATCGCACCGGTCTCGTGACCGGCCGCGAGCAGGCGGCGCGAGATCGGCAGAAACAGCTCGCGGTGGTCCGGGTCGATGAGATTGAAGTGATGGATCAGCTCGTCGGGGAGCGAGTGGCCGGCGCTGTCGACCACCTGTACCCGGAAGCCGTAGATGAATCCGGTCTCCGGGATCTCGAGCGTCGCGACCGGCGGCTGCGCGAGGCCATGGTGTGGTGTGTTCGCCGGCAGGTCCATCGGCGCCAGGTCGAGGACGAGCGTGCCGGCGCGAGCGTCCAGGAAGATACGGGCGCCGGGCGCGTCCGCCGCAGCGGTGGTCGCGGGAAGATCACCGGTCGCCACGACGAGGAGCAGGCTCAACAGCGCGCGAGGGGTCATGGCGCGGGGAATTGTAACCGCCCTCCACGCCCGGGGGCAACGGACCCTCCGATGCCTGCAACCGTCGCACGGCCGCCAGCACCGCGGCGGGCTGCTCCTCGTGGAGGAAGTGCCCTGCCCCAGGCACGCTGTCCACAACGAACGCCGGCAGCGCCGCGGCTAGGACCGCAACTTCGTCCGCGCCGATCCCGCCCCAGTGTGTCGCCGTCCCGAGGAGGAGACGGACGGGGCACCGGACCTCGCCCAGATGTGGCCGCAATCGCTCCGGCTCACGCCGCTCGGCCATCGCAAGAAACGCTTTGAGCGTCGCGTCCAGATCGTGCGCGGCACCTGCCGTATAACCGTCGACCACTCCTTCGGTCACCCACGATGAGTCTCCCGATGCCCTGATCAGCTGTCCGCGGATCTTCTTGCGCACCAGTTTCACCCCGCCGAACAGCCTGATCCAGGGGGCGAGCTTCATGGCACGCCGAAACGCACGTGTGGCGGCACTCTCAGCCGGCCCGCCGTCGAGCGAAACGATACCCGCGACGAGGTCGGCTCGTCGGTAGGCGAGGCGAAACGCCATCGACGCCCCCAATGAGTGCGCAACGACGATCGCCTGCCGCACGCTCAGCCGATCGAGCGCAGCCGCAATCCGGTCGGCCTGGGCGGTGAGGGAGTAGTCCGCATGTTCGGGGCGCGCCGAGCTGCCGATGCCGAGCGGTTCCACAACGATCGCCCGGTACCCGGCGGCGGTGAGGAGCGGGATCACCGCTCGGTATCCGAACGCCGAGCCGAACAGACCCGGTACGAGGACCACCGGGCGTCCCGTTCCCGTCACGGTCACTGCGACCGACTCGGCCGCCGAAAGCGCCAGGGAGAAGGTATGAACCGTGTCCGCGACCAAGGCCAGGGTGAGGAGCCACATGGTCCACTCCCGTTAGAGACGGAGCGCGGCGACGGACACTGCGTAGAGATCGCGGTACCGCCCTCGCAACCACCGGCCTGCGGACGCCACGTGTCGGCGCCCCACGGCGAGCCCCACGAGGGCGACCCCGCCGGCCACCAGCGCCCAAGTGGGTACGGGAACGAGTCGGCCCATGCCGGCGATCAGGAGCAGGCGCGGGAACCGTCCCAGGGCGACCGCGCCGAGGAACCTGGGCATCGGATATCGCGCCAACGGCGCCAGCACGCGCACCGCCGAGTCGGGGATAGGCGAAAAAATCACGAGCACGGTGGTCCAGAAGGGGGCGCGCTGGAATGCCGCGACGCTCCAGCGCACGCCGCGCCGCTCGGCAAGTCGCGCCAGTTTCGGGAGCTCCGCCGCCCAGTCCACCAGTCGATAGTTGACGCTTTCCGCGAGCGACGCGCCGAGCGTACCCACCAGCGCGAGCAGCCACGCGGGATACAGGCGCGCGTAATAGAGCAGGGTCGCCTCGAACGCCGTCGGCAGGAACGGCGACAGGGGCCCGTGCACCAGCAGCGCGAGCGCGAAGAACGTCACGAGCTTCACGCCAGGAATCCGGTGTAGCGCCACGCCACCACGGCGAACACCGCACCCTCCAGGATCCACGCCCACGGCTGCCGGTAGTAGCCGATGTACATCGCGCGCCCCCAGTATCCCGTGTTCTTCCAGAGGTTGAGCGAATAGCGGCGCCGGCTGAGCGGTAGCAGCAGCGGGAGACCGGTGTCGGTCGGCAGGTCGGCGAGCACGTGCGCCACGACGCTCGCCAGCGCCAGTCCGCCGAGCCAGGGGCCGAACAGCGCGAGCGCGAGCGCTCCCACGGCGCTGCAGAACAAGAGACTGTGACTCCACGTGCCGTGGAAGTCGGGCCGCGCCCAACCGGCCCGGATGATCAGGGAATCGGCGTTCGGAAGGAATTGCGCCGCCCCGACCACCAGGAACGTCTCTGGTCGCGGATCGAGGGACGCGATCGCGAGTGCGATACCAAGGTGCCCGAATTGCATGGTGTCTCCCGGTCGAGGTCCGGGGACACGTTGCGCCTATGGCATCAAGCCAATCTCAAGCGCGAGCGTTCGCGCGGTAACGGCGCGCCTGGCCGGGGGTAATCATCTCCTGCAACAGAACGGCCCGCTCGATCGGAGCGGTGAAAACGTATCCCCGCGCGTCGGCCACCAGCCAGCGCTCCCACTCGAGCGCATCGAGGGCCTGCTCCAGAGACGAGCGGTCAAGCCCGGTGGCGCGAGCCAGGCGGACCGGGTCCACCCGCTCTTCCAAGGCGGCCGCCGCGCCGAGCGTCAGCTGCGCGGCCTCGGAGAGCGCGCGGTACCGCCGGCACACGACGCCGACGATGGTCGGGGGCAGATCGCCCGGGAGGGAGTCGACGAGTGTCCGGTTCGGGGACGGCCAGGCGGGCGCATCGGGCGCGGGCGCGAATCCACCGGCTACGGCCTCGAGCATGGCGACCGCGAGCAGCGGCAGACCTCCGGTGTCGCGCTCTACCCGGCGGGTCAGGCGCTCCGCGTCGTCCGCCTCGTAGCGGGGGAGCGCCCAGCGCACCAGTTCCCGCAGCGCCGCCGCGTCGAACCGCCCCACACGGACGACCGCACCTTCGAGATCTCGACCCAGTCGCGCGCGCAGCTCATCCAGCCGCTCGCTCTCGGGCGAGCCGCGGGACACGCCGAGCAGCAGGAGCACCCGTCGCGCCGCCGTGTCGCGGGCCAGCGCGGGGAGCGCCGCGAGCGTGGCGGCGTCGGACCATTGGACGTCATCGAGCGCGATGAGGAGTGGCCGCTCCGTCGCGACGGCGCGCGCGGCGGCCCCGAGCGCCTCCCCGACGGGAGCAGCCGGGACCGCGGCGCGGAACCTCGTTCGCAAGTCTCCATCAAGCACCGCGAGCCCGGCGAGAGCTTCCGGCGGTGCTGCCGCAAGCCCCGGCGCGTCGCCCAGCCCGCCGGCGAGCAGCCCCGACAGGGCGCTCCACTCCACCTGTTGTTCACCGGGCACGGCGCGAGCCGTGGCGACGCTCGCGTCATCGAGCCGAACGTGGGCCACCAGCTCTTCGATGAGCCGGGTCTTCCCCTCCCCGGGCTCGCCCTCGACGATCACCACCTGCCCCCGCCCGCTGCGTGCCCGCTGCCACGCCGCCGTGAGCATCGCCAGCTCGACGCTGCGGCTCACCAGCGGCGGTCGCGGACGGGCGTCGGGTGGGGCGGTGACCACGCGGCGCCCGACGCGAGCATCCCGGATCCGCGCGACCAGACGCGCGGTTTCGTCGCTCACCTCCGCCCCGAGTGTCTGGTGCAGGGCGTGCGCCAGGTCGTCGGCCACGCGCAGAGCGGCGGCGCGATCGCCCGCCAGCGTCAGCGCCCGCATCGCCGCGCGGGCGGCCGACTCGGACGCGCGGTCGAGCGCGACGGCGCGGAGTCCCACTCGAGCCGCCGCCGCCGCGTCGCCTCGGGCCAGGTCCGCCGCGATTCCCTGCACCAGGGCCTCGAGCGCCTGCGCCCGCCACAGCGCCCGCTCGGCGGCGAGCCAGGTCTCGAAATCGTTCGCCTCAGGGATGGCGAGCCCCTCGAGGAACTCGCCATCCACGAGCGCGGCCGCGGTCGCCCACTCGCTCCGCTCGCACAGCTCGGCGAACCGGTCGCAGTCGAGCGTCACCGCATCCGGCGCCAACCGAACCTGATCGACGTCGGCCAGCAGCCGCTCGTCCCCGAGGGCGCGCCGCAGCACGCGGAGCGCTTCGCTCAGCGAGTGGCGGGCCTGGCGCTCGTCGCGGTCGCTCCACAGCAGGCCGACCAGGTGCTCGCGGGTGCGGCTCTTACGGGGGCTCCGCGCCAGGTAGACGAGCAGCGCGACGTGTTTACGCCACAGGAGCTCCGCGGGCGCGTCCGCGCCGGCGACGGTGACACGCACGGGACCGAGCACGCGACAGTACAGGGATGGCATGGCGCCTCCGAGTATCGGGCGCGCAGCGGCCGCGGGCAAGCACAGGTACATTCTCTTGCTCCAATGCAGACGCCCGACCTCGACGCCGTGCAGCACGCAGTCGGCGACCGGTACGAAGTGCTCAGCCTCGCCGGCGTCGGCGGCATGGGCGCCGTGTTCCGCGCCCGCCACCGCACGCTCGGTCACATCGTGGCTGTGAAGGTGTTGCCGCCCGACGTCGCAGCGAGCACCATGCGCCATGAGCGCTTCCGCCGCGAGGCGACGCTCGGCGCGTCGCTCGACCACCCCAACATCGTGCGCGTGTACGACTTCGACACACGGGAGGGGATCAGCTTCCTCATCATGACATTCGTACGAGGCGACACCTTTGAGGAGCGCCTCCGGGGCGACGCCCGCGTCCCGACCGACCACATCCTCCGGATGGTGCGCGAGATCGCCGACGCGCTCGGGTACGCTCACCGGCGCGGCATCGTGCACCGCGACGTGAAGCCCTCAAACATCCTGCTCGACGAGGACAGCGGCCGGGCCCTGCTCGCCGATTTCGGCATCGCCCGAGTGGAAGGCGCGGGGGAGTCGTCGCTCACACAGCCCGGGGCCGCGATCGGCACGCCCGGTTACATGGCGCCCGAGCAGGCGGCGAGCGGCCGGGTGGACGGGCGCGCCGACTTGCACAGTCTCGCCGCGGTCGCGTTCGAAGCGCTCGGTGGCGGGGCGCCGGCGTTCAAGGCGGATCGGGCCGGGTTGGTGCGCGCGTTGCGCACCGCGCGCCCGGACATGCCGGCTCGCCTCGCCACCGCGCTCGTGGCGCCGCTCGCGGAGCAGCCGGATGATCGACCGGCCACGGCCGCGGCATGGCTCGCCGCGCTCGACCGCGCAGAGGTCCGGCCGTGGCGTCCCTGGGCGGCAGCGGGGGTCCTCACGGTGGTGGGCGCCGTCGCCCTTCGTCTCCTGCTCGGCTCTCACGGGGCCTGCCGGTTGCCGCGCGACGCGCCGGCACGTCTCGCCGTGATGCCATTCGCCGTCTTGGGCACGCCACCCTACCCGGCGACGCAGCTCCCGGAGTACTTCATCTCCCGGTTCCGTCCCGTGGAGCGCCTCAGCGAGGTCGTCGCGTTCGGCCGGGTGGCCGCGCAGATCGCGAGCGAGCACCCCTCGAACGAGGAGGCCCAGGCCCTCGCCTGTCGCCTCGGGGCGAAGTTCTTCGTGCAGGGGAGCGTGGCCTACGTGGGGCCGACGGTCACGCTCCAGGCGACCCTGTACGAGGGCGGCCGGGCCCGACGCAGCGCGAAGGCGGAGGGACGCGTCGGCGCGGAGGAGTCGGAGGTGATGGACCGCGTGTGGGCCGGGCTGTATCCGGAGTTCACGCCCGGCGCGGACGCCACGCTCCCGAACGGCGGCCCCGAGGCGCTGGCCGCGTACTTGAACGCCGAAGCGGCGTTCCGCCGGGGCGACTATCGCACCGCGCGCGACGAGTACACCCGTGTCATTCGTGCGGACTCCGGATTCGCCATCGGGCGGCTGCGGCTCGCGCTCGTCGCCGCGCAGGTGGACCCGACAGAACAGGGTTTCGGCGCCGCCCTGCGGGGGGCACTGGTGCACCAGCAGGGGCTCTCTCCGGCCGACAGCCTCCTGCTCGACGGGTTCACCCGGCTGCTCGTCGAAGGCGACGGGCTGGCCGCCCGCGATCGGTTCAAGCGCGCGACCGAGCAGGCACCGAGCTACCCGCAGGCATGGTACGTCCTGGGCGAGTTCTACTATCACTTCGCCGGCCTGTTCGACGAGACGGTCGGCGAGGCCGGGGTCGCGTTCAACCGCGTGCTCGATCTGGATCCGCGGTTCTCGCCGGCCATCGGACACCTGATCTCGCTGGCACACCAAGCGGGCGATCGCCGCGAGACCGCGGACCTGATTCACCGCTACCTGCGCATCGACTCGACCTCGGTCGTCGCGGAGGCGGTCGGGATCGCCGACACGCTCATCCTCGGCTCGGCGCCCGCCCAGCTCGCGCTGCTCCGCACGGTGTGCCGGCACAGCTTGCTCGCGCTGCAGTATCTCGCGTTCCAGGCGGCGGAGTTCGGAACGCCGGTGCAGCGGACAGGACCCGCACGGGTGGTGCTGCGGTGTCTCGAGCAGCGCGGCGCCACCGACGCGGAGCGGGCCCGCATCCTCCGCATGGGCGTCGCCGCCGATCTTGCCGCGGGCTGGGCCGACAGCGCCCGCCTGCGACTCGCGCGCGCGACGGGAGGCTCAGCCGCACGGGAGCGGGACCAATGGATCCTGCTGGCACGCGCGACCGGGCTGCCCGCGTTGGGCGACTGGCAGAGCGCTGCGGAGCGCGTGCGCGGGCGCCTCGGCGTAGCCGCCGACACCGAAGCGGTCGCCCATTGGCTGCTCGCGCGCCTCGGGATCGAGCGCTCCCGCCATGCCGCCGCGCTGGCCCGGCTCGCCGCGGGGAAGCGGGGTCCCCTTCCGGCGAGCCTCGCCACAGACCTCGACGCCCGCGCCGCCCTGACTCGCCGCGACACGACCCGCGCGTTGCAGCTCTGGGATGACGCGACGCGGCGCTATGCCGTCCTCAGCGTGCCGCTCGAGCTGGTGGCGTCGCTCTGGCCGCTACGGCTCGATCTGGCGCGCATCGCGGCGGCGCGGAGCGACAGCGCCATCGCCGCGCGCGCCTGCAGATCGTTCGAGACCCTGATCGGGTACGTCGATCAGGTCGTGCAGCCCGAGACCGAGCGACTGTGCCGAAGCGTTCGATCGCGCTGACCACGCTCGGTTCAGTTGGTGGTCGCGACTGTGCTACTCCCCGGCGTTACGGGACAGGAACGTCACGGCCACGCCGGCATGATCCGAGGGCCACAGCCCCACCGAGGTGCGATCGCCCGGACGATCGCCGACCACCTCGCGGCGAATCAGCACGACGTCCGCGGGCAGATTCCGGGCGAAGATGAAGTCGATCCGCTGGTCGAACGTGGGCCGCGGGTTCAGGAGATCGGACCGCTCGCAGCACGTCAGGCCGGGCGCCTTGCGGTTCGGCTCGACCCAGGTGTCCTGATATCCGGCCGCGCGCACCAATCCGTAGGTCGGGGTGACGCGCGTCGGGTCCGCACCGAAGGCGTCGGAGTTGAAGTCGCCCACGAGAATCGTGGGCCGAGGGTCGCTCCCGAGCAGCGTGAGCAGCTCCTGGGTCTGCGCGAGCTGGATGTCCCGGACTTCCTGGCCCGCGAGATGCGTCGCGACGAATCGGTACGTCCGCCCCCCGATCGCCGCCTCGACCGAGCTCCATCCCTGATAGACGCCTGAGCTCACGCCGCCGAGCGTCACGGGCACGTAGGCTGCGTACACGCCCGATCGCGGGTTCGCGCGAGCCACGTCCCCGCGCACCAGCACGGCGTCGCCGTCGGTAAACCGCACACCAGCGAAGATCGGCTGCCCCGGCGGGTCGAACCCGACAATGACGGGCACTTGAATATCGGTCGTGCGATCCACGGCCGCGAGTGAATAGTCGAGACCGCGCGCGCGCAGCGAGTCGACGAGCAGCTGCAGGAAGTCGTACGCGACGTGCGTCGCGAGCTCTTCGAACGGTCGGTCGGTCGTCCGATAGAGCGCCGCCTCTTCGAGTCCGACGACGTGCGGTCGTCGCGCGGCGATCGCCTGTGCGAGCATCCCCGCGCGCGCGGGAAAGTTCGTGGCTTGCACGTGCGCCCACTCCTCGGTCGCCAGCGCGATCGCTTCCTCGGCGGTCCGCGCCTGGATGACGCGCCCGATCTCCGCGCCGACGTAGACGTTCCAGGTCAGCGCGGTGACGCCCGCTCGGTCGACCGCGGTCGGGCCCTCGATCGTGGCGCGGGGCGAGAGAGGCTCCGGGACGGGGCCAAGTGGACTTCGGTCGCAGCAGGCGACGAGCACGGCGACGAGGACGGCGGCACGACGATGCATGTGATCTTCTCAAATGTGGGACGGACGAGAATCGGCCGGCCCGATCAAGGCCCAGTCAAGCGGAGCCGCTGCCCCGGCGTCGCCATATCCCGATCGATCACGTCACGCACGATCCGCGCGACGAACGCGTACCCCCGTGGCTCGGCCGCGAGCCAGCCTTGCCACTCGAGCTCGTCCAGCGCCTGCGCCAGGGCTTCTCCGGCGAGGCCCGCGGCCCGCCCGAGCTTCGCCCCGGCGACCCTCCCTCCCAACACCGCCGTCGCCACGAGCACCCGCTGCGCATCCGCCGACAAGCGCCGGAAGTTGATCCGGATCGCCGCCACGATGTTGTCGGGAAGGTCGCCCGGTAACGTCTGCTCGAACGTCTCCGTGGGCTTTGGCCACGGGTGCGGTGCATCACTCGGCTCGAAGCCGGCGGCCACGGCGTGCAGCAACGCGACCACGAGGAGGGGAATGCCCGCGGAGTCCGCCAGAACCCGGCGTGCGAGGCGGTCCAGCTGCTCGTCCCCGTATGACGGGAGCGCCCAGCGCGCGAGCTCGCGCACGTCGGCGGCGCCGAATCCCCCGAGCTGGACCGCGGTGCCGGCGAGCTCGCGGCCGATGCGGGCGCGTACCTCGTCCAGCTCGGGGTCGGTGGAGTGCGGTGCTACCGTGACGAGGAACGCCACGGGCGAGCGCGCCAGGTCGCGGATGACTGCCCCGAGCGCGCGCATGGACTCCCGGTCGAGCCACTGTGCGTCATCCAGGAGCACCACCACCGGCTGCTCGTCCGCCACCGCCTGCAGCACTTCGGTGAAGGCGCGGCCGAGCGCGCCGACCGGCGCCGTGCCGCGCAGCTGCGCGAGCGCGTCCGGCGGAGCCCCGGCGACCCCAGGGGCCTCGAGCAATCCGCCGCGTGCGATCCCGAATACCGCGCTCCATGGGTCGGCTTGGTCGGCCGCGACCGCGCGCACGGCGGCGACCACCGCGCCGTCGAGCCGGGTCCGAGCCACGAGCTCCTCGGCAAGCCGGGTCTTCCCCGCGCCGGCGTCGCCCTCGATGAGAATGACGGTCGCCCGCCGCTTGGTCCGGCACGCCGTCCACGCGTCGGTCAGCCGCTCGAGCTCGACAGCCCGCCCCACCAGCGGGGCGCGACGCGACCCGGACCGGCGCTCTGCCTCACGCACCGCCCGCGGGAGCCGCCAGGTTCGCTCCAGCCGCACCCGCTCGGCGAGCGCGTAGGTCTCCCCGTCCGGCTCCGCGCCGAGCTCCCGGCTCAATCGGGACACGAACTCCTCGAACAACGCAAGCGCTCCCGCCCGGTCTCCGGCGAGGGCGAGCGTCCGCAGCGCGGTCCGCAGCGCGGTTTCAGGCCGCCAGTCGAGTTTTCGCGCGCGCTGCACGGTGTCGTGCGCCGCCGCCACCTTGCCGGCGGCGAGCAGTTGCTCGGCGCGGCGGACCAGCACGTCCACCGAGCGGCGGCACCAGTGCTGGCGTTCCGCCGCCAGCCAATTGTCGAACTCCGATGCGCCACGGACGCTGAATCCCTCGAGGAACTCTCCATGGATCAGCGCGGCTGCCGGGGCGTAGTCGCCCGCCGCCGCCAGCGTCTCCAACGTGTCGGTGTCGAGCTCGACCGTGCCGGGCGCGATTCCCACCTGCGCCGGGTCGGACTCGAGGCCGTCGTCGCCCGCACACAAGCGCAGGACGTGCACGGCTTCGTTCAGAGAGTGTCGCGCCTTCTCCTCCGGCTTGTCGCCCCACAACAAGCCGATGAGGTGTTCGCGCGTTCGGATGCGTTTGGGCGACCGGGCCAGATAGATCAGGAGCGCGAGGTTCTTTTTCCACAGGAGCTTGGCCGGCGCGGCCGTGCCGTCCACACTCAGGTCCACTGGGCCGAGGGCGCGAATGACGATCACGCGGCCCCTTTGCAGCCGAGTGCGACGCGCCGACCGGCGGCACTGTCTGCGCGCGCGCGGTAAGGTGGGTCCCCGCCGGACCAGAGCCGCACCACGGTCGCGTAGGCCCGACAGGCCTGCTCGCGTCGCTGTCCCGTCCGCTCCAGCAACTCCCCCAGTCGCCACTGCGCGAATGCAGTAAATGCCCAGTCAACCTCAGCAGGTTGTGGATCGCCACTCGGGTAACCGTGCAGATCGGAGTTCTCGTGCCAGATGAGGTCGGCGATCGCGCGCCCTGGGTGTGTTCCCGCTTCGTTCCACGACGCGCGCGTCAGGTGCAGCACGACCCGCCAGAACGGATCTTCGATGTCTTGGGCCGGAATTCCCCTTAGGGGATTGGTGGCCGCGAGGGCCGAATCAACCGCCCCTCCGGCAGCCACCTCCTCGGCCCACAGCAACGTCCCCAGCGGCCCCGGCCGTAGGGTGGACGGCCCGCGGCGACGTGGCGGCTCGGCGCGCCCCCGCACCCGCTCGACCGTCGCGAGCATCCATGCGGCGCGCCGTTGCCACTCCGGTCGCCCGCCGGCGGCGTCGGCCGCGCCGGCGAGGGTGGGGAGCGCGTCGGCCCAGCGGGCGGCCGCCCGGGCGGAGTCGACGTCTGCCAGCAGCAGAACGCCGGCCAGCTCACCGACGAAAACCTCCAGCTCCGGAAAGCGGTAGGCCAGTTGGTGTGCGAGCGCCATGGCGGTATCGGGCCGCCCCATCCCTATGAGCGCCAAGACTCGGGCGAGACCGGCCGAGCGCGCGAAGCCGGGCTCAGGCAGGAGTTGCTCCGCGAACGCCGACTCGCCTTGCGGAGATCCGAATCCGGCGAGGTACCGGGCGCCGGCGTCGAGATCCTTGATACCGGCCGCGCGCGCCATCCGGGCCAGGTCGCGCGTCCGCCGCGTCGCGTCGGCCGGCGGCAAAAACCGCCATGCGTAGGCCAGCTCCACAATGGCCAGGGTTGCAAAGGAGGGATCCTTCGGATCGACGAGAGGCCCCACCCGCGCAAGGGCCGCGGTGGCGCCGATCGAATCGCCTTCAGCGACGTCGAGCCACGCTACGTGCTCCAGTGCCGGCGCGAAGTCCGCTTGGCTTTTGAGCACATCCTGAAACGATTGCATCGCCTCGCGCCGTGAGCGTCCGACGAGCGGTCCGCGATGGAACAACTCGTCGGCCCGCCGGAATTGGCCGAACAGAAAGTCCTTCGTGCCCTTCGCCAACGCATCCAGGGAGTCCAGCCGCGCCGCGAGAGGCAACACCTGCGCCCGAATCAGTCTCTGGTAGCGGTCCGGAAACTCTGTGAGGTGAGCGAAATAGTGCGTGCTGTCCGCGGGGTCGCCCTCGAGGTTGAACCAGCGGCCGACCTCCGCATGCCGCCAATAGCACAGCCAGCAAGTCGAGTCGAGAGCCGCGGCTTCGGCGTAACCCGCCCGAGCCTCCCCCCAGCGTCCGCGCGCGAAGGCGCCCTCCGCACGTTGGAAGGCGGCCCGCCCCAGAGCGTTCTTGGGCAACACGCCACGAGGTAACGAGCGGTCCAGCGAGTCGCGCGACCGGAGCTGCGCCCCGAAGACCCGATCGGCCAGGCTCTCCGCGAGGAAGCGCCACTCGGCCCGCGGTCCCACGATCTCGATGGTATCGACGCCCGGCCCGCGAAGCCGGACGCGCAACCGGCCTTCGTCATTCGCCGTGGCCACGTCAATGCGGGAGCCGGCCCGCAACCACCGGCCGAGTCCCGAGACACAGCGGGCGGACAGGTCGGGGTAGCGATCCAGGTTCCGCGCCAATGCGCACGCGACTGAATCACCCCACGCCCCCGCCACGTCCGCGGCAGGGAGGACTGCTTCGACACGAAAACGCATGGTGGAGGAAACAGGTGTCAATACATGGATCCACAACCCCACAACCGTGCCCCCGATCGCCAGGCCGATCGCATTCCGTCGGTATTGCCAGACGCGGGTACCCCAGAGGGAGCGTCGGAACACCGTCGCATGCGGCCAGCGGTCGTCCGGATTCAACTCCAACGCCCGGCGTAATACGCGGGCGATGTTGAGCGGCACTCCCGTCCAGTCTCCCTTCGCGGGCACGCACTTTTCCCACCGGCGGCCTGTGAGCGCCTCGTAGATCACCATCCCGGCGGCATAGATGTCGCTGCGCTCGTCCGCGACGCCGGCGAACTGCTCCGGCGCCATGTACGCCGCCGTCCCCTGCAGTATCAGCGGATTCGTCTGCTCGCCGGCACTGAGGCGCCGCGCGATGCCGAAGTCCGTCAGCACCGCTCCGTCCTCGTCGAGGAAAACGTTCGCCGGCTTTATATCCCGATGGATGACACCTTTTCCATGGGCCTTGCCGAGTGCCGCCAGCAAGTCGCGCCCGAGTTTGCGCGCGGCGTCGACCGACAGACGCCCCTGTTTTTCGAGTTGCGTCTGAAGGGTGTCGCCCTCCAAGTAATCCATCACGTAGAAGTTCAGGCCGTCCCGTTCATCGACTTTGTGGACGGGAACGATGTTGGGGTGTCGCAGATTGGCGAGGATGCGAGCTTCGTCGACAAATTGCCGGGCGGCCTCGACGGTCCACCGCTCGGGCCGCAGCACCTTGACGCCCACGAGACAATCGAGGGCCACGTCCCGCGCGAGGTAGACCGTCCCCATGCCGCCGCTTGCGAGCTCGCGCTCGAGCTCGTAGTCCGGCGCCAGGGCCGCACGCAGGCGCTCGAAGAAGGCCGTCACAGAAACCTCGACCGGAGAACATCCCGGCCGCCGTCCCGAAAGTCAAACGGCCCCGCCCAGGCGGGGCCGTTTGACGCAGCACGTGCGTCGCCGGTTACTGGACCGTGATCGCGATCTTCATGCCCAGCGCGACGTGCGGCAGGCAGTAGCCTTTGTAGACGCCGGCCGGCGCGCCGGTAAACGAGACGTCGTACTTTTCGTTCGGCTGAGTCAGGAACGGGCCCGTGAGGTCGCCCATCGGATTCGGCATCCCCTTCTTCAGGGCGTCCGCCCCGCCCTTCGGGATCGAATCGGCGTAGAAGGCGATGTCGTGCGGACCGCCGGACACATTGATGAACCGCACCGTCGTGCCGGGCTTGATCGAGAGCTTGGCGGGCTCGAACGCCGCGGCGGTCGTGCCGTTGCCGGTCATCTTCACTTCGACCACCGCGCCAGCGGGCTCGGCGGCGGGCGCACTCGCCGCCACACCGGCCGGCGCTGGAGTGGCCGCTTCGGCTTGGGACGCTGCCGACTTCTTGTCGCCGCCGCAGGCAACGATCGCGAACGCGACGAGCGAGATGAACAGGGTGAAGCGCATTGCTGACTCCCTCCGGGACGAATGACGAGAAGCGCTTGTGAACGCGTTCACAATATATCCGCGCTCCCTCAAAACGGGAGCCCTGCATACGCGTTGACCGTTGCATTTTCGCACCACCCCGACGACACTGATGCGCATGCCGGAGGCGTCTGTACCGCTCATCCCCGCCGCCGATCTCGCGCATCGGCTGGATCAGGGCGAACGCGTGCAGCTGCTCGACGTCCGCTCAGCGGAGCGGGTCGCGCAGGGGCGCGTCACCCTCGGCGCGACACTCGATTTCCGCGCCCTCGCCGCATCGCAGTTGTACGAGCTCGCGACGCTCGCGCCGCTGCGGCTCGACCCCGCGGCCCCGGTGGCGGTGATCTGCGGGCACGGCAACTCGAGCGCCGGAGCCACCCGCTTCCTGCGCGAGCGGGGATTCGAGGCCTACTCCGTGGCGGGCGGGATGGCGGCGTGGGAAACAGTCTACCTCCCGCGCCGCCTCTCTCCGACCCCCGCGCTGGAGCACGTGATCCAGGTCGATCGCGTAGGTAAGGGTGCGCTGTCCTACGTGCTCGTGAGCGACGGGGACGCCGTGGTCGTGGACCCGGGCCGCCACCTGCAGCCGTACGAGGCGCTGCTCGAGGAGCTCGGCGCCACGGCGGCGGCGGTCATCGACACGCACATGCACGCCGACTACTTGAGCGGTGCCCGCGCCGCGGCTGCCCGCTGGCAGGTCCCATACTTCGTGCACCCCGAGGACGCACGTTCGCCGTACGACGGCGCCGAAGGCCGATTCGCCCACCAGCCGCTCACCGAGGGCGACACGATCGCGTTCGGGCGCGCGACGCTCGTCGCCGCTCACGTCCCGGGACACACCCTGGGCAGTACCGCCCTGGTGCTCGGCGACGCGCTGGCGCTGACCGGCGATTTTCTGTTCGTGCGGTCGGTGGGGCGCCCCGATCTGGGCGGCCAACGGCACGCCTGGACGGCGCAGCTGTGGGACAGCCTGGAGCGGGTGCGACGCGAGTGGCCGGGGGACCTGCTCGTTCTACCGGCGCATTATGCGAGCGAGGGTGAGCGGCGCGCAGACCGGAGCGTCGCCGCACGGTTCGACGTGATCGCGGCGACGAACGAGGCGGTGATGCTCCCGGATCGTACCGCCTTTCTCACCTGGGTGACCGATCGCAGCACGCAGCCACCCGACAGCTACCGGACGATCAAGCTGGCGAACCTGGGGCTCGTCGATGTCTCCGACGCCGACGCGGAGATCCTGGAATTCGGACCGAACGCGTGCGCGGTGACATGAGACGGTAGAGGGCTCTACATCTTCTACCGTCGTCTCACGCTATCGGCGCCTGCAGCACCACGTAGACCCAGTCTGTTCCTCCCAGCGTATGCATCCCATACGGCACGCCCGCGGGAATGTGCACCAGATCGTTCGCCGAGACTTCGATCCGATCGCCGTCGAGGACCATCACTCCACGGCCCGCGATCGTAAAGATCAGAATCCCCGAGTCGTCCTCCGTCGAGATAGGCACGGCCGCTCCCGGCTCCATGACCGTGTGCTCGAAGCTGAGGCCGTGCAGCATCCCCGGAAGATTGAGAACGGTGTGGCGACGCAGCTGGTCTGCGGTGCTGGGTAACTTCGCGAGGCGGCGGTACGTGTAGCGCGGCACGATTCCCCATCCAGTAGGGCGCGGCAGCCTTACGCGGAGGGCGCTGCGGCGCCCCCAAAATGGGCACGCCGGGCCACCTGTGCAAGCCATTGGGCGCCAAGCGTCTCTCTTGGCGTCTCTCACAGGAACCATTGCCATGTCGCCCGCACGTCGCCTCTTCGCCGTCGCCTGCGCCGTCGTTCTGCCGATTGCCCCCGCCGCGGCGCAGGGCTGGATCGAGCACCCGCGCGGCGCGATCGAAAAGGTGCGCAGCGTCGTGCAGGTCACCGTCACCGGACGCGTCGCGCGCGTCACAGTGGAAGAGTGGTTCCGCAACGTGGGCGCACTGCTCGACGAGGGCAGTTATCTGTATCCGCTCCCCGGTGAAGCGGTGTTCAGCGATTTCTCCCTCTGGCAGGGAGACCGCGAGCTCAAGGGCGAGCCGATGGACGCCGCGCAGGCGCGCGCGATCTACGAGGAGATCGTGCGTCGCAAGCGCGATCCCGCCCTGATCGAGCTGGCGGGACACGGTCTCTTGCGGGCGCGGGTGTTCCCCATCGGTCCCGGCGAGACGCGCAAGATCACGCTGCGCTACACCCAGATGCTCGATCGGGTGGGCGACGCGTGGCGGTTCCGGTACACCGCCGGTACGGGGGCCGGCGCGGCCACGTCTTCGAGCTTCCGAATGCAGGTGGACAGCGGCGCGTGGTTCGGCGAACCGTATTCGCCGACGCACCGCCTCAGCGCGAGCCGCAGAGACGACCGCATCGAGCTCACGCTCGCCGATTCGAGCACTCGCGGGGACCTCGAGCTGTTCCTGCCGCTCGCCCGCATCCTGGTCGGAATGTCGCTGGTCGCGAGCCAGCCGGTCGGGGAGGACGGGTTCTTCATGCTGCTGCTCGCGCCGGGGCGCGTCGAGGCGCCATCCATGCACCGCGATCTCGTCGCCGTACTCGACGTATCGGGCTCAATGTCGGGCGACAAGCTCGACCAGGCGAAGGCGGCCCTGGTGCAGCTGCTCGGCACCCTCCGCTCGGGCGACCGGTTCCGCGTCGTCACGTTCGGAGGCAGCGTCCGTCGGTACGCCGCCGGGTGGACGGCCGGGTCGGCTGACGCCGTGCGTGCCGCCCAGGATTGGGTGCGTCGCCTCGACACCGACGGCGGTACCAACATCGCCGGCGCGCTCGGAGAAGCGTTCGCCGAGCCGCCGGCCGAGGGCGGGTTGGGCGTGGTCGTCTTCCTGACGGACGGGATGGCGACCGTGGGCGAGACCGACCCTGAGCGCATCGCCGACCAGGCGGAGCGCAGCCGGGGGGTGTTCCGGGTCTTCGCCTTCGGGATCGGGTATGACGTGAACACGTACCTGCTCGACCGGCTGACGGAGCGGGCCCGCGGTGTCACGGAATACCTCCGGCCGGGCGGCGACATCGAGCAGGCGGTGGCGGCGCTCGCCTCCAAGGTCGCGTCCCCAGTCCTCACGGACCTGGCCGTGCGGGCCGACGGGGTTGAGCTCTACGACCTCCAGCCGCGCAGCCTGCCCGACCTGTTCGGGGGAGACGAGCTGGTGGTGTTCGGGCGCTATCGGGGAGCCGGGAGCCCGAAAGGAGTCCCTGACGGTCCCGGGGAGCGGGTGGTAACGGTGACCGGACGAAGAAGCGGGCGTGAGGAGCGCTTCTCGACGGGTGGGCGGTTCGGGAGTGAGCAACCCGGCACGGATTACATCCCGCAGCTGTGGGCCGCTCGCAAGGCGGGGGCGCTCTCGAGCGACATCCGGCTCCATGGAGCGAATCCGGAGATCGTAACCGAGCTGAAACGGCTCGCGTTGCGCTACGGCATTTTGACGGCGTATACGTCGTATCTGGTGCAGGAGCCGAGCGTCGCGGCGCGCGGGATCCCCCTGCCGGCTGCGATGCCGCGAGATCAGGCCGGCGTGGGCGCCGTGCAGCAATCGCAACGGGAGCGCAGGCTCGCGAACTCGTACAACCTCGACGCGGTCGTGGTGACCGCGGCCCCGCTGGCCGATTCGCTCGCGGCCGCGCCCGGCGACCGCGCCGGTCGCTCCCGACGCGTCGGTGGGAGACTATTCGTGTGGCGCGACAGCGCGTGGACCGACATCGCGCATGGCGATTCGCTGCGCGTCGTGAGAGTCGCGGCCTTCAGCGATGCTTACTTCGCGCTGCTCCGCGCTCTACCCGAGCTGGCGCAGCCCGCCGCCCTCGAGCCTGCGGTCCTGGTGGCCGGACGCCGCGTGAGCATCAAGATTGAGGCCGGTGGCCAGACGACGTGGACGGACGGTGAGCTGGAGCGGCTCGTGAGAGAGTTTCGGGGATGAGCCCAACGCGAAAGTGGGAACGCGGAACGCGGAACAGCACGCGGACATCCGTGGAGCCAGACGTTGCTGTTCCGCGTTCCGCGCTCCGCGTTTCGCGTTGACATCGATGCCCCAGGACCTCGCCGAGGTGTACCGCACCACCTACCGCGCGCTCGTGCGGTTCCTGTACCGCAAAGTGTGGGATGCCGAGCGGGCGGAGGACTTGGCGCAGGAGGCCTTTGTCCGGGCGGTGGTCCACAAACCCGACAACGCGAGGGGGTGGCTGTTCATCGTGGCGGCGAACATGGCGCGGGACGAGGCGCGGCGCGCGGCTCGGGAGCGGCGGCACCTCACGCTGCTCACGGCCGAGCCGCAGGAGAGCCGGTCGGCGACCGATGAAGCGTTGGACGTCGAGAGCGACCGGGCGCGCGTCCGGGCTGCGCTCGACGAGCTTTCGCCGCGCGACCGCGAGGTGCTGCTACTATGGGATGCGGGACTATCATACGAGGAGATCGCCGCGCAGACCGGACTGGCGCGCGGCGCGATCGGCACGACGCTCTCGCGGGCGCGCCGGCGGCTGGTGCAGGCTTACGAAGCCGGAAAGCCAGGTGAGCATGTCGCACGTGGATGACGGCACGCTTCACACCTATCTCGACGGCGAGCTCGCGCCGGCGGAGGCCCGGGGCGTCGATGCCCACGTCGCCCAGTGCCCCGCCTGCCGCGAGCGGCTCGAGGAAGAGCGCGCACTGATCACGCGCGCCGGGGAGCTGCTGGCGTTGGCCGCGCCCCCGGACCGCGAGCTCCCGCCGTTTCGCGCCGGTGACGTGAGGCCTCCCACTCGACTGTGGTGGCGGGTGCGCCTGCCGCTCGCCTGGGCCGCGACGATCGTGCTGGCGCTCGGGATCGGGACGTACCTGGGCCGCGGGGTCGAACAGGGCCGGAGAGCGGAGACGGCAGCCGACACCGCACCCGCGCGGCTCCGCGCGCTCGAGGCTCCGATTCGGCCGGAACAGGCACAGCGCGAATCTCGCGTCGCGGCCCGCGGCACGGCTCGCAAGCCGGCAGCGGCACCGGTCGCAGCCCAAGGGTTCGTACGTCTCGATGGTGAGCGCGACGGCCTGAAGGGATCTCCCATCGGCGTCGACACCGCGCGCGCGCTGCTCGGCGGCGACCCCCTCGCAGTTCCAGGTGCACCGATCCGCGCCGTCTACCGAGCCCGCGAGCTCGGCTACTCAGCCGTCGTGATCGTGGAGCAGGTGCTCGATTCGAATACCGTGATCGAAGTGGTGAACAGGCGCCGGTCCCCGATGGCGCTCGATCAGGTCGTGGTCACGGCAGCGCCGGCGGCGCGAGCCGACAGCGTCAGCGCGCCCGAGCGGGCCGTACCGAGCCGCGCTCGAGTCGCCGATTCGCTGGCCGCCGCTCCCGCCGAAAGGGCGGCCGCCCGGCTCTCCCGACGCTTCGCCAACCTCGAAATCCAGATCTCCGGGCCGGTGTCGAGCGACTCCCTGCGGAAGCTGCTGGAGCTCGTCCAGCCTCTGAAGCCCTAGCTACTGGACCGTAATGGTGCCGTGCATGCCGGTCGGCGGAGTGCCGTTGGCGCCGTGGTTCCTGCAGTAGTAGTTGTATGTGCCGGCGGTCATGAACTGGTGCGCGACCGTTCCCGCCGCGAGCGCCATGTCATAGCTGTCCGCCGACCCGGTCGCGCTCGTGACCGTGTGTGCGACGCCGTCCCCATTCTCCCACGTCACGGTCGTGCCCGCCGTCACGGCGAGCGTCACCGGATTGAACTGGTTCCCCCCGACCGTACAGACTTTCGTCGCCGTCGGCGTACACCCACCGCCACCACCCCCTCCGCCGCCCCCGCCGTACGGTGACGTCGAGCCGCCGCACGCGGCGAGCAGCACGACTCCTGCTGCCCCTAATGCCAGGGTGACCACGTTCGACCGCATTGAACCTCCGGGGTGGTGTGTGGGACGCGACCGGATCTATGACGCGTGCTTATTACCCTTAGAAATACCTGAGGGTCGGCCCGGGTTGTCAGAGAATGATGAACGCGCCGGCAGGAGTTAGTGGCGCTCGCGCTCCAGGGCGTCGGCCGCGAGGCGCGGTGAGAGCATCGGGTAGCGGCCGCCGAACCAGCCATAGGACAGGAGAAACAGCCCACCGAACAGCAGCGTGCTGGCGGTCTCGGGGAGGCCGATCGCCGGGCCGACGCCGCCGTTGATCGAAGGAACGATTTCGAGGTAGCGCTCGAGCCAAGTGCCCGCCAGGCTCAGGAGCGCGAATGTCACGAATGTCGGGGCGTGCTTCTTCGGCTTCACCCCGAGCAGGCCGATGAACGGCACGACGAACACGAGCAGAAAGACCCACACGCCGACGGGTTTCCAGGAGCCGATCAGCCGGTAGAAGATGAAGTACGTCTCCTCCGGCAGGTTACCGTACCAGATCACGAGAAACTGCGCCCACATGAGGTACGCCCAGAAGACCGTGAACCCGAAGCACAGTTTGCCCAAATCGTGCAGCTGCCTGGGCGAGATCAGCGCCTCCAGCCCCATCCGGCGCCGCACCGCGATCGCAAGCACGGCGAGCCCCATGAGCGCCGCGAGGAAGCAACCCATGAAGTAGAACGCGCCGAACAGGTTGCTCACCCATTTGTGCGCGAGCGACATGATCAGGTCGAACGCCAGCAGGCTGTAGCCGAACGCGTAGGAGACGACCAGGACGGCCGCGTCGCGCATGATGGCATCGCGGTCTTCCAGCCGATCCGCCGGCCGGCCGCCCTGGGCCAGCTCGCGGATGTCGGGTGCCACGTCGCGCCGCACGAACCGCCACGACAACCACGCGAGGAGCAGATAGATCAGGCCGTTCCGTACGAAGAAAAACTTCGCCGTCAGCCAGCTCCCCAGATCGGGACGCGGCTCGTGCAGCCAACCGAAGATGTGCGCCCGGCCGACGACCAGCCCCAGGTACAACGCCAGCGAGAGCCACAGGAACGCGGCCGCCGCTTCGGCGAGCCGGATGACGAGTCCGGACCAGTGTCCCTTGGCGAGTTTCTGGGTCGCGGCGAACACGACCAGCGCCTGCGCCAGCCCGGTCCAGAACATGAAGTTGACGTGCCACGCCTGCCATGCGCGCGGCGCTCCCCCGACGGCGAGCACCCACAGGAACGCGCCCCCTCCGACGACGGCCAGGAGCGCCCCCCCCAACGTGAATGCCCGCGCGGGAAACTGGCGCGCCTTCTGGACCAGCTCGGAGCGCGGGCCGGCCGCGACCGCGCTCATCGTCTCCCCCGCGGGCTCTGCGCCCCGGCCTGCAGCGTGCGTACGTAATTCACGACGTCCCAGCGATCGCTGCCCCGCACCTTGTCTCCGTAGACGGGCATCAGGCCCCGTCCCATCACCTGGCCACTCACCAGGACCGCGTAGATGTATCCGTCGGTGCGGCGGGCGATCGTGTCGTTCACGAGCGAGCGCACACCGAAGAACGGCCCCCCCGCCGCGGACGAAATCGGACCGTCGCCGCGCCCCGCCTGCCCGTGGCAGACGAGGCAATAGGTCTCATACAGAACGCGCCCGCGATTGATCGACTCGGACGTGCGAGTGCGGGCGTTTACCAGACGATCCGCGGTCTGGATGCTGAGCACCGGTTCGGCACCCGTCACGGGCACGGTCCCGGGGACGGGCGGGATCGGCTGGGCGTACGGCTTGATGCTCCGCTGATGCCGCATGGTGGAGAACCAGCCGACGCGGTGCACCACGTCGTCGGGGTTGCAGCCAAGGGCGGCAAGGGCGGCAAGGGCGGCAAGGGCGGCAAGGGCGGCACGCGGCCTACGCACGACGCACCTCTTCGGCTCCCGCGGCGCGTAGCAGCGATTCGACCTGGCCCGCCCGCGCCGGCTCGGACGGCACGAAGATGCCGAACTTGTCGTTGGTGAACCGCGCATCGTAAGCCACGGTGCCCAGGCGCCGGGCGGCGAACAGCGCGTTGAACGCGATGCCGAGGATGGTGGCAAGGGCGCCGAACAGGATCGTCATTTCGAACATGATGACGACGTACGGTGGGATCGAGCCGATCGGCTTGCCGCCGAGCACGAGCGGCCAATCGTACGACATGTACAGCGTGAGCCAGGCGCCGATGGCGCAGCCCGCGATCCCGCCGATCAAGGTGAACATCCGGACGGGGCTGACCGGCTGATCGAGCGCATCCTCGAGCTCGTGCCGGGGAACGGGAGAGTACACCGTGAAGTCGGTATGCCCGCCCCGCCGCAGCTGCCCGATCGCCTCCACCGTGGCGTCGAGGTGACCGAACACCGCCAGCACGCCCGGTGTCGGCGGCGGGTGGAAGATGGCCGTGAGGGGGTTCACGAGCTTCACGAGGCCGCCACCTTCCGGCGCTGGGGCGCCGGCAAGACTTCCTTCACCTCGGAGATCGACACGGCCGGGAAGTTCTTCACGAACAGGAGGAACCACATGAAGAACCACCCGAAGCTGCCCGCCATGATGCCCCAGTCGGCCCAGGTCGGGTTATAGGGTCCGTTCGCGAACCGCTCGTACGGCTCGCCCGCCAGCGACACGACGATGATCACGAAGCGCTCGAACCACATCCCGACGTTCACGAAGATCGAGATCACGAACAGCGCCAGGATGTTGGTGCGGACCTTCTTGGACCAGAGCAGCCAGGGCAGCAGGCCGTTGCAGATGTTCATGGTCCAGCTCGCCCACCAGAACGGCCCGAACGCCCGGTACCAGAAGGCCGCCCGCTCGGCGGCGTGGCCCCCGAACCACGCCGTGAAGCTCTCTGTGCAATACGAATAGCTGACGATCAATCCTGTGAGGAGACAGAGCTTCGCCAGATTCTCGAAGTGGTGTACGGTGATCAGGTCGTCGAGGCGGAACAGCTTGCGGATCGGGACCAGCAGCGTGATTACCATCGCGACGCCCGAATAAATCGCGCCCGCGACGAAGTAGGGGGCGAACAGCGTCGCGTGCCACCCGGGCACGATGGCCATCGCGAAGTCCCAGGACACGACGCTGTGCACCGAGAGCACGAGCGGCGTCGCGAGCGCGGCGAGATAGAGGTAGCCGCGGCTGTAGTGGCGCCATTGCTCGTTGGTGCCGCGCCACCCGAGCGACGTGACGGCGTACAGCTTCTTCCGCCACCCCGTCGCGACGTCCCGCACCGCGGCGATGTCGGGAATCAGCCCCATGATCAGAAACACCGTCGACACCGTGAGGTACGTGCCGATGGCAAACTCGTCCCAGATGAGCGGCGACTTGAAGTTGGGCCACAGCCCGCGCTCGTTGGGATAGGGGATCAGCCAGTAGAAGTACCACTGGCGACCGATGTGAATCAGCGGGAACAGTCCCGCGGTGATCACGGCGAATACCGTCATCGCTTCGGCCGTGCGATAGACCGCGGTGCGCCACCCCGAGCGGAACAGAAACAGAATCGCCGAGATGAGCGTGCCCGAGTGCGCGATGCCCACCCAGAACACGAAGCAGGTGATGTAGACCGCCCAGTATACCGGGTGCGAGTAGCCCGCCAGCCCCAGCCCGTAGCGCAGCAGGAACAGCAGACACACGATGCCCACGCCGAGCAGCGCGACGGCGAGGATGAGCAGGGCGTAGTAGCCCTTGCCCGGATTCCCCAGCGTGCGCGCGATCGTGCGCGTAACGAAGTCGTAGGTGACGCGAGACGGGGACGTCTCGGCCATCGCCTCAGCCCTCCACCACGGCGCCGTGCACGACCTTCGCCAGGTACGTGATCGCCGGCCGGGTGTTCAGTCCCGCGAGCACGTGATAGCCGCGCGGATCCTGCGCGAGCGCCGCGACGCGCGACGTCTTGTCGTGCAAATCGCCGAACACGATCGCCTCGGACGGGCAGGCCTGAGCGCAGGACGGCGTGATCTCGCCGTCCTGCACGGCGCGATCCTCGAGGCGCGCCCGGTTCTGCGCGCCGCGGATCCGCTGCACGCAGAAGGTGCACTTCTCCATCACGCCTTTCTCCCGTACCGTCACGTCCGGATTGAGCAGCATGTTGAGCGGGTCCGGCCAGCTCTCCCACTCGCCGCCCCGCTCGGCGTAGTTGTACCAGTTGAAGTAGCGCACTTTGTACGGACAGTTGTTGGCGCAGTAGCGCGTGCCGACGCAGCGGTTGTAGACCTGGCCGTTCAAGCCGTCGGGCGTGTGGTAGGCGGCGTACACCGGGCACACCGGCTCGCAGGGCGCGTTGCCGCACTGCTGGCACAACATCGGCGCCACCACGGCGCCGACGGGGTGGCCCCCATCACCCGTGGTGTAGTAGCGCTCGATCCGGAGCCAGCTCATCTGGCGGCGGCGGGTCACCAGCTCCTCGCCCACGGTCGCGAGATTGTTCTCGGCGTAGCACGCGGTCACGCAGGCCGAGCAGCCGGTGCACTTGGCCAGGTCGATCGCCAGCCCCCAGCGCGGGTGCTCGCCGGCGTAGTTCCCGAGCGACGCCTTGTCGTGCTGCGCCTCCGCCCACCCCTCGAGCGCCGTGCGGGCGTAGCCCGGCGTCTCCTCCTCGGCGAACGGATGGGCCCCGCGCTTCAGCTGGCGCGCCCGGGAGAGTGACAGCACCTCGACGATGTCCCGTCCCTGCTCGCGCGCGTCGCCTTCGACGGTGGCGAGACGACGATGGTCGCCCGTCTTGGTCACCTTGACGCCGACGGCGAACGCGCGCCCGCCGAAGTCCGCCGGCTTGTCGCTCAGGAGCTCGAACGCGTTGAACGAGCGATCCTTGGCATAGCGGCCGTACGCCTTGTGGCCCTGCCCGCTCGGGATCGCGAACACGTCGGGTCGAACCCCCGGGGTGATCCACACGGGCGCGCGCACGGCGCCGTAGGGCGATTGCAGGAGCAGGAGGTCCCCGTTGGCGAGCTGCGATTTCGCCGCGGTCTCGGGATGCACCTCCACCCACCCATGCCAGGTGATTTTCGACACCGGGTCGGGGAGCTCTTGGAGCCACGGCTTGTTCGCTCCCCGGCCGTCGTGCAGCGCGATCGAGGGGAAGACGATCAGCAGCTGCTGCTCCGATTCGCCTGCCGAGCCGGCCAGGCCGCCGAGCAGCTGCGCGATCCCGGGGACGAGCCGCACGGTCTGCGCGGCCACATCGCCGTACACGCCACCATGCTGCACGGCGTCGCTCCAGAAGTCGTCGAATCCCCGGCCGCGCCCGTATCGCTGATGCAGGGTCCGCCATCGGGTTTGCAGGTAGTCCTTGAAACTGCTCGCCTTGCCCGAGGCTTGAAGCAGTACGTCACCGGTGTGGCGGGTGTTCGGAAACACCGGCTGCATCACCGGCTGTTGCAGCGCGTAGACCCCGGCGCGGGGCCGCCAATCGTTCCACTGCTCGAGCGGATGCAGGTCCGGCAGGACCAGGTCCGATGCGGCGGCCGTCTCGTCCAGGTAGGAGGAGAAGCTCACCTTGTATCCGACCCGGCCAAGCGCTTGGGAGAATGCGGCCGGTAGCGAGTGCGCCGGATTCGCTCCGTGCACGAGCAGCAGCGCGACCTTCCCCGCGCTCATGTCCCCGACCAGGTCGGTCAACCCCTTGAACGAGCCGGCCGCTTCCAGCGCGTGGTTGGGTCCGAATTGGATGGTCTTGCCCACCTGCCCCGCGACGTAGTTCAGGAGGTTCACCGACGCGACGAGCACGTGCGCGCCGCTCCCGTACTGCGTCGCCAGGCCACCCGCCACGGCCAGCCCGCCCTTCGAGCCGGCAAACTCCCGGGACAGCCGCCGGATATCGCGCGCCTCCATCCCGACGAGCGTCGCCACCTGCTGGGGCGCCGGGAGCAGCCGCTCGAGGCCGCGGGCGTCCGCCGGCGTCGGGGCCAGCCGCTCGGCCAGGATCACCTGCGCCATCGCGAGGGCGAGCATGAACTCCGTCCCCGGCTTGGCGGCAATCCACTCGTCCGCGCTCATCCCGGTGAGCGACAGGCGGGGCGCGACGGAGACGAATTTGGCCATCGACCCGTCCCGTCCACTCTCGAAGGCGTGCGCGCGGGTGAATCCGTTCTGATAGCCCACCGGCGAGAGCCAGGTCTCCATGAAGTCGGCGCCGAAGGACACGATGTAGCGCGCGTCGGCGAAATCGTACCAGGGGATCGCCGGCGTGCCGAATGCGATGCGGTTGCCCTCGCGCAGCGCTTCGAAGGCGAACGGCTCGTAGGTGACGTGGCGACCGGCGATCTCCTTCATCCAGGTGTCGACGAGCTCGCCGAACGACCCGCTCTCGAGCCCGGTGACGAACGCGATCCCCTTGCCGCGCGCCTCCTTCACTTTCGCCTGCAGCCGGCTGATCGCGTCCTCCCAGGAGAGCTTCTGCCACTCACCGTTCGGACCGCGGGCCATGGGATCGGTGACTCGGTCGGGATTGTAGAGCCCCTGGAGCGCGGCCTGGCCGCGCGAGCAGAGCCGCCCCTCATTGATCGGCGAATCCGGGTTGCCCTCGAGCTTGACCACGCGCCCTTCGCGGACCTTGGCGTGGAGCCCGCACCCGGCCGCGCATTCGCGACACGTGGTGGCGTAGTACGTGGCGATGCCGGGCACCTGGTTCTCGGGCGGAACCGTGTACGGAACGAGGTGCTCGGTCGGCTCGGGGTGGATGTCGCACGCCGACGCCGCCGCAGCGGCCCCCCCGGTCGCGCCCAGGACTGTCAGGAACCGTCTGCGGTCCATACGTCGGGCCTCAGTAGTGACACACGGTGCAATCGCGCGAGACGTTGCGCTGCACGTGGCAGTTGACGCACCAGCCCATCTTGAGCGTGGCGACCTGGTACACCTGCGGCATGCTGCGCACGTCGCCGTGGCAGGTGATGCAGCTCTCGGTGCCCAGGATCTTGATGTGCCGCTGGTGCGGGAAGCGCACGAAACCCGGCAGCGCGTGCACGCGCGTCCACACGGGCGGCCGCTTGTTGATCCACGCCTCGCGCACCTTTTTGATCTCCGCCTGATTGGTCGGCTCGGCGTTGGAGCCGCCGATTATCTGGTGACAGCCGAAGCAGGTCTGCACCGCGGGGATCCCCGGCTCGCTCGAGATGGTCACCGTGCTGTGACAATAGAGGCAGGGGATCTGATCCTGACCGGCGTGGACGTCGTGACGGAAAAAAATGGGCTGGCGGGGACCCTTGAGGCGCCCCGTGTCGCTGATGACGGGAGCTTTATACGCGGACGCGGACTGACCGGTTTGTGCCGCGGCCGGGAAAGCGATCAGCAGTGCGATCGCGACGCCCCCCCCGGTCCCGACCCCACCACTCCTCTTCGTCATCCGGCGCGCTCGATGGCGAATGGTATCAATCTGTGTTGTGAAATTGATTGCGGGCGCCGGAATGTAGCGTCAGTGATAAACGGGGCACAAGCCCCGCACTACAGCACCGTCATTCCGGTCGTGCCAGCAACTGATGCTTCAGCCGGATGATGTGGACGAAGGCGTCAACGGCATCCAAGTCGGGGAACTCCATCCAGCACCATCGCACGCCGCCCGCCATCCGGCCATCGCGAATGGCCTGGCGGGACGTCCGCGGCAGGCCGTCGGTCACGGCGAGCTCGCGCTCTTCGCTCTCCGTGAGGATGAACGTCCCCGAGAGGCCCGTCTCCATCGGGTGGAGGTAGCCGAGCTTGCGCCCGCCGACCTCGTACATCCAGACCCATTTCCAGGCGGTGCCCATGAACACCACCTGCTCGGTGACGTGCCGGAGCGCGCGCATGCCTTCGCGGGCCCGCTTGAACCGCTGGCCGGCACGCGGCGGCAGATCCTTGAGCGGCGCGTCGGACTTGGGACGCTTGCGGGGGCTGGCGTACAGATTGGTGGCCCAGTAGCCGACCGGCTGGTGATCGATCGGGATCATGATGTGTCTATTGTAAACCGCGCGTCACCGAACGGAAACGCCCCGTGTCCAGCAATCGGGCGATCGACACACCCGGCACGGCCATGCGACCGTCCTTACTCATGGTGAGCTTGATCACGTCCGCGCCGCGCCCGAACCAGCGCGAGCTCGGCTCCACATCCGACGGATAGACACAGGCCGCGAGCGCCGCGACCGCGATGTCCGCCTGGGAGCCGATCCCGGACTCGGGCATCGTTCCCGCCCAGAGCCGGGCGCCGCATTCCGTCGCGACCCGACAGATGCGGCACGCTTCCGCGAGCCCGCCGACCCGATGCACCTTGAGGTTCCAGACCATCGGGCCGTCGAGCGCCAGGATCTGGCGCGCAATCCCCGCGTCCCGCAACGTCTCATCGAGGCACAACGGCGTCTTGAGCACGTGCGCGAGCCGCGCGTGGCCCACGAGCTCGTCAGGGGCCAGCGGCTGCTCGATGTACAGCAGGCCGGCGTCGTCCAGCGCGCGCAACGCGGGCTCGTGCTCGGGCCAGCGATAGGCGCCGTTCGCGTCCACGGTGAGCGGCACATCCGTCCGCGCCATTCCCACGCGGGCGGCCCGCACCGCGATCTCATCCCACCCCGGCGCGACCTTGATCTTCACGCGTCGGTAGCCGTGCTGCAGCGCCTCGTACACGCGGCGCGTCAGGGTCTCGGCGCGGCGATCCTCGGGAATGCCCAGCGCGACGCCGCAGGGGAAGCTCGCCGCAGGCACGACACCGAGCCGCTCGGCGACGAGCTGCGGCAGCCCCGTGCCCCGGCGATGCGCCTCGAGGTCCCACGCCGCCGTCTCGATCCCCGCCCGGGCGAACGGATTGCCGCGCACGTTCTCCCGCAGCGCCGCGTCCACCGCTTCGGGGGAGTCGAACTCCCGTCCGCCGATCCGCGGCGCGAGGACGCTGGTGATCAGATCGCGAGCGCTGCCGAGCGTCTCCTCGGAGTAGAACGGCAGCTCGTCCGGGGCCGATTCGCCGTAGCCCACGTGCCCGTCGCCGTCGTGCAGCACGACGACCACCGATCGGCGCGCGTCGATCCGGCCGCCCGAGATGATGAACGGCTCCGCGAGCGGCAGCTCGAGCGCGTAGAGGTCAACCCGCGCGATGCGCATGGGCTCGCACCTCGCGGAACCGGAGCTCGCCCTGCTGGCGCTCGAGCTGCCCGCGCGCTTCGAGCTCGAGCATCCCCGCAATCACGCCGTCCCGCGGATGAAACACGAGCACGTGGAGCGCCCGTTGCGAACGGGAGCCATGGGTGGCGGGGTACGCGGAGAGCGGGAGCTGGAAAAAGGTGTGCAGCTGCACGCTCTCGCAGCCGCGGCGGGCATACTCGAGGATCATGCGGCCTGAGCAGATGTTCCCGGTGCCGGCCAGAGGGCGGTAAAGGGCGGCAGAAGGCGGGAGAGGGCGGTGGAGGTCTAACACCCGCAGGTTCCGGGCACTCAAGTCCCATCCGCCATAGGCCACACCCCGTTCGACATCGAACAACCGGTTGAAGCACACCAGCGCATCTGCGCCGGTGCACGCTTCCATCATCTCGACCTGGAACCAGTCATCGAATCGCGCGTTCATGAGCTTCACGGCGACGCGCACCGGGAGGGGTGATGCCGCTCGGATGCGTGCGGGCACTTCCCGCAGCCAGCGGAGAACTTGCGCGCGATCGTCCGCGAGCGCGTCCCCCGCCAGGGTGGGGGAGAAGTCCTTCTCCAGGAGGAGGGGAGGTTCCTCCCACGCCTCCGCCAGCAGCGTGGTGGTATGCCGGTACTCGTCCTCACGAAACGGCTCCGCGAGTCGCGGGAGGTGGTACTTCACCGACGGGACTACCAGGAGCCGCCCCGCTCGGGTGAGATCCCGCCCGGCGCGCACCAGCGCCAGGTAGTCGCCGAACGGGCGATCCCACCCGCGCCCTTTCCACGTGACGGTCCAGCCCTCACGGCCGGTGCCCGCGCTGCGGCGTTCGACTTTCATCTTCGTCTCGTGGATCGCCCACGCTGCCATCGCTTGCGCGCCGACCTCGTCCTCGGCGATCACCGTCTTGAGCACTACGAACGCGAGTCCCGCCGCGGCGTCGTCCTCGAGCTGCCCGGCGTTGAGCGACAGCTGGCCCGAGCCTTTGCCGATGGGATGCGGAACAACCTCGCCGAGATAACGGGCCGTGAGATCGATCCCATAGGTCTCGCGCACGTGAGACGGGAAGTCGCGCGGCAGCTCCCGCTTGAACCGATCGAAGTCTCGTTCGAGCTTCGCACGCACAGGTGGGTCGACTAACCCCCAGGCCGTACTCCGGCGTCAAAGCGGGACAGCCGGAACTCGGGGGGCGCCGCTTCCCCAGTCAGCACCAGTTTGGCGACCAGCTCGCCGACGGCGGGCCCGTGCTTGAAGCCATGTCCAGAGCCACCGCCCACGAGCCAGACGTTCGTCGCCGCCGGGTGTCGGTCGATGATGAAGTGCTCGTCGGGAGAGTTCTCGTACTGGCACACCCGGGCCTCGACGAGCGGGGCGCCCTTCAAGCCCGGGAACCGAAACGCGAGATATTCCCGCGCCGCCTGCAGGACCTCGGGCGTGGGCAGCCGTTCGCCCGTCGTGGGGTCGAAGGTGGGCCCACGAGTGTCGTCGGCGACCTTGAATCCGCGCCATTCGTTGCCGGGAATCCCGTATATGAAACCTCTCCCGTGATCCGCCCAGACGGGCAGCGCCTGCTCGGTAAACCGCTGATCGCCCGGGGGTGTGCCGAAGAAAAAGACCTCCTGACGGGTGGCGCGCACGCGGTCGCCGATGACGTCCGGGAACAGGCGCCCGAGCCACGGGCCGCAGGCGAAGACGAATGCATCGGCGACGAGGGTGGCGCCGTCGGACAGCTTGACGCCCCGCAGCTCGCCTTCCGCGAGACGCGCGCCGGGCTCCGCTGCGAGCTGGCGGTATTCACCGCCTTCGGCGAGGAAGCCCTCGAGCACGGCGGCGCAGGCCCGGCGCGCCGTCAGGTACCCACCATCCTTCTCGAAGATGGCCCAACGCACCTGCTCGCAGTTGATCTGCGGGTACCGGCGCGCCGTCTCCGCGCCCGACAGCTCTTCGAACGTCAGGCCGGCTTCCTTGAGCAACGGCAGGGCCGCCTTCTCGTACGCGTCGTCGCCCTCAACGAGCCAGAGCACGCCGATGGGATGGTACAGCTTCCGTTGCCAGCGCCGCTCGTGCTCCTTCCACAATCGGAGCGCGCGCGCCGTGAGGTGCGTGTAGATCCCGCGGGGGCCGTAGGTCGCGCGGATGACACGAGTCTCTCCGCCCGAGCTGGCGCGCGAGTTGCCGGGCCCCCAGGCGTCGACCAGGGTGACGCGGGCGCCGCGCCGCCGCAGGTGGAGCGCGGTCCAGCCGCCGAACGCTCCTGCCCCGACTACCGCCACGTGCCGTTGCTTACTCATCGGAAGCCAGCCCTTCAGCAAGGGGGACGCGCCGAGCGCCGCGCGCGCGACGGCGCAGGACTCGAGGAACGACCGCCGCGAGATGCGCCTCACGCCGGGGCGAGGCGCGGAGTACGCGCCTCGCGGACCGCGGAGCGCACGGCATCCCGCTCGGACGGCGGCAGGCTCGGGCCCCACGGATCGTCACACGTGTCGTCCGGGATCACACCATCGGCCGCGAGCGCCCACAGCATCCGGCGGACATAGCCTTCCATGGGGGGAATGAACGTCGCGCTCGCGAAGCGATCGCACACGCCGGACAGGCGGACGAACCTGCCGAAGTCGCCCGAGCGGAACGATTCCATGAGCGCGACCTGGAGATCGGTGAGCGCCGCGCCCATGCCGATCAACGCGGCACGGGCTCCCATCGTGAGCGAGTAGCCCAGGAAGCGGTCCTCACCCGTGATCAGCAGCTTGTCCGGGTGATGTCGCATCAGTCCCGCGATCCGCTGAAACGTCACCACCGAGTCGAGCGTGGCCACCTTGATCCCCATCACGCTGGGGAGCGCCAGGATGGCGTGGAGCGTCTGGTTGTCGTACGCGACGCCGCCGGCGGCCTCGTACAGATAAAAGGCGATCACCGGGAGCTCGCGCCCGAGCGCCGCGTGATAGCCGACCGGATCGTCCGCCTGCGGAAACGCGAGCAGCGCGTTGGCACCCCCGGCCTTCGCCTCGGCCGCCATCTGGACGCTCGTCACCCCTGCCACGATCGGGCTCATGGGGAGCGCGCCCCGCCACACCGCCAGCACCCGCCGCCGCTGCTCGCTCGACAGGTGCGGGCCGCGCCCAGTGTGGGCCCAGACCGCCACGCCGGCCACCTGATGTCCTGCCATCCACGTGGCGTACGCCTGGAGCGCGTCCTCCGCGAGTACCCGGCCACGGAACGGGACCGGGACCGCCGGAATCAAGCCCCACTCCCAGCCGGGGGTCAGCGGCACAGTCCTGCCCGGGCATTGTCCGACTCGATCGCCGCCCGCTGCTCCGGCGCCAGCTCGAGCAGATCGAGCTTCGCGATGCTCGCCTCGGGAATCCGCAGCGGCTGCCCAGTGCCGAACACGAACCGCTCGACCCCGATCGTGCCCAGCAGGGTCTCGAGGTGATCTTCGGGGGGGCCCCAAATCCAGCTCACGTCCCACCAGAGTCGGGCCGCCTCCTCGGGGGTCGATCCGAAATGCACCTCTTCGATGAACCCGCGATCGGCATGCGTGAGCACGAGCCGCACGTCCTCGTCGCTCCGAACCAGCGCTCGTACCGCCGCCGCGGGAAGCTCGGCGGCGTGGTCGTTCGGGTGCCGCTGGCGTCCGTCCTCGAGGCGCACGGTCATCATGATGGGCAGATTCGCCGCACCGCAGGCCGCGGCGAGGTCGCGCATCTCGGGTCCTGTCGGGTCGAGCCCGTAGTACAGCGGATCGCACCGCCCCGCCGGCGCGCCACGGTCCGCCGCCTCGCCCACCGCGCGATCCCAGCCCGAGAGCCCCGGGTGCAGCGCGGGCACCGGTTTGAGCCGCGGCTCGCGCGCCACGGTCTCGTACAGCCAGGCGTTTCCGGCCATCGGCTGGCGCCAGAACAGGCTCGGCAGGTGGCTGACCCACGCCTCGTCGATCCCGGCGCGCGTCATAGCGCGCAGCAACCCGTCCAGCGAGGTACCGGGCACGCGCCGGTACGGGTAGGCGCCCAGGAAGGCATTGACGTCGATGCGCATCAGTCGGCGGGCAACGCGCCGCGCGGGAAGATATGTGCCGCGTTCTTCCATTGCACGAACTCCAGCTCGGGCGGCGACAGCACGCGCTCGAGATACCGCAGCTTCGCCCAGCCGGTGTCCATCGTGAGATCCGTTCCCCAGAGCAGCCGCTCGACGCCGACAGCCTCGAGGCACGCTTCGAGCATGCCACCGTCGACACCGCTCCCCGACAGGTCGACGTACACGTTGGTCATCGGGCGCAGCACGGCGAGTGAGTGTTCCCAGTCGCCGCCCCCGCCGATGTGCGCCAGAATGAATCGGACCTGGGGATGTCGCGCGGCCAAGGCGGCGAGCTCCTCCCCATCCGACGCTTCCTGCCCCGGCCAGTCGCGTCTCCGGTGCTGCCACACGTGGTGCAGCACCGGAACCCCCCGTTCCCGCGCCAGCTCGCAGATCGGGTCGAGCAAGGGGTCGGTCGCGCGGCGGCTGGCCGCGAGTTTGATCCCGACCATCCCGGCGTCGAGGCAACGGGCGATCTCGACGCGCGCCTGCGACGTGTAGTTGGGGTTCACGGTGACGTAGCCGCGGATCAGGTCGGGATACTCCCGCTGGAGCGCGAGGAGGGCGGTGTTGCCGTCTTCCACGTCCCGGGGCGACGGGAAGTAGATCGGCGACGTCCGGCCCCAGCTGCCGAGGATCGAGGCGACGTGGATCGTCACTCCGATCTTGCGCCCCGCCGCGAGCCGGCTGGCGTTGCGCTCGCGCCAATCGGCGCGGGGGCTTGCGGCATGGTAGAAGTGGGCGTGGACGTCGATGAGCATGCATCAATCTGAGTTGCCAGACGCCAAGACGCCAAGCCGCAAGGGGTTCACAGTTGGTCGGATCCAAGCCGGCGCGGCTTGCATCTTGCGACTGGAGACCGCTTGCGGCTTGGCGTCTGACGGCTCCACTGGCGACCTGCTCGCCGATTTCTATCTTGTGCGACTATGCGCACGCCCCCCCCGCCCCCACGCGGTCCCACGCCGCCCCCCCGCGGCCCCACGCCGCCACGCGGCCCGACGTCGCCCAAGGCCGGGCCGCCGCCCCGGCCTCCCGTCAAGCAGCCCGTTGCCAGGACGCGCGCGGCGCGCAGGCTCCCAGGCTGGCTCGCCCGTGCGCAACGCCTGATACTGCACCCGACACAGGAGTGGGCCACGATCGCGGGCGAGTTCACCAGCGCCGGCCCACTGTACCTGCGCTATCTCGTCCCGATGGCGGCCATCGGCCCCGTGGCGGCGACGATCGGCGGCATCGTGTTCGGCGAGCGGGGCAGCCTGTTGACATTCGGGACAGTGCCGATGAATGCCGGGACGGCGGTGCAAGCCGGGGTGCTCGAGTACGTGCTCAATCTGGTGGGCGCGTACGCGTTGGCAATGGCGATCGACGTGATTGGAGCGTCGGTCGGGGGACAGCGGAACCTCGTACAGGCGCTGAAGGTCGCGGCCTACGGGAGTACACCGTACTGGCTCGCGGGTGCGTTCGCGCTGTTCCCCCGGATCGAGCCCCTCGGGATGCTGCTCGGCGTGTGGAGCGTGCGGCTGTTTGCCCGGGGACTCCCCGCGGTCATGAAGGCGCCGCGCGACAAGAGCGCCGCGTACACGCTCCTGACCAGCATCGCGGCCGCGTTGATCGTCCTCGTGGTCACGGCGATTATCACGCGCCTGGTCGTCGCCTAACGCCGCTCCCGGAACGCGGTACGCGTTACGCCCCCCTCCCGGCCAAGGAGCGGCGCGGCGACGGCAAGCCCTATACCCGCGAACAGGGCGAGCGCGGCACAGTCGAGCGACACCGGCAGCTCGCCGCCGTAGCCCGCTCCCGCCCACGCATCGAGCAGTGCGTGCTTCAGCAAGTCCACACCGTACGCGAGCGGGTTCGCGTAGACGGCGGCGCGCAGGACGGGACCGAGATGCCGCACCGGGTACAAGGCACCCGATAGAAACAGCATCGGGAACACCACGAAGTTCATGACGCCCGCAAAATTTTCGATCGAGCGGATACTCGCGGCGAGCACCAGCCCGAGCGTGCCCATCGCCAACCCCGCGAAGACGACCGCGACGAGGCCCAGCAGTGCCCCCCCGAGGGTGGGCCGCAGGTGGACGAGCGGGAGCAGCAGCCCCGCGACGACGACGGCCTGGGCGGTGCCGAGCAGCGTCGCGCCCAGCGCCTTCCCGAACGCCACCGTGCTGCGCCGGATCGGCGCGACGAGCATCATGCGGAGCACTCCGGCCTCGCGGTCGGTCACGGTCGAGAGGGCGGCGAGCAACGAGCCGAACATCACGACCATCCCGAGCAGGCCGGGCGCCATGTACGCGCGGTAGTCGATCTCACTCCGCCCGGCGAATACGGTTGCGAACCCCGCTCCCGCGAACACGAGCCACACGAACGGCCGCCCGATGCTCGCCAGCACCCGGCCGCGCTGCCGCAGGAACCGCACGAACTCGCGTGCCACGATCCCGTACACCGCGCGCATGCTCACGCGCCGTCCGTCTCGGCCAGGCGACGGCCGGTGTGCGCGAGGTACACCTCCTCGAGCGAGCCGACGCCCGCCGCCCGCTTGAGCTCGGCCGGCGTGCCGAGGGCGGCGAGCCGGCCATGATCCAACACGGCAACGCGATCGCACGGCTCGGCCTCCTCGACGTAATGCGTCGTCAGGAGCACTGTGAGGCCGGATGCGGCCCGCAGGCCGCGGATCCGTTCCCACAGCAAGCGGCGCGCGCGCGGGTCGAGCCCGGCCGTGGGCTCGTCGAGAAACAGGATGCGCGGCTCGTGCAGGATGCCCCGGGCGATGTCGGCCGCGCGCCGCATGCCGCCCGAGAGCGTCCGGACGGGGTCGTCCCGCCGGTCGAGCAGCTCGAACTGCCGCACCAGCGCATCGATGCGCGGCCGGGCGACGCCGTCGGGGAGGCTCCACAGGCGCGCCGCGAAGCGCAGGTTTTCCGCGACCGTCAGGTCGCGATCGAGCGTGGTCTCCTGGAACACGAGCCCGATGCTGCGCCGGACGGCGAGCCCCTGCCGCACGACATCGTGTCCCGCGACGCGCGCCGTGCCGCGCGACGGAGCGAGCAGGGTCGCAAGCAGATGAACGGTCGTGGTCTTGCCGGCGCCGTTGGGCCCGAGCAGCCCGAAGAACTCCCCATCCTGAATCTCGAGGTCGAGTCCGTCGAGCGCGCGGATCGCGCCGAAGTCCTTGCCGAGGCCGCGGGCGTCGATCGCGGCGGCGGTCATCCTTTCGCGGCCAGCGCGCGCGACGCGGGCGCCGCACGATACGTCCACTCGACGGCCCCGGCCGCGCGCTCCACCTCCGCGACCGCGGCGTCGATCAGGTGCCGGTGGGGCGACAGCGAGCACACCGGGTCGGTCAGGCCCGCGTCGCCCGCCACGAGGAACGCCTGGCAGCGACAGCCGCCAAAGTCCTGGGTCTTGCGTGGGCACGACCGGCAGGGCTCGGGCATCCAGGCATCGCCCCGGAACCGCGTGAACGCCTCCGAGTGCTCCCAGATCCAGGCGAGCGGGTGCGCGCGCACGTTCTCGAACGTGAGCGTCGTGATCCGGCCTGCCGCGTGGCAGGGCCAGACCTCCCCGGCGGGCGTGACGGTCATGTAGGCACGCGCCCAGCCACCCATGCACGGCTTGGGGTACTGCTCGTGGTAGTCGGGAAGCACCCACACGATCTCGAGCCTGGTCCCCAGTCGGGCGCGCTCGCGCTGCACCACGCGCCAGGCGTCGTCCAGCTGCGCCCTGGTCGGCATGAGCGCTGCGCGATTATGTAGCGCCCAGCCGTAGAACTGCGTGTTGGCGAGCTCGATACGCTCTGCGCCGAGCGACTCGGCGAGCCGGATGAGCGCCTCGACCTGATGCAGGTTCCGGCGGTGCAGCACGACATTGACGGTGAGGGGAAAGCCCAGCTCTCGGGTGTAGTGATAGGCGGCGATCTTATCCCCGTAGGACCCCGTCCCCGCGACCGCATCTGAGAGCTCGGCGTCGGCACCCTGAATGCTGATCTGCACGTGGTCGAGGCCCGCGGCCTTCAGGGCCGCCAGGCGCTCCTTCGTGAGCCGGTACGCGGAGGTGATGAGGGACGTGTAGAGCCCGAGCTCGTGCGCCTCGCGAACCAGATCCTCGAGATCCCCCCGCAAGGTCGGCTCGCCACCCGAGAGCCCGAGCTGCAACACACCCAGCGCCTTGGCCTCGCGAAACACGCGATACCATTCTTCAGTCGAGAGCTCGCGCTTGAAGCGCGGGCCCGCGAAGTCGAGCGGATTCGAGCAGTAGGGGCACTGGAGCGGACACTTGTACGTCAGCTCCGCCAGGAGCCACAGCGGCTTAGGATCCATACGTCACCAGCCCCTTGGCGGCGAGCCCGTCCAGAAACGCCGTGACGTCACGCTCGACTCCTCCCTCCCCAGCCGCGCCGTAGCGTCGCTCCAACGTCGCCACCACCTCGGCGACCGAGCGAACACCGTCGCACAGCTCGAGGATCTCCGCCCCCGTCGGATTCAACGCCACCAAGCCCTCAGGATAGAGCAGCACGTCCCGGCCGCGCACGTCGTCGTGCTGGAGGCGCGCCTTTGGGTGGAGGCGCGGCACGCTCGGGCGCCCTGCCGCCGTCATACGATCGTCCCCGGAAGAGGCCCGCGCTCCACGGAGTCCAGCAGACTCCACAGGACGTCGCACTTGAACTCGAGCGCCGCCACGGCCCGCGCTTGCTCCTGCGGCGTGCGGAACCGCTCCGTCACCAGGCCGAGCGCGTACTCCGCGTCGCGCGGCGCTTGTGTGAGCCGATTCCTGAAGTACTGCAGTCCCGCGGGATCCACCCACGGGTAATGGCTCAGCATTGCCGCCAGCCGCTCCTTCACGATCAGCGGCGCGAACATCTCGGTGAGCGAGGCCGCCACCGCCTCGAGCCATGGCCTCGAGCCACAGAAATGCACGTACGCATCCACGGCGAAGCGCACGCCGGGCAGGAGGAAACGCTGTTCGATCAGGTCCTGGCGCTTCACGCCCATCGCTTCCCCCAGGCGGAGCCACGCCTCGATGCCGCCCTCTTCCCCCGGCCGGCCGTCGTGGTCGACGATGCGCTGGATCCACTGCTGACGCACTTCGCGCTCGGGGCAGCGCGACAGGATCAGGGCATCCTTGACGGGAATATTGATCTGATAATAGAACCGGTTCGCCACCCACAACTGCAGCTCGGCGCGCGACAGCTCGCCCCGGTGCATCCGCTGGTTGAAGGGGTGGAGGTGGTGGTAGCGGCGCTCGAGCACGCCGCGCAGCCGACCCACCAGACCGTCGGTCGCACGCGGGCTCACTTCTACGCTCACAGCTCGAACTCCATTGCGTCCTCTCCCACCACGATGCCAGCCGCCTCGACCCGCGCTCGCTCCGCCGAGCTGCGACACAGGATCGGATTCGTGTTGTTGATGTGCACGAGAACCACTCGCTTCGCGTCGAGCCTCGGCAGCAGCTCCAGGCTGCCCCCCGCCCCGCCGACCGGAAGGTGGCCCATCTCGCGCGCCGTCGGCGCGTCGACCCCCGCGGCGGTGAGCTCGTCGTCCGACCAGAAGGTGCCGTCAAACAGTAGCAGATCGGCTCCACCGGCGACTCGCCGTACGGCGTCATCGATCGCCCCGGCCGTCGGGACGTAGCCGAGCGTTCCGCCGGTGCGCTCGTCGGTGAGCCGCAGCGCGACGTCGAAGGCTGCGGTGGCGGGGGCGCGCGCGCGCGCGTAGCGCGGCGGGCGGCGGGCCACGGCCGTCGTGGAGCAGGAGATGCCGAGCGGAGTGCCAGCGCCATCAGCCAAAGCGACGGATCGACCCTCTGCGAGGGTCCGCGGCTCGACCCCGGCGTAGGCGGAGAGGACGCGGTAGAGCGGCCACTCGTCGCCGAGCAGCGTGGTCACTCCCCCCGGGGCGTACACCGGAAGCCGCGTGGCACTCTCGCGCAGCAGCAGGAGCCCGAGAGTATGGTCGATTTCGCCGTCGGTCAGAACCACGGAGCCGATGGGCGAACCCCGCATGCCGCGGGGCCAGAGCTCGTGGTGGGCGGCGAGCTGCATGCGAAGGTCGGGTGAGGCATTCAGGAGAATCCAGCGCTCTCCATCCGCGCTCACCGCCACGGACGACTGCATCCGGCCGCGAGCGTCGTGGCGGGCGTCGAGACAGTTCGGACAGCCGCAATTCCACTGCGGGACTCCACCACCCGCCGCCGAACCGAGGATGATCACGCGCATTGAACAAAGGGGCCGGGTTGGTCACCCGGCCCCTCAGTAGCCGTATCAGCCTGGTTCAGGCATTGCCGGCGTACGCGCCGACTTCCATCCCCAGCTCGACGACCTCGAATTCAGGCTTCGTCCAGGTCATTGGGATCTTCCTCCAGGGGAAATCATGGTCGACCACTACAAGCGCTCGGCATCGCGATGTGCAGGTCGCATGCCACGCGGCTGCCGCATGCTTTCACACCACAACGCCGCATGGGTGCGCCATTTCACCCCCATTTGGGTCAAAAAACCCAAATCCTCGCTCAGGGCTGCAGCCCGAACTTCTTCAGCCGATAGCGTAGGGTGTCCCGCGAAATCCCGAGACGCTGCGCGGCCTTGGTCTGGTTTCCGCCGGCTTCCCGCATCGCTCGCTCGATCATGGCCTTTTCCCACTGCGCGAGATCCACGCCCTGCGGCGGCAGCGCCGGTGCTCCAGTGCTGGCCTCCGCTGCGACCGACAAGCTGCGTTCCCTCGTGGCCGGGTCGTGGTCGGGACTGGTCAACGAGAGGTGCTCCACGTCGAGCGTGGGACCCCGGCTCCAGAGCACGGCGCGCTCGATCACGTGGCTGAGCTCACGGACGTTGCCGGGCCACGGGTACGACAGCAGCAGCTCGCGCGCCGGCGCGCTGATCTCTCGCACCGTCTTCCCGTATTTGGCATTGAGCACTCTCAAGAAGTGGTCGGTGAGGAGCAGCACGTCCTCCCCGCGCTCGCGCAGCGGCGGCATGACGAGCACGATCACGGCCAGGCGGAAGTAGAGATCACGGCGGAATCGCTCGCGGCTCGCCTCGCGCTCGAGATCGCGGTTCGTCGCGGCGACGATGCGGACATCGACCTTACGCTCGCGCACGCTGCCGACGCGCCGGACCGTCCGCTCCTCGATCGCCCGCAACAGCTTGCCCTGCACCGGGAGATCCACGTCGCCGATCTCGTCGAGGAACAGGAACCCGCCCTCGGCGGCCTCCACCAGACCGGGCTTCGATTCCTTGGCATCGGTGAAGGCGCCGCGCTCGTAGCCGAACAGCTCGGCTTCCATGAGCGTCGCGGGAAGCGCCGTACAGTTGACCTCGATGAACGGCTTCAGGGCGCGAGGACCGGCGGCGTGGATCGCGTGCGCGAGGATGCCCTTGCCGGTGCCCGTCTCGCCCGTCAGCAGCACCGGCGGGGTGTCCTCCAACGCGGCGATCTGGCGCGCCCGGTCGAGCACCGCACGGACGGCGGGTGACTCCCCCACCATCGTCGCAAACCCGACATCCCGCGTCGCGCGGCGGCGGTAGTACGACAGCTCCTGCTTGAGGAGGCGGTTCTCGCGAGCGCGGTCGGCGAGAAGCTTCAGCTCCTCCAGGTCCACCGGCTTCTTGACATAGTCGAAGGCGCCGAGCTTCACGGCCTCCACCGCACCCTCGATCGACCCGTAGGCCGTGAGCATGATCACGGGGAGCACGGGGTCGAACTCGCGGATCCGTTTCAGCAGGTCGATCCCGCTCATGCCCGGGAGCCGCACGTCCGCGAAGACGACGTCGGGCTGGAGCTTCTCAAGCAGCTCGAGCGCCGTTTCGCCCGAGGCCGCCACTTCGGCCTCGTAGCCGTGGTCCGCGAGGAACGCCTTGGCGGACCGGGCCAGGGTCTGCTCGTCGTCGACGATCAGCACGGTCGATCCGCTCATGTGCGGCTCCCCGCCGGGGCCGGCGCGGGCTCGCCGCTCGCGACCGGCAGCCAGATGCGCACCGTCGTACCGTGGCCCACCGCGCTGGCGATCTCCAGACGGCCCCCGGTCTCTTCGAGATAGCGCTTGGCAATCGCGAGGCCGAGCCCCGTGCCCTCAGGTCGCGTCGTGAAGAACGGCTCGCACAGGTTGGGTAAAATCTCTGCGGGAATCCCCGGCCCCGAATCGGCGATCTCGAGCAGGACCCCGTCGGCGCCCCCCGCGTCGGGCTGAGACTGCGCCGCGATCTCCAGCCGCCCACCATCCGGCATGGCATCCAGCGCGTTGGAAATGATCTCGGTCAACGCCTGCTCCAGCCGCATGGGATCGACTCGGACCTCGCGGAGTGCCGGGGAAACGGTCACGGCCAGCTCGACCCGGCGCCGGCGCAACAGCTCGGCGAAGCCGGAGAGCGCGCCGTCGACCAGCGTTCGCACACTCTCCCGCAGCGGACGCAGCGGGGCGGGGCGTGAGAAGGTCAGGAGGTGCGCGATCCTGAGATCGAGGCGATCGACCTGCTCGATGATCGCGCTCAGCTGCTCGCGGGCGGCGGCCGGGGGGCCCTCGACGCGGTGCTGGGCGAGCTGCGCGGCCGCGCGCAGGCTCGCGAGCGGATTCCGCAGCCCATGGGCCACGCCGGCCGCCATCTGCCCGATCGAGGCCAGCTTCTCGGATTGCACGAGCTGGGCGCGGGATTGGCGGAGCTGCTCGGTCATGCGGGCGAAAGCGCGCGCCAGGTCGCCGATCTCGTCACGGGAGCGCGGCTCGATCGCGTGGTCCAGGTCGCCGGCGCCGACCACCGCCATCGCGTGCCGCAGCTCGTTGAGCGGGTGCGCCAGGCTGCGGGAAATGAGCCACGATGCCACGAGGCCGGCCGCGAGCGCGAGCGCGATGATACCCCAGAGGATGCGCCGTTCCCTGTCGACGATCCCCGCCACCTGCGCGAACGCCGCCTGGACGCTGAACTCGCGCGCCCGTCGGTAGATCTCCCGGTTCACGTCCGCCAGAGCCGGCTGGAGGCGCTCCACAAGCTCCCGTCGCGCCAGCACGGCGGCCGCGTCGTGCCGTCCGGCATCGTGCAGGGTGAACACGCGACCCGCGACCGTCCGGATATCCGCCTCGATCCGGCGGACACCGTCCGCGAGCTTGAGCTCGTCGGGCGGCAGTTCCGCAGTCCAGCGATCGAGCCAGAAGGCCACGACTTGCTCGGTGAGCGGAAACTCTTTCCGGGCCGCGGGATCGCCGCTCAGATACCGCCAGATCACCTGGGTCTGGTTGAACATGGCGTCTTCCACTTCGGCGTAGGTCCGCGACCGGGCCAATCGCTCACCCAGCGACTCGAGCGTGCCGCGCACGAGCGCATTGGTGCGAATCGCCTGAACGCCGACCAGCAGCGCCGGGACCACCATGAGCGAGAAGCCCAGGAGCAGCTTGCGCTGGAGGGTCACAGCTCGAAGCTAGCAGATCCTTCGCTCGCGCGCGTCCCGCGCGCTCGCTCAGGATGACAGCGCCGCGCGGGCTCGGTAGAGGAAGGGGTGATGGAGGATCGGGAGGGTGGCTTCTCTCTTTCCCTCCCGAGAGCGAGGGAGCCTGTCATCCTGAGCGCCGCAGGCGCGAAGGATCTGCTTTCTGGTGCGCAATGGGGGTTTTTTCACCTGATCGCTCCGAGCACGTCTTCCAAGATGTCCAGCGTCTTATCCACGGTCTCCTCGTCGTGCGCCAGCGACACGAAGTTGTAGGCCGTCCGCTTGAACAGGAGTCCCCGCGCCGCGCAGCCCCGCGCCACATCGCGCGAAATGTTCTCGCTCGCGAAATGGAGAAAGCACATTTCCGCGATCCCACCCACCCCCGTCACCACGTCGGCGTGCTTGTGGTGCAACCGATGGAGCCCGTGCAGCAACCGCGTGCCCATCCGGTGCAGGTGCCCGCAGACATCTTCGTGCGCAAATACCTCCACCGTCGCTTGCGCCGCGGCGAGCGCCACGCTCTCGGTCGCGAGCGTGGATGAGATCCACGTGCGGGCCACTCCCGCCATCAGGTCGGCCCGTCCACCCACGACGGCGAGCGGAAAGCCATTCGCGATGGCCTTGCCCAGTACCGCGAGATCGGGCCGGACGCCATAGCGCTCTGCCGCACCGCCGATCGCCAGCCGGAACGCCGTCTTGATCTCGTCGAACACGAGCACCGCGCCGACCCGGGTCGTTTCCTGACGCAGCACCTCGAGCCATTCGCGCGTGGGCTCAACCACGACCACCGGCTCGATGACCACCACCGCGAGGCGATCGCCGGTTTCGCGGATCAGCCGCCTGGTCGCTTCCACGTCGTTGAACGGGAGCTCGGCATACAGCGCCCGCGTCGCCGCGGGGACTCCCTCCCCCCCCTGAGACCAGTCGAGCCAGCCGTGATATCCGCACCCAAGCACGCGCTCCCGCCCGGTCGCCACACGAGCGAGCCGCACTGCCGCGGCCACTGCTTCGGCGCCGGTCTTCAAGAACCGCATCTGCTCGAGCCACGGGATTCGCATGGCGAGCTCGTCGGCCAGCGCTTCCTCGAGGACCGGTGGCAGGGGACCCGCGACGCCCGCGGCGATCGCCCGCCCGGCGGCGCGATTCACCTCGGGGTGGCCGTAGCCCAGCGCCACGGCGCCGAGCGCCATGACGTAGTCCACGTACTCACGGCCCTGTGTGTCCCACACGCGGCAGCCCGCCGCCCGCTCCATGCGCGTCGGCAGTCCCGCGTCCTCGTCCGGCAGCGCGGCGCCGAACAGCGCGTCGGGTCGCTTGCTACCGGTCGACGTGAAGCCGGGAACGCGCCAGTCGCTCACCGTATTTCACCACCTCGATGGCCATCGCCCGCAGCAGCTTCGCCTCGCGCTGGTCGAGCGGCGTGCGGTGAATCACTTCGCGCACCGTCCGCATGACGCCCTCGACCTCACGCGTCTTGAAGAACTCGATGCCGCGGAGCGCCGCCTCGGCGTCCGCGAATAATCGCTCCAGGTCGTCCACCGTCGCCGGCGGGCCCTCCCGGCGCGGCGCTTTGAACGGTCGGTCCTCCTCGCCCCGCGCCAGCGCCAGCTCGTACAGCATGAGCACGACCGCGTGGGCCAGGTTGAGGGAAGGGTACGCGGGGCTCGTGGGAATGGTCACCACGCGATGACAGCGGTCGAGCGCCGCATTGGGCAAGCCTTTGTCCTCCCGCCCGAAGAGCAGCCCGACCGGGCCCGCCTCGCCGCGCGTGAGAATTTCCGCGGCCGCCGCGCGGGGACGCTGCAGATTGCGCTTCGCTGTGCGGCCTCGCGCCGTGAAGCCCACGACGTGCACGCAGTCGAGCAACGCGTCTTCCAGGCGATCGAACCGGGCCACGCGCGCCAGCACGTCCTGCGTCTGGTGCGCGATGCCCTCGACGCGATACGGATCGTACTCGCGCGGGCTCACGAGGCGCAGGTCGCGAAAGCCGAAATTCTTGAGCGCGCGCACCACGTGCGCGATGTTGACGAGGTCCTGGGGCTCGTGGAGCACCACGACGATGCTCATGCGCCCGAAGAACCAATCGCGGAACGCGGAATGCGGAACGCGGAACAGCAGGGACGGGTCGTTCGCCGAGCGGCGCTCACCTTGATGTTCCGCCTTCCGCGTTCCGACTTCCGCGTTCGTTTCATCCCACCAACTCCAGCACGCCCATCCGCGCTACATCCTGCCGATCCCCCCGCACCCACACCCAGCCGTTGCCGCCGCTCCAGACCAGCTGGCCGGCGCGTCGCACCCGGCCCGGCAGCATCTCGTTCACCAACAGGTCGAACCGCAGCCGCCTGCCGACGTGCGCCCGCGGCCCTCCTCGTCCCCCTCCCCCTGCCCCTCCCCCTTCCGGCCAGACGAGGCCGAGCGTCACGCGATATCCGCGCTCGGTACGCACCCATGCTCCCCGCACGCCGTGCGGGTCGCCCGAGGTGTCGCTGGTGGCGTGCACCCGCAGTGCTCGTCCCTCAGCATCGGGAACAATCAGGTATCCGATGGCTCCGTGTCCGTTCCCGCTTGCTTCGTGTCCCGCGAGGTAGACCTGTAAGCCGTCCGAATGGATATCATCGGGCTCGTTGTCGAGTCGCTGCGGTGGTGCGCCGCCCGGCCGGAAACACAACTCGGGTTTCACGACCTCGACCGCCAGGTAGAGAGCGTCGTCGTCCCAGGCGGCGTGGGCCACGGCGGAGAAGTCGTCGGGGCCCGGGTACGGCTCTTCGCTGCGACGATACTGATCCTCGAGCGCGAGGCGGAGCGGCTCGCTCGTGTCGAACCCGTCGAGCGATCCGTCGAGCGGCGGCGGGACGGCCACGCGGAGCGCCGCCCCCACGGCGGGCGTCGGCTTGTCGAGCTCGAGCAGCGGCTCGAACGGCGGCTCGGGCTGGCGCGCGCCGGCGAGCCGAATGCGCCCCACGCTCGTTGTGATCTCCCAGCCGAGGGCCGTAGCGGCGTGCCGGTGGAGACCCTGCCCCGCCGTGTCGACCTCGATCACGCTCCCCTGCACACGCACGCCCCGGACCGACGCCGCGGCGCCGACGGGCTCCAGGACCGTTACGAAGCGGGCACTCCGGCCCGCGGCGCGCACGACGTAAAAGGTTTCCCGCTTCCCCTCTCCCGGCCGGCCGGGCCCCTCCGCCCGCACCAGCTGGCCCTCGAACGAGAGGAACGCCCTGAGTGTGCGAGCGCCGGCGGCCAGCTCGAGCGCGACCGGCGGTGCACCGTCGGGAACGAACTGCTCTACGCGCGACACGAAGTCGTCCGCGAGCTCCCCCGCAGTCCACGTCCCCCGCCCCACGTCCCCCGCCCCGCGGAAGTGCCATGGCAGCTCGAGCACGTGCTCGGTGCGACTCGCCAGGTCCACCACATCGAGCAGGTACCCCGGCCCGGAAACGAGCGTGCGCGCGATCTCCTCGTAGCGGCCGCGAACCCAGGTCCACTCGCCCACCGTGTCGAATGCCTCGCACACCGCGCCGCCCGGGGACTGGGACGCGCCGTCCAGTCGTGGCGCATTGTGTGCCAGGGTCGCGCGGTACCAAAACAGGTCGCGAGAGACGTAGGATCCCGTTCCCGGGTCGGCCAGCCAGTGCACGCCATCGGCGTGGAGCGTGAGATGCAGCCGGTCGGGATGCCCGTGCCCGCCACCGTACGGGCCGCACTCGAGGCTCGCATAGCGGTCCCCCCCGGCCGTGCGCAGCACGGCGAGACCTTGGGACTCGAGCAGGAGACTGCCGGGAGACCACGGCGGTGCGTCCGCCGGGAGCGCCGGCGCCATCTCGAGCAGGGACCACCAGGACAACGTGCGACGGGAAACGGGAAACGGGACACGTGGCAGTGGTGCGTCGTGTAAGTAAGACTCGAACAGTTCCGGTCGCGGCGCCGGGGCTTGATACACCGCCGCTAGCCAACTCTCGAGCTCACCTTTCCCGTTTCCCGTTTCCCGTTTCCCGAGTCTCGCGAGCCCGATCTCCCATAGCTCGAGATACGCCGGTTGGGCCAACGAGACACCGAACCGTGAATCCTTCCGCGCGGGGAAGGTGAAGTCGGGGAGCGCCGTGCGCGCGGGCGCGAGCAGCGCGGCCCGGACGCGCGCTGCGAGCTGGGGTTCGGCGACAATGTCCACGCCGGCGAGTCGCGCCCACCCCGCCCCCGTCAGGAGGCCCCGCAGGGCGAACAGATGGTAGTTTTCTCCCTCGTACCACATCCCGTCTCGTCCGAAGCCGCGCAACAGGTGCTCGAGCAGGCCCGTGGGCCCTTCGATCGCGCGCTTGGCCAAGTCCTCGTCCTCGAACCAGACGGCGATCGCCGCCAGCGCGGCGTTGTTCCAGGTTTGGCGGTTCGAGAACCCCTCGTCGAACTCGCCGATCAAGTTCGCCGCCTCGTCGGCGACTCGGCTCACATCCCGCGTCGTCGCGTCATCGAGCGTCTCTCCCGCCCGCAGCAGCGCGGCCGCCGCGAGGTAGTTGCCGATCCAGATGGATTCCAGGTACGTCGAGAAAAACAGCCGGCTCGGCCCCAGCACGTTGTCGCGGTTGGGATATCGCCAATAGCTCCGGGCGTAGGCCCGAAGAATCTCGGTCGCCCGCGCGCCCGCGGCGGAATTGCCATCCAGCACCGCCAGCGTCGCCAGGTGCGCCGCGCGCTCGGCGAGCCACAGGTGTTGATAGCGTGCCCAATGACGGGCGTGACGCTCGCCGCCGAAGGTCTTGCCACACCGCGAGCAGCGGTGCGTGTCCGGGCTCCACGGATCGAACTCGAGAGCCGCCCCATCCTCGGGGCATACCCCGCCGTCGGTCGAGAGCAGCGCCTTCGCTTCCGGCACGGGCGGCAGCCGCGCCAGGACCGGCGCGGCGCGGTTCGTCAGGTGGGCGAGCAGCGCGGCCAGATCCGGCGCGCCGGCGATCGCCTCCCGACGGTCCGCCAGCAGTTCCGCAGTCACCACGCGCGGACGCCCTCGAGCGCCCACCGCACCGGGAGGATCGTCACACCGGCGGCCCGCGCGGCGCCGATCGCCGGCGTCGGGTCGTCCCCGGTGACGAAGAACATCGCGCCCCCGGCGCCCGACCCAGCCGCTTTCCCGCCGAGCGCTCCCGCGGCCTTCATGGCGCGTTCCAGCCGGGCCATGTCCGGTGTGCGCATCTCCGGATCGAGCGTCTGCTGGTGGTTCCAGTTCTCCGACAGCAGCGCGGCCACGCGGGCCGCGTCTCCCGCGCGCAGCGCCTCCGCCATCGCCGCGGCGACGTCCTTCAACGCCCGCAGCGCACCCGTGACGGCGGGATCACCGCGTTCGTAGGCGGCCATCACGCGCGCGATCGTCGCCCCGGACACCCGCGACCGGCCGGTGTAGCACAGCACCGTCTGCCGCTCCAGTGCCGTTGCGAAGGCGGGGTCGAGCGTGATCGGCTCGATCCCGACGTCCGGATCGCGGAAGGTGAGTCGCTGAAAGCCGCCGAAGGCCGCGGCGAACTGATCCTGCTTGCCGCCGGGGATCTTCGCCTCGACGGTCTCGAGATACCACGCCTGCTCGGCGATCTCGCGCCCGGTCAGCCGCTCCGCGCGCGCCAGCGCCAGGGCCGCGACGAGCGCCACATCCATGGCTCCGGAGCTGCCGAGTCCCGACCCCGGGGGCGCGTCGCAGCGCGTCGTGATCGTGCACGCCGCCTGCACCGGGAGCATGCGCAGGGCGGCTTTCAGCAGATCGAGCCGGCCGTCGAGCACCAGGCCACCGGAGTCCGCGCACTCGAGCTTCTCGCCCAGGTCTTCGGAGACGAGCCGGATCAGGCGTCCGCCGAGGCGCACCGCGACCCGCGCCGTGAGCTCGATCGCCCCATTCACGACGACGCCGCCCTCGCGCGCCGAAAACGGCGGGACATCGGTCCACCCGCCGGCGAAGTCGAGACGCACGGGGGCGGCCGCGTGGAATTCGCCGGGCAGATCGCGCCGTGTCACGGCTCCGTGCGCCACCGGGCGACGGTCGGCAGCTCGCCCCGCAGGTCCATCCGCACGCCCCGCACCCGGCGGTTCATCCCCTGCACGCCCCGCGCGTGGTAGAGGAACGCGACGGGAAGCGAATCCCGGAACAAGCGCTGTGCCCGCGCGGGATCGGCGGCGGGACGCATCCCCGCCAGCTCCGTGAGGGTGGTCAAGTAGCCGAGTCCCGGATCGCCCGGCGTGCCGAGCACCGCGGCCGTGAAGTCCCGCTGCCGGCCGTTCACCCGCGCGAGGAACGCGGTGAGCTCGAGCTGCCGGATCGCGACGTCGAAGCCCACGGCCGCGAGCCGGGCCTGAATCATCTGCTCCAGCGCCGCCTCGCCGCTCCCGACGGTGAGCAGCTCGAACGCGATGCGCCGGCCGCCGAGCAGCCGCCGCGCGGAGTCGGGATCGGTGGGGACCGGACGCACCGCCACGTAACCGGGGACGTCCGGTGGCACGGGGCCATCCGCGACCGCGCCGAAGCCGTACAGGTAGCCGTCGACGATCTCGCGGCGATCGAGCGCGAGCGCGACGGCGAGCCGCACGCGAGCGTCGTCGAACGGCGGCCGGCGCGTGTTGAAGACGATCCCATACGGAAAAATCACCGGGTAGTCGAGCACCGTGAGTGCGGAGTCCTTGCGGACGAACGCGGCGTGCGCGGGCTGGATGCCCGCGAAATCGACCTCGCCCGCCGTGAGCGCAGCGAGCTTGGTCGTCGGCTCGTCCACGACGACGACGAGGAACCGTTCGAGCGCCGGCGGTCCGCCCAGAATGGCTGGGAAGTCCGGATTGGCGGCGAATACCCAGCGGCGGCCCGGCTCGTGCGCCACGAAGCGGAACGGGCCGTTTCCGACCGGATGGTCGTTCCAGGCGGCGCGCCGCAGCTCCGAGCGGGGAACCGAGTCGAGCAGGCGAGCGGGGAGGATGGCCAAATCGGTGAGGACGTCCGGCATCGCGTCCTGGGAATGGGCGAACCGAATGACGACCGTGGAATCGTTGGGGTCATTGACGAACGCCACGTCCGCGAAATCGTTTAGCCGCGGATACCCGGTCGCCGCGTCTCTCGCTGCCGAGAGGGTCCACGCGACGTCGCGGGCCGTCGTTGGCACGCCGTCGCTCCAGCGCACGCCCGGCTGCAGTCGGAACGTGAGACTCTTGCGGTCTTCCGACCACGTCCACACGCGCGCGAGGTAGGGCCGGGGCACGAGCGCCGAGTCGTAGCGAACCAGCGTGGTGAGCAGGACGTAGCGCTCCACCTGCTTGGCGAGCGGGTGCACGGTGAGCAGCGGGTTCACGCTCTGAAGGTCCGCCCCCGAAGCGTAGACCACGGTTCGACCCCGGTGTGCGGCCCCCGAGCCGCACGCCGCGATCACCGCCCCCCCGGTCACCAGCCAAAGCGCTCGTCGCCGCACGCCCGGATTCTAGCGGGGCCCCGCGGGTCGCGCGAGATTCGGCGCATGCTCGCGCACCTCGGGACCCGGACCCTGGCCGGCGCCGTCGTGGTCGCCGGGGTCGTCTCCCTGACGTTCCTGCTGATGCGGCTGGCACCAGGAGATCCCGTGGCGCGTCTGCTGGGGCCGACCGCGACCCCGGCGCAGCTCGCGATCCAGCGCCGCGTCCTTGGCCTCGACCGGCCCCTCGCCGCGCAATATGCGATCTGGCTCGGCCGGTTTGTTCGCGGGGACTGGGGCCGGAGCATCGCCACCGGGCGCCCCGTGCGCGCGCTGCTCGGCGATGCGGTGCCCGCGACGCTGGCGCTCGTGGGCACGTCCCTCGTCCTGAGCTACCTGCTCGGCCTCGCCGTCGGGGCCTGGCAGGCGGGCGCGGGCCCACGCATCGACACGGCGCTCTCCATCACCACCGTCACGCTGTTCGCGCTGCCGGGATACTGGCTCGGCCTCATGCTCGTGATGGCGTTCACGTACTGGGCACACTGGCTCCCCGCATTCGGCGCCGCCGGGCTGGACGCCGACGGGCTCACTCTCTCAAGCCGCCTCGCCGACCGGCTCCGGCACTTCGCGCTGCCGCTCGCCACCCTCACGCTGATCGGTGTGGGCGGCGCGGCGCGGTTCGTGCGCGGCGCGATGCGCGACGTCATGAGCCAGCCGTTCGTGAGAACGGCGGAGGCCAAGGGATTGACGGCGTTCCAGGTTACACGACGCCACGTCGCAAGAAATGCTTCGATCCCGATCATCACGCTGATCGGTCTGTCGTTGCCCGCGCTGTTCTCGGGTGCGGTGTTCGTGGAAGCCGTGTTCGCCTGGCCCGGCGTGGGGCGTCGTCTGGTGGAGGCGGTCCAGGCCCGCGATTACCCGGTGGTCATGGCGGCCACCGCGGTGACGGCCGTCCTGGTCGTCACGGGGAACCTGCTGACCGACCTGGGCGTCGCGTGGATCGACCCGCGCGTGCGGAACGGAACACGGGAATCGTGAAACGGCTGCTGCGGGACCGCAGGGCGGCGTTTGGCATCGGCGTGCTCGTGATCGTCGCCGGCGCCGCGCTCGCGGGGCCGCTCGTCTCGACCGGCCGACCGACGCTGCAGCGTGACGTCGTGGCGACGCGATTCCTGCGGCCGCTCGCCACCGACCACTCCGGTAGTTTTCATCCGCTCGGCACCGACCGCTTCGGCCGCGACGTGTGGACGCGGCTGGTTTACGGCGCGCGCGTCTCGCTCGCCGTGGGGGGGCTCGCCGTCCTGCTGTCGGTCGTGATCGGCGTACTGGTGGGTGGAGCCGCAGGGTTCTGGCCGGGCCCCGTGCGCACATCGCTGCTCGCGGTCACGGACTTCGTCCTCGCGCTCCCACGCGTCGTCCTGCTGCTGTTGCTCGCGGCCATGGCCCGGCCGAGCGCCGGGCTGGTGATCGTGGTCCTGGGACTCACCGGCTGGATGTCGGTCGCGCGGCTGGTGCACGGGGAGGTGCGCTCACTCGCGGTCCGCCCGTTCGTCGAAGGAGCCGTCGCGCTCGGATTGCCGCGGGGTCGCGTGCTCGTGCGGCACGTCCTTCCCAACGCCCTCACACCGGTGATCGTCTCGGCGGCGCTCGGCCTCGGGAACGCCATCATGCTCGAAGCCGGCCTGTCGTTCCTGGGGCTGGGGGTCCAGCCGCCTACGCCGTCGTGGGGCAATATGATCGCGTCGGGACGGGATACGCTCGTCAATGCGCCATGGGTGGCGGCGGCACCGGGAATCGCGCTGGTCCTCGTGGTCGTGGCATGCACGCTTTTGGGAGATGCGCTCCAGGATGCCCTCAATCCCGCAACGAGGTATCAGACGGCGAGGTAGACGCCGAACCGTCTACTCCCCTAGGCTTCGGAGCACCGCCTCGTTCAACTCGTGCCCGCCCTCGAACGGGACCTCCCTGTACGGAATCCCGTGCTGGCGTAAGCGAGCCGTCGTCGTCTGGACGATCTTAGCCGTGATGTACTCGTCCGAGCGACCGTAGACGAGCGTCAGGTGCGCAGCCTGCAACCGACTCACGACCGTGTCGACGGTGAGGTCGAGATCGGGTGGAAACTCGCCGCCCCACAAGGTGAGACGGTCGATCTTAGCCTTCCCCATCGCGACCCAGCGGCTGGCCGTGGCGGCTCCCTGGGAATACCCCAACGCGTGCACGGTCACGCGCGCGCGATCGAGCGACCGGAAGACGTCCGCGGACACCGCATCGAGGTACGGCACGTAGTCGTCGATCTCGGCGAGGCGATCCTCCCGCGTCATCCAGCTCGCGCCGACGCGCCGCTCCGCGGGGCTCTCGCTCAGATAGAAACGGGACAGCCCCTCCGGCGCCACGAGATAGCGCCGCCCGTCGTCGAGCACGCGCAGCTTTTCCAGGAATCGCGCCGCGAGCTGGCCGTATCCGTGGCAGGCGAACCAGACCTCTGCCACCCCGCGCGAGCTACTGCCCAGCGTGAAGTATCGCGCCGTGCGATTCACCGATAGGTGATGTTCCTGCACACATGCCTCCCCACAACGCGGAACGTGGAAGTCGGAACGCGGAACACAGAGGCCACGTTCGTTCGCCCCGACCCCTCGCGGCTCTGTTCGGCGTTCCACCTTCCGACTTCCGCGTTTAGGTCACCAAGATCGTCACCACTTCGTGCGGCTCGGCCACGAACCGCACCGTTTTGCCCCGCCCCTCGAGCACCAGGGCCACCGATTCGCGCTCGTCGGCACGCACCCGATGGGCACTCTTCACGGTCTCACCGAATCGCCACGCCCCCGCCGCCTTCCGATCGGTCGCGTTGTAGCACCGCAGCACCAGCGGGGAGCCTTGCTGGGCAGGCTTCACGGCCGACAGCACGAGCCCCGATCCTTCGAGCGTAATGTCGACCGGCGCGGGGGCGAGCTGCGCCGCGTCACGCAGCCAGAACCCGCGCAGCGGCAGGAACGCGTCTTCCCAGAGCGAGGGGAGCGCGTCGCCGCGCTCCAACTCGGCTTGTGACACCGGCGCGACCGCCAGCTCCACCCGACTCGACCCCGGGCACTGTGCGAGCGGTGTGGCTACGGACCAGCCCGCGTGGCCCGGTCGAGTCGGCAGATCGCTCCGGGACAGCTCGCCCACCGCGCGCAGCAGCGTGACCAGCAGATCCCCCCGAGGGGTCCACTCGTACTCGAAGAAGCCCGGCGCGAACACCGCGAGCCCGCGCGCCCCGGACACCGCGGCCACGAATCCGTGCGCCGGGGCCGTGCGGACCGGCGTCTCGAGCGGGTAGTCGGCGGGATCGATGGCGACCGGCGGCCGCGCCACGGCGCCGAACGCCGTCCCCGCGACGGCGCTCGCGCCCGCGAGGCCCGTGGGCAACCGCGCGCGCACCCGGTGCCAGGGCGCTCGATTGTCCACGTCGATGATGCATCGGACCATCGGACTATCTGCGTACAGGATGACGACGAGCCGGATCCCGACGCGTCGCCGGATCTCGAATCGAGCTTCGAAGGCCGCCACGAGCGGCCCGGCGGCGAGGCGCCGGACCTTGATCGGACCGGAGGCGCGCCCGAGCCGGTCGCCGGTCGGCGGGCAATAGCTGTACGTATCGCCCGCGTCGCCGCCGTCTTCGATGCGAAGCAGGTCCGCGAAGCGCTGTCCCGAGCGCCGGTCGTGCAGCGCGAGCCCTCCGGTGGGCTCGAGCGCGACCTCGATCCAATGGTTGAGGAGGGAGCGCCCCTTGACCAGCGCGCCCTCGGCCGCAGGCCGGGCACCGCCGGCCGCGGTCGCACCGACCGTCAGACCCGCGCTGGCCAACCCCAGCCCTGGCACGCTCGGCGCGCGGAACGCGATGCGCACCTCGTCCACCTCGTCCTGGTCCGGGTAGTGGTGCGCCGCGTCGAGCCGCTCCGTCCCGACGCGTCGGTCGAGCACCTGCACGGGAACCGTGTGGCCGTCCGAGGTGACGAGGGCAAACGGCCGGTAGCCCTGTCCGTGCCGCGGGACGCGCTCCCCAGCCGGACCGACCGGCACGTCGCGCCGGAACAGGGTGACGTCGGCGATCATGACCCCGCGGCGAGGACGCGCCGCGGGATTCCAGAGCACGAGCGTCGGCGACGGCGGCGCGGCGAGGCTGCGTGCCGCGTCGGGATCGTGGTGGACGAGGTCGCGCACGCTACCCCGCACGACCTCCCCCACCAGCGCCTCGACGCTCGTGAGCCGCGACTCGACCGCGCGCGCGACGTCGTCGCTGGCACAGCCACCGATGGCATCATGGAACTGGCTGCGCACCAACGCCCGCCACGCGAGCTCGAGCACCGGCCGCCGGTCGCGTCCTCCCGCGCGCCGCGCCAGCGCCGCGAGGGGCTCGGCCAGCCGCCCCAGCGCGAGCTCGGCCGCGGAGTAGCGTCGCTTGAGCGGCGCGCGCGTCCCATGTACGCCCTGAAGCGTCCACGCGTACCGGTAGGACCAGCGCAGCTCTCCGGCCAGGGGCGCCGGCTTCGCGCCGTCCACGGCGGCCTGGAAGAATTCGTCGAGCCGCGAGACGCGGAACGCGCTCTGCGGGTCGAGCTCCGCGAGCAGGTCGCGGAGCCGCGGCACGTCCGGGTGGGCGGCGTGGTGATCGGCGCCGATGAACACGGGGATATGTTTGCCGGTCGCGCGCTGGACCAGCGGGCCGCGCACCGGCGCCCAGGCGGCGAACAGGCGCTCGGCGTCGGCGGGCAACGCAGCTCCGATTTCGTACCCCGCGCGTGGCAGGTGCCACAACACGACCTCCTTCTCGTCGAGCCCGCGCCACCGGTACAGGTCCCGCTCCTGCCCCGCCTCGCCCCCCAGGCCGCGCCAGACGACGCCGTACCGGATCCCGAACTCGCGCGCCAGCGTGGGCCAGGCGGGGGGATGCCCGAACGCGTCGGGCGAGTACAGCACGTCGAGGCGTCCGCCCAATCGCTCCGCGTCCGCAGCGCCGAGCAGCAGGTTGCGCACCAGCCCTTCGCCGGAGGGGATCTGCTCATCGGGGAGCACGTACCACGGGCCCACCTGCAGCCGGCCCGTTTTCACCAGCGTCCGGACGTCGCCCTCACGGTCCGGGCGGACGCGCAGGTAGTCCTCGACGAGCACCGTCTGCCCGTCGAGCAAGAAGCTGCGGTACGCCGGGTCGGCCTGCAGCCGCTCGATCAGATCGTCCATGACGCCGACGAAGCGGGCCTGGAGCGCGGCGCGAGGCAGGTACCATTCGCGGTCCCAGTGGGTGTGGGGAATAAGATGAAAGATCAGGCCGGTCATGGCGCCTAAGGCTAAAGGGATGCCGGCGGTCCCGCGAGCGCCCATATTCCGGCTCATGCTCAAGCGCTCCCTGCTCGCGCTGCCCGCCATCGCCGGTGCGGCGCTCCTCGCCACCCGTCTCGTCCCGGGCTCGTTGCCGGACGGGTCCACGCTCCTCCCCAGCGGCTGGCGTATCCGTCCCGCCGGACGTGTCGTCCCCGTCGGCACGCTGCCCTTGAATCTCGTGACGCTCTCCGATGGATCCGTGATCGTCACCAACGACGGGTACGGGCAGAATAGTCTGATGCGCATCGACCCCGTGCGCGCCCGTGTCGTGTGGCGCGTGCCGCTGCCCGCGGCGTGGCTCGGCCTGGCCCGCACCGGCCGGGACTGGCGCGACACGGTGTGGGCGAGCGGCGGCCCGACGAACCGCGTGTATCGCTTCGCGTGGCAGGGCGGCGCGGCGTGGCTCCGGGACAGCATGGCGCTCGCGGACTCCGGCGCCAAGGTCTACCCGGCCGGCCTCGCCCTCCTGCCGCGGCAGGGCCTGGTGGCAGTGGTGGGCAACCTGAGCGATTCGGTCTACTTCATCGACACGGCGACGCTCGAGCGCCGTGGAGCGGTCGCGGTCGGCCACCGACCCTACACCACCGTCACGGACGGGAGCAGCCTCTATGTCAGCGACTGGGGTGACTCGACCGTTTCCGTCATCGACCTGTCCGTCAGCCCGCCGGTCCGCCGGTCCGCCCTCTTCGTCGGACCCCATCCCTCCGCCCTTGTCCTGCACGGGTCGGAACTGCTCGTCGCGCTCGCGGGGGCGAACGGTGTAGCGCGCGTCGATCTCGCGACGGGCCACGTTCGCGAGCAGCTCTCCGTCTCGCTCGCGCCGAACGCTCCCCCGGGGAGCGATCCCAACGCGCTCGCCCTGTCCCCCGACGGGCACACGCTGTACGTCGCCATGGCCGGGAGCAACGCGGTGGCCGTGGTGCGGCTCGGTGCGAAGGCGATGCGCGTCGCCGGCCTCATCCCGGCCGGGTGGTATCCCACCGCCCTCGCCGCGTCCGCGGACGGGCGCACCCTCTATGTCGCGAATGGCAAGGGCAACGGCTCGGGCGCGAACGCGGACGGAACCTACATCGGGAACGTCATTGCCGGTTCCGTGTCCATCATCCCCGTCCCCGACTCGGCAGGGCTCAGGCGATACACCAGTCAGGTGTACGCCTTGAGTCCGTTTTCGAACGCGCGACTGCGTCCGACGATCCGACCCTCCGAGCGTCCGCCCGAGCTGAAGCACGTGGTCTACATCATCCGGGAGAACCGGACCTACGACCAGGTGCTCGGCGATGTCGCGCGCGGCAACGGCGATGCGCGCCTGGCGATCTTCGACAACGGCGTCACCCCCAACGCGCACGCGATCGCCCGTCGCTGGGTGCTGTTCGACAATTTCTACGTGAACGGCGAGGTCTCGGCCGACGGCCACGAGTGGACCGACCGGGGGTTGGCGAGCGACTACAACGAGAAGACGTGGCCTCAGATCTATTCGAATCGGCGCGCGTGGGATCTGACGAGCGGAGAAGATCTGGCCAATCCCGGCGGCGCCTACCTGTGGGACGCGGCGCTGCGGCACGGCCTGTGGGTGGTGAATTTCGGCGAGATGACCGAGTCGGACGAGGGCGATTCCGCCGCTGCTCGACCCGTGCGCACGAACATTCCCGGACTGAAGGACATTACGGTCACGAACTACCCGGGCTTCGTGCTCTCCGTCGCCGACACGACCCGGGCTCGGCTGTTCGGCGACTCGGTCGCGAGCTGGGACCTCCAAGGCCGCTTCCCGGATCTCACGATCCTGTGGCTGCCGCGCGACCATACCCTCGGCCGCCAGGCCTCACGACCCACGCCGCGGGCCATGGTGGCCGACAACGATCTGGCGCTCGGGCTCATCGTAGAACGTCTGTCGGAGTCTCCCGCGTGGCCATCGCTCGCGGCCTTCGTCCTCGAAGACGATGCGCAGAATGGGCCGGACCACGTGGACGCGCACCGCTCCGTCCTGCTGGTCGCTTCTCCCTATGCCCGCCGTGACGCGGTCGACAGCACGTTCTACACGACCGCGTCCGTCCTGCGTACCATTGAGGAGATCCTCGGCCTCGCGCCACTCAGCCAGTACGACGCCGCAGCCACGCCTCTGTGGAGCGCCTTCATGTGGCGCCCGGACTCGACGACGTTCTCGCATTTACCGAGCACGTGGCCCCTCACCGAACTCAACCCCAGCGCCTTCCGCTCCCGGATCCCCGTCAGTGACCTGGCCGAGGCGGATGAAGCGGACGAGATGGAGTTGAATCGCGAGATCTGGGAGAGCGTGCACCCGGGGTCGGCACCGCCGCCCGTCCGACAATCGTGGGTCATCGGTGAGCGACGTACCGCGAGGTGATCGGGCTCAGGACCGCACCGTAGGGCTAAACAGATAAAGAGCGGGTAACTGTCGATCAGGTAACGTCGTGACGCGCGTCACGTAAGCAGGTTGATGCGGTTGCGCGGCGGTACTGTCCCACGCCAGCAGCAGCCTCGAGCGAGCGGCCGACGCTCCGGCCGGACTGCTGCACTTCAGCAGCACATCCTTCGCCTAATCGTTACACGGCTTTCCGTCCTTGCGCCGTGCGGTTCGCGCAGTTCGGCTTGCCCGCCTGCATACGGCATGCCGCTTGCGGGTTTGCGGCCAGCTTGGATCGTCGCTCGCACCTTCACACGCCCTAGGAGTGCCATGCGGCGCATCGTACAGAGCCCCACCGAAGGGTCGACCAACGAGGGTAACCACGGCAGGCTGGTCGTGACTCCGGCGACGCGTCTGGGCGGCGACGTGCAGCCAGCCGCGGCGGCATTTCAATCCGCCCCAGCACCGGCGCCTGGAGTCCGGCCCTGTGTGCGCGGCAAGTTCCTCTTTGTCGGCGACGAGAAGCTGTACGTGCGGGGTGTGACGTACGGGGCGTTCACTCCAGACGCGGCGGGAAACGAGTACCATGATCTCGCCACCGTGGAGCGGGACTTCGCGCTGATGGCGGCAAACGGGATCAACGCCGTCCGCATCCCCCACACCACTCCGCCCCGCGCGCTCCTGGACATCGCATCGCGGCACGGTCTGCGGGTCATGGTCGGGCTCAGTGCCGAGCAGTATGTCGGTTATGTCATCGACCGTCCTCCCGGCGCGCCCGACGTCGAGGCGCTGATCCGCAACAAGGTCCGCTCTTGCGCGGGCCACCCCGCCCTCCTGTGCTACGCGCTCGGTAACGAGATCCCCGCGCTGATGGCGCGGTGGCTCGGCCGCCGCAAGGTCGAGCGCTACCTCGAGCGACTGTACCGGATCGTCAAACAGGAAGACCCCGAGGGGCTGGTGACCTACGTCAACTACCCCACGACCGAATACCTCCGGCTGCCGTTCCTCGACCTCATTTGCTTCAACGTTTACCTCGAGTCGCAGGACCGCTTCGAGCCATACCTGGCGCGGCTGCATAACATCGCCGGGGACCGGCCGCTCTTGATGAGCGAGCTGGGCCTCGACGCCCTGCGCAACGGGGAGGGTGGCCAGGCCCGCTCGCTCGACTGGCAGGTGCGCACGGCGTTCGCCGCCGGGTGCGGCGGCGTGTTCGTGTTCGCGTGGACCGACGAGTGGTACCGCCACGGCCACGACGTCCAGGACTGGGCGTTCGGCCTGACGCGCGCCGATCGCTCGCCCAAGCCTGCGCTCGAGACGGTGCGGGAGGCGTTCGCCGAAGCGCCGTTCACGCCGAGCCTCCCGTGGCCGCGTATCTCGGTGGTGGTGTGCTCGTGCAACGGGGGCCGGACCATCCGCGATGCTTGCGAAGGGCTGCGCCGGCTCGATTACCCCAACTACGAAGTCATCGTCGTGGACGACGGCTCGAACGACGACACGGCCGCGATCGCGGGCCAGTACGACGTTCGGCTCATCCGGACCCCGAATCGCGGCCTGTCCAGCGCGCGCAATACCGGTCTGGCAGCGGCCACCGGAGAGATCGTCGCCTACCTGGACGACGACGCCTATCCCGATCCGCACTGGCTGACCTATCTCGCGGCCACGTTCCTGAGCACGTCCCACGTCGGTGTGGGTGGGCCGAATATCGCCCCCGCGGGCGACGGGCCGATTGCCGAGTGCGTCGCCCGCGCGCCCGGGGGACCCGTGCACGTGCTCATCACCGATCGCGAGGCGGAACATATCCCCGGCTGCAACATGGCGTTCCGGACAGCCTTCCTCGAGGCAGTCGGGGGATTCGATTCGCGGTTTCGCAGCGCCGGCGACGACGTCGACGTGTGCTGGAGACTGCAGGATCGCGGCTGGACGCTCGGCTACCACCCGGCCGCCGTGGTGTGGCACCACCGGCGCAATTCGGTGCGCACCTATTGGCGGCAACAAATCGGGTACGGGCGCGCCGAGGCGATGCTGGAGCGCAAATGGCCGGAGAAGTACAACGACGTTGGGCACGTCCGCTGGACCGGCCGGATGTACGGCAGCGGACTGCCCTACATCCTGGGGTGGCGGCGCGCCCGCGTGTATCACGGCGTGTGGGGCGCGGCGCCGTTCCAATCGCTGTACGAGCCGGCGCCGACGCTGCTGGCCTCACTGCCCCAGATGCCCGAGTGGCACCTGATGACCGCGACGCTCGTGGCGATCGCGACGTTGAGCTTCGCGTGGAGCCCGTTGCGCCTGGCACTGCCGCTCTGTCTCGCCGCGATCGTGCCGTCGGTGGCCCAGGCGTGCCTCGGGGGCGCCCGCGCGCGATTCCCCGCTGCCCTCAGCGGGAAGGCCCGGCTGGCGCGCCGCGTCCTGACCGCGGCCCTGCACTTTATTCAGCCCATCGCGCGGCTGCGCGGTCGCATTCAAGAGGGCCTCACCCCGTGGCGGCGCCGTTGCCCGCGGCGGCCGGGGCCCCTCTGGCCCGTCACGGCCGCCGTCTGGAGTGAGCACTGGCTGGACCAGCACCAACGGCTGCGGGTCATGGAAACGGACCTGCGGGCGGACGGCGTGTGCGTGTTGCGCGGCGCGCGGGATGCCCGCTGGGACCTGGAAGTCCGCGGCGGCTTCTTCGGGGCGGCTCGCCTCCTCATGGGCGTCGAGGAGCACGCCGGTGGGAAGCAGCTCATCCGCGTGCGCTGGTGGCCGGTCGTGCCCGCCGCCGGCCCGCTACTCACCCTGGTGTTCGCAGTGCTGACGCGCGGCGCGCTCGGCGATCAAGCCTGGATCGCCGCCGCCGTGCTCGGTCTCGGCGCGCTCCTGTCGGCGGCGCGCGTGGTCGAGCAATGCAGCGCCGCGACGGCCACGATCCGGGAGGTCGTCGGCCGGCTGCGTCGCAGTGAGCTCTTATGAGCGAATTCGCCCTGTACCGGCGACTGTTGCGCCAGGCGCGGCCCTACTGGCTCCACCTCGCCGTCCTGTTCGGTATCGGGCTGCTGGCGAGCCCGATCGCGCTCCTCAACCCGGTGCCGCTCAAGATCGTGGTCGACTCGGTGCTCGGCTCGCGCCCGCTGCCGGTGTGGCTGGCGGCCGCCCTGCCCGCGGCGGCGACGCGCTCCCCCGCCACGCTGTTGGCGGTCGCGATCGGCCTGCTCATCGCCGTCGCGGCGCTCGCCCAGGTCCAGGGGCTCGCGAACAAGTTCATGCAAGCCTACGTCGGCGAGCGCCTGGTCCTCGCGTTTCGCACCAAGTTGGTGCAGCACGCCCAGCGCCTCTCCCTGTCGTACCACGACTCGAAGGGCAGCGCCGACTCGCTGTACCGGATTAATCAGGATGCCGCGGTGATCGACAAGATCATGGTCGAAGGGATCATTCCGTTCGTCGCCGCCGGGATCACGCTGGCCATGATGATCGTCGTCATGACGCGCCTCGACTGGCAGCTCGCGCTCGTGGCTTTGGGGGTGTCGCCGCCACTGTTCGTGCTGTCGCGCCTGTATCGGCCCCGCATGCGCCGCCAGTCGCGGCACGTGAAGAAGCTCGAAAGCTCGGCGCTCGCGGTCGTGCAGGAAACCCTCGGCGCTCTCCGTGTCGTGAAAGCATTCGGGCAGGAGACCCGCGAGACCGACCGCTTCGTGCGTCGCTCGACCGAGGGGGTGACGGCGCGCATTCGCCTGGCGTTGATGGAGGGCCGCTTCGGCGTCCTGGTCGGGCTGACGAGCGCGCTCGGCACGGCCGCGGTCCTGCTCATCGGGGCGCGCCACGTGGGTGCAGGCGTCCTCACCCTCGGGCAGCTGTGGATGGTGCTGACCTACCTAGGCCAGCTGTACGAACCCCTCAAGACGATCAGCAAGAAGGCGGCGGGGATCCAATCCTACCTCGCGAGCGCCGAGCGCGCCTTCGGGCTGCTGGACGAGCAGCCCGAGGTGCCGGAGCGCCCACACGCTCGCGCGATCGGGCGTGCCGCCGGCGCCGTGGCCTTCCGGCATGTGTCCTTCGCCTACGGACCCGACCGGCCCGTCCTGCATGACGTGTCGCTCGAGATCGAACCGGGCACGCGGCTCGGCGTCGTGGGCGCGACGGGTGCCGGCAAGACGACGCTCATCAGCTTGCTCACCCGCTTCTACGACCCCCTGGAGGGAGCGGTCTTACTGGACGGCGTAGACCTGCGCGACTACAAGCTTCTCGACCTGCGGCGCCAGTTCGCGGTCGTGCTCCAGGACGCCGTGCTGTTTTCCCTTTCCATCGCCGAGAACATCGCGTACGCGGCGCCTGGCGCGACCCGGGAGCAGGTCGTCGCGGCGGCCCGGGCGGCGAACGCCCACGAGTTCATCGAGCGGCTGCCCCAGGGCTACGACACGCAGGTCGGCGAGCGCGGCGTGAAGCTCTCAGGCGGCCAGCGGCAGCGCATCGCGCTGGCGCGCGCGTTCTTGAAGGACAGTCCCGTGCTGATCCTGGACGAGCCCACGAGCTCGGTGGACGCGAAGACCGAGGCCGCGATCGTCGACGCGCTGGAGCGTCTCAAACAGGGCCGCACCGTAATCGTCATCAGTCACCGGCCGACCACGCTCGCCGGCTGCTCGGCATTGCTCACCATCGACGGTGGCAGAGTGGTCGCGGACACGACGCCGGCTGCGGTCGAGCCCCTGCCCACCCCCGCGCCGCCGAGCCGGACCCCCACACGCGCCCGGTCCGAGAAACGCCGCGAGAATCTGCTGGCGCACCCGGCGGTCCAGGCATGGCGCGAGCTCCGCCCTGACCGCGTGGTGCCCGACCGGATCACGCCGGCCAAGTTCAAGCCGAACAAGCCACGGCCCAACCTGACGGTGTACCGCCTCGAAGGCGTCGGGGTCGATAGCGCGGCGGTGATCGCGAAGCGCTGCACGCAGCGCGGCGGCCAGATCGAGCGTACCGTGTACGAGCGTATCCTTCCGCACGTGCCGCTCGCTGGACCTCGCTACTACGGCACCGTCTCAGGGTCGCACGAGGACCATGCGGAGGACGTGTGCTGGCTCTTCATCGGGGAAATCCAGGGTGAGAAGTACGACATGCTGCGCCCGGACCACCGCGCCGCCGCGGCTCGATGGCTGGGGACCCTGCACACCGAGGCGCAATCCGCTGCCGACCAGGCCGGATTGCCGGATGGTGGACCGAGTCGCTACCGCGACCAGATGCGCGCGACGCGGGACCTCATTCGAGCCCAGGTGGACAATCCCGCCTTCAGCGCCGAGGACGTGGCGTTTCTCGACGTCCTGGTGGCGCGGTTCAATGAGCTGGACGAGGATTGGGAGCGGCTCGCGCGCGCCTGCACCGGCCTCCCGCCCACGCTGATCCACGGTGACTTCAACGCCAAGAATCTGCGCGTGCAGGCGTCTCCCCAGGGCGCCCAGATCGGGGCGTTCGACTGGGAGGATGCCGGGCGGGCCGTTCCCGGCATAGACCTGGCTCAAGCGGTCGATCCGTCCTGCCGCATTGCCGCGAGCCCGGACCTCGCCACCTACTGGGCCGTGGTCCGGGAGCGGTGGCCGAACTGCGACCAGACCGACATCGAACGCCTGGCGACGTGCGGGGCCGTCTGGCGCGCACTCGCGGTGATCACTTGGGACGGGCATCACCTCACTCGTCCCTGGGCCGATGCGTTTCTCCCGAATCTGCGGATGTATGAAGCGGAACTCACGCACGCCCTCGATCGCTTCGGCTGGCCGGGGCGAGCGGGCCGGGCGAGCCCCCGTCCCACTCTGCAGGGCCGGGCCGGATGAGACGCCTGCGGATCGGATTCCTGTTCAGGCGCCCCTACGGCGCCGGCCATGTGAGCATCTTCCCGAAGACCATACAGGTGCTCGCCGACAGGGGAGTCGTGGTCGACGTCATCGCCGGCAACGGACGCCTCATCGACCTCTCGAGCGTCCGGGTCGAGCACGACCTCTACGTGTTGAAGCAGATCTCGGGCATCCCGATGAGCCTTGCGGGCGCCCTGCACGCTCAGGGCGCCGCTATCGTGAATCCGTATCCCGTGACGGTAGCACTCCGCGACAAGGTGATCGCCGCCCGGATTCTCGAGGCCGCCGGAGCGCCCATGCCCGCCACGTACGTCGTGTCCCACCCCGAACTCCTGATGCCGCTCTTGGCCAGGGGACCGCTCGTCGTCAAGCCGTACGACGGCACCTGCGGGTTGGGCGTGCGCGTCGTCCGGAACGAGGCCGAGCTCCTCGCCGAGGCACGCCCGTCGCACAAGCCGCCACCCGTTCTGGCACAGCGCTATCACCGGCCCGAGGGGCGCGACTTGAAGATCTACGTGATCGGCGAGCGGCTCTTCGGCGTCCGGAAGGTCTTCCCGGCCGTCACGGAGGCGGAGAAGTACGGGGAGCCGTTCGCCCCGACTGCCGAGCAAGCCGACATCGCGCTCCGCTGTGGCCGCGCGTTCGGCATCGACCTCTACGGCGTCGACTTGATCGAGAGCGATGGACAGACATACGTCGTGGACATGTCCAGCATCCCGGGCTTCAAAGGCGTGCCGGACGCGCCGTTGCATCTGGCGTCCTACTTCTACGCGGCGGCGGAGCGCGCCGCCAGCGGGCGACCGGTATTCCAGCCGGCGGTCGAGGTAGGTCCATGAAGTGGCTCATCATCAACGGGGACGACTTCGGTGCGAGCCCCGGGATCAACCGCGGCATTATCCAGGCGCACTACGACGGAATCCTGACGAGCGCGAGCCTGCTCGTCGACCGGCCGGCGAGCGGAGCGGCGGCCGCGCTCGCGCGTGAGCACACCAAGATGAGCCTCGGGCTCCACCTTGAGCTGGACGCCGGCGACCCGGACAGAGTGGCCGTCCAATGCGAGCGCCAGATGGCTCGTTTCCAGGAGCTCACTGGGGAGCGCCCGACCCACGTGGACTCCCACCACGCCGTGCACCACGACGCGCGCGTCTTGCCGCACGTGCTCGCGCTCGCCCAGCGAGCCGGCGCGCCGGTGCGGGGTCACTCCGGGGCCCGCCACCTCGGGAAATTCTACGGCCGCTGGGGCGGCGTCACCCACTCCGAGCAGATCGGGGTCGAGGGCTTGCTGCGCCTGCTGGACGCCGAGGTTCGAGAGGGCGTGACCGAGCTCTCGTGCCACCCCGGCTACGTCGAACCCGAATACCGCTCGAGCTATCTCGTGGAGCGCGAGCTCGAGCTGCGGACGCTGTGTGACCCCCGAGTGCGGCAGGCGATCCGCGACCGGGGGATCCGCTTGATGGGATTCCGGGACCTGGTGGCGCGCGCGCCCGCGGCGACGCTGACGGCGGAGGCGAAGTGACCACGGCCGTCATGTCGGTCTACAAAGTCGCCAGTTTCCCGGACGGCGGCGGCCACTTCTGGGTGTACCTGCAGTACGCGTTGGGGCTACGCCGCCTGGGGTGCGACGTCTACTGGCTGGAGCAGCTGCGCCCCGCCCGCCATTCCGAGCGGCAGAGCTACGTGATCTCGACCTTCCTGGAGCGGATGCAGCAGCTCGGATTCGAGGGCCGGACGCTGCTCTACACCCTGGACCGCGATCCACGCTTCATCGGCTGCACGTGGGGTGAGGCCGAGGCCGTGCTGCGGCGGGCGGACGTGCTGCTGAACTTCCACTACGCCATCGATCCGCGGCTACTCGCCTGCGCCCGGCGCACGGCGCTCGTGGACATCGACCCGGGGCTGCTGCAATTCTGGATGAGCTCGGGGCAGCTCAAAGTGCCCCCGCATGACAGCTATCTGACGACGGGCGAGACTGTGGGCACGCCCGCTGCTCGCTTCTCCGACTGCGGCTTGCGGTGGACACACATCCGTCCCCCGGTCTGCCTCGACCTCTGGCCGGTAACCTCTGATGCCCGATCCGTAGCCTTCACAACTGTCTCCAGCTGGTCCTCGGCCAGCTGGTTGAAGGTGGACCGAAACGGGGAGACCGTGCTCCTCGATAACACAAAGCGCGTGTCCTTCCTCGACTTCGTCGATCTGCCACGCCACACGAGCCAGCCGCTCGAGCTCGCGTTGTACCTCCTCGACCGCGATCCGGAGGGCGAGAGGCGCCTCAAGCAGGCCGAGAAGGACGCAGCGGACCGGGCCCACCTCGAGAGCCACGGGTGGCGGGTGCGAGACTCGCGCGAGGTTGCCGGCAGCCCCGAGACGTACCGCGCTTACGTTCAGCAGTCGCGCGGCGAGTTCAGCTGTGCCAAGCCGTCGTGCATGGAATTCCAGAACGCGTGGGTCAGCGATCGCACGCTGTGCTACCTGGCGAGCGGGAAGCCGGTCGTGGTGCAGCACACCGGCCCAAGCTCGTACCTGCCCCACGGCGAGGGAATGTTCCGCTTCACCTCTCTCCCCGAGGCGGTCGAGGCGCTGGACAGCATCGCTAGCGACTACGCACGCCATTGCCGCGCGGCCCGTGACATTGCCGAAACGCATTTCGACGCGCGGCGCGTGTTGGAGACGGCGCTGAACGCCGCGCTGAGCACACAGCCGACGGCACTGCAGCGGGCGGGCGCATGAGCCTCACCGTCTGCCTCGCGCCGGCCAATACCGTGGCGTACCCCAACGGCGGGGGTCATCTCTGGGTCTACCTCCACTGGGCCCTGGCGCTCAAGGCGCTCGGCTGCCGAGTGATCTGGCTCGAGGGCATCGATGTCGACGACAGCGACAGATCACCTGCGGGCCGCCGCCGCAGGCGCGGTGGCCGTGCTGTCGACTGCGTCGCGACCCTCAAGACGCGCCTGGAGCCCTACGGCCTGGCCGACACGCTGGCGCTCTACGCGATGAACGGAGCCGCGGTCCCGGAGGACGTCGCCCAAGGCTCGCTGGACCTCGACGCCGCCGCTGGCGCCGATCTGCTCCTCAATCTGTGGCACTCGGCGCCCGCCACGGTCGTGCAGCGGTTCCGCCGCTCCGCGTTCGTCGACACCGATCCAGGGTTGCTCCAGATCTGGATGACGACGGGCGCCGTCGATCTCGCGCCGCACGACATCTACTTCACGATCGGCGAGACGGTGGGTCAGCCGGGCGCGCCGTTCCCCGACGGCGGCCGTGCTTGGTTGTACACGCCCCCTCCCATCTTCCTGCCGGAGTGGCCCGCGCTGCCGCCCAGCGGGCCCGGCCGGTACACCACGGTGGCGCATTGGTGGGGCGGGACCTTCGAGTACAACGGAACCACCTTCTGCAACGAAAAGCGGGTCTCCTTTCTCGAGTATCTCGACTTGCCGACCCGCACGCCCGTCCCGCTCGAGCTGGCGGTCTGCCTCGCTGAGCACTACGACGAGTACCGCCAGCTGATGGAGCCCAAGGGCTGGACGCTGCGGGAGGCGTGGGACGTGAGTGCCACCCCCGAGGCGTATCGCACCTACGTGCAGCAGTCGCGCGGTGAATTCAGCTGCGCGAAGCCCGCTTACGTGACGCTGCAAACGGCGTGGGTGAGCGACCGCACGCTGTGCTACTTGGCGAGCGGGAAGCCCGCCGTGGTACAGCACACTGGCCCGAGCCGTCTCCTGCCCGAGGCGGAGGGCCTGTTCCGGTTCCGCAACATCGACGAAGCGGCCGGTGCGCTGGCCGCCGTCGAAGCCGACTACGATCGCCACTGCCGCTCGGCGCGCGCGCTCGTCGCAGAACATTGCGATGGGCAGCGGGTCGTCCGGCAAGTCCTGGAGCGAGCGCTGCACCCGGGCGCCGGGGCCGCCCGCACGAGCCCGGTCGTCGATCTGCCGGGCGGGCTGCGGAACGCGCTCGAGCAGAACGGCGAGGCGGGATCGGCCGAGCTGGCCGAGGTGCTGCGTGACCTGCTGGACGGCGCGAGCCCCGGGCGGTGCAGGGTCAGTCTCACGCAGTTGAAGGCCCGAGTCTACCGGCTCGCCATCAGTGACGGGCCATGGCGCTTCGTGGTGCTCAAGCGGCTCGACCCCATCGTCGCCCAGCGCACGCGGCTCGTGGCCGAGCGCTGGCTGCCCGCACTCGGCCTCGGTGATCGCTGCGCCCGGCTGCTCGGGACCGCGGCCGAGCGCTGCGGCGACAGCGTGTGGCACGTGTACCAAGACCTGGGTGATGACACGCTCGCCACGAACCCCACACCGGAGTGTGTCGAGGCGACCGTGGATCTCATGGCCGAGCTCCACACCCGCGCCGCCCGTCACCCGGTGCTGCCGGACGTGCGCCGCTACGCCACCAACCTCGGCATGGAGTATTTCACGGCGAACGTCCGCGACTCCATCGCGGCGCTCGAAGCGCTCGCGGCTTCCGGGATCGAACCGCCCCCGGAGCACGCGGGGGTCGCCCCTCGCCTGCTCGAGCGGCTGCATCGGCTCAGGGCAGACGCGTCTCGGCGCGCGTGCGTGTTCGAGGAAGCGGCAGGGTCGGACACGCTGCTCCACGGCGACCTGTGGCCGATCAACGCCGTCGTAGCCCCCCACGCGGCGGCCTCACGCACGCGTCTGGTCGATTGGGACCGGCTGGGTGTCGGCCCGTTCAGCTACGACCTCTCGACGTTTCTCTTCCGGTTTCCCCCGGACCAGCGGCCGGGGATCCTGGAGCAGTACCGCCGGGCGGTGGAGCGCCTCGGGTGTCGCCTGGCCCCGACCGAGCAGCTCCACGTGCTCTTCGACACTGCCGAGCGGGCGCGCTATGCGAACCGGGTCATCTGGCCGGCCTTGGCGCTGGTCCGGGAGCACGCGGCGTGGGGATTTCCCGAGCTCGCCGAAGTCGAGCGCTGGTTCCGAGCGCTGGACCGGTCCCACAAACTCGGCGCTTGCGACTTGGCCCTATGCTGACGCCACCGCTCTGGTCGTTGCGCTCGCGTCTCCTGCCGATCGTGACGCTTCGATCCGTTCACCTCTGGGCGCTCGTCGCCCTCCTCGCGGCGCTGGGTGCACGCCCCGCCGCCGGCCAGGTAGGCGCGACCACCGATATCATCACCGGCAAGGTCACGGGGCCGGACAGCCAGCCCCTCGCCGGCGCCGTCGTCGTCGCGACGTCGGTGGAAACCCGCGTTTCGCATCAGCGGACGTCCGACGCGAATGGCCGCTTCACCATCGTCTTCCCGGACGGAGGCGGGCGCTACGAGCTGACGGCGCGGTTCATCGGCATGGCGGCGGTCCAGGTCAATGTCGCCCGCCAGGCGGACGAGGACCGGATCGTGGCCAGTATTCGCATGGGGCTGGCCGCGGTGCCGCTCGAGCCCGTCACCGTCAGCGCGCGCTCCGGCGCGCGGAGCGACCGCACGGGGCCCGGCGGGAACGACCGGAATTACAATCCTGAGCAGCTGGCGCGGCTGCCGATCGACGTCTCCGACGTGAACACCGTCGCGACGCTCCAGCCCGGCGTGCTGGGGATCCGCGGCAGCGACTCGACGGCGACCGCCTTCTCGGTCGCCGGGCAGCGGCCCACCGCGAACAACATCACCATGGACGGCATGTCCTTCGGCTCAGCGAGCGTACCCCAGGACGCCGTCCGCTCGATCCGGGTCATCACGAACTCCTACGATGTGGCCCGCGGTCAGTTCTCGGGCGGCCTCGTCGCGTCGACGACGCGCGGCGGCACCAACGTTCCGCAAGGCGCGTTCACCTACGCGCTGCGCGACCGCTCGCTCGAGTGGGGCGAGGTCACCGCGTCGCCGTTCGGCCAGGGCATGACGCAGAACCAGCTGGGCGGGGGCATGGGCGGCCCCATTGTGCCCAACAAGCTGTTCGTGTTCGCGGCACTGCAGGGCCGGTGGCGCGACCAGCTCTTGCCCTCGCTCGTGAGCGCCGATCCTGGCACGCTCGTGTGGCTCGGGGTCAACCCGGATTCTGCGGCGCGCTTCGTCACCCTGGCCAGTGCCACCGGAGCCCCCGTGACGGTTTCCGGCCTCTCTGGCGACCGCGCCACGAACAACACGCTCGGCCTGCTACGGC